>NZ_FNAM01000077.1 GCF_900101845.1 Sporomusa acidovorans | reverse complement strand
TGGAACAGCTAGACTCTATACCAGGTGTAGATACCTTAGCTGCTCAAACTGTTATCGCCGAAATTAGTCCGGTTCCCCATAATTATTTTAGCACCAGTATTACCAAAAAAGTTCAGCCTGATTTATCTTTTCAAGGGTTATAAGTCTTTAAAGAAGTGAAGGGACGTTCATTTTGCTTCGTTAAAGTATTTTAGAAGAGAAGCAAGAAGAACGTCCCCTAGCTTCTTGGTTTTTGCGTATGATATAATCATAAAAGTAAAAAGTATGCTTTCCTTTGGATTGTTTGGTTTGGCGATTAAACAATACCATAGAAGACATACTTTTTACTGTTTTTTTATTCTTTTGTTGAAAAATCTTTAGCCATCGCGACTGAGCGATTTTGTTCTTCCAACGATTCGTTTTAAACTAGGACGAACGAATCATCAGTACCGTCCCCCACGAGTCTTTCAATTGGAAATATGAGCCAAAACGGGGTCAAATATCTGCGCCTTTACTCATCTTATCGGGACAAAGAGCCTATCCCGGTGTCCCTCTCTCTGCATAAAATTGGCGACTTCCTGACGTACTCTGCAGCTATCCCGAATACCTTCCCGGTAGACTATTTCAGCCGCTAGTCCGGATTCCATGTTAGTGGCGGCCTCATACTCCATAACCAGACGAAGCAATTCGGGATGCTGTTCTTCCAATTCGCGGCCAATTTCCATAAGCTTTTCTAGTACAGCCCCGGCATCTTTCACGACTTGCTTGTACTTTACATCAGCAACACCGGCTATACTGAGGATATCATCCACTCTGTCAAGGACGTACTGCTCAAACGCCTGGTTTAAAATACTATTAAACACGACAAAGCCCCCCTATACTTTGCTGCGGCTTACAGCATACCCATTAGTGCTGCCGCAGCTTTTTTACAGGGGGAAATTAAAAAGCGCATGCGAGGCTGTTACCCCTACACATGCGCTTTGCTTCGTCGTCTGCTAAATTCCAATACCAACAAGCCAGGTCACGACCTGGCCTTCAACAGAAAAGCGGTCAATAAAATATGTAAGCGAACGCTTGTCTTTCCGTTGACAATGTATCAGAAATAGGCTTAATCTCCTGTTGCATGTCGCACAGTCAGCTCTTGCCCTGCCGTCATCTCCGTTATACCCAGCGCCTCGCTTGTGCTTACGCGGGCGGCATTGTATAATAGAAATGTCGTCGTGGACAGCTTGTCTGTTACGTGTAGGTGCTCGATTCACCTGCGCGTGCCGAGGGAGTGCTCGCTACACTTCCGGGTCACGGCGACTTTTTAATTTCCACCTATTAATAATTATAGCTCATTTCAAGCGAATTGCAAGTAAACGAAAGCCCAACAGACAGGATTTTTCCTGACCGGTTGCATATTTTTATTCCAATGGGTATAATATAAGAAAAGGACTGACGTGTTGCAAGCACGCCAGCCCCCACAGGTTGCCTAACCGGAAACGGTTAGCCCAGATTCTTAGTTATTAAGGAATAACCGCAAACCTTAGCAAGAGGGCGGTTATTCCTTTTTTATGTGCGCACTGTTCTTGAACAATCTGCTCAGAAATGAGCAATAAAATCAAGCGGAAGAAAGACAATCCGAATTTTGTACTCTAACAAACAGGAGAAAACCCTGTAACGGACTGAATACCGGCAGACCGTCCCTAATACTCCGGCGTGCGTTATGTGAGGTATCCACATAAGGTGCGAAGCCCGGTGAAGTCGGCGAAACGTAGACCTGCGAAGCGGTTAGCAAAGTAGTCGGGGGGCTATAAAACGACCATGTTTACACACCAGGAACTTCCGTATGCACGGCTCGTAAGAAATGAGATTTCTAAATGAAGGAATCTACTCCCCAGTGGAGCCCAATCGTGGCGATGAAGAGGTAAAACTTCATCGCTGTTTTATACCAGCAAAGGCATAAAGTTTCGCGCCCCCCGGTTGCGGGCAAAGAAACGATTGGCGGGTTAAAGGAAGGAACTAACGTCGTATGCAAAGCAGGAGTGCAAGAAACAGTGGAACTTCGAAAGAGAATGCCAACGCCGATACCAGCGGATGTCTCTAGGTAAGAGGAAATGCTTACCGCATTCGGAGGGCGGCAGCCCGTAGTAGTGATGAAACGGAGTAATGACCGTGGAGCAAAGGGGCATAGTCAATCCTTATGCAACTTTTCAAACAGCCTGTCAGGGAAGGCGTGGACCATACCTGACATGAAACCGGCAGGCACAATCCATAGAAAGGAGAATGCCGGCCTGGAACAACAATCTGACTATCCCATCCTTAAACCCCCCACCGATGAAGCGGGATTACAACACATTTTAGACCAATTGTATGCGAATACAAAAGCAGCTCTGGAACAAAACAAGCTGCCCAAATTTCACAGCCTGCTGGAATTGATCTCATCATCGTTACCATTGAGACGGCCTTTCACAACATCAAAGCCAACAAAGGCGCAGACACAGCCGGAATCGATCAGATTACCATGCGGAATCTGTTAGAACTCCCCTACCAACAGGTAATTCGGACAATTCAACAATCATTGGAAAATTATCATCCAAAGCCAATACGCAGGCAATCCATTCCCAAACCAGGTTCAAATCAAATGCGCAAGCTAGGCATTCCAACAGCAACGGACCGGGTGGTCCAGGAATGCGTCCGTATGATACTAGAACCTATTCTGGAAGCACAATTTTTCCCACATTCGTACGGATTTCGCCCCTACCGTGATACTGCCATGGCTATGGCCCGCACAACTACCCTGGTACACAATACAGGACATTCCTGGGTTGTAGAAGGCGATATCAAACAATATTTTGATACCATTAACCATACCAAATTGATTAAGCAGCTTTGGCATATGGGTATTCGTGACTGCCGCGTCCTCATGATCATCAAGCAGATGCTCAAAGCCGGAGTCATGAACGAAGTTACGGTAAACCCTATGGGTACTCAGCAGGGTGGAATTATTTCACCACTGCTGGCCAATGTTTACCTCAATAGTTTCGACTGGTTCATCGCTAAGTCCTGGGAAAACAAGCATACCAAAACACATTATGCCTACACCCGGGGGCGCATGCGGGCGTTGAAACTGCGCAGCCGGTTAAAGCCAGCGTATTTAATCCGCTATTGTGACGACTGGGTGTTGATTACCGATACGAAGGGTAACGCCGAAAAATGGAAGCAAATTATCCAACGTAAGCTGGCCGCTCAGTTTAAGCTGACCTTATCGGAAGAAAAGACCAAACTTACTAACCTCAGAAAGAAATCAATTGATTTCCTGGGGTTTACTTACAAATACGGGGTATTATCAACTACTATCAAACGGCTACCCAAGTCGTCGCCGCGATGAAGAAATATGCATGGAATCTGGGATATCTGTCTTACCGGGAAATGTACAAGCTGGGCGCCAAGAAGACCCCGGCCAATCAAACTACCAATCTGATCAAGGTGCATCAAAATTTTCATAGCCACATACCGGCCGTCTTCATAAACGATCAGGTTATTGGACTGACATCTTTGCTGTTTTGCCGCTGGAAGAACCCCGAGCTAAAAAACCAAAAAGAAACACCTTATACGCAGCAAGGACGCAGGTTATATCAGCAGCGCACCGGGAAAGCTTCCCTGCTTCCCCGCAAAGATGAATGGCTTGCGGGTCATCTCAGGCAAAAGCAATTGTATGGTCAGCACAATTCTCTTTATACATTCGAGTATTTTCTCAACCGTGCTTATGCTTTTAACCGGGATAAGGGAAAATGCAGAATCTGCGGAAAACAATTGGCCCAAAATGATATTGATTTCCATCATGTCCGTCCTCAATTACCTGCCTATATGCTAAACCGGGTATCGAATTTAGCCAGTATCTGTATATCCTGTCATAACACCATACATTCCACTGTGCCGCCACAAGGTTCTGCGAAGTTCAACCGCAAAATTACAAGGATGAGAGAAAAGCTGTCCCTGGAAAGTCATAAGGTTTTGATGGAGCGCCGTATGAGGCGAAAGTCTCACGTACGGTGCGAAACAAGGGAAAAGGGACGCCGAACGGCGCATAAATGCGTGCGCGGACGTCCCTTACCTATTGTTGCCATGAGCACAACAAGTGTTGCGAATGCGACCATTAGGTACATTGCCTCAAATGTTGACACATTACCACCCCCTTTCTAAAAAGGGTGTGGCTAACCGTTCCCAGACAGCCTGTACGATTATTATAGCATATTCTTCCAGATCAAAAAATAAATATCTGCTTCTAGCTTTGCCTTTATAGTACCGCCTTCATTTGATGATGGCGGTCTTTTTATTTTCCCCGCCGCGCAGTTCGCAGCTCCCTTGCTGCCGGCAGGCCCGTCGCACGGGGCGCGGCGGCGCGGGTTTGGCCGACGTGGCCGGTGCGCTTCTCTGCCAGCCTGACTATAGCAACCAAAACAAGCTTACGATGTGCGGCCACAAGGGTTTGGTGGCTGCTCATGGTAAGCCGTCTTATTTGGTACGCAGTCATGTAACGCCGGTTCCCCCTCCCGTTTGTTCGTCGGGAGGGGGGCAGGGGGTGGGTTCGTCTAGCGGAGCCGGGCCGTCTGCTGCCGCCGTCTGAATGCCTCCCGGCTAGTGAAGGGCCCTGCCGCGGCTGCGTACCCCCCAATTTGTTCGGCCGCTCCTTAGCGGGGGGTTTGGGGGGAAGGGAGGACGAAGAGTGGACACGTGCTTTTGGTGTCCACGGGGCGGGACGGGCGCGGCCGCGGCAGGGAACGAACGGCTGCTACCTCCCGGCCAGGCGAGTGGCGGCAGGTGGCCCGGTGGAGCGTTTTTTCGTTTCCGGCGGCCGTCGGGACGCCCGGCTGGGTCGGCCAGTGGTTTGGCGGCCGGTCCGGCCGGAGTGTCCTGCCGGGGCCCCGCGCAGCGTGCGGGGCCAGCCGCTGTGGTCCCGTTCCCCCGACAGCCCGGGGGCAAGCGTACGGAAGTTTTCTGCCTCCCCCGCCTAGACCGGCAGCAACAGGTTTGCGCTTTCTTGCGTGCAATTTGCAGAAATTGGCTATCGTTGCCATTGCCTTTATTCTTGTACACAGGTAATCCTAACGAAGAAGAGCACATCAATATCCCGGTAGATTGTCCGGGTAGACTAAAACACTCATCAAGCTTCTTGGCGGTAATCGTACCTTTATTGAACAATATAGTTGTAAATTCCAATAATCAATTGATTTTGATTTATCACCGCAACACACTAATAGCAGCAAACAGAATACAGCATATCCTATTCGCTGCTACACTTATGCACTACTCATTGAATAATTGCTTGGAAAAGGATGAGATTAAACCACTAACCAGGGAAATGCAATTCTATTCAACCCAAAAGGCACCTTACATCATACCTTTCGTCCTATAGCTGCCTCTAATCCCCGCATTAAAAAGGGATACCATGAAATCATTGTTTGATCAAACAGAGCTTAACGGTCTTACACTAAAAAACCGCTTTATACGGTCCGCTACAAATTATGGTACTGCTGACAAACACGGCCATATGACAGAAGCGTTGCTTCGAGTATACGAAGATTTGGCTAAAGGCGGCGTCGGAACGATTATTACCGATGCGGCAGCCGTTTGTGACTCGGACCGACTGCCCACCCAAATGGGAATTTTTAATAATTCTTTCCTTAATGAGTACAAGCAACTGACTGCTATGGTTCATCAATATCAAGCAAACATAATCGTTCAACTCGTCAGTGTAGGATTTCAGAAAATTTTATCTGCTGTGCCTGGTAAAGTCTTCTGGGTGCCCAGTGTGCTAAAAGAAGCGGGACATAACAACGTTGCCGTCAGGGCGATGACACAGGAAGATATTATAGTATTGCAGGAAGCGTTCGCGGAAGCGGCTTTCCGGGCAAAAGCATCAGGCTTTGACGGCGTACAAATTCATGCAGGCCACGAAACACTGCTAAGCCAATTTTTAACTCCCTATTGTAATCGACGCACCGATGAATATGGTGGAAGCATAGAAAACCGCAGCAGAATGATTATAGAGACCTATCAGAAAATACGGGCAAAGGTTGGTCTTGAATATCCTGTCTTAATTAAAATCAATTGTGAAGATTTTAGGGAGCAAGGATTGACTTTTGCAGAATGTAAATACGTCTACCAAAAGCTGGCGGAAATAGGAATAGCCGCTGTGGAAATCAGCGGCGGCAGTACCTCATCCCGCCAGAATGAAGGCTTCTCAAGAACAATAGCCAAAGGCGAGCCTCCCTACTTTCTGAAGTATACTGCAGAAATGAAACAACTTATTCGCATTCCCGTCATTGGCGTAGGCGGCTATCGCGACGTATTGTCAATGACGAAATATTTAAATGAAAACGATATTGATTATTTCGCTCTTTCCCGACCGCTGATATGTGAAAGCGACTTAATTAACCGGTGGCAATCCGGAAACCTGGAACCGGCAAACTGTATTTCCTGCAACGGCTGCTTTAAATTAAGCGGCGTAAGTTGTGTACTAAAGAAATGGCAAGCAAAGGGTAGATTGCCGTCACTGCCAGAATAGACGATAATTCCGGTAAAACTGGACTTCCCGGTCCACTAAATGCCTAATCATCATTTATAATTGCAGAGGTAAACTCTCCAGACTTACCGTTCAAATCTTTAAACAAGCAAACTAACTACAGATTTATAGGAAGAACCGAAACATGCCGAGTAGCACGCTTCGGTTCTATTCTGTATTGTCTCAGTCTTATTATTTTTGCTCCATTCCTGACAGGCATTCATTTTTCCCTTAACGGTTAAGCTTTTATTATCCGGAGTATCATCCTCGGGATGTCCCGGACAGTTGCAGTCTGTTGTCATGCTCTTTGACGAAATGCTTTTCGGGCTTAACCGAACCATTTTTGCTCGTTTCTTCGCAAATGCAGTTCTCGCCTTCTGGCTCCGCCGCCTCAATCCGTTCCGCATTCGCCGGCGGCGGGCCATACACTGTTTTCAGCATCATTTTTTCATGACCTCCATCCTTTCGACGTAATTACACATCTGGTTAATTGCGTTGGTCAGTTCGGTCAGGCGCTTTTCCAGTCTGACCAGAAGGTAGAAGGCCACTACCATGGGAAAACCGTAGGTCGCCGTCAGACGGGCCAGTTCTTCCATTTTGCAGGGCCTCCTTTGATTTGTTAGGTTAACTCGGTAATTGCCAACTGACGGATTTGAGCCTCTTTGGAGGTCACCAGATCGCCGCTGGTACTGGAAATACGTTTTTGGCAATAATGGTGGCCATCACAGCTTGGGCTTCGGCCACCGTCACACCGTCCTTGGGGTCTTTAACCACCACCGTCACCTCTTTGTTGCCTTCGGTGATAAACACTAGTTCCAACGTCTTGGTGCTGGTATCAGCCATCCTTTTTCCCTCCTTCTTAATTGTTTGTTAAAAAACTGCACCCTGTGCTTATTCGCTTACCAGGCTGGCAGGGTTTATGGACCCACCCCTGACCCCTCCCTCGAAACGGGAGGGGAAGAGGAAACGCTGCCCAGGGCACATTCTGCCGCTGCCGGTACAAGTAGTCATCAATATAAATCATAGCCGCCAGCAGCAGCGCGTCCTCCAGGCTATATTCCCGCGTCCGGCCGCTCTTGAGCGGTTTTGCCGGTAACAACGCCGCAAACTTCGCCAGTTCCCGGTGCATCCGCTCCGGCATCGCTACCGCCAACCTCTTACTTTCCATCACACAACACCTCTGTCTGATTGGCTAACCAGGCCGGGCCAGACCCTGCCTGTCCAAAAACTCAATATCCCGGACTACCACCTCGGTCACTTTCTTTCGCTGACCGTCTGCGCTTTCTAGCTGCCGGGTATGAAGTCGCTCTTCAATCGCCACGCGGCGGCCGCCTTCCCCCTCCTGACCGATCTGCTCCGCCAGCATATCCCAGGCGACACAGTCAATCGCGTCGGTTTCCTCTCGCACCTTGGTTTTAAAGGCCACGGTCAGCGAAAAGGAGCAAACCGCTTTGCCGCTCATGGTATAGCGCATGTCCATGTCCGGGGACATGCTTCCCACCAGAAAGACCTTATTCATGCCCGTCCTCCCCCTTGTTGTCCACATAGTCACAGGCTCTACTACTATTATTGGTTTACGTTTATAAATAAAGTTTACGTTTAAATAATGTAATCAGGTTGCCAATCATAATGATTGACAAAACCGGTTTTGCCATTCCATTTGCCATTCATTATGATTGGTAAATAGGCTTCACCAATGCCAGATGCGGTTTATCCACAGGGTTATCAACAGATTTATCCACAACCTTACCACTTAATGCTTGCAGTTCATAATACGGTGCCAGCCGGCCTGGGCGGGGCGTATGAACGAGCAACCCGGCCGCCACCAACTCACTCCTGGCCCGCGACAACGTCGCATAGCTGTAACCCAGAAAGCCCAGCAGCGTACTGGCCGCCAGCGTCAGCCGGGGCGGCCATCCGGCCCGGTTGAACAGATGCAGCAACACATTCCACAGAGCTTGGGCCTCACTCGACAGCGGCCGCACTAAAAGCCGGGCATAAAATGCATTGAGCTCGGTAATGTAATTCATGGCCCCGCCCACTTCCACCGGTTAAAGACAGCTTGTTTCCGGTGCCCTTTCACGGCAGGATGCGCTTTAAACCGGCCGTATCCACACCTGTCTTGGCGCTGGTCCGCCGCCTTAGCCACTCATTGGCGGCCTCCACATGAATAATAAAACGGTTCCCCTCTTTCGACGCCGGAAAATCCGGCAAATAGCAAAACTCCCGCACCCGGTTCTGACCGATACCGGTCATGGCCGCAAACTCCTTGACCGTAACCACCAGCTTGGTGTTTGTCATAAACAATCCCTCCCATAAACTGATCATTGCAATATTAACATTGCATTATGTAATAATTATAGGTGAGGCTTTACTATTTTTCAATACATTTTTCAATTTTATATTTACAAATCGCAATGTACTGAGTACAATGTGGGTAGCAGCTCTTTTTTAGTGTGTGCAAATAAAATGTGATGGTGTGTGAAAAAACATGAGCAAAGAACTAGGAAAACGCCTGCGCGCCGCCCGTGAACAGCTCCATATGTCCCAGGCCGCTCTGGCCGAGGCCATCGGCGCCGGCAATCAGTCCACAGTGGCCGGCTGGGAACGGGGCCGGACCGAACCGGACGGCGAGACACTGGCCCGTCTGGCTGTCATCTTAAAAGTTTCAACCGATCATTTACTTGGCCTCGACTCGGATGTTGTGTCCCTGCCAGCCGACGTGACCGATCTGGCCAAAGACATTGCCAGCCTGTCACCAGCCGACCGGGCCGTCATCGAAAAGATCGTGGCAGCCTTAAAAGCTGAAGACAAAGACAAGGTTGTCCCTGGTTAACCGGTGGATTCGCAATATGTTGTATCCCGGCGGCAAGCGCCGGAAATGAAAAAGCGGCCGAGTGGCGGCCGCCTTTTCCAGACCTATATAAAGAGGTATTCGGATCATTGATTTACAGAATACATATTGATAAGTCGTGAAACGAATGACGCGATATTGCAGCATACAATAAAATGATTGGTTACATTATGGAGGGATTTACATGTTTGGTATTATTCATTACGAAATGTTCCTTATTGCTTCCATTATTCTCAATATTACGCCGGGGTCAGATACGATTTACGTGTTAAGCCGAAGCATTGCGCAGGGACGTATGACAGGTATTTACTCTGTACTGGGCACCAGTGCCGGCTGCGTAATCCATACTGTACTTGCGGCACTAGGATTATCTGTTATTTTAGCGCATTCCGCTTTGGTTTTTATGATGGTCAAACTAGCGGGCGCTGTCTACCTTGGCTATCTCGGTGTTACCATGCTACTGGCAAAAGATAATTTGGCGGCTGCACAACCGAACGCGGCAATGTCTCCTAAAGATACCTTTTGGCAGGGGTTAATCATTGATGTACTGAATCCCAAAGTAGCTCTTTTCTTTCTCTCTTTCCTGCCGCAGTTTATTGATCCGCAAAACAGCTATAGGATGATTCCCTTTTTAATCTTAGGGATAACCTTCATCGTTACCGGTGCGCTCTGGCTGCTGTGCGTAGTCTATTTTTCGGCCAAGGTCACCACGTTTCTGCGTAAAAGGACAAATGTGATGAACAAAGTTTGTGGCAGTATCTATTTACTCTTAGGAGTAAATCTTCTCGCTTCCGAAAAAAGCTAAGGAAACAAAGGATGGTGTGTGAACATGGCGCATGAGGCAAGCAGCCTGCGTGCCTCCGGGACGCCGCCATAACAGGGGGACAAGCCCTGCGGCAAATGACCGGAGCAATCGTCAACAAAGGAGGTGTGATATGAAACAAAGCAACTATGGCAAAGGCAGTATTTATCAACGACAGTATGGTCGCTCGATGGGTAAGGACCTGCCCGCTAAAAGCAAAGGGACTGACGCCATTCACGGCCTGACTGCCCAATCAAGCTAGGCTGTGCCTGTAATTCGTTGCAAACCGCATGCGGTGGCAACGGGTTATACAACAACAGTGCACAGCCGCCCTTGCCACCGAACAAATTGTAAGGTGGTGTGTGCTCATGGCAAAACGGTCCAATGGCGAAGGAACTATTTGCAAACGGTCCGACGGCCGCTGGATGCTCTCGATCATGCTCGGGCGGGACCATAAGACCGGCAAAGTGATCCGCAAATACTACTACGGCAAAACCAAAAGCGAAGTACTCCAAAAGAAAGAGGCCCTGCTCGAACAACGCAAAGGGCCTGTCTACATCGACGCCGATAGAATCACCGTCGGCCAGTGGATGGAAAAATGGCTGACCATCTACGCTAAAGCCAGCGTCCGGGAAAATACCTACGCCGGCTACCGCTCGGTCGTCGAAACCCACATCCTGCCGCTCGTAGGCGACATCAAACTGCAAAAACTCAGGGGGATTGATATTCAGCATATGGTCAATCAGATTAAAGATAACGGCGGCAGCCCGCGCCTGGCGGAACTTACCTTTGCCGTCCTGCGCATTGCCTTGAACAAAGCCTTTCATGAGGAAATCCTGCACCGGCTGCCGTTTAAAACAGTCTCGCTGCCCAAGAAGCGGCGCAAGGAATTTATACCGCTGACACAGCTGGAATGGGTGAACCTGTTCGCGGCTGCTGAACAGGATGAAGAAATGTATACCGCCCTGTCTTTGGAATGGGCCACCGGCATCAGCCGCTCCGAACTGTTGGGATTAAAGTGGATAGACTTTAATTTCAGCACCGATACCGCCAGCATCCGCCGGGCCGCCAGCATCACCGACAACGGCACCAAACTCGATGATACCAAAACAGACGCCCGTCAGCGCGTCCTGCCCTTGCCGGAAGTCACCATGCAGCAAATCCGGCTACACCAGGAGCGGCAAAAACTATTTATCCGGGCTAACAAAAAAACCTGGGAAAACAACGATCTGGTATTTCCCGACCTCAATGGTAAACTACAGGACCCACGTCGTTGGTCCAAACAATTTCAGAAGATCGCTCAACAGGCGAATCTCACAATCACGTTTCATAAACTCCGGCATGACCATGCCAGCCGGCTTTCGGAAAACGGCGTCAGCATCAAGGACGCCCAGTACCGGCTCGGCCACAGCACGACCCAAATGCTTCTCAATGTCTACACCCACAGGATATCCGGCGGCCAGGAAAAAATCGCCTTATGGCTCAATTCTTCCTTTCCGGCTGCCCCGACCGACCATGAAACACCACTGCAATGAAAAATTACAAAAAGCAATTCGGCCGCGTTGTTGTCAAATTGCTATAAAAACGACAAAAAAGGCTTTACGAAAGTATCGTAAAACCTTTGAAATATCTATGGCGACCCCGGCAGGATTCGAACCTGCGGCCTTTTGATTCGTAGTCAAACGCTCTATCCAGCTGAGCTACGGAGTCATTCAGTTTTTTGCTACTTGATTATTATAGTATGCATATCGAAAAATGTCAACATAAAATCCTGATTGTATCCTCTTTTTTTATCAAAATCAATGGTGACCAGAAAAACAACCCTAAATTATCCTTTCAATTATTTCATTATATACTATAGCGGCCGCAATCGCAGCACCAATTCCCGAACCGTCTTTACTTAGTTTTATAGTAATCTGTTCGGCTTTTGTGCCAAAAAAATCAATCATTCCCTGCGTTAAAAAGCCAGCATACCCTGGCATCTTTTCGTACAGGGAGCCATCAACAGCTATACTGTGACGCCGACTAAGTTCCGGATCAATCCTGCCTAACACACCTGCCCAAGTAGAGGCTACCAAACGAGCGGACCGTACAGCAACGACTCTGGCAACCATCCGCAGTACTCTAAGCTCATCTATAGTTAGATTACCTAACCCCCACCGTCCAGCGGTTATTTCAGCTATAACCTCCAAGCCTGGGGTTGTGTCAGCAAGAACTGCTGAGAGATCCTCCGTAGGTAAGGAATAGGGGTAACTTAATGCGCGAGCATCTCCGTTCATATAACCTTCCTGGACTAAAGACCTGATAATAAGCCTGACAATTTCGCCTAAATACTGGCCTGATGCCATCTTTTCCAGACGCTGTGCACCTGGTTTTTCACTAGCCTGGTCCAAACATAGGTCATACTTTGTCTGATTAACTTTATTAAAATTACCGGATTCCATATTAATGATCATAGGCTTACCTGTTAAAGAATAGCGGGATTCAATATAGCAGCTATTATGCCCGGTACCGCAAATTGCAGCAATATCAGTAGTATTGTCATGGTAGGCAGACGCCAGCAAAGTACCTGTAGTATCATTAATCACGGCCTGTGATGTGACATAATCTACACCCTTACGTTTTAATGCTTCTGCCAATAATTGTCCAACATCCCGACCTTCTACGCCAGCTGTCTTAATCTCCTTGGTCCAACTGATCAGTTCCGCTTCGTTAACGCCATATTGACGGCAGGGAAAAGAAAATGTATGGCCCAATGGATATACTTTATCCTTGCGGGGAGCAACTTCCGCGATTTTCTCCGCTATAAAATCAAATAACTGCAACCCGGATGAAGATGCCGCTGTATAGTCATAATGAGCCTGCTTATCCTTTAATGGGAAACAATGCTTTTTGATAATACGTGTCTGCCCCAGGCCAGTCAGTTCAACCAGCAGTACCCGCACATTTGTACCGCCAAAATCGACCGCCACTACCCTCTTTTGTTCCCGTCCTGTAGGGGGACCTATGAAGGACGGCAACATTTTTAACGAACTTGGATTACCAGTCAGACCATCCGCCATAGCCTCTTTAAACTGGGTAGCAATTGTTTTCATTAAGCTGGTCGGTATAGCAAAGTTCTCCTCAATACCGGCTAACATCTTGCTTAAATCGCGCAAACTTCTTACCTCCCGGTATAATAACGTTCCTACATGAAGTTATTTTTCAAAAATGTTTGGACGGAGTAAATAAAAATCTAATAGCGCGAACCAACCGTACATACTGTTTTATTAGTAATCGCTTGAAGTCGGACCAAACCAATACTAAAATACAGGCAGCTATGACCAACATACGAAAATTAACGGCCGTGTAAAACTGATCGGTAATAATAAATCCCACTACAATAATTCCAATGCGACTGCCGTGTTTCATATCCAATCCCTCTCCCAACCACTAAATTACCCTGGGATAACTTGGAATTCATTACAGTAGCAGAAGTATCTAAATTGGGAAGAACAAGCATATTGATGTGTACATTTTTTATATACCTTTATTATAGAATAAGAAATTTATCGTCCTCAGTCAACTCCACCAAAAGCAGCTGTTACTCTATTTATATTTGGCAGTTTCACTCACATTAATTTTGGAATTACTGAGATTAAGAAAAAGTTCACCCTCTATTTTAGGTGAACTTTTTCGATATTCCCTGGTTTATTTTTCAAGTCCTGAAAAATCTAGTGTGGCAAAATAATCCTCAATGGTTTCTGCCCGGCGGATCAGTTCAATACTGCCATCTGGTTTAAGCAATAATTCGGCAGAGCGCAGCTTTCCGTTGTAGTTAAAACCCATGGCGTGTCCATGAGCGCCTGCATCATGAATAACCAGCACATCCCCGATGTCTATCATCGGCAATTTTCGGTTAACGGCAAACTTATCGTTATTTTCACATAAGGATCCGGTAACATCATAAATATATCCCAGTGGCCAATCTTCTTTACCCATTACTGTAATATGGTGATATGCGCCATATAACGCCGGGCGCATGAGATTAGCCATACAAGCGTCAAGACCTACATAATTCTTATAAATCTCTTTCTTATGCAAAACTGTTGAAACCAAATACCCATACGGGCCAGTAACCATCCGGCCGCACTCCATGGCGATTTTTAGCGGTGCCAAGCCGTTAGCCGCAATCTTAACCTCATAGGCCTTCTTAATTCCCTGACTGATTACATTCAGATCGACAGGTTCCTGTTCGGGGCGATAAGGAATACCAATTCCTCCACCAAAATTAACAAACTCGATTTTAATATCAAGTGTCCGGTAAATCTCAACAATAAGATCAAACATCATGTTGGCGGTTTCGACAAAATAATTGGGATCGAGTTCATTAGAAATAACCATAGTATGAATACCAAATCGTTTAACGCCTCTAGCCTGCATGACCCGGTACGCATCCAGAAGCTGCTTACGAGTCAACCCATATTTAGACTCTTCCGGATTACCGATAATTGAGTTGCCGCCTTCCCTGAGAGGGCCAGGATTATAACGGAAGGAAATCATATCAGGAATTCCAACATGCTTATCTAAATAATCAATATGACTAATATCATCGAGATTAATGATTGCTCCTAATTCCCGTGCCTTTTTAAACTCAATAGCCGGAGTGTCATTAGAAGTCAGAATAATCTCTTCCCCACGCAAACCTGCTTTTTCTGCCAAAATGAGTTCCGGCAGAGAACTACAATCAGCCCCTAACCCTTCTTCCTTTAATAGTTTCAAAATATACGGATTAGGAGTAGCTTTTACCGCAAAATATTCTTTAAATTCAGGTGCCCAAGCAAAAGCTTTCATTAGTCCACGGACATTTTGCCGAATAGCTTGTTCATCATAAATATGAAGCGGAGTGGGGTATTGCTTGATTACTTCTGCCAATTGTTCTTTTGTAAATGGTAATCTTTTTTCAGCCATTTATTTCGCCTACCCTTCGGTTAATCACTAAATTATGCAATAAAACTTTTGCTCATAACAAATTTCAAAATGCTGGCAAAGCTTTAGCCTTCAATCTCTTCCATCTGAAAAAGCAAAAGCAGTTTGCACTAATTCCCGCAAACTGCTTAAAAACAAGAAATTATTCTCGTCCGCTGTGCAAGATAGCGCTCCACCTAACTTTCAGGTGACAGTCTTACATTTATTCAATGCAAGACCAGCAAAAGCTCCTGGCAAAAGCTTTCACTTCGGCGGTCAGCCCCTTTCAGTATGCTCATCGTTGCCAACTCTCCATACTTACTCTTGCTCTGCCGCGCCTCTATCGGAAAAAACATATTTCAATTATGTCTATAATATCAGTACACCCCATGTACTGTCAATATCTTTGTAGTGAAATCTTACTTCGTATCAATTGCTTAAACGTTATATAACTAAAACTAAGGCAGAAATTTATCTTTTGTGATAAACTTCTGCCTTAATTATATGAGTACGATAAAATAGATCTGGGGTGACTGGAGGGTCTCGAACCCTCGAATACCGGAGCCACAATCCGGCGTGTTAGCCGCTTCACCACAGCCACCATGTAGATAATTCGAGGATGTTCATCGCTAATGTCAGAACTAGGGACTCACTCATATCGTCGCTTCGCCTATCGGCTCGCGACAAGATGGTTCGCTGCTTATGGTTGCGGGAGCAGGACTTGAACCTGCGACCTTCGGGTTATGAGCCCGACGAGCTACCAACTGCTCCATCCCGCGATAAAATGGCTCCCCGAGTAGGACTCGAACCTACGACCGATCGGTTAACAGCCGATTGCTCTACCAACTGAGCTATCGAGGAATGTATTCGTGAGTCGAATGTTCGAGGTTCGTTTGTTCGAAAAGAACTACTAAAACCTTCCATACATTCCCTCAAAACTATCACAGAAGAAAGTTTGCTCATTTAGATACTGGTTGTTAGTTCAGAGCTAAAACATTTATTTAGGATGTTATCGCTCCGCTCTAACTAAGCGACTTACACACATTCTCACTTCGCCT
>NZ_FNAM01000116.1 GCF_900101845.1 Sporomusa acidovorans | reverse complement strand
TTCGACTCACGAATACATTCCTCGATAGCTCAGTTGGTAGAGCAATCGGCTGTTAACCGATCGGTCGTAGGTTCGAGTCCTACTCGGGGAGCCATATGTCTATAGACGCATTCACTGTTGTGATTGCGTTTTTTTATTTTTCGAAATTATATTCCGGTGCGGATATCGACAATGTAGTTGAAGTGGCAACGGAGAAGGTGATACATGAGATCATGTCGTCAGGCAAAGAACGACCTATTTTCATGAAGGATCTGCTTGACGCGATTACAAGTACGAAGCCCTCCACCCTTGAATGGCTGAGAACAATAAAAAACTATGTAAAGTATGCTAATCAAGCTGGCTTGTACGATGATGTGGAAAGGTACTTATCCCAGCATAAAAAGGTATTGGGATAGGCTTTGCTGAAATCTTACTGCGTGGGGGCTTTGACGCTTACATAGAAACAGTAAAATTGGTAAGTATATATTAAGTGACTTACCATATTTTATAACTATGTTAGTTATATTAAGGAGGCTTCATATGCAGGCATATTTAGGGATTGATGTTGGATCAGTCAGTACCAATGTAACTGTTTTAGATGATAAAGCAGTGGTGCGTGATACTTTGTATATTCGTACACAGGGACGTCCCATTGAGGCCGTTCAAACAGGTTTGCGACAAATTTATGAACGCAATTCTAATCTTACAATACGCGGAGTGGGTACTACCGGTAGCGCAAGAGCATTAACCGGTGTGGTAGTAGGGGCGGATAGTGTAAAAAATGAGATAACCGCTCATGCTGTTGCGGCTATGCATTTAGTACCTGATGTGCAGACTGTCCTTGAAATTGGGGGGCAGGACTCCAAGATCATTATTCTTCGTGACGGTATTGTAACAGATTTTGCTATGAATACAGTATGTGCCGCCGGTACAGGATCTTTTCTTGATCAACAGGCGGCCAGACTTAACATTCCCATTGAAAGATTCGGAGACATTGCTTTGGAGTCTCAGGCACCCGTGAGAATTGCAGGCCGATGTGCCGTATTTGCCGAATCAGATATGATACATAAACAACAAACTGGTCATTCGATTGCTGATATTTTACACGGCTTATGCCAAGCATTGGTTCGAAATTATCTCAATAATGTTGGTAAAGGCAAACAAATTAAAGGACCAATCTTGTTTCAGGGAGGCGTAGCTGCTAATAAGGGAATGTGTCGGGCTTTTGAAGAGGCACTAGGAACTAAGATACTGGTACCACCGCATTACAATGTTATGGGGGCAGTCGGTGCGGCTTTATTGGCTAAAGAAGAGGTTGGTGGCAATAGGCCTTCTGCGTTTCGCGGTTTTGAAGTTAGTGATTTTAGTTATCAGCCTAAAAGCTTTGAATGTTCAGGTTGCGCTAATTTGTGTGAAATTGTCGAAATTAAATTAAATGGTGAAGTTATCGGGTGTTGGGGAGATCGATGCGGAAAATGGTCAAACACTGTGACGGTCGCTTAATTTGATAAAATAGATATATTGACATAACGTAAGCTGCGTGATATTATATAAAAGTCGCTCCGATATGGGGTAAGATGCTTAAAACTTTGTTTATACTTAATTACATCGGGGCGTGGCTCAGTTTGGTAGAGTACCTGGCTTGGGACCAGGGGGTCGCAGGTTCGAATCCTGCCGCTCCGACCAGTCAAATACCAAAAATTGCTATTTGACATAAGCCTAACAAAGTGATATGCTAAGTAAGCTGCAATGTTCCCTGAAAACTGAACAATGTAAGTAATGCATCAAAAGCCAGATGTGCGGTTGAATTATCATTTGTGATAATTCAACGTCAATAAATAATTTCTTGATT
>NZ_FNAM01000061.1 GCF_900101845.1 Sporomusa acidovorans | reverse complement strand
GTACGCAATAGTCCGTTTGCACTTTGGTTTTGGTCACATCAGGGAAAATTGGGCAAAAAGAAAGCTATTATTGCGGTGGCGAGAAAGATTCTAACGCTTATTTATAAGCTGTTACAATCTGGCGAGTTCTACGACCCAATTATTGCCTTAAAGGCATACTCATCGCCACCACTACATAATAGCTAACTCTACTATACAATACGTATTTGTAATTATTCAATAGTTAATATAAGTACCCTACAAATTTGCCTAAGACTGTAGGCCTATTTTGTTATACCTTTTTTTAGCTTCGGGGACTCTGTTGTTTTCACAATAACCGTCCCCTGACTCAATGGGAAAGCTTAGCAAGATGAGGCAGCCAACCCTGTTTTAGCATAAGCTGCAGCAGGCGATAGTCAAAATCTAAACCGTGATCCAAGGCTTTGCGGTACATTAGAGCAACATCCGGTTGGTAGCAGTTGTGCAGGCCGGTGAGCAGTGTCATTTGGGAGGCTTTGGCCATGGTGCCGACCGCTATCGCAATTTCCTGATCGGACAGCCGGGCATCATCGGGGATATTAACCGGCGAATCGTGAAGATTGCGGGTGACAAAATGGATGGGGGGGTATGGCCGTCGCTTTTAATGAGTTTATCTTCCGCTTCCTCAATCGTCATTTCGGAGTGATTGTCAATCGCCTCTTTAATCAGATCCTTGAGTTCGGAATCATTGGTATGATTATACATAACCTGCAGCACAGCGATGTTGAAACGCCCCTGGGCGACAATACCGTAGAGTCCGGCAGCCTCAAGATAATTGAGGGGTTCCTGATCAAAAACCTTATTCATAATGGTACGGGTTTGCGAATTTATCTTGTCCATTACAGTCATTATAACAGCCTCCTCAATATAACTGGTGTTAGTTGTAATATGGTCAATATCATGAATTTTATACTCGCAGGCAGCGCTATGGCAGGAATTTGACAGATATAAAAGAATTTTAACAAAGTATGCACATCGAATTCCGGGAGGATATTATATGGATATAAATAGTATTAAAACGGCAGCCAGAAAAAAGTTTGCCGGTGTCTGCCGGGTTTGTCCGATTTGCAATGGCGTTGCCTGTGCCGGTGAGGTGCCCGGTATGGGCGGGTTGGGGTCAGGGTCTGCGTTTTATCACAACATACAGGCTTTGGCGGATTGCCGCTTAAATTTGCGAACGGTTCATAGTGTGAAAAAAACGGATTTAACCTGCCGGGTCTTAGGTTTGGATTTGGCAATGCCGGTCATTGGGGCCGCTATTGGCGGCATTGCTCTTAACATGAACGGGGCGGTGACGGAAGAAGAATATGCAAAGGCCATTGTGAACGGTTGTCGTAAGGCCGGCAGTATCGGCATGACCGGTGACGGCCCCCAACCTGTCGTATTTGATTCCGGTATGGCGGCTATAGCGAAGGAGCAGGGCTGGGGTATACCGGTTATTAAGCCGCGGGATCCGGAAAAAATAGTGGAGCTGGCTAAACAGGCGGCTGCAGCCGGGTGCCCGGCTTTCGGTATGGATATCGATGCCGCCGCCCTTGTAAATATGACTAATGCCGGCCAGCCGGTAGGACCGAAAACTATTGAGGAACTGGAATTTATCAAAAATCATACAACGATTCCTTTTATTGTAAAAGGGATTATGACCCCCGATGATGCGGAAGCCTGCTGGCAGGCCGGGGTTGATGCGATCGTTGTCTCCAATCATGGCGGACGGGCACTGGATCATACTCCCGGTACGGCCGAGGTATTGCCTTATATTGTGGAGGCGGTAAAAGGCAAAATGACCGTTTTGGTTGACGGCGGTATTCGCAGCGGCGCCGACGTTCTAAAAATGCTGGCGCTCGGTGCGGATGCGGTACTGCTGGGCAGGACCCTGGCCATTGCGGCTGTCGGCGGCGGCGCCGAAGGGGTAGAATTGGTGTTAAATCAATATAAGGCCGAGCTAAGTGCCGCTATGCTGCTCACCGGTACGGACCAGGTGAGCGATGTGCCGGTGGAGATTTTATGGTAGAACCGGCGGCGCTTTATTACAGTGTCCTTCGCACAAAATGGGGTGAGGTGGCCGCCGTATGGTCTGACGCCGGCTTATGGGAATTGGGGTTTCCCCGGCCGGATGAGGCGGCGGCCTTGGCCGACATTTTTGCCAAAACCATAACCCCGTTCTCCCAAGGGCAGGAAGCATGGTCATGGTCTGCACAGTTAGACAATGAACTGCGTCAATATTTTCTGGGATTTCCGGTAACTTTTAGTGTGCCGGTTGACTGGCGTTTTTACAGTCCGTTCCGGACGGCTGTGCTGAAATATACGGCTGCCATTCCCTATGGTGTTACGGTTAGTTATCAGGATGTCGCCCAGGCTGTCGGTCATCCTCACGCTGCCAGGGCGGTTGGCGGCGCCGTGCATAACAACCGCACACCGTTGGTTGTGCCTTGCCACCGGGTCGTGGGCGCTAACGGCAGCCTGACCGGTTTTGGCGGTGGTTTGGATATGAAGAGGGCCTTGCTGCTGTTGGAGCAAGGATAAGGAGATTTGCAGGAAGTTTATCCAATAGGATATAATAAGTAATGTGGCTGTAACGTAGAGGGGGAAGAAGCGTGACCGGTTTTTTACTGCGAATTATTATTAATGCGGCGATTTTAGTGATGCTGGCGGTTAAACTGCCGGGAATCTTTGTCGATACCTTAGGGGGAACGCTGCTGGGCGGAGCAATCATCGGGTTGGCAAACGCCGCGATCAGACCGCTGTTTATGCTGACTGCCCTGCCGTTCAATTTGTCGACACTGGGTGGCATTACCTTTATGACCAATATTTTTACACCCTTTATGGTTGTAAAAGCGTTGCCGGGTTTTCAAATCTCAAGTGCGCTGGCCTCGATAGCAGGTGTGCTGTTGATGACGCTATGCAGCTTAACTTTATCAAAAATAATACACGACCGATGATTGCAGGAAGCTTGTAACAGCAAATCCTGCAATTCTATATATTCCGCCTTAAAAAAATTTGCAGGCGCAGCCAAGACACCACCCGCCTGCAAAAATCTTTAGTACGCTGTATATATTTTCAGGTTAAGGAGATAGCAATGACAATAAAACTTATCGCAATCGATTTGGATGATACGTTGCTGGACAGCAAGTTAGCTGTTTCACCACGGGCTTGTGAAGCCATCCGCCAGGCTGTGGCAAAGGGAATTACGGTCACTATTGCCACTGGGAGAATGTATTGTTCGGCGCTGGCATATGCCAAGCAACTTAAGCTTGACGTACCGCTTATTACCTATAACGGCGGCTTAATTAAAGCCTGTTTGTCCGGTGAAGTTCTGATGCATCGGCCGGTAGAGCGGGAACTTGCCCTGGCGGTGCTGGCATTATGCCGGGAAAATGGTTGGTATATTCAGACCTACATCAATGATAAACTGTATGTGAAAGAATGTAATGACTATTCATCCTACTATTCGCGCATGTCCGGTGCTCCGGCCAATGCCATCGGCGACCGGCTCTATGCTGCCGAACAAGCACCGACGAAAATGCTCATTATGTCAACGGAAGAAGGCACTAAGGAAGCGTACCGCACAGTAAAAGAACAGTTTGGGGATAAGCTGACCATGGCAATATCCAAACCGACATTTATGGAAATTACCCATCCATTGGCCAATAAAGGTCTGGCTTTGGCTTATTTAGCCGATAAGCTGGGGATTAAGCAGGAAGAAGTTATGGCTGTGGGTGACAGTGGCAACGATCTGCCTATGATCCAATATGCCGGCTGGGGGGTTGCCATGGACAATGCCAGTGCTGCCGTGAAGGCGGCTGCTCGCCTGGGAACCCTGAACAATGATGCGGATGGTGTGGCGGAAGCTATTGAGAAATATGCATTGAGTTAAGTTCAGGGAATGAACAAATTGAGGTGTACATGATGATGGATAACTTTCGTCTGGTAATTATTACTGGTATGTCGGGAGCCGGCAAGTCTCAAGTGATGCGCGCCATGGAGGATCTGGGCTATTTTTGCGTGGATAATCTGCCGCCGATGCTGATCCCTAAGTTTGCCGAATTGTGTATGCAATCAGGGGGGAAGGTAAACAAAATTGCGCTGGTGGTCGATATTCGCGGTGGCGAATTTTTTGATACATTGATCCAGGTATTGGAGGGAATGGAGAAGCAGGATTTATTGTATGAGATACTATTTTTGGAAGCTTCTGACGCCACCATTATCCGCCGTTATAAAGAAACCCGCCGCCGTCACCCTATGGCGCCTCATGGACGAATTAGCGAAGGCATTAACCGGGAACGGGACCGCTTGGAACAAATCAGGGGACGGGCTACGCATATCATCGATACGTCCGGTCTATCTACAACCGAACTACGGGGGAAAATTACGGCTCTGTTTGCCGAAGAGCGCGAGCATGAGCGCATGACGATTACGGTGGTATCCTTTGGCTTTAAATATGGAATGCCGCTTGATGCCGATATGGTTATGGATGTTCGTTTTCTGCCTAATCCTTTTTATGTTGAGTCTCTGCGGCGCAAAAGCGGACAAGAGCCAATAGTGGGCGATTATATCTGGAAATGGCCTGTTACTCAGCAATTTATGGAGAAATTGGCAGGCCTGGTTGATTTTCTTGTTCCCCATTATATCAAAGAGGGGAAAAGCCAGTTGATTATCGCCATCGGTTGTACCGGCGGCCTTCATCGCTCGGTGTTTATTGCCGAGAAGATGTTTGAATATCTTAAGGGCAAGGGCTTCAAGGTAAATGTTGAACATCGGGATATAAAACATAATGTTATTGAATAATGGAAATAGTAGAGGTTCAGAACAGGTACACAATGGTTGTCATATCACCTGTTCGGGGGTGAAGAAATGCATTTTTTGAAATGGCTGTATCCGGGCATGAAGTTCAAGCGCTGGCTGCTCTTGTTTTCTGCTGGTGTTATCTGTGCCAGTATGGGGTTGGCCATTGTGTTTAACTATAAATATATTGGCTTTGTGGAAGAGGCAATCTTCCGCCTGTTTTATATGACCACCGGCAAATATTATTATGCTGTGACGACAATTGCCGGTACTGCCATTGTGGTGATGGGGCTGGGCATTATGCTGGCCGCTACGCAGCAGATTATCAAATCTGTCATTAGCGTGTTAGTACCCGAGGGGTCTGACAAGCTTGTGGAGATTATTTTTGAAAAACGCAAACTTAATCGCGGTCCGGCTATTACCGTTATCGGCGGCGGCACTGGTCTGTCTGTATTGTTACGGGGCATAAAAAGCATTACCAGCAATCTTACGGCAGTGGTTACCGTAGCGGATGACGGCGGGTCATCCGGACGGTTGCGCGAAGAACTGGGAATCATTCCTCCCGGCGACCTCCGTAACTGCCTGGTAGCTTTGGCCGATACCGAACCGCTTATGGAAAAACTGTTTCAGCACCGCTTTGGCGGCCACAGTGAACTGGCCGGTCATAGCTTCGGCAATCTGTTTATTGCGGCGATGACGGAAATTGTCGGCGATGTTGAGCTGGCCCTTAAAGAGTCGAGCAAGGTATTGGCCGTACGTGGACAGGTACTGCCATCTACCAACGAGCGGGTTCAGCTTGTCGCGGAAATGGCTGACGGCACTAGGGTGCGGGGAGAATCGCAAATTCCGCTGTCAGGCAAAAAAGTTAAAAAAGTAGTGATTGAACCGCAGAATGTTTTGCCGGTTAAGGGCGCCGTGGAAGCTATCCTGGATGCCGATGCCTGCATTTTGGGACCAGGCAGTCTCTATACCAGCGTTATCCCCAACTTATTGGTCAAGGGTATCGCCGAGGCCGTTAGAGACAGTGATGCGGTCAAGATATATATATGCAATGTTATGACTCAGCCCGGAGAAACCGACGGGTATACGGCTTGTGACCATATTAAAGCCATCCTGGACCACGCTGGTCCCGGGGCGATTGACATAGCGGTTGTCAATGTGCAGGAAGTAGCACCGGAATTATGTCAGGTCTATGCTGAGCAAGGAGCTTATCCGGTAGTACCGGATATTGAAGCCATTGAGGCTTTGGGTATAAAAGTCGTCAAAGCCAACCTGATAAGCGAAACCAATTTGGTGCGCCATGATCCGGCAAGGCTGTCGCGCACCATCATGTCGATGGTGTATGACTTGAAGCTTAATTCTGACCGGATGCGCTTATTGGATTATTACATTATGGCGGAAAGTATCAAAAAACTAAAAGATTGATTTAAAGGACTGAGGACCTTGTCGTTTTCAACGGAAGTAAAAAATGAACTAGCCCGTAAAGCCGGCGAGCACAGCTGTTGTGATGCTGCCGAACTGGCAGCGCTTATCCGGATGGGCGGTGCGATGTCGATCGGCGGCAATGCCAATCTGGGAATTAACTTTAGCAGTGAAAATGCGGCTGTCGCCCGCAAGGTTCTCGGCCTGATTAAAGGTTTTTCTCCTGTGAAAACTGAAGTAGTAGTCACCAGAGGGCGGCGGTTAAAAAAGAATAATACCTACCATGTGCGGGTAGTGCCGTCGCGGGGAGTGAATGAGCTGCTGGCGGATTTGGGTATTATGCGTGACGGCGGTCTTAATGTGCAGTCCGATAAAGCACTCCTGCGCAAAACCTGTTGCCGCCGGGCCTATCTGCGAGGGGCTTTTTTGGGAGCGGGCTCGGTGAACCGACCGGAAGGCTCTTATCATCTTGAACTGGTAACAGGCAATGAAGATTTAGCCAAGTCGTTGGTGCGGGTTATGAAATCCCTTGGTCTGTCAGGCCGTATGACTGACCGTAAGGACGATTATATTGTTTATTTAAAGGATGGGAATGCCATTACCGCCTTTTTGCAAATTATTGGCGCCCATAATGCATTGCTGACTTTTGAAAATGTGCGGGTAGTTAAAGATATGCGCAATCAGGTTAACCGCTTGGTCAACTGTGAGACTGCCAATCTGCAAAAAACCGTAAATGCTGCCGTGCGGCAGGTTGAGAGCATTCGGGTTATTGCTCAGAAGCTGGGACTCGATAAATTATCACCGCCTTTGCGCGAAGTGGCTGAGGCGCGGTTAGCTTATCCGGAGGCTACTTTATCCGAATTAGTAGAGGTATTGGAAGGAAGAATTGGTAAATCCGGCATAAATCACCGTCTGCGCAAGCTGGGAGAAATAGCCAAATCCTTAGGATTTCAACAACCTGAATGAAATAGAGATGAATGTAAAATGATACGAATGATGCAAATTGTGGCAGGACTTCTGCTGCTATTTATGCTGTGGCTGCTTGCTCCCGGCGGGGGCGTGCCTATTCTGGCCTATCATCAGGTAGGCAGTTTGCCGGAAATCTATAGTGTTGATGCGGCTGAATTTGAGGAGCAAATGCAATATTTAGCCGAGCATGGCTATACGGCTATTTCTTTGGCCGAATTATTTGCCGCCGGGCCCGGTGAGCTTCCGGCCAAACCGGTTATTATTGCTTTTGATGACGGTTATGAGGACAATTATTCAGCCGCCTTGCCTATCCTGGAAAAATACGGTTTAAAGGGAACTGTATTTGTCATTGCCGGACAAGTAGGGCAGCCGGATTATATGACCTGGGAGCAGCTCAAGGATATGCAGGCGAGAAACATGGAAATAGGCTCCCATACCTATAGTCATGTCGCCTTGGACGAACTGAGTCCGGAAGAGCAACTGAGCGAGCTTGTTCGCTCTAAGGAACTGCTGGAAGCCAACCTGGGGAAGCCGGTTCAGTTTCTGGCCTATCCGTATGGTCGATACAATGCCGCAACACTGACTGCCCTTAAACAAGCTGGTTACACCGCCGCCTGTACCGGCCTGCCGGGCCTAGGCACTACCGGGGGGGATGTGTATCAGCTCAAACGCGTCAATGTCCCCCGGCCTAAATTTGGTTTATGGGAATTTCGTCTGCGGCTGCTGCGGGCGCAAATTTATGGGAAATTGTCAAGCTTACAGTAATTTTTAATAGTTAATCGCTTGTCGAGGCAAACTATCTATAGGAAAAAAGCGTCAAGCGGCAGGTGAGAACAATTTCCCTGGAAATTAGGCTGGGTATTGCCGGGACAGCCAAAAACACCGGCAAAACAACAACAACAGCGGCGATTATCGAGGAACTTAGGGAACGCAGCATTCCTTTTTTTTTGACCAGCATCGGTTATGACGGCGAAAATATTGACAATATTACCGGTTTGCCTAAACCCAAATTACGGGTAGAACCGGGCGATTTGGTGGCCACAGCGGAAAAATGCCTGACAGTCAGCACCGCAGGCTATAAAGTGCTGCTGCCAACCAGGATTACCACCCCGCTTGGCAAAATATCGCTGGTGAGAATAACGAAAGCCGGTTTGGCCGTTACTGCCGGACCTAACAAAAGTGCGGAAGTACGTATGCTGGCCCAGTTGTTTCATGAAACCGGGCCTGGTGTCCAGATATTTGACGGGGCGCTTAATCGCATTGCCCCCATGGTGGAAACGGACGGTTTTGTACTGGCTACCGGTGCCTCCCGGTCACCGGATATTCCCCGCTTGGCAGAAGAAACCGAGTGTATCTGGCGGATTGCCGGTTTGCCGACTGTACCCAAGGCACGACAATTGTCGCTTAGCCTGCCGCAAGGCATTACTTTGCTTAATCAAGAATTAAGAGAAGTGAGCAGCTGGCCAGGTACTTCGCTGCTTAGTGAAATTGACGCCCGGATAGTGATTGACGATTTGTCCGCCCAATCGGTTCCGGCTGACAGCTACTTATATATCCCCGGAATTGTCAGTGAAGCCGCGCTTGCGGCCTTGCGCGACGCTTTTACCCGGTATAAGTGGCCGCTGTTTATTACTTTTGCCGATCCGGTTAAGCTGTTGGTGACAGGCAACCCGGTTACGGCTTATGCTTTTCTTGATAAAATAATGGAAGCCGGCGGCTATGTGGGGATGGTAAAACGCATTCCCTTATTGGCGGTCACTTTAAATCCTTTTTATCCCGAATATCGTTTTGAATCCAAAACTTATGAGCCGGCATTTGTGGATTTTGTGCGCCTGCAATTGTTAGTGCAGAAAAACATGCAGGCTCCTGTTTATAATGTGGTCAAGCAAGGCGCCAAAGGACTTGTCGATAATATTTTAGCCGGGGCCCACCCCTGGGAAAGCCCGTCCACCGTCTATTTCTGACCGGTAAAGTCTTCCTAGCGGTTGAAGGACAGGCCGTAGTCTGTTATAATCCTGATAGTAGAAGTAATATTCTCAGATTAGAATGACTAGTGGAGCGTCTACGTTGAAAGCGTAAAAGAATTCGCGGGAATTTTTCCGCAAGGCGAGGCGGAGGAGGTGCGCATATCGGGAATATGTAAACCGACGACAACGAAGCATTGCGGAAAAAGGCCCGCGAAGTAATTATGATTTCAGCGTAGACGCTCCACTAAGGCTTCTGCCGGTATCACACAAGGCTTGGCATAAGCCCAGGTTCTTTTGCCGGTGAGGGGTCAACCGCTGTTAGGAGGTATTGTATTGTTAAAACTAATGCGACAGGTAGGTGTGGCACTGGCGGTCACAGTTGCCGTCAGCGTAGTTGCCGCGCCCCAGCAAACTTTGGCTAAGTCCGGTTTTCCGGAAAACAGCAATCTCAGCAGACTGAATGAGTTGCCTGTTACGATGAACGAACAGGGCGGCAAGCTCTTGTTATCCGACAGTCCCGAGATGGTGCCTGCCGATGGGATTACGTATCAGGATACGGTAACCGGCGATGCCCGGCTGTTTTTTCATCATGTAAATGCTACCAAGGAACCCAAAAAGATTGTTGTTCTCTTGGTTAATGATGCCGCTACGCCGACCGATGTTGTCGTCAAACAATATGGACTGGGTGGTCCGGGACTGGACTATCTGGCTATCGGCAAAGCTGCCCAAATGAACTATCTAAGTCAGGCGAACGTCGGCCTTATTGCGGTGCCGGCCAAGGGAACAGCGCTGCTGGAACCGGTGCTCAATGAAACGGTTGTTGCACCGGACGAGCTTGTTAACGGTATCTATGATATCGAGACCAAAGAGCCAGTTAAGGTAGTAGTGATGATGTTGCCGGTCAAGGAAGACCCGGCTGAATTTGTGGTAAATGCCACTGTACTGCCGACCGACAGCCAACGGCTTAGGGGAACATTCGCCGGCATGGATCGTTATATTGTTCCCAGTCAGGTTTATAATTCGGTAAATGATGGTGTAATGGCCATTACTCTGGCGGACCATAAACGGGACACCTTTGTCAGTGGGATTGATGCGACCGATGGCTCGCAAACACTTAACTACGGCAATTATGGTGTTATGTATAAAGTGTTTCTCCCTACAGCCTTTGAACAAAACTATGCTGTTTACTTAAATCCCCGGGGAGGGGAATATGCGGGCGGCATGAAAATCAAATACCGCCACCAGGAAGAAAGTGTTATTGGTACGCCGGCAGACAAGCTGTTTTTCGGCAGCAAGACTATCAATGATGTGGCCCATCTTGGCAACTATGCAGGCGGACAGTCGCTCTGGCTGACCTTTTCCCCGCCGGGTGCGTCCAATCTGCCCGTAAAAATCATTTTGGCTCCGGTTGAAAAAAAATAAAATATGTGCGGCAGGGATGGCGTTGAGGCAGAGCATCCCTGCTTTTTACGTTGCCGTTGCCCCCCACACCACCCGCCTGCAAAAATCTTTAGTACGTTGTATATAGGTCTGTAGTCGCTTGGGCGGCGGCGGGGATTCTTCTTTGCCTATTGATTCCTGCCGGTAAAACAGCTAAAATAGTAAAGGAAGAACTAATTATTTTGACGCAAGGCAAGGAGGAAATAAAATATGAAAAAGCATGTTGTAACAATCAATAAAGCATCGCTGACGCAAACTGTACATACCGGCGGCTGTGGGGAATGCCAGGCATCCTGCCAGTCGGCCTGCAAGACTTCCTGCACGGTGGGCAACCAGGTTTGCCAAAAGGATTAGGTTGTGTGCCGGCCCCTTGCCACGCCAAGGGGCCTAATTTTTTGGAGGCAGCTCATAAATGCCCATCTGCTTCGTTGCTCCTCAAAACGTTTGCTTGCGTACGCACCCATGTACGCGGCGCTGCACGTTTTTCCGGGCGGCTCGTACAGTTTGCGTAGAATAATCTGCGATCAATATTGTGCGTTACGACAATGAGGTAAACAGAACGTGCATATGAACATTTCTGAACTGCCTCGATAAAAGAAAGGATAGAAAATGCAAGTACATAAATTTAAAATTGGCGATTTAGCGATTGTTCTTGATATTAATAGCGGTGCCGTACATATTGTTGATGATATGGTGTACGATATAGTAGATGTTTTTAACGGGGCTAACGAGGCGGAGGTTATTGCCGCTCTGGCCCATAAATATGAAGAGCCGGCTCTAAGAGAAGCGCTCGGGGAACTTAGGGAACTTATTGAGACTGGACAATTGTATACGCCGGAACTGACAGTACCGCTGACTTTTAGCGATAAGCCGCTGGTAAAATCATTGTGCCTGCATGTGGCGCATGATTGCAATTTGCGCTGCGGCTACTGCTTTGCCGGGACCGGTGATTTTGGTCATAGCCGCGGTCTTATGCCTAAGGAGGTCGGCGAAAGGGCGGTTGATTTTATTATTGAAAATAGCGGACAGCGCCGCCATTGTGAAATGGACTTCTTTGGCGGTGAACCGCTTTTAAATATGGATACGGTTCGCCATGTTGTCGGTTATGTAAGAAAGCGAGAAGCGGAAACCGGTAAAATCTTTAAACTGACCCTGACGACCAATGCCCTATTGCTGACCGCTGAGATTATCCAATTTTTAAATGACAATCATATCAGCTTAGTGCTCAGTCTGGACGGTCGCCCGGAGGTGCATGACCGGATGCGGCCGCGCGTTGACGGCAGCGGCAGTTATGACAGGGTGCTCAAGCACTGTAAACAGGTAGTCGCCTCGCGTGGCGATCAGAATTACTACCTGCGCGGCACCTTCACAGCCTATAATCTGGATTTTGCCGCCGACGTACTGTCTATGGCCGATCAGGGCTTCAGTCAATTGTCGGTGGAACCGGTTGTAGCTAAAGATGCCGATTATGCGTTGACCGAAGCTCATTTGCCGGAACTATTCCGTCAATATGAGCTGCTGGCGGCAGAATATCTGAAACGCAAGCTGGCCGGCAACGGTTTTGACTTTTTCCATTTTAATCTGGACTTAAGCAACGGCCCCTGTGTGGCCAAACGCCTGAGCGGCTGTGGCGCCGGTCATGAGTATTTTGCCGTAACGCCTGAGGGAGATTTATATCCCTGTCACCAGTTTGTCGGCCGGGATGAATATAAACTGGGCAATGTCTATGAAGGAATTCAGAACTGTGAATTACCGGTGAAATTCCGTCAGGCACATGTGCTGAATAAACCGGCTTGCCGTGAATGCTGGGCGAGATTTTACTGCAGCGGCGGCTGCCATGCCAATGCCGATTTATTTCACCATGATTTGCGTCAGCCTTACGAATTGGGGTGTGCACTGCAGAAAAAGCGGCTGGAGTGTGCGATTATGATTCAGGCCAAGCTGGCTATGGTCGATCAAGATTAGTTTGAGCAAAGTTTTATTATAAGTTAGGAGTGCTTATGAGCGACAGGGGAGTGCGGATTCAGATCACAGGCATTGTCCAGGGGGTGGGTTTCCGCCCCTTTGTTTATAACCTGGCCAGGCAGTATGGCATTACAGGCTGGGTATCGAATAATGCCACCGGTGTTACGATAGCAGCGGAAGGCAATCCGGCGGCGCTTACCGGTTTTGTCAAGGATATCACCAGGCAGGCGCCGCCCTTGGCGGCTATCGATTCGCTTACTGTGAAAGAATGCCGGCTGCAAGGCTACACGGATTTTCAAATCAGGGCCAGCGTGGCCGGCTCTGTCAAAACCGTCCTGATTTCACCTGATGTGGCTACTTGTCCGCGCTGCCGGGAGGAACTCCTGAATCCCGCTGACCGTCGTTACCGTTATCCGTTTATCAATTGCACGGATTGCGGCCCCCGCTTTACCATTATTAAGGATATCCCCTATGACCGGCCGTTGACGACAATGCGTAATTTTGCCATGTGTCCGGCTTGCCAGGCCGAATATGACAATCCCGCTGACCGCCGGTTTCATGCGCAGCCTAATGCCTGTCCGGATTGCGGCCCGGTTTACCGGTTGTTGGATAAGGCGGGAACCCCGGTAGAGGCGGGACAAGATGTCTTTGATTTGGCACGCGAGCAGATTGCCGCCGGCCGGATCCTGGCGATCAAAGGCATCGGCGGCTATCATCTTGCTGTCAACGCCCGGGATCAGTCGGCCGTAGCGCGGCTCCGGGCGAGGAAAGTACGGGAAGACAAGCCCTTTGCCGTAATGGCCGGCAGTCTGGCAATATGCAAGTCCCAATGCGCCGTATCGGCTGTTGAGGAACAATTGCTGACCAGCCCGGCCCGACCGATTGTCCTTTTAACCAAAAATGAAGGCTATAATCTGGCGGACAGTATTGCGCCGGGCAATCCCTGCCTTGGTGTTATGCTGCCGTATGCCCCCGCCCATATCCTGTTACTGGCGCCGGCGAATATGTGGGTGATGACCAGCGGCAATGTAAGCGATGAGCCTATTGCCTATCAGGATGAGGATGCGCTGGCGCGGCTGGGTGCGATTGCCGATTATTTTCTAGTTCACAACCGGGAGATTTATTGCCGGGCTGATGATTCGGTGGTCAGGGTGGTTTTCAATAAGCCGTATTACCTGCGACGCAGCCGGGGCTATGTGCCCGCACCGGTCAGTTTGGCCCGTGAACTGCCGTCTGTTCTCGCCGTCGGCGGAGAACTAAAAAACACCTTTTGCCTGACGCGGGGCAGACAGGCTTTCCTCAGTGCGCATATCGGCGATTTGGAGAATATGCCCACTTATCAGTCTTATGTGGCAGCTATTGCGCATTTGCAGAAATTGCTGGCTATTGAGCCCCAGGTGGTCGCCTGTGATCAGCATCCTGAATATCTGTCAACCAAGTTTGCGCAAGAAACAGGGCTGCCCATAGTGTCCGTCCAGCACCATCATGCCCATATTGCGGCGGTAATGGCCGAACATCAACTGACAGGCCCGGTTATCGGCCTTGCTTTTGACGGTACAGGCTATGGCCCGGACGGCGCCCTCTGGGGCGGCGAGTTTCTGGTTGCCGATTTACGGGAATACCGGCGGGCCGGACACTTAGCCTATCTGCCGCTGCCGGGCGGAGCGCAGGCTGTGCGTCAGCCCTGGCGGATTGCAGTCTGTCTGCTGAAAGAATTATATGGAGAAAGTTTTCTCGACCACGCCCTGCCCTTGACCGCTCAACTGCCTGCCAACTGGCAGTTAGTTGTCACAGCGGCCGAAAAGAAAATTAATACGCCGCGAGCGTCGGGAGCGGGTCGGTTGTTTGATGCTGCCGCTGCGTTGTTGGGAATTCGTCAGAGTATTCACTATGAAGGGCAGGCGGCGATTGAACTGGAAATGGCGGCACAGGGAAGGGTAGGCCGGATACTGGCCTATGATCTTACAGCAGTGGCCGGAACCTGGATTTTGGATTTCAAACCGGTATTTGCCGGATTGTGTCAGGCAATGGAGCAAGGGGCAGCTGTACCGCAGTTAGCTGCCGACTTTCATACCACCCTGGCCGCCGCAGCCTGTGAACTGACACGTAAGATCAGCAAAGCCACAGGGATTAAGGAAATCGTTCTCAGTGGCGGCGTTTTTCAGAATATGACCTTACTTACGCAAGTTATCAGAATGCTCGCGCAACATAAACTTGTCCCGTATCTTCACCGGCAGACCCCGCCTAACGACGGTGGTCTGGCCTTGGGGCAGGCGGTAATTGCCGGGGAAAGGAGCCGATGAGCAATGTGTTTGGCTGTTCCGGCCAAAATTATTGAACGCAGTGAGTTTATGGGGACGGTTGACATCAGCGGCGTAACCCGCCAGGTTAGTCTGATGCTGCTGCCGGATGCTGCAGTGGGGGACTATGTGCTTGTTCACGCCGGTTTTGCCATTCAGACCATAGATGAAGCAGAGGCGTTGAAGACGCTGGAATTGTTTAAGGAGCTGGAGTGCTATGAAACTGACAGCTGAGGAAACGGCGTGGGCGGCGCATGGTTTTACCCGGGAGATTGCCAGGCTGGCAGAGCGCCCGGTAAGGATTATGGAGGTGTGCGGCACCCATACAGTGTCCATTTTCCGTAACGGCATCCGGCAGCTGCTGCCGGCAAATGTTGAATTGGTCAGCGGCCCCGGTTGTCCGGTGTGCGTTACGCCTAACGAATATCTCGATACGGCCATTGCTTTTAGCCAGCGGCCTGATACCATCCTGGCCACGTTCGGCGATATGCTGAAAGTGCCGGGATCCCATTCGACGCTGCTGGCCCAAAAAGCGCAGGGGGCCGATATCCGGATTGTGTATTCGCCGTTGGACAGCCTGACCATAGCCAGGGAACGGCCGGATAAGGACGTAGTTTTTCTGGCTGTGGGGTTTGAGACCACGGCGCCTACGGCCGCCGCCACCCTCTTGCAGGCAGAACGGTTGAAATTGACTAATTTTTTTCTGTTGCCGGCCCACAAACTGGTACCGCCGGCCCTCAGGGCACTTCTGTCGGCACCGGATATCCGGGTAGACGGTTTTTTGCTGCCAGGCCATACGGCGGCTATCAGCGGTCTTGAACCTTACCGGTTTGTTGCGGCAGAGTATCATAAGCCGGCGGTTGTGACCGGCTTTGAGGCCCTGGATATTCTCCAGGGAATTTATATGCTGCTGACCCAGATAGCCTGCGGCCACGCCGAAATTGGCAATCAATACCGGCGGGTGGTCAAACCGGCGGGGAATGTTGCCGCTGTCAGCATTCTCCGGCAGGTGTACCAGCCGGTAACGACCGTATGGCGGGGGCTGGGCGCAATAGAAGACTCGGGCCTTGCCATAAGGCCCGAGTTCGATAGGTTTGATGCCGGGACGCAGCTGCCGCTGCCGGCCGTGGTAACGCAGGAGCCGGCCGGGTGCCGCTGCGGCGAAGTGTTATGCGGGCGGATTCGTCCGGAAGCCTGTCCGCATTTTGGCGGCAACTGCACGCCGGAGCACCCGGTGGGGGCCTGTATGGTGTCGGTAGAGGGGGCTTGCGCCGCCTGGTATAAATATGGTCAAGGACGGTGGAATTATGCATGACCAGGAAGAACGCATTTTGCTGGGGCACGGCAGCGGCGGGCGTTTAAGCCATGATCTGATCGAGAATATTATGGTAGCCGCCTTCGCCAATCCGGCTCTGGCAGAACTGCACGATGGCGCACGCCTCGGTATTGGGGGGACCAAGCTGGCGTTTGCCACAGACAGCTACGTGGTCAAGCCGCGTTTTTTCCCGGGCGGTGATATTGGCAAGCTGGCCGTCTGCGGCACAGTCAACGATTTGGCCATGTGCGGGGCCGCGCCTTTATATTTGAGTGCCGGCTTTATTCTGGAAGAAGGTTTGCCTGTTGACGAGCTCCGGCGGATTGTAGCTTCCATGAGTACCATGGCGCAGACTGCCGGTGTCGCCATTGTTACCGGCGATACCAAGGTAGTGGAAAAAGGGGCGGTTGACGGCATCTATATCAATACCGCCGGCATTGGGGCGCTGCTGCCGCAGGCTGATATTACGGCCAAACGGGTTAAGCCGGACCAGGTAGTCATTGTCAGCGGTTATCTCGGCGACCACGCCATTGCTGTCATGGGTGAGCGGCATGGCTTAACCTTGCCGCAGCAAATTATCAGCGACTGTGCTCCCTTGAATAAGCTAATCCAGACATTATTGGCCGCAGTGCCGGCCGTTAGCATGCTGCGGGACCCCACCCGGGGCGGGCTGGCAACAACCCTTAATGAAATTGCGGCAGATGCCGGGGTTGGTATTTTACTGGATGAAAGCGCCATACCGGTGAGGCCGGAAGTACAGGCTGTTTGTGAATTATTGGGATTTGATCCTTTATATCTTGCCAATGAAGGAAAAGTGGTTGTTTTTGTCGAAAGAGAGTATAGTAAAAAGGTTCTGACAATTATGCGACAGTACCCGGTGAGCAACGCAGCGCGGATTATTGGTACGGTGACCGCCAAGCCGGCCGGCCAGGTAGCGCTCAGAACAACGATTGGCGGCTTGCGTCTGCTGGATATGTTAACCGGCGAGCAGTTGCCGCGAATCTGTTAACATTTTTTTAAAAGTTTATCATAATTATTATAGTGGGACAGACACAGGTCTGACCCTGGGGGAGGTTAACGCTGTGCAACTTGATTACGGATTAAAATTGGAAACAACACAAAAGTTAATTATGACTCCCCAGCTACGTCAGGCTATCGCCATTCTTCAACTTCCGGCAACGGAACTGGCGGAACTGGTGGAAAAGGAACTGTTGGAGAATCCCGTACTTGAGACTGTCAGTGAGGGCGGTGACGAGCCGGTTATGGCGCCTGAACCGGAACCTTCGCCGCGCGACGACGACAGTCCAATGGAAGCCGATGGCTGGATGGAGTACTTGTTGAACGGAACGCGTACGGCCAGTGGTATGCAGCAGGAAAATCCGGAGCGTACGGAGCGGCGGGAAATTGCCGATGCGGCTACCGTTTCCTTGCAAGATTATCTGGAAATGCAATTACATTTTTCCGTATTTACAGCCAGGCATCTGAGGATCGGCAAATACCTGATCGGCAGTATTGACGATAACGGCTATTTATGCGGGACGGTAGCCGAGGTGGCAGCGAGGCTAAAAGTAGCGGAAGCCGATGTAGCCTCTGTACTAAAGATGATTCAGACTTTTGATCCCCCCGGAGTGGGAGCCGGCAGCCTGCAGGAATGTTTGCTCATTCAGCTAGCTATGAAGCCGGAAAAGGATACCCCGGTTTATAAACTGGCGGCTGCTGTTATTGAAGATCATCTCGCCCAGATTGCTTCCGGCCGTTACCGGCAAATTGCCGATGCGCTGCACTGTACGATGCATGAAGTTCAGCAGGCGGTTGATATCATCCGCACACTTGATCCCAAGCCTGGACGAGCCTTTGGCGGCAGTCAGCCGGGATATATTGTTCCTGATATAATTGTGGAGCGGCTCAACAACGAGTACGTCATTCAGATCAATGATAACTATGTGCCGCAACTCTCAATCAATTCTTATTACCGGCAAATTGTCCGGGAAGAAGATAATGACGCCCGCAAGTATGTGGAAAGTCGTATCCATGCGGCCGTATGGCTGATAAAAAGTATCGAACAGCGACGGCGCACCCTATATAATGTAACTGAGTCTATTATTCGTTTGCAATCAGGTTTTTTCGAGCAGGGGCCCAGGTTTTTGCGCCCGCTTACCATGAAAAAGGTGGCTGAACAGGTTGGTGTTCACGAATCTACCGTAAGCCGGGCAACAGCCAATAAATATATGGCTACTCCCCATGGGGTATTTGCGATGAATACATTTTTTAGTTCAGGAATTCAAAGTGCCGGCGGGGAAGATGTGTCTGCCAGCCGGGTAAAACAGGAGATAAAAGAGTTGATTGCAGCCGAAGATCACACTCAGCCGTTAAGCGACCAAGCCTTGAGCGATATTTTGCATAGCAAGGGAATTATGGTTTCCCGGCGGACTGTCGCCAAATACCGGGAAGAGCTTGGCATAGCGGCTTCCAGTAAACGCAAACGGCATTAAAGAAGTAAAATTGCGAGGGTCTCCATTGGGGGAGACCTTCATTTTTTTACATAAAATAACAAAACTTTCATAATTAGTGAAGAGGTTTATTGCCGGGGACGGCGAATACATAATAAGAATTTATGACAGAGGCGGTGAGTGTCTAGTGACACAGCACGGTATTGTTAAATTGTTATGCAATGGCAATGTCATACCGGCCCCTCGCAATTACGAGGATTTTAAATATGCGCTGGAGCATTCAGCCTGCCCAAGCGTAATCCTGTTATTTGGCGATATTAATATTTTGCCGGAACTGCTGGCCCAAGCCCGTGAACACAAAAAACGCGTGCTGGTTCATCTGGATTTGCTGGGCGGTGTAGGTAAGGACAAGGCGGGGATTGTGTTTCTGGCCCGAATGGGAGTGGCGGCCGTTATTACGACCAAACCGCAGTTGGGGAAACTGGCCCGTGATGCGGGAATGCTGGTAATTCATCGCTTGTTTTTAATGGATTCGGAAGCCATTAAAACAGGGGCCAATTTGCTTAAGGGGTATAAACCGGACGCCCTGGAGCTCTTGCCGGCTTCTATTCCTGCCAGTGTGATAACCGAACTGGCCAATATGACCGGTCTTCCCATTTTGGGCGGCGGCCTGATGCATACGCAGGAAGATATTGCCGTAGCTGTACGCAATGGGTTGATGGCGGTGAGTGCCAGTAAACGCGAGCTTTGGTAAAAAGAAAACTCTTGAAATGAGTGAAAATATTAACTTTTTTAAGTATTGAAAAAATAGCAGGAATTATCAAATAATATGAGAATATATTACACTAGAAGAATACAGGGACAGAGATAAAGAAAAGTCCGGGTCTTCACCTAGAACAAAACTTGTCTGCTAGGTGTTGCTTGGGCTTTATTTTTATATCTGAGGTGCTACTATCAAAAAATAAAAAAAGAGGGAGTTGCTGTTATGACCAAAAAGTATGTACTTGCGCTTGATCAGGGAACCACTAGTTCGCGGGCCATTATCTTTGACTCGGAGTCAAACATCATAGCCGTAGCGCAAAAAGAATTTACCCAGATTTTCCCTAAACCAGGCTGGGTAGAGCATAACGCCGATGAAATCTGGAGCTCACAGATTGGGGTTGCCGCCGAGGCAATTGCCAAAGCCGGCATTAGTGCGGCTGACATAGCAGCCATTGGCATCACTAATCAGCGGGAAACTACTGTTGTGTGGGATAAAACGACAGGAAAACCGGTATATAACGCGATTGTCTGGCAATCCCGGCAAACGATGGATATTTGTAATGATCTTAAAGCCAAAGGGCTGGAAGATACGTTCCGCAAGAAAACCGGCCTGGTTGTAGATGCGTATTTCTCAGGTACGAAAGTAAAATGGATTCTGGATAATGTTGAAGGCGCCCGCGCTAAGGCGGAAAAGGGCGATCTCCTGTTTGGCACCATTGATACCTGGCTTATCTGGAAACTGTCGGGCGGCAAAGTCCATGTAACCGACTACTCCAATGCTTCCCGGACGTTACTATACAATATTCGCGAACTAAAATGGGATGAAGAACTGCTGGCTGCCTTGACTGTACCCGCTTCCATGCTGCCGCAGGTTCGCCCTTCCAGCGAGGTATACGGCAACACCGATTCCACAGTATTCTTAGGTGCCTCGGTGCCAATTGCCGGCGCGGCCGGCGACCAGCAAGCAGCGTTGTTCGGTCAAACCTGCTTTAAGCCCGGTATGGCAAAAAATACGTATGGCACCGGCTGCTTTATGCTGATGAATACCGGCGACAAAGTCTACGAATCGAAAAACGGCCTATTGACCACTATTGCCTGGGGACTTGGCGGCAAGGTAGAGTACGCGCTGGAAGGCAGTATTTTTGTAGCCGGTTCGGCTATTCAATGGCTGCGCGACGGCCTGAAACTGATTGATGCTGCGCCTGATTCGGAGTATATTGCCAAAAAGGTTAACGACTCTGAGGGTGTGTATGTTGTTCCGGCCTTTGTGGGGTTGGGTGCGCCCTACTGGAATATGACGGCCCGCGGTGCCATTCTGGGTCTGACCCGGGGTACGACGAAAGCCCATATTGTCCGGGCTACCCTTGATTCGATGGCTTATCAGACCAAAGACGTGCTGAGCGCGATGGAGGCCGATTCCGATATAAAACTGCAGGCCCTCAAGGTTGACGGCGGCGCTGTTATTAATAATATTCTCATGCAGTTCCAGGCCGACATTCTGGGTGTGCCTGTTGACCGTCCGCAAGTGACGGAGACTACGGCTCTGGGGGCGGCTTATTTGGCCGGCTTGGCTGTTGGCGTATGGACCAATAAAGAGGATCTGGTTCAGAACTGGAAACTGGATACCCGTTTCAGCCCTAAAATGCCGGCTGAAGAGAGCGGCAAATTCTATAAAGGCTGGCAAAAAGCAGTTAAACGCTCTATGGATTGGGAAGACTAAGCACCAACAGCCGCTAATCTTCTTATAATAGTATAAAGCCGGACTTAGAGATGAAGAGAAGTCCCTGTTATGCCGGTTAGCCGGCATAGGGACTTCTCTGTGCATTTTGCGCCTGATAAATCTTCTCCGGGCATAAAAATTTCCCTCAAAAAGCAGGAATTTCTAGGTGACTGCCGAATACAAAAAAAGGCGATAGGAAAACTATCTGGTTTTTTTATCTTCCGGTGGGACATAATATGGTTATGCGGGACATAAATTAGCCCGGGGAGATCGGTTAGTATGGAAAGATTTATTCAGCTACAGCGCAAACTTGCGCCGGAACTTATACAAACCATTGAAGCACGCTACAATCTCCTGCGCCATATTCAGCATGCTCAGCCGATAGGCCGCCGGGCCTTGGCCGCTATGCTGGATGTAGGTGAACGCGGAGTCAGGGCTCAGGTAGACTGGCTAAAAAACGCCGGACTTGTCGAGTTTTCACAGTTAGGCATTAGTGTGACGGCGGAAGGGCAGGCATTATTGCCTGATTTAGCCGAATATGTCCGGCTGCTCCATGACTTGGTCGGCCTTGAGGATGAACTGGCAGAGCGGCTCAATCTTAAAAAAGTGGTTATCATTCCCGGCGACAGTGAAGCCGACATTGCGGTGCGCCGCGAACTTGGCCGGGCTGCCGCAGGTGTACTTGGTGAATACTTGGGAGATAATATGATTGTCGCCGTAAGCGGTGGCTCAACCATGGCCAAGGTAGCGGCAGCGATTCATTTTACACTGCCCACAACCACGGTAGTACCGGCACGTGGCGGTCTGGGCGAGATCGTGGAATATCAGGCCAACACCATTGCCGCCGTTATGGCCAATAAGCTGGGCGGCCGTTATCGTCTACTGCATATTCCTGACGGGGTAAATGAAGAGACGCTGGAAGCCATATTGGCCGGAGATGCCAATCTAAAAGCGGTGGCCGACATGATTAAAGAGGCCGACATCCTGGTTCACGGGATTGGCGAGGCGGCTGAAATGGCAGGGCGGCGTGGTGTGGCAGCCTCTACTATTGCCGAGATTGAGCAGGCTGGGGCTGTTGGCGAAGCACTGGGGCAATATTGCGCTTTGCCGGGAAAAGTTGTGTATGTTACGAGCAGTATTGGTTTACGACTGGATGACTTGGCCGGAATAGGTACAGTAATTGCAGTCGCCGGGGGCAAGGCCAAGGCCAAGGCAATTTTGGCGGTTGCCGGTACAGGCGGGCAGGATGTGCTTATTACTGATGAAGCGGCGGCAAAGGCTATTCAGTTATTAATAAACACTAATAATTTTTAGGAGGCGTTTTCTAATGACAATCAAAGTTGGTATTAATGGTTTTGGTCGTATAGGCAGAAATGTTTTTCGTGCAGCAGTAAACAACCCGCAGTTCGAAATTGTGGCTGTTAATGATCTGACTGATGCCAAAACCCTGGCGCATCTTTTAAAATATGATTCTGTGCATGGCACTATGCCTGCCGAAGTGAAAGCGGTTGACGGCGGTATTGAAGTAAATGGCCGACTTGTTAAGGTACTTGCCGAAAAAGATCCGGCACAACTGCCCTGGAAGGCGATGGGGGTCGATATTGTCGTTGAATCGACCGGTCGTTTCACGGAAAAGGATAAGGCGATGGCCCATGTGGCGGCAGGCGCCAAAAAAGTAATTATCTCCGCACCGGGAAAAAATGAAGATATTACCATTGTTATGGGTGTTAACCAGGCTAAATACGATCCGGCCAAACATCAAATTATCTCCAATGCATCCTGTACCACTAACTGCCTGGCTCCTTTTGCCAAAGTGCTTCAGGAAAAATTCGGGATTAAATCCGGTTTAATGACGACCGTTCATGCCTATACAAATGACCAAAATATTCTTGATCTACCTCATAAAGATCTCCGTCGGGCCCGCGCTGCCGGTGTGTCGATTATTCCGACGACAACCGGCGCGGCCAAAGCAGTAGCGCTTGTTTTGCCGGAGTTAAAAGGCAAACTGAATGGCTTTGCCCTGCGGGTGCCTACGCCGAATGTATCGATTACCGACCTTGTCGCCCAACTGGAAAAACCGGCTACTGTGGACACCGTCAATGCCGCCCTTAAAGAGGCAGCTAACGGTGAACTCAAAGGAATTATGGCCTTTTCCGAAGAACCGCTTGTTTCCAAAGACTACAACGGCAATGCCCACTCTTCCATCGTCGATGGTTTGTCGACAATGATGGTGGGTGACGATTTGGTTAAGGTTGTTTCCTGGTATGACAATGAATGGGGCTATTCCAACCGGGTTGTTGACCTTATTGACTTTATTATCAGTAAGGGTCTGTAAGATTATGAATAGGAGAAGCAATCCTGCTTTCAGGTTGCTTCTCTTATACCACACCTGCTGAAAATGGAGGGAATGGTTATGAATAAGCAAAGTTTAAACGATATCTGGGTAGCCGGGAAAAAAGTATTTGTCCGGGTTGATTATAACGTACCGATGGATAAAGCCGGCAATATCACAGATGATACCCGCATCCGGGCAACACTTCCCACCCTGGAATTTTTATTGTCCAAAAATGCCGCAGTAATTATTGCCAGTCATCTGGGACGCCCCAAAGGCAAAATTGTGCCTGAATTTTCCCTTAAGCCTGTTGCCCAAAAACTTTCCCAATTACTTTATGGCCGGGAAGTATTATTTGCTGCCGACAGTGTAGGGCCGGAGGCCAGAAAAATGGCGGCCGCGTTGCAGCCCGGCCAACTGCTGATGCTGGAAAATCTGCGTTTTAATCCTGAAGAAGAAAAAAATGATCCTGAGTTTGCCAAGCAACTGGCAAGCTTGGCCGATATCATGGTAAACGATGCATTTGGCGTGTCCCACCGGGCTCATGCCTCGGTACATGGGATCACTAAGTATATACCGGCCGTATCCGGATTTTTGATGGATAAAGAACTGCTGTTTTTAGGCCAGGCCGTTTCCGATCCGGTTCGTCCGTTTGTCGCCATAATCGGCGGCGCCAAAGTTTCCGATAAAATTGGCGTCATCGAGAATCTGCTAAATAAGGTGGATACGCTTATTATTGGCGGCGGGATGGCCAATACCTTCCTGGCTGCCCAAGGCTATCAGACCGGTAAATCACTGGTAGAGGCGGATAAGTTTGCTTTAGCCAAAGAACTGCTGGCAACGGCTCAAAAGAAAGGTGTCAAACTGCTGCTGCCCGCAGATGTGGTGGTAGCCGATAAATTTGCCGCCGATGCGGCGCATAAAACGGTAGCGGTCGACCAAATACCGGCTGAGTGGATGGCGCTTGACCTGGGATCGGCAACGGCGGAAAAATTTGCCGCCGCCTTACAGGGCGCCAAGACAGTCGTATGGAACGGCCCGATGGGCGTATTTGAATTTGATGCTTTTGCCGTCGGTACAGAAGCGGTGGCCAGGGCCGTAGCAGCGTCGGGCGCCAAGAGTATTGTCGGTGGCGGCGATTCGGTGGCTGCCCTGGAAAAACTCAAGCTTGCTGCTAAGATCAGTCATATCTCGACAGGCGGCGGGGCCTCGCTGGAATTCCTGGAAGGAAAAGAACTGCCGGGTGTTGCCGCCCTGGCAGACAAATAAGTATAAGGGAGTGGAGAATATGCGCAAACCCATCATTGCCGGTAACTGGAAAATGCATAAGACCGCCGGGGAAGGCGCCAAACTAGTGCAGGAATTGAACGCTCTCACGCGCACAGTAACCGCTGTGGAGATTGTTGTTTGTCCTCCCTTTACGGCTTTAACGGCCGTAGCCGCTGCTGTAGCCGGAACCAATATCGGCTTAGGTGCTCAAAATATGCATTGGGAAGACAAAGGGGCTTTCACCGGGGAAATTGCCCCGGGAATGCTGAAAGACATCGGCTGCACCCATGTAATTATCGGTCATTCCGAGCGCCGTCAGTATTTTGCGGAGACAGATCAAACCGTCAACAAGAAGCTCAAAGCCGCGTTTACAGCCGGGCTGAAACCCATTATGTGTGTTGGCGAAACGCTTGCTGAACGCGAAGCCAAGGCAACAGAACAGGTTGTCGGGGCCCAGGTAAAAGGCGCTCTGGAAGGCCTTAACGCCGAACAGGTGGCCGGATTGGTTATCGCTTACGAGCCGGTATGGGCCATCGGTACCGGCCGCACCGCATCGGCGGAGGACGCTAATGCGGTATGCGCCTTTATCCGCCGTACGGTTGGCGAATTGTTTGGTTCAGCCAGCGCTGAGAGCGTCCGTATCCAATATGGCGGCAGCGTTAAGCCGGACAACGTGGCCGAACTTATGGCGAAACCGGATATTGACGGCGCGCTGGTCGGCGGGGCAAGCCTGGAAGCCGATTCTTTCAGCAAGCTGGTTAAGTTTAAATAATCACGAGGAGAAAAAAGTGAAACTATCAACGCCTATCGCCCTTGTTATTCTTGACGGCTGGGGAATTGGCCGTGAAGATGACGAGTTCAACTCTATCGCCAGAGCTGATACGCCGCATATGAAATTACTGTCGGAATTGTATCCGGTGACCAAGCTTGCCTGCTCAGGTGAAGCGGTTGGTTTGCCTGACGGGCAAATGGGAAATTCGGAAGTCGGCCATTTAAATATTGGCGCCGGCCGTATTATCTATCAGGAACTTACCCGCATCAGCAAAGCCATCAAGGACGGCGATTTTTTCACCAATACGGTACTGTCCGAGATCTGTGAACAAACCAAAAAATCAAACGGGGCGCTGCATCTGATGGGCCTATTGTCTGATGGCGGTGTTCACAGCCATATCACCCATGTGTACGCGTTACTGGAATTAGCCAAACGGCGGGGAATCAAGCAAGTCTATGTCCACGCCTTCCTGGACGGGCGGGATGTGCCGCCAAGCAGCGCGATTGCCTATATTAAAGATCTTGAAACGGCTATGGCAAAAATCGGTGTCGGCAGGATCGCTACCCTGGCCGGACGGTATTATGCCATGGACAGGGATAAACGCTGGGAGCGCACAGGCAAGGAATATCAGGCCCTTGTTAACTGTCAGGGCCAGCAAGCCGCTAGCGCAGTCGCTGCGGTTGAAGCTTCCTACCGGCAGGGAAAAACCGACGAGTTTGTCGAGCCTGCTATTATAACGACCGCTGAGTATGCTGGGTTAAAGCCCAATGATGGCGTCATTTTCTTTAATTTCCGTCCCGACCGGGGCCGTCAGCTTACCCGGGCGCTGACTGATGCCGACTTTGACGGCTTCGAACGTTCAGCCGGATATTTTCCTTTGCACTTTGCGACGATGACCCAATATGATGAGTCGTTCAATGTGCCGGTTGCTTTTCCGCCAACCCATCCGGCCAATACGCTGGGCGAGGTAGTGAGCAAGGCGGGCTTTACCCAACTGCGTATTGCCGAAACCGAAAAATATGCCCATGTTACCTATTTTCTAAATGGCGGCGAAGAACAGCCCTTTGCCGGCGAAGACCGGCTGCTGATTCCTTCACCTAAAGTAGCCACGTATGATCTGCAGCCGGAAATGAGTGCGCTGGCAGTGACCGACAAGGTTGTCGAGGCCATTCACTCAGGCAGATATGACTTCATCATTCTTAATTATGCCAACGGCGACATGGTTGGCCACACCGGTATATTTGACGCTGCCTTGCAGGCGGTGGCGACTGTTGATCAGTGCGTCGGCCGCCTGGTCAGTGCCATGCGCGATTGCGGCGGTATTACCCTGATTACCGCTGATCACGGCAATGCCGAACTGATGCGTGATCCGGTGACAGGCGAACCCTTTACCGCTCACACGACCAATGCGGTGCCGCTGATTTTAGTGTCGGAGGCCCACAAAGGACGTAAACTGCGGGCAGGAATCCTGGCCGATGTTGCGCCAACCATTCTGGAATTGGCCGGCATTGCCCAGCCTGCCGAGATGACGGGAAAAAGCCTGTTGAAAGCTTGAGTTTGACTGGCTGAAGTCCGAGCTTATTGGATGATTGTACTGCGAAAAGTTAATTTATGACCTTGTTATCACTGTTGCTGTAAATTTTAAATCGGCTACAGCCACATCTTTTCCTATTACGTATATATGTCGCTGCATCTCCAAGCTACTTACCCCTAAAATTAATGATCTAATTATTACTCGTCTGTTAAAAGGACAGACTAACCCCTTGAGGTGGTGTTGTAGGAAATGACGTAGCTACCTGCTTGATTGTTTCCTTGGTTTTTCTGGCTAGATAGGTAATGAATTGCTGGAAATTATGCCCGATTATTTTGAGACCAACTACAGCGCTGACCTTATGCTTACCACGAACTGCTAGTTTGCCAA
>NZ_FNAM01000060.1 GCF_900101845.1 Sporomusa acidovorans | reverse complement strand
CGTAATTCATGCAATTGGTATTTCCGGGCTTATTCCACTGCCATGTGTTCACATATGGATGCCTGGATAAAACACCTTGCCATCAATATGCGTCCCCTCATTTTGGAGTGGTCGGCGGAAGTCTTTCCTGCAATTTCTTAGTTCTTAAGCGTTTAACTCTACACTTCTACACCTTGGGCCTAGTTTTTTTAGGATTTGGCTAGGTCTGCTTGCTATGCTCTCTTTTTACGTATCCTTTCCTCATCCCTTGTTTTTGCTAATTTACTTCTGATTTTGCTACTCAATACCCTCAAAATCCTACTATATGGTACTAAGTTTCCGAGAGCCTACCTGTAACTATATTTTATCCTGAATTTACCGTAAGCTCAATAGATGATCAATATTATCAGGGAATTGACAGTAGTAGCGAAAAGCAGTATATAAGGCTGCATAGCCAGTGCAGGATTAAGAAGCGATTAACCCGTGTATCCTATAAAGGTGTACGGGTTTTATTTTATAAAAAAACCGCTTGCACTTTAGGGCAGTTATGATACAATCATAGAGTACTTTTTAAAATATGAGCAGGTAAAAGGAGCGATGATAAGTGAAATATTTTAGGTTATCCCAGGATGCTGTCAAGGCACTGGCTGATACCTACAGCACTCCCTTATTGGTGCTGTCTTTAGAACAAATTGAATTAAACTACCACCTCCTGGCGGAGAATATGCCAGATGTTAAAATATACTATGCCGTCAAAGCCAATCCGGACGAACGGATTGTCCGGAGGCTGAACGCGATCGGCGGCTATTTTGACGTCGCCTCTGACGGCGAAATGCGAATGCTGCAGGAATTGAACATTAATCCTGACCGCATGGTGTATGCCAATCCGGTAAAAACCGGCAGCGGTCTTAACGTTGCCCACGATGTCGGTGTCCATAAGTTTACCTTTGACAGTGAAAGTGAAATCGACAAAATGGCGGCAGCCGTCCCTGGCGGCACGGTTTTACTGCGTATCCGGGTGGACAATCCCCATGCCCTGGTTGATCTTAACAAGAAATTTGGCGCTCTCCCGGAGGAAGCGCTGGAACTGCTCAGTAAAGCGCAGGCGGCCGGTCTTGATGTGGCCGGGTTGTGCTTCCATGTGGGCAGTCAGTCGACAGATGATGAAGCCTATCTGGAGGCGCTTAAAATCTGCCGGCAGCTCTTCGACGCAGCTGCCAAGCGTGGCATGAACCTTCATATTTTGGATATCGGCGGCGGTTTTCCCATTCCGACACTGACCGAAGAGCCGGATGTGGCGGCCATGGCGTCCGGTATCTACAAAGCGGTTCGGCAGTTTTTTCCTGATACCGAGATCTGGGCGGAGCCGGGCCGGTACATCTGCGGTACGGCCGTTAACCTCATTACCCAGGTCATTGGCACTAAGGTGCGCAACAACCAGCAGTGGTATTTTCTCGATGACGGCTTATACGGCACGTTTTCCGGTGTTATCTTTGATCACTGGGATTTTGAACTAGAGACCTTCAAAACAGGCAAAAAGGTTCCGTCTACCTTCGCCGGGCCAAGCTGCGACTCTTTGGACATTATGTTTAGGGACAAGCCGAGCGTGCCGCTTGAAATCGGTGATTTGATTCTGGTGCCTAACTGCGGCGCCTATACGTCGGCCTCGGCAACCGTGTTCAACGGTTTTGCCAAAACCCAGACCGTTGTCTGGGAGGAAGTCTATGAAGCCATACAGGCCAAGCTTGAGCTGGCGACCGCCGGCTAAGTTCATAACTTGGCAAATAGTCAGAAGAACCCTCCGCGTTGCGGAGGGTTCTTCTATAATTATGTATTTTTCGGATCCATAATGGCAATATCGCCTTCTTCACCGGTGCGTATGCGAACCGCATTGGTGACGGGGTAGACAAAGATTTTGCCGTCGCCCATCCTGCCGGTCCGGCAGGATGTCTTTGCCGCTTCGATAACACGTTCTACCGGGACTTCGCAGACAACAATTTCGACTTTAACTTTTGGTACTAAGTTAACGGCATATTCCTGGCCGCGATAAATCTCCTTGTGCCCTTTGCTGAGGCCGCAGCCGTATACCTGCGTTACCGTCATGCCTGTTACATTAATTTTATTCATAGCTTCTTTGAGCACGTCTAGTTTTTCCGGGCGGGTAACAATATCAATTTTGGTTATTGGTCTCACATTTTTCCCTCCTGATAAAGTAGTAAAGCTATGCCAGTGTGGTTTCCTTAACAGTTACTTCTTTAGCGGCAACGCTGCTTACCGGGATGCCGAGCGGGGAGCCTGTCATGAGATCCTGATAAGCATAGCCGCGTTCGCCGTGTTCGGTAATGTCCATCCCTTGTACCTGTTGCTCGTCGTCCGCTTTAATCTGCATAACCAGACCGATCGCTTTGACAATCAGGAAGGTCATCACGGCGGCAAATACCCAGCTGGTACCCGCGCCAACAAGTTGTTTTAATACTTGCTCGGCATTACCGTAGAATAAACCGTCGGCGCCGGCGGAGTTGACTGCCGAGGATGCAAAGAAACCGGTGGCAATGGCACCAAAGGTACCGCCTACACCGTGAACGCCGAAGGCATCCAGGGAATCGTCATAACCTAATTTAATTTTGGCAACAGCTACGGAGAAGAAGCAGAGAATACCGCCCATCAACCCCATAATGAGGGCTGACGGGATAGTGACGAAGCCGGCTGCCGGCGTAATGACGACAAGGCCGGCAATGCAGCCGGAAGCAGCGCCAAGCACAGTGGGCTTGCCATGATACAGCCATTCGGCCAAAACCCAGGAAACGGTTGCTGCGGCGGCAGCTGTATGAGTGGTAACAAAAGCAATCGTAGCGGTTCCGTTGGCGCCCAGGGCACTGCCGGCATTGAAGCCGTACCAGCCGAACCAGAGGAGAGCGGCACCTAATACGGTCATTGGCAGATGATGAGGTGCCATAACTTCAGTGCCATAGCCCTTGCGTTTGCCAATCATCAGAGCAAATATCAGGCCGGATACGCCGGAAATGATGTGCACAACCGTGCCGCCGGCAAAGTCCAGGACACCATATTCGCGCAGCCAGCCGCCAACGCCCCAGACCCAGTGAGCTACAGGGTCATAAACCAGGGTGGCCCAGAGCAAAACAAAGGCAATATAGGCAGGAAACTTAACACGGCCGGCGACAGAGCCGGAAATAATAGCAGGGGTAATGATAGCAAAAACACCTTGGAAGATTACAAAAGCCAGCTGCGGGATGGTTGCGGAATAATCAGGATTGGGGTCGGCGCCGACACCGCTTAATCCAATCCAATCCAGGCTGCCGAGCAAATGGTTAATGTCCGGGCCGAAAGCAAGGGTATAACCCCAAAGCACCCATTGGACGGAAATTACACCGAGACAGATAAAACTTTGCAGGATTATGCTTAAAACATTCTTCGTCCGCTCCATACCTCCGTAGAAGAGGGCCAGGGCTGGGGTCATTATCATGACAAGGGCGGCGCAAATTAAAACAAAAGCCGTATCACCTGTATCAATTTTCGGTGGCTCGGCGGGAGCGTCGCCGTCGGCGGCCAATACTACCGGCGCCAGGAGCATTGTTAACGTTAAAAGTATACCAAGAACGGTACAGAACTTTTTCATACTAGTAGTCTCCTTCTTTACCTATGCGTATTGTATTTATGGTTATTCATGTCAGCGGCTAAATCAAATAGCGCCGGAGAAGACAAATAATTCCTGTTTTACCTTGGCGGCGGACCAGCTTCACAATCAGCACCTCCTGTAGAGAAATAAGTGAACAAAAAATGTCCTGGAGAAAATACTCCAGGACGTCATTGTCCGGATGACGGGTGAGTCAAAAGAAAAAGCGCTTTAATTAGGTCTGCGTTGGAGAAACCTTAATTAAGCGCCATTGCTTACTGTCATAATTAATATATCTATGAAGTTTTTTTCGTTATTATTAACGCGAAATACCGAACGATATAAAAATAGATAGTAGCATTATTCAATGTTTCACTGTATAACGGTAATTAATTGCTTGAATAATTTATGGATTGAATTATAACACCTTTATTTTTTAAATGCAATAGGGTTTTTTATAAAAATATTCTACTTAATAACGGTGCGAATATTATTGATAAACAGAAAATGCCGGAGGCACAGACGAGAGCATTGACAGACTTGATTGTGTTTTGCTATTATTTATTCAGAGATGTTTGTTTCTTAAATAAAAATCATAATTGAATTGCTGAACAAAGACGTTCTGCCGGGAAATTAACCAGCAGAATGTCTTTTTGGTTTTACCTGGCTGCTATTGGTCTAAAGGAATCAAAGATTGGAGGCTTTATCATGCGTCCGGATAGGATTATCATGAAGCTGAAAAAGTCGGTAGAAGAAATGGAAATCATGTTGGTGGAAAAAGCGGCGAAAGAAGCTGTTGCCGCCGGTACCGACCCGCTTGTGGCGATTAATGAGGGGCTGGCCAAAGGCATGAAAACGGTAAGCGATCTGTTTGATGAAGGCGAAGCTTTTGTGCCGCACTTATTGGTTGCGGCCGAGGCTTTTGAATCAGGGGTTGCAATTTTAACAGAGTCGATGACAAAAGAGAATAAATTGCGGGCGAAACAAGGGCGGGTTCTGATTTTTACCGTGCAGGGCGATATTCATGATATTGGCAAGAATATTGTAAAAACCATGTTGCAGGCAAGTGGGTTTCAGGTTATTGATCTCGGACGGGATGTGGCAATTGATGAAGCAATTGACAAGGCTAAAGAGTATAATGTGGATATTATTGTTGCTGCAGCGCTTATGCGTACGACAATGCCGGCCCAGCGCGAACTTATCCGGGCATTGGACGAGGCTGGTCTCCGCAAGCGGTTTAAATGCATGTTTGGCGGGTCGCCGGTTTCTGCCGAGTGGGTACGGAAAATTGGGGGCGATGCCTATGCGGAGACGGCTACGGATGCTGTTGTTAAGGCTAAAATGCTCATGACTGATATTGGGGTTGGACATGCCGCGGGTAAAGAATATCCTGCCTGACTTGACATTTTTTGAAGAAACTGATATTATACGCCTGCATGGAGTGTGCGGTTGGGTTCCTATGCTTAGCTGCATGGGGTCTATCGGGGGCAGCCCAAGGAAAGGTTGAGTTTATGCCTAGGGTAGCAGTCAAAATTGAATTAACTGATGCAGAACGGGCAGAATTAGAGAAAAATATAAAAGGACATAAAGTCGAAAAAAGACTCTATATTCGGTCCAAGATTATTCTTTTGGCGGCAGAAGGTAAGGAGTGCATCGAAATTGCCTCCATACTGGGAGTTACCGAAAAAACTTGCCGTAAATGGCGGAACCGGTTTGCGGAAAAACGGCTGGATGGCATTGTTGATTTAGAGAGAAGAGGCGCGCCTGATACTTTTACCGAGGAAGAACGCCTGGAGATTATCCGGTTAGCCTGCAGTCAGCCGGAGATACCCAAAAACTGGACATTGGCTTATTTGACGGAAAAGGCTAAGGAGAGAATTGGCCGTTCGATTTCGATTGAAACGGTACGGCAAATCTTAAAGTCGGCAGACCGTAGGGCGGTTGTTGTTGCGCCCAGCCGACACCGTCTTTATCTTAAATCCCGCAATACGTTAAATAAAGAATGAATGATGTGCTGTCACAAATTGATGGCGGCATGCAGACAAGAACACAGCGAGACTTTTTAAAGCAATGGCAGCTTGAGGACAAGAGGGCCATTGCTTTTTTACACACTGGCAATTCAAATAAATTGGGTGCGCTATAAATTGTCTTGCTCACTCTAAAGAATTCAATAATCGGCTAAAACGAAAAAGAATAAAAAGCTATTGCATTACCAATATGATGGTGCTATAATACGATTCATAGAATATCAAGTAAATAATTACCGTTATATTTTTTTAAAACACATTAAAGAAATTCTAATTTTAGCAAATTGACTATTGAATTAAACGGTACTTATTTACTGGAAAAATCAAAGGATGGAGGGGAAATTTATTCAATGAGCCAAAGTGAAATTTTAGCAAAGCTAAAAAATGCAGTGGAAGAGATGGACAGCGAGCTTGCTGAGGCAGCGGCGAAAGAAGCGATCGCTGCCGGCATCGAACCGCTTGTTGCCATTAATGACGGATTGGGAGCAGGCATGCAGACCATGAGTGATCTGTTTGATGAAGGAGAAGCCTTCGTTCCCCAGTTGGTTGTGGCAGCCGAAGCTTTTGATGCGGCAGTGGCTATTTTAAAAGAGGCCATTCCCAAAGATCAGCAGGGTAGTGCTTCCCGGGGCAAGGTGCTGTTGTTCACTGTTCAGGGAGATATCCACGACATTGGCAAAAACATTGTTAAGACCATGCTTTCGGCCAGTGGTTTTGAGGTCATTGACCTGGGCAGGGACGCCAATACCGAGGAAGTTGTCAGCAAGGCAAAAGAGTATAAAGTTGACATTATTGCCGGGGCTGCACTTATGACAACGACTATGCCGGCTCAGCGGGATATTGTATCCATATTAAAGGATGAAGGTATTCGCGACCAGTTTAAGTGTATGTTTGGCGGAGCGCCGGTATCTCCTGAATGGGTTGCCAAAATCGGCGGCGATGCTTATGCTGAAACGGCATCAGAAGCTGTTGAAAAAGCGAAAGCCTTAATGGCTCAATTACGGGGGTGAAGTAAATGGCTATTGCCAAAAAGTTGACAGTGTTTGACATCTACGAACGGGCCAAAACCGGACCGAAAGTAGAAGAGAAGGAATGGGACTTTAAAGTCATTCCGCAGACCGCAGCTAAGTTAAAGAAAAAGTATGGCATCAAGATGGACAAAAAGCAGATTATCCCCACCGACAAAGAACTGATCAACAATTTGTTCAAAGCCGGCTTGGAAATGCTGGTGGAGTGCGGTATCTACTGCATCGACACCAACCGGGTAATCAAGTATACCAAGGACGAAGTGCTGGCAGCGATTGAGTCTGCGCCAACCCGCGCCATCTATGGTGAAGGCAAAGAGGCGGTCGTAATGGCGCCGCGCAGCTATACGGACAAGAAAGCGCCGATTATTCAAGGCGGTCCAACCGGCGCGCCTTGCTCGGAAGAGCACTTTTTGGCCATCCATCAGTCCTATGCGCAGGAGCCGCTTGTCAATACTATCGTTGACGGCGTTCTGCAGACGATCAAAGGTTATGACCCGGTTCCCGGCAGCCCGCATGAAATTGCTGCCGTAAAATCAGAGGCCATTCTGGTACGGGCGGCGCAAGACAGGGCCGGACGCACCGGTATGGGGCTCTAGGGGAATGAAACATCACTTTCACCCGCAGGAGTAATCGCAGCAGATTTCCCCGGCGGTATGAGGCCTTCTGACAGCCATGAGGTATCCCAGCTCAATGAGTTGAAAATCGATGTAGGTGCATTGGTATTCACTGCTCATTATCAACTGGCCGGCGATATCATCATGTGTGAGCAGATGCCTATTTACGGCGGTTATGCCGGTGGTCTCGAAGAGACAACAATCGTGGATGTAGCCACCACCATCAATGCCTTTGTGATGACAGGGGCGACCTGGCATTTGGACGGTCCGGTTCATGTACGCTGGGGCATTACTACAGCCAGAGAGGCTCTTGCTGTAGCCGGCCACTGCGCCATGGCAATCGAGGCCAATTCCAATATGATGTTAGGCAATCAATACTATACGCTGGCAGGCCCGTGTACCGTGATGTGCCTGTTGGAAACAGCAGCTCAAGCCATTACCGATACGGCCAGCGGCCGGGAAGTGCTTTCCGGGGTAGCGGCCAGTAAAGGGGTTGCAACCAACTATACCACCGGCTTGGAAGCCAGAATGATGGCTGAGGCCGCCTGGGCGGTAGCCGGCATGGAAACTACCAAAGTGAACGAAGTTCTGGATAAACTGATTGCGACTTATGAAAAGAATTATAAAACCGCTCCCAAAGGTAAGCCCTTTGAAGAGTGCTACGATGTGGTCAAACTGGTTCCTACTCAGGAGTATTTGGATGTATATGATGAAGCCGTAAAAATTCTCACAAGTTTAGGTCTGGATTATTGGACTAAAAAATAACAGCTGGGGGGTTCCCCTGCAGGGAATGGCCCAGTCTGTTGCCGGAATTTCTCTGGAGGGGGAGTCCCCCTTACTATCTGGAGGGTGGATCGTAGAGATCGCATGGACTCTAAATTCATGCAGCCGGGTGCGACTCCCGGACTCTCCGCCATTTATGGAGTGCGTTATGGACTATACAGTTATATTTCAGCCGGCAGGCTGCCGGGGGAAGATCTCTTGCGGAAAAAGTGTATTGACTGCCGCCCGGGAATTGGGAGCCGCTATTGAGGCGCCCTGCGGCGGCGGTGAAGTGTGCGGCAAGTGCAAAGTAAGGATTGAAAATCAGACAAGTGTAACGCCGGTTACAGGAAAAGAACGGAAAACGCTGAGTGCTCAGGAGTTGGCCGATTGCTACCGGCTGGCCTGCTGCACCGAAATTTGCGGTGATGCCGTGATATTTGTGCCGCAGGAAAGCAGGGCGCTGCAGCAGGTTGTGATGGAGAACGGGATTGCACGGGATTGTGCCGTCAATCCGGCAGTGAAAAAGTATTCTGTAGAACTGAATAAGCCTACTTTGGCCGATTGCCGGGACGATTTTGCCCGGCTGAAGGCGGCATTAAAAAGCCGGTTTATTCAGCTTGACAAGCAAATGGCGATAGACTATAAGGTTCTTAGCCAACTGCCCGCTCTGTTGCGGCAAGGCGGCTGGGTTGTTACGGTCACACTGTGGCAGGACAAAGAGATTATTGCTGTTGAGCCGGGAAGGTCTGAAAAAGTCTACGGCATTGCCATCGATATCGGGACAACGACTTTAGCGGCATACTTATGTGAACTAACTTCCGGCGTGGTGGTCGCTCAGGCATCATGCATGAACAGCCAGGTTAGCTATGGCGATGACGTGCTGTCGCGGATAACGTATTGTATCAATAATGAAGGTGGACTTGCCAAGCTGCATCACGCCATTATTGCCGATATCAACAATCTCGTCGGTACCTTAACCGAAAAGGCGGCGATAACTGCGGACAATATCCAGGATATGGTACTTGTGTTTAACACAGTCATGCATCATATCACCCTGAATATCAGTCCGGAAGCGATTGGCAGCGCTCCTTTTGTTTCGGTGATAAAGGAAGCGGTTGATGTTAAGGCGCGGGAACTGGGGATTAAGATTGGCACAGGGGGTTATGTCCATTGTCTGCCGATTGAGGCTGGGTTTGTCGGCGCTGATAATGTAGCTGTGCTGATTGCGGAGCAACCCTATAAACAGGATGCTATGACGCTGATTGTGGACATCGGGACAAACGGCGAGATTGATTTTGGGAATAAAGACGGTGTACTATCCGCTTCTTGCGCAACAGGGCCGGCATTGGAAGGCGCGCAAATCAAATTTGGTATGCGGGCGGCGGCGGGCGCTATTGCCCGGATCAGTATTGATCCCGAAACGCGGGAACCCGCGCTTGCCATTATCGGAGCCACAGAAGAACAAACCAGTCCGGTGGCTGCCAGAGGCATATGCGGTTCGGGAATTATTGATGCGGTGGCGGAACTGTTTAAAGCCGGTATGATTAAGTCTGACGGCAGTTTTAATAAAAACATCCGGACGCCCCGCCTGCGCCGGGGACTGGACGGAAAATGGGAATATGTGCTGGTCTGGGCGGACGAAACCGCTATCGGTCAGGATATTGCGATTACCCAGAAAGATATCCGTGCCGTTCAGCTTGCCAAAGCGGCGCTCTACGCCGGAGCCAAAATTCTTATGCGTAAAAAAGGCGTGGAGAAAGTGGAACGCATTACGCTGGCCGGTGCTTTTGGCAGTTATATCAATAAAGAGAATGCCTTGGTTATCGGGATGATCCCGGATTGTGATCCTGCGAAAATAACCGTTGTAGGAAATGCTGCCGGGGAAGGTGCGAAACTGACTTTGTTTGACAAAGCCAAGCGGGTTGAGGCAAAGCAAACGGCGCAATTTGTCCGGTTTGTGGAAACGGCCGCAGAGCCTGAATTTCAGGAGGTTTTTTTTCAGGCCATGTATCTGCCGCATGCCAGTGACAAGTTTGTGCATATTGACCGGATACTTAACAAGATACCCGGTTGATAGCCGCCGGCTGGCAACCGGAAATTTTACGAGGAGATAGTAGCTATGAGCAAACCGATTGAATTTCAGTGCAAATGGGATACAGCCGAAGTGCTGCCGGAGATTGTATTGCATTCGGCCGGCATTGATTACCGGCAGGCGCATACCGAGCGTCAGGCCATGGCATTGGTTGCCGAGGGCAAATGTATCGTAGGAGGTGATTCAGTCTGCAGGGTTCCGTTTTGCGTGACGGTAGAGGCAGAAGCCTTTGGGGCCGAAGTAATGATCCCGGATGACGATACAGGGCCAACCATCAGAGGATACCGTTATACCTCCATGGAGCAGCTTGCGGCCTTGGATGAAATTGATTTGACTTCCGGCAGGATTAACGAAGTGCTGAACTGTATCGCTATTTTGCGGGACCGGGGCAACGTTGTTGCCGTAAACGTGGAAGGTCCTTTTACCATACTTGGTTTATTGATCGATTCGGCAGAATTGTTTAAAGGCATTTATCTTCATCGGGAAATATTGGAGCAGGCTTTGCGGGTCCTGGAAAATAGTATTGTGAAGTATGCAGAGGCTTGTGTGGCGCAAGGCGCAACCATTATATCTTACGCGGACCCGACCGGGGCGCTGGAGTTGGTCGGTCTTAAGCTGTATCGCGAATTAAGCGGTAAAAGCTCCTATAATATTCTCAAAAGGCTGGAAGAGAGGCTGGAGGGGGCACTGGTTCACCTGTGCGGGATAAGTTCTCTCAGTATGGAGCGTGCGGGTTTTTGCTCGGCTAAACCGGTAGCGGTGCCCGGAGCCAGGACGTATGGCGACAGTCTCTGCCGGGTAGCGGCCAATCAGCAAGAGATTAAGCTGGTAGGTCACAACTGTATGAAAAGTACGCCTGCCGTGCAAAAAAATCCGGTTGTATGGCAGATTGTCCTTAAGTAGGCTGGGGCACAGGGGGGATAAACATGGCGGTTACCTGGACGGAAATTCAAAGAAAACGGTTAATGGAACTGAATGCGACCGAGACGCAACGGCAAATGACGTTTGCTACGGCCAAGGAACGGGACGAGGACTTTAAACGGCAGGAATCCATCTTAATTGGCGCGGCCAAACTGCGGTTGGAGCATCTGCGCAGCGAGAAAAAACGTCCCTCACTCAGCCTGTTGGCGAGTAAGCTGGTTACTGCGCTCAACAATAACGGCTTTGTGCAAGTGACGACGCCGATTATTCTTGCCAAAAGCCTGTTGGCCAAAATGACCATAGACGAGGAGCATGAACTTTTTTCTCAGGTGTTTTGGCTTGACGACAAGAAATGCCTGCGTCCGATGCTGGCTCCCAATCTTTATTATATTTCCAAGGATTTGATGCGCCTATGGGAAAAACCGGTGCGGATTTTTGAGATAGGCTCCTGTTTTCGCAAAGAGTCGCAGGGAAATAATCACTTAAATGAATTTACCATGCTGAACTTGGTTGAATGGGGTCTGCCGGAAGAAACCCGGCATGAACGCCTGGCCGAACTGGCTGCCATTGTGATGCAGGCCGCAGCCATTGACGGCTACCGTATTGAACAAACGTCTTCTGTGGTGTATGGCGATACGCTGGATGTTATGGCCGGTGATATTGAATTGGGATCAGGTGCGATGGGGCCGCATTTTCTTGACGGCAAATGGGGTATCGTCAGTACCTGGGTCGGGATCGGTTTCGGGCTGGAACGCTTAGTCATGGTGAAAGAGGGCGGCCAAAATGTGCGCAGCACCGGGAAAAGTCTCTCCTACCTTGACGGGGTGCGGTTAAATATCTGAAGCGGCGGATAAGTCATGGCGAGAGGGAGGATGTACGATGATGAAACAATTAGAACAGATTCTTGACAAGGCGATTCAGCGCAGAACGCTTACGTCGCAAGATCTGATTTTTTTATTGCAGCTTACCCGGCCGGCGGAGCGGGAGCAATTGTTTAAGACTGCCAGAATGATGCGGCGGAAATATTTTGACAATAAAGTATTTCTCTACGGTTTTGTCTATTTTTCCACCTATTGCCGCAATGACTGTACATTTTGCTTTTATCGCAAATCCAACAGTCAATGCCGCCGCTACCGCAAATCGTCCGGGGAGATTGCCGGAATTGCCGGTGCGCTGGCTCAGTCGGGAGTTCATCTCATCGACTTGACAATGGGTGAAGATCCCCGGTACCTGTCTGATAATTGTACCGGCTATCAACAATTGATTGAGGTTGTCCGGAACGTTAAGCAGCAAACCGGGCTGCCGCTGATGATTTCGCCGGGCGTTGTGCCCAAAGAGGTCTTGCGGCAACTGCAGCAGGCTGGAGCCGACTGGTATGCCTGCTATCAGGAGACGCACAACCGGGAATTATACGGCAGACTGCGGCTTAATCAGGCTTATGATGAGCGGTGGTCGGTTAAAGTATTTGCCAAAACAATTGGCATGCTGGTGGAAGAGGGGCTGCTTGTCGGCGTGGGCGACGGCGTGCTGGATGCAGTCCATTCTTTGCAGGAAATGAGCCGGCTTGGCGCCGACCAGGTGCGGACGATGACCTTTGTACCGCAGCCGGGAACACCGTTGTATGCTGCGGCAGCCGTTGACACACAATATGAGCTTAATGTGATTGCGGTTCTGCGCCTATTGTTTCCGGACCGCTTGATTCCGGCTTCCCTGGATGTGGAAGGCATTCACGGATTAAAAGGGCGGCTTAACGCCGGTGCTAATGTCGTTACTTCCATTATTCCGCCGGACGCCGGTCTGGCAGGAGTATCGCAAAGCACGCTGGATATTTCCGAAGGGTACCGGACGGTGCGGGGAGTGACCCCTATCTTACGGGAATGCGGTCTAAAGCCGGCTACCCGGCAAGAGTACGGCGTATGGCTTAAGCGGCGGCAAGGTTATGGTCTTAAGGAGGGGGCTGTATGCGAGTAGCGGTATTGGGCGGCAAGCTGCAGGGGGTTGAGGCCTGCTATCTGGCCAAAAAGGCAGGCTGGCAAGTAGCGCTTGTTGACAGAAATCCGGCTGCGCCGGCGGTCGGGTTGTGCGATGATTTTTATTCCTTTGATCTTATGCAGAACGACTGCCTGCTTGCCCTCTTTAGCAAAGTGCAGTTCGTTGTACCGGCGTTAGAAGATAAGGCTGTGCTTGACAATATTTTAAACTGCGCGCGGCAAGCCGGCGTAAAGCTGGTGTATGACCAACAGGCGTATGCGCTTTCGGCCTCCAAGCTGGCGTCAGATCAATTGTTTGCCGCCATGAATGTGCCGGCGCCAAGGCCCTGGCCGTTATGCGAATTGCCGGTCACGGTAAAGCCGTCAGGCGCCAGCGGCAGCGAAAATGTGTATTTGGTCAGCACCGGCCGGGAATTGGAAAACTTGCGGCAACAGACCGGCGGGCTTAAGGAATGGGTGGTTCAGGAGTTTTTGGAAGGTCCTTCGTACTCGCTGGAGGTTGTTGGCTGCAACGGCCAATACCGGGTGCTGCAGGTCACAGAACTCGGCATGGATGAGGGGTATGACTGTAAACGGGTTGGGGCGCCGGCGCCGCTGCCGGCGGCAAAAGAGCAGGAGTTCTGTGAAATTGCCTTAGCCCTTGCCCAAAAATTACAGTTGGAAGGGATTATGGATGTCGAGGCTATTTATCATAAAGGTTTATTTAAAGTTTTGGAGATTGATGCCAGACTGCCGAGTCAGACGCTGACCGCGGTTTACAACTCTTCCGGGATAAACGCATTAGAAGTCTTGTGGTCCGGGTTAAATCCAACGGGCGGCAGCCATTTGACGAGGAAAATCCAGGGAGTTATTTACGAACATATCAGGGTGACGCCGCAGCGGCTTGAAGTCTGCGGCGAACATATCATGGCTTCGGCCGGTCACTTAACTTTATATCCGGACTTTTTCGGCGCCGATGAGGCGTTATCCAACTATCGTCCCGGCAAGTCCGAATGGGTAGCCACGCTGATTGTCAAGGACGGGAATCGGCGAAAAGCCTGGCAGAAACGCTGCCGTGTCATTAATTCCATTATGTGCTATGCGCAGCTAAGTGAGTGCTATGATGCCGAGCCGCCGCTGCCTGCGGGGCGAGGGACGGAAAAAACTGTACGGCTGGAAAGCTGGGGGTGAGGATTTGACAAGGCTGCGGGAAGAAGACATCTGTCTGGTTGGCGAGCGTCTAAGCGGTTATGATTCGCATTTGCTTAAAATTACGGGAAGCGGTTTGGCGGGTATTGCCGCCCATTCTCTGGGAAAAACGCCCAATGATTTTGTCAGTGCCCAGCGTACCGTATCTGTCGGGGTTATTCCGGTTACCTACGGACAAGGCATAATTAGCGGCTTTTCGGAAACTGTGAGAGATATTATTGCATTTTTAGGATTTGCCGCTTTCGTTACCCGGGAGCCGAACCTGGGCGGTTTGGCGGAGGCGGTAGGCGGTGGGGCGAAAATTGTTTTTTTGGCCGATGACGATAATTTTATCGCTCTGAATGTGGCGAGCGGCAAGGTGAGCGACAACGGGGAAGCTACCGGACGCGGTTATGCCGCTGCCTTGGAACTCATGGCCGGCGGCCTGCGGGAGAAAAAGGTGCTTATTATCGGCGCAGGACCGGTTGGCTGCGGGGCAGCCCGCTATCTTACGGCGCAGGGAGCGAAGGTTTTGGTTCATGATTGCGATGAAAGCAAAATGGAGCAGCTTAAGTGCCTTATTCCTGAGATACGGACTGGCAAACCGGGCATGACGCTGCCATGCTGCCAATTTATAGTTGAAGCCACGCCGGCGGAAAACACCGTCACCGCGGATTATATTACCGCCGATACCTGTGTGGCTGCTCCGGGGATACCGCTGGGGCTTAACCGGGAGTGCCGGGAACGGCTTGCAGATAGATTGATCCACGATGTTTTAGAAATTGGAGTCGCTACCATGCTATTTACTGCATTAGCCAAGTAATGTCAAAGGAGGGAAATATTATGGCTGCCAAGAGCGGGGTTGCGCTGGTTGCCGATCCTTCACCGGAAGCGGCGGGCAAAAAGAAAAAATATTACCGGAAGAATGTCGAGTTTTTTAAGCTGCTTGAAAAGATTAAGCTGTGGCCGTCGCGGTCCGGTATGCTGCATGGCATTAAGTCTATCAAAATTACCGGTGATATTGCGGAAGTGGTTACCCATTGTGATGAGAAGTTCATTGTATGGAATTCGCGTACAAGCAGGGCTGCCCGTTGGCTGCGCAATAAATGGTGTGTTTGTGCCTGCAAAAAATGCAAGATACCGGCCTGGAAGCTTGAAAAATACACAAGCACCATGATGACGCAAAAATGGGGTTCTAATTTATAATTGCAAAATTATCATTTGATTTTTGGGGGATGAGAGCATGAATGGCAAAGAACGTGTATTAAAAACTTTACAATTTGAACCGGTGGACAGAACACCCTGGGTTCCCTACGCAGGCGTTCAGACCGCCAACCTGATTGGCGTGGATGCGGAGACCTATCTCAAAAGCGCGGACAATATCGTAAAAGGCATTATGAAAGCGTATGAAATGTATCAGCCGGACGGACTGCCCATCGTGTTTGATGTGCAGATGGAGGCGGAAGCCCTGGGCTGTGTTCTCAAATGGGCCAAGGACAATCCGCCGGCCGTAGATGTGCATGTCTTAGAACATAAGGAACTCTCTGAACTCAAACTGCCTACCGAGAGAGACGGCCGCTACCCGATCGCGCTGGAAGCCGCCCGCCGGCTGGTCGCCGAACTGGGCGATAAAGTTGCTCTCTATGCCCTCATCTGCGGGCCGTTTACGCTGGCCTTGCATTTAAAAGGAACCGCACTTTTTTCCGATATGATCAAACGGCATGAAAAGGTTGATGAACTGCTTGCTTTCTGTTTGCAGGTTTGCAAAGACCTGTCCGGGATGTATGCGGCAACCGGTGTCGATATTATTGCCGTTGTCGATCCGATGACTTCGCAAATTGCACCGAAGCAGTTTGAGCGCTTTGTTAAGCCGGTAACCACCGAGCTGAACCGCTATGTAAAATCATTGGGACTCAAAGTAACCAGCTTCTGTTGCGGCAACGCCACCAAAAACATTGAACTTATGTGCCAAACCGAAACAAACGGCATAGCGTTTGATGAAAATGTCAGTCTGGCTTATGCCAAAGATATCGCCACTAAATATAAAGTTTCCTATGGCGGCAATTTGCCGTTAACCACGGTAATGATGTTTGGCTCGCCGCTGGAAAATGTGGAAGAAGCCCGCAAAGAAATTGAAATCGGCCAGGGAGTGGGCTATATTCTTTCTCCCGGCTGTGACATTCCTTTCGATACTCCCATAAACAACCTTGTCGCCATTTCGAATTTTATCAATGGCAAAGCCTCCTCGCTGGAGTTGTTGGAATCCGAACAGCAGTTTCATGATGAAGATGAGCCTGTGTTTGACGATGTGGAAATTAAACCCGGCCAGGTATTCATCGAAATTGTGACCCTGGATTCAGAAGGCTGTCCGCCTTGCCAGTATATGTGCGAGTCGGTAAAAAAAGTGCTGCCGCGTTATGAAGGCCGGCTTACCTGGCGCGAATCGCTGGTAAAGACCCGGGCGGGGATTAAACGCATGGCCACCCTGGGAGTAAAAAATCTGCCGGCAATGCTCATCAATAATGAAGTGGTGTTTGACAATATTATTCCGTCAGACAGTGAACTGATTGCGGCCATTGAAAAGCGTATTGGCTAATTATAGGATTAAATTATGATAGCCTAGAGCTTACTCTAGGCTTATCGCGCATTAAGCGATACTGGGAGGGGTTATGATGGGTGACAGAAAACCGATAAAGCTTTTTTTACTGACCGGTTTTCTGGGGGCGGGAAAAACCACCCTCTTAAAACGAATCATCGACAGACTTGCCGGCCATAAAATCGGCATATTAATGAATGAATTCGGCAAAATCAGTGTTGACGGGGTTTTGCTGCAGAAAAGCGGGATTGATATTGTAGAGATTAATAACGGATCGGTATTTTGTAGTTGTCTGAAAGGGGCCTTCATCGACGCTTTGATTAGCTATTCGGAATTGCCGATTGACTATTTGTTTGTGGAAGCTTCCGGGATGGCTGACCCTTCAAGCATTGAGCATATTCTTCATTCAGTCGTGGGTAAGGTAAAGGGCAAAGAGTATGATTATCAGGGGGCCGTCTGTGTGGTCGATGCCCTTCATTTCCTGGACCAGGCCGATGTGCTGCTTGCCCTTGACCGTCAGGTGGCGACCAGTAATATGATTATTGTCAATAAAGTGGACTTGATTGATGAACAGACTTTGACGCAGGTTGAACAACGAATAACAAATAGTAATCCCGCCGCAGAACTTGTGAGAGCCAGTCATTGTGCTGTTGATACTGATTTTTTGACCCGCAGACTAAAAAAGACGGAGTATGCCGTTTGCCAGGAAACCTGCAATACTCCCGGCAACAGGCCTGTGGCGCATGTTCTTAAGGCCGAGGGCAGATTTGACAAAGCCGTATTCGAAGATTTTCTGCAGGCACTGCTTCCCTGGACGCTAAGGATGAAAGGCTTCTTCCGGCTGAAAGAAGGCTGGTATCAGGTAGATACGGTAGGTAACCAGAGCGAAATTAAACCGACAGATATTGTGAGGCCGGTATCCGAGTTAGTAGTGATTTCGGCTAAGGGGCTGCCGGCACTTGATGAGATTTATCAGAACTGGGATAAACGCTTTTCGGAAAAGCTGATTTTGCAGTAGCGTTACCGGTAGTCATGGCTACGCAATGCAAGAACGACCCGAACCTATAAAAAAGCCGCCCACCCGAAGGTAGAGCGGCATTGACCCCAAAAACGTGACGCGGGAACAGGGTGCCCCAAATCTAAAGATCAATAGATTTGGGGCACTGTTTTTTTATCGCAGCAAATTGCTATTTTTTGATCGCCTTGAAAGCTTCCGTTTGTTGCTTGATCCCCACTTCGGTTGCAAACCGTTCAATACTGGAAGCGCCAAAGAAACCTTCCACATCATGCGTGTTGGCGATGATATACTGCGCGTCTGCCGGTTCGGCGATAGGACCGCCATGGCATAAAACAATAATGTTCGGATTCACCGCTTTACCGGCGTCACAAATGGCTTGTACCTTGGCAACACAGTCGTCGAGCGTCAGCGCTGTTTTAGCTCCAATGGTTCCCTTGGTGGTTAATCCCATATGAGCAACGAGTATATCGGCTCCGGCTTTGGCCATTTTTACGGCTTGCTCGGTATCAAATACATAGGGGGAAGTTACCATATCAAGTTCATGTGCCTTCTTGATCATCTCGACTTCCAGATCGTAGCCCATGCCGGTTTCTTCCAGGTTTTGCCGGAATACGCCGTCAATAAGGCCGACTGTGGGAAAGTTCTGAACGCCGGCAAAGCCCTGTTCTTTTAGCTGTTTTAAAAACACTTCCATGATGCGGAACGGATCGGTGCCGCAAACGCCGGCTAAAACGGGTGTGTGTTTCACCACCGGCAGTACCTCCGCGCCCATTTCAACAACAATTTTGTTGGCATCGCCGTAGGATAGTAGTCCGGCAAGCGATCCCCGGCCTGCCATTCTGTACTTTCCGGAATTGTAAATGATAATTAAATCGACGCCCCCGGCTTCACCGCTCTTGGCCGATATGCCGGCGCCGGCGCCGGCGCCCACAATGATTTTACCGGCGGCGATTTCCGTCTTCAATTTTTTTAATACTTCACTTCTGGTTTGTAACATTAAAAATGCCTCCTATCTGTTTTTTCTTTTAGCAGCTCGACTAATTTTTGTGCGGCTGCCGTGGAAAATTCAGTATCATTGATATTCGCATCCACTTCGATAATTTCTACCAGCGGATTGATGATGTTTTCTTTGAGCGTTTTGAATAACATGGCGTCCTCCTCCGGACCATGAAAAGGCTGCCCGGGGGCATCAATCATCGAGACTCCTTTCAGCGGAAGCAATAAAGCCGCCCTTGCTTGACACATGTTTAATTTTGCGGCGATCGCCAGTCCCAGTTGCCTATTTTCCTCAACCGTGGTTCGCATCAAGGTCACTGTAGGATTGTGTTTATAAAAATTGCGTCCGCTGTATTTACCCGGAACGGTGGCAATGGGTCCGAAGTTCACCATATCCAGGGCACCGACGGAAACAACCTGGGGTATTTGGTTAAGGGCGGCGGCTTCCAGCCTTTTGTCTCCTGCCGCCATGTTGCCGCCCATGAGTTCATCACACCACTCGGTTGTGGTAATATCAAAAACTCCCTCGATATAGCCGTCTTTGATCAAATTTTCCATAGCTTTGCCACCCGTTCCGGTCGCATGGAAGATTAAAACCTCATAGCCATGTTGTTCCAAATATTCTCTTGCCTGGTTGACACACGGTGTCGTCACTCCGAACATGGAAGCCGCAATCAAGGGTTTCTTCTCCAACACTTGCTTCACTTCAAACTTTACCATTCCGGCGATGGCCAGGGCGGCATTGGTAAAGATTTTCGTCGAGATGGAATTTAAGCCTGCAACATCCACAATGGAAGGATACATAAAGATATCGCTTGTTCCCACATACATGGATACATCCCCGGCAGCAACGGTTGAGACCATAACTTTCGGCACACCGACCGGCAATGCTCGCATGCCGGGAGTAACCAGTGAGGTTCCGCCGCTTCCGCCGCAGGCGATTATGCCGTCGAACTTACCTTTTGCATAGAGTTTGGGCAGTAATTTTTCCAGTCCCCGGGAGAGTACATCGGTGGCTAAAGCTCTGTCTTTTTTCGCTGCGATTTCCTTGATATCCGCACCCACAGCTCCGGCAATTTCCTCATTGGAAACATCCACTGTCAATTTTGGCTCAAACACTCCCGTATGAATCATGAATGTCTTTAGGCCCAGGCTTTGAATAATCTCCTGGAGATAACCAAACTCGAGACTTTTGGAGTCAAACGTTCCGGCAATGGCAACTGTTTTCATCATAACCCCTCCTCGTAACCATTTATCGTCGACCTTAGTGGAATTTTCCTGTTAGTAAAATAATACTGTTTATTCTGATAAATTTACATGCATATTTGTCTGATATTCATGTGTTTATGTACTATTTCCAAAATAACAAAGCCGCTCTAAAATTCCCGCGTTGGTTAAGCAGGAATAAAGAGCGGCTTTCAATCTCCACCTCATTTAAATCTAATTTGATATTTTTCCGGCGAAATTCCAGTTAGCCTTTTAAATGTTTTGCTGAAATGCGCGTAGTCTTTAAATCCCACCATGTTCGCCACTTCGTTTAGCCTAATGTTGTTAAACTTCATGATTTCTTTCGCCTTACTGATCCTAAATTGGACTAAATATTCAGGGAATGTGCACCCTACCTCTTTCTTGAACAAAGCACTTAAATGCGACCTGGAAATATGCGCAACATTCGCGAGGTCCGAGAACAAAACTTCATTCATATAATTAACTGAGACATATTCCTTAATAAAATCGACATAATCATAGTGATTTTTAACGCCTTCGATCATCTTTACCAGAAGCTCATCCTGCTCAATATATCCTGTTTTTTTAAAAGCCTTGGTTATATTTGTGATAGCGTCTTCCGATGGTATTCTCTCAAAAGATGAGCCGCCGATATATCCCATAGTTTTTGTATTGTTATACATAAAACTAAGATCTATAGGAGTTTTTACCGGCCCGCCATAGATCATTTTAATGGTATCGACGCTAACTTCATCGCAAGCATTAAAAATTTCATCGGCAATTAGTTTCGCCGAGTGCAATGACAATACTTTTTTTGCTCCGATATAGCCGCCCTTCGTAAGGCCTAAATGAGCACATATTAAGTCTGCTCCTGCTTTTAACATTTCCTTTGCCTGCCGGGCATCAAAAACGAAGGCAAGGGTGAACAAATTCTTGTTATGGGCAATCCTAATAGCTTCAATTTCACGCTCAAACGAAATGCCATCTTCCTCAAGAGCTTCCCTGAATTGTCCGTCAATCATGCCTACTGTGGGAAAATTGTTAATACCGGAGAAACCTTGGGCGCTGATTAAGTCTATATATTCATCCAGTTCTATCGTTGGATCGGTAGCATTCAGCCCAAAAATTACCGGGATTTCTTTGGCTACAGGAATGATCTCACGCGTACCAAAGTCGATTACCATCTCGTTACAGTTAGCAAACGGCAGCCAGCCCGCCAGAGAGCTTTGTCCCATTTGTCGAAACCGGCCGGAATTAAGGGCAAGTAACAGATCGGCTCCGGCTTTTAACGCATATTTTGCCGTAATTCCTGCTCCCACCGCCACACCGATGATATGTCCGGTGATTCTTATCTGGTTTTTCAGTTTCTTCAATACTTGCTCCCGCTGCCAAGCCACTTGCGCACATCCTTTCGTGTGAGGAGAAGCTAAGCACATATTCCTATGTATATTATAGCCACATTCCTATAGAACTGCATCACTTTGTTGGTACAAATCTTCCAAAGACATGGGGGATGCTTCTGTTTTGTCACTGCAGCGCCGCATAAACGCAATTGATTTTATTCCTGTTTTTTAATTACCAAGGCTGGCAATACTATATATCCAAACGACGTTGAAAGGGGTAGAAAAGTGAATCAGGAAAGCGCAATAATTACTCAGGCAATTCCCTTCCCGCCACAGCATCAAAACCAGCAGCCAGGTATAGAATCGCAAATGAATCCCCGTCCGGTAGCAATTTGGGACAACTATCGCCCAAGCGGTAAACTCGAAAACAAAACAGCTTTGATCAGCGGCGGCGACAGCGGCATTGGCCGTGCAGCAGCATTGATTTTTCTATCTTGCAAAAGCTGCTCTGCCACAGCTAAAAAACGGAAGTGTTATTATCAATACCACCTCCGTTACCGCCTATGAAGGCCATGAGCAGTTAATTGATTATGCCGCTACCAAAGGCGCCATCGTGGCTTTTACCCGTTCGTTATCCCTCTCCCTTGTTAAACAGGGGATCCGTGTTAATGGTGTTGCCCCCGGGCCAATCTGGACACCGCTGATTCCTGCCTCTTTTTCCGACCGGCATGTCGCCCGGTTCGGCCGGAACACGCCGATGAAACGAGCGGGACAGCCGGCTGAAGTAGCTCCCTGTTATGTATTTTTGGCTTCACAGGACTCGGTATATATGTCCGGCCAAATCCTTCACGTTAATGGGGGCACTATCGTTAACGGGTAAAAATTCTGTCCGCAAATTCCCCTGAAGAAGGTGACAGGGATAGAATTGCCGGACTACCGTTTTCGGACAATCATTCACGAAGCAAAGGAAAGCAGAAAAGTACGTCCTTTGCTTCACCCTTGTATATAGAGAGAAAGCCGATGTGCAAACCTAGTTAGCGGCTTCTTTTTGATTGATAAATTCAACGAAACTTTTGGCGAGCTTTGGATCAAATTGAGTGCCCATTCCTGCCTCAATTTCCTTTAAGGCTGTCTGTTTATCACGAGCCGGCCTATAGGGGCGGTCATGGGTTATGGTGTCATAGGTATCGGCAATAGTGAATATACGGGCCAAAAAAGGTATCTGGTCTTCCTTCAGTCCGCAGGGATAGCCTAACCCGTCCCAGCGTTCGTGCAGCGCAAGAATAATATCTGCCAAAACCGGTTCGTCAATAGACTGCGCCATCCGATAGCCGACTTCGCTGTGGCTTTTTATTATATCCCATTCACTGGCTGTCAGCGTCCGGGGACTGCCGAGTATACCGGCAGGTATAGCAACCTTGCCGATATCATGAAGCTGTGCAAGCTGGTTTAGCAGTTTTCGTTCAGCAGCAGGCAAATCTATACCAAGGAAGGCAACAAATTCATCTACCAATTGCCTTACTCTTGCCGGATGTCCCTCGCTTTCAAAGCAGCGGTTTAGCAGCATGCCTTCGAGGTTTGTTACAATACTTTTGCGTACGCTTTTGTTTTTTGTCAGTTTGTCATTGTACATTCTATGCTCGGCGACACTAAGCATTTCCATAATACGGGCACTCCCGGCAGTCTGGGTTTCAGCGCCGATTGCCACACTTAGCGGAATGGCGCAGTCTGTTCTTGCCGCACAGGCGTTTCGAATTTGTCCACATACCTGTAAGCATTCTTCTTGGTCTGTTTGGGGAAGTACGATAACAAATTCATCGCCCCCCCAGCGGGCAATAATGTCTGTCGGGCGGCAGGATATTTTCAGCGCATTGGCCAGAGCTACCAGCAGCTTGTCCCCCTGTTGATGGCCAAATACGTCGTTCGCCAGTTTTAGGCCATTCATATCGGCCATGATAACACTTAAGGGTAAGGCTTCCGGTTTCTCCAGTTCCGGCAGCATAGCTTCGATATGGGCTCGGTTATGAAGGGCTGTAAGTTTATCATGATAGCTTAAAAAGCGTATTTGTGCTTCTGCCTGCAGCCTCTCGGTTATATCGGTTAAAATCATCATGACAAGAGTTTGTTCTGGTGCAGTATCAGACTGCGTGATGAGTTTGCATTCAACACTAACGGTCTTCTCGCCAATTTGCATAACCGGGGGTAGTTGTTGCAGTGCTCCGTCACTATCGCTGTTTGGACTCAGGAATACGTGCCCCAGAATTTTTCGCAGCCGTTCTTGCAGCCCGTCATTTCCCTGTCCCAAAAGCTGGACAATTGATAAGCCCGCAATTTTTTTGCCAAAGACTTTTATACAGGCAGCGCTGTACTGCCGGTCAATTTTTAAATCGCTGGCAAACGTTAGGAACCCTTGGTTGGCATTATCTAATAATGTCTGGATATCGCTTTGGTGCCGCTGCAGCATTTTCCCCTGGCTGTCACTGATGTGAAAGACTTTTCGGGTAATGGTCAGCAGTCGCTGGTATTGATTTACCAGAGATTTATAGCGGGGCATAAGCTTATTGCCGTTATAACGCCGATTGCTGAGATCAGCCTGGGCGGATTCCAAAATTCTCCGTTCGGGTGCAAATAAGTCCTCATCGGTTACTCGCATGTAATCACCTGCCTAACGAGAAGCCCACGACTGTGATGTCATCCCGTTGAGATTCATTTCCCATATAATCAGCCAACACGGTCTCAAAAGCCTTTCCCTGCTGGGACATCACTTGTTCATCTTGGGTAGCAATGGTCTCTACAAATCTTTTTCTGCCAAAAGGATAGTCTTTTTCGCCGCCGTTTTGATCCAGATACCCGTCTGTTGTCAGATAAAATTGGTCGCCTGCCTCAATTTCCCAGCTGTGATTGGTAAATGCAAGTTCGCTAGAAGAGCGGCGATAGCCGATGCTCTTGTTGTCGGCCTTAATCCTGGTAACCTGGTTTTGGCGATTAATATATAAAGAAATTTTTGCTCCTGCAAATAGTAATTGCTTATGATTGTCAATACGGCAAATGCCGATGTCCAGTCCATCGTCAGTCATTTGTCCGGAACTGTTCTGATGCAGAGTTTCTTTTATCCGCCGGTTTAATTCCGCCAGGATGTCGGCTGGCTCGGTATAATGCTGATCGATAATATGATTTAAAATCGTGTTGACCGCCATCGTCATAAAGGCGCCCGGTACGCCATGACCGGTACAATCGGCCAAGGCGATAAAGCTTCTGTCGGCATCAATCCGGCGCAGCCAATAAAAGTCGCCGCCAACAATATCGCGCGGCTGCCACAGAATAAAATAATCGTGAAATACGGCCCGTATCTCTTCTTCTGTTGCCAGAATGGATTCCTGGAGCCTTTTGGCATAATCAATACTATCGATAATTTTTTGGTTTTTTTCAGCCAATTCCCGGGTGCGGTCATGTACCTGCTTTTCCATTTCCGCCGTAATCAGCAAGGCTCGTTTTAACGGATTAGCTATCCGGCGGGAGACAAGATAAAAAACTACGATCATGAGGAGCAGCGCAATAAGACTGGCAACCATGGTATTGAGCTTAATATTACCAAGCAGCGCAATACTCTCTTTGCGGGGAATCTGAAAGACCAGTTTCCAATCGGTTGCTTTTGTTGTTTGATAAGCCAAGTCTACTGTTTCTCCGGCCGGGTTGACATACTCAATAATTCTGGGGGATGAGGACAAGGCGCCGTTATCTTTGATGACCTGAGAAACAACGTTTTCCGGGACAAAATCATTGAGATAGTTTCCGTTATGCGCAAGATTGTCGGATAAATAAATCTTGCCGTTCCTGTCAATTAACCATAAGTTGCTTTCCTCGCCCAATTTGTAATTCTGAAATTCCCGTGCTATTTCTTTGAGACTTAACCCCACCCCGGCTACGCCAATGGGATGCTCAACATTACCGACCAGGGCATTGAGGAAGACAAAGGTATCCTGTCTGCCGCTGTTGTAGTCGAGATTTAAATTGACAGCCTTACCGGATGCAAGTGCGGCATAGAACCATTGCGAGTTAGGATCAACAGGAGACATTACTTGTATGAGTTTGAATCCTTCCGCCCAATAATGATTGGTTATCGCACTGACAATGAACGAATTGGCATAATCATAATGTTGAGAAATATCATTAATCTTTTGTTGGGCGTACTTACCTAAACGCTCGTCTTGTTCGCCGCTCCTAATCCATTGGATTATCGCCGGATCCTGCGCCAAAAGCAGGGAGGTTTCTTTTGCCCGTTCAATACGGCCGTCGATTTTAGAGGATATCGATTCAATGATATAGATGAGATCCCGGGTTTTCAGTTTTTCGACGACAGCATTCCGGGTTATATAGTAACTCATGACGCCTGTGAGCATGACAGATAGCACGATGATGATGCAGGCAAATACAACAACCTTAATCGTGCCGCGGTCATAGAGGAGCTCTCTGTTTATGTGACAGGAGGTATGCCCTCCCTCATCTCTGCTGGTTCGGTTCATTTCTCTTCTGCCACCGGACAAATTTCAAAAGGTATCGTTAAGTCCTCTTTGAATTCTTCGGCACATTCCAGTGCCATCTCATTTTCTTCGTCATAGTACCAGCGGACGGTTGCTTTTTGTCCGTCCTGGTGGGCGTCTTCCAGCTTTTCCAGCAGCATCATGATGCACTTTGAACTACTGGTGTTGATATAAGGCATGTAAAAGTATATTTCCAATACGACTTCCTGCTCAAATTGCTGCAAGTAACGATCGACCCAATGAAAGACAGGTTCGTAGAACTTAAAAGCGTTTTCCGGATAGGACTGTCCTTCAATACGCAGTTTGTGGTTTTGGGCATTGAACTGAATTTCCGGGGTGGATTTAGTTTTTTCTATATATAGATCTTGCATGTCAATCCTCCTAGATAGAAACCTTCAATGTAAAAAATGATACATCTTCATCTATTTTCACCAGCGAATAACTGAGAGGCCGGCTTGCGCGCCGCGCTATATCAATAAGTCCAAGACCCGCACCGCTGCTCCCCGGCGCAATGGCTTTTCTCATCTGTTCCTTGTAGAGCTTTTTTAAGCCAGCCTTATCTAAACTGGAGATTTGATCCAGTCTCGCTGTCAGCGGACCGATATCCTGGTTTTCGATAAAATTGCCCGAAGATACAAAGTAGGCATCTTCCGTTTTGCCAATAGCGACAATGCCGGAATTTACTATCCGGTCTCCCGTAGGGGAACCACTCTTTTCTGCTCCGTAGTTTTTGATGTTCTGTGTCTGTTCAATAAAGACGGAAAAAACATTATAGGTGTCATTCTGCGATATCGCTTCCGTCTCTAAATACTTCTTTACAGCGTCGCCCAACTGTTCGATAATTGCCTGAGTAAAACGACCGGAAAAATTTATTAATACTCCATAATTTTGCAGTGTTCTTTGCAGATCCAACAAATTAAGTTCCATATAAATGCCTCCTAAAAAAGCATCAATTTTAAATTTACATCTTTCGACACCCCGGTAGGGTTATCCTGCCTTACTGTAAAAGATAACAGAAAAGTAACAATGCGGTAAAACGTAGTATACGTAGGTATACGTACAGGGACGAAAGATATCGTTATGTAGTGTTTTTGACCTGAGCAAAAAGACTGCCCCTATCGGTTTGCTATGATAAGGGCAGTCTTTTTGTTATGGCGGAATTTAATAAAATGAGAAGCAAGCGAAAGAGCTATGACGGAAACGTTAATAAGTCTACGTTTACAGTGCTGAAAATTTGCTCTATCTTTCTTTGCGAAGCCAGCAGCAAATTACGGATGAGCGACATCTTTTCGGGAGTTGCCCGGAATTTGGGGATGCTGACACTGATGGCGGCAATCACCTGACCATCTTTGCAGAGCGGTACGGCCAGACACTGCACGTTATTGGTGATTTCTTCGGATTCTGTGGCTACATTAGATTCGCGGATCAGGCAAATTTCTTCATAGAGGCAGGAAAAATCGGTTATGGTTTGGGGCGTGAAAGCTTGCAAGCCCTGAGGATAGAGTTCGTGTAGCTGCTGGCGGGAATGGCGGCTCAGCAAAGCTTTACCTACCGCGGTGCAGTAGGCGGGGATCTTTTTGCCGGCAAAGGAGACCAGACGAATGGGTTCAAGCGAATCAATCTTGGCAATATACAAAACGTCTCCCTTGACGAGAATCCCCATCTGACAGGTTTCGAGACTTTGGTTCACAATGTATTGCATTTCCTCTTTTATGATGTTGAGAATATTTAAGTCCTCTAAATAAGATGAGCCGACAACAAAAGCATTAATGCTGATGGAATAGCGGGACGTCATTTTGTTCAACGAAATGAATTTTCGGTGACAAAGAGTACGGATAATGGGCAGGATTGTACTTTTAGGAGCGTCAATAGCCACCGCTATTTCCGTTAATGTATGGCCCTCGTTGGAAGACGCAAGCAGTTCCAGGATATCCAGTACCCGGGACGTGGGGCGATGTTCATCAAAAGACAACAAGTAACATCCTCGTATAGTATATTTACAGTCAGTTTTAAGCAATAAATCCAATCCATAAATGACCGCATGAGAAAAATGAATTGGAATTACCAGAAGGGATCTTCTTGGAGTATAATCTTCATCAGGTTTTACATAAAAGGTTTGTTCTATATCATCCTGTTGCACCTCACGGTGACTTCAAAGAAAGACTGTTCCCTTCGTTCCTTTTGTTAACTTCAGACCCAGGTGTTGTTCCTGCAGACCGGATGCTGTGGGTAGCAGCCAGCTAGACTACCTATCTGTAGAGTTCTGATTTGTGCGAGGGTGTTGATGCATCGGAA
>NZ_FNAM01000048.1 GCF_900101845.1 Sporomusa acidovorans | reverse complement strand
CAAAGGGATTCTAAATGGTTAAATCGTAGGAGTCAACGGAAAAGCCTCGACTGGGAAGCGTTCAACAAGCTGTGGGAACGCTTTCGAGTGCCAAAACCACGCATTACTGAGAGTCGGCAGCTAGCGCTGAATATCTAACGCCTGAATACGGAAGCGAGTATTCCTGAGGAGCCCGGTGAGGGAAAACTTCACGCCGGGATCTGTGCAGGGGAAACAGAGTAATCTGCCACCTACTGCGACCTTGAAAAGGCAATCAACGCATATAGCTATGCGGTCACCACATAATTGAGGCAACCCACTCACCTCCGCGTGATTTGTAGTATGCTGGTATCCCTATATAGTAAGGATACAAAAAAATCGCTTCAGGCGAACGGATTTCATTCCGTTTTGTGCCTTGAGCGAAGCGAAAGGAATGGTTATAGCTATGAAAAACATGATGGGCCTTATTAATTTGCATGAAAATCATGATTCGCTCCGAGAAATAACCGGCCACCGACCACTTGCGGCCATTCCCTTTGCCGGCCGTTATCGGTTAGTCGATTTTGTTCTATCGAATTTTATTAATTCCGGGATTACGAATGTTGGTATTCTGTCTGCCGGCAATTTCCGCTCACTTGCCGATCATATCCGTTCCGGCAAGGAGTGGGATTTGGCCAGAAAACGGGATGGCTTGTTCTTGCTGCCTTCTCTGCAGACCGGTACGGTTCAGGGGCCATTCCCCCATGACTTAGCCGATTTTTTCAGCAATCTTGATTATATTAAGAGCAGCAGGCAACAATTTGTTTTGTTGTCAGGCAGCCGCTCGGTCTGCAACATTAACTACGATGAGGCGTATCGTTTTCATCTTGATAAAAACGCTGATATAACGGTATTGTACAAGGAATATGAGGAGGAAAAAGTGAAACGCCTGTCAGGCGTTACCATGCTCGGCACAACCGATGACGGCCGGGTTGTGGATATGGAAATTTGCCCGGTCAATGTTCATAGCAACAAATTGTCAATGGAGATGTATCTTATGGACCGGCAACTGCTAATCGATTTGGTGGATGCCAGTGTATCGCGGGGCGGGACTAATTTTGCGCGCGATTGTATTATGAAGAATTTAGAGAACCTTAAGGTTTATGGGTTCCCTTTTCAGGGATATTTAGCCCGCATTGATTCCATGCAAAATTATTTCGAACATAGTATGAGACTTTTGATTCCGGAAATCTGGCAGGAGATCTTTTTTACCAACGGCTCCATCTATACCAAGGTCAAGGATGAAGCACCGGCAAAATATCAGCGGGATGCGCAAGTAAAGTCTTCCCTGGTAGCTAATGGCTCCGTCATAGCGGGCAGGGTGGAAAATAGTATTTTGTTCCGGGGTGTCAAGATCCATAAAGATGCCCGTGTTACCAACAGCATTATTATGCAAAAAGGTGAAATTGGCCCCGGTGCCGTAATTGAGAACGCAATCTGCGATAAAGATGTTAAAATTACCGCCGGCAAAAAACTTAAGGGAGAAATCAATCACCCGATTGTTATCGAAAAGGGGACTGTGATTTAACGATGCTTAAGGTATTATTTGTGGCCTCCGAGGCGGCACCTTTTGCCAAAACAGGCGGCTTGGGTGATGTGATTGGCTCATTGCCCAAAGAACTAAAAAAACAGGATATGGATATCCGGGTGATTATTCCTAAATACAGGTTAATTCCGGAGAAATTCACCAAGCAGATGGTGTTAAAAGCCACCCTTACCGTGCCGGTGGGCTGGCGGCGCCAGTACGCCGGTCTGTTCGAACTTGAGTATCAAGGTATTACCTGGTATTTTGTTGATAATGAATACTATTTTAAACGGGACAGTCTTTACGGGCATTATGACGAGGCCGAGCGTTTCGCCTATTTTTGCCGGGCAGTCCTTAAGGCCCTGCCACAGCTTACGTTTATGCCGGATATAGTTCATTGCCATGATTGGCAAACAGGACCGCTGGCAGCCATGCTCAAGCAACAGTACCTTGTAAGAAAAGAATATTCGGCAATTAAAACCGTTTTTACCATTCATAACTTAATGTACCAGGGAATTTTTCCGGGAGATATTCTCGGTGACCTGCTTGAGCTGCCTAACAGTGTATTTACCGTTGACGGTCTGGAATTTCACGGACAGGTCAATTATCTCAAAGGCGGGCTGGCATTTAATGATGTGATTACCACCGTCAGCAAGTCCTATGCGCAAGAAATCCAGCAGCCTTATTTTGGGGAAAAACTTGACGGTTTTTTGGTACAGCGGCAGGCTGACCTATACGGAATTATTAATGGCATTGATTATGAAGAGTATAATCCGGTGGGTGATCCGTATATTACCACTCACTATACCTGGCGGGGAACGACCAAGCGCCTTGACAATAAACTCAGCTTGCAAAAAGAATTAGGTTTGCCGCCAAGCCGGGAGATTCCTCTTATCGGCATTGTGTCCCGGCTGGTAGCGCCCAAGGGTCTGGATCTACTTGCCCATGTGATGGACGAATTGCTGGCTCTCAATGTTCAACTGGTTATACTGGGAACAGGCGAAGCGCGGTATGAGCAGATGTTTTGTGATGCCGCCCGCTTAAGCCCGGACAAAGTCTCAGCCAATATCACCTTTTCCGAGCGGTTGGCGCACCGGATTTATGCCGGATCGGATCTGTTTTTGATGCCCTCACAGTTTGAACCCTGCGGTATCGGTCAGCTCATAGCTCTGCGGTATGGCAGCATCCCGGTTGTGCGTGAGGTGGGCGGGCTTAAAGACACGGTGATTCCTTTTAATCCGGAAACGGGAGAGGGAAACGGCTTTGTCTTTGCCAATTACAATGCGCACGAGATGCTGAATATGATTGAAGAGGCGGTGGCCTTGTATCAGGATAAAACACAGTGGGGCAAACTGATTAAGAACGCCATGCGGGCCGATCACAGTTGGCGGCAGTCGGCGGTTGAATACCAGCAGCTTTATAATAAGCTGGTTATACGGTAGCTGAGGACGGACAGTAGGAAGTTTCACTAATGGGTAGGGGGGATAAGGAGATGTTTGCATCTAAAGAACAGTTCAAGGAAGCCTTTACAGAGAAACTGCAGACCCTGTTCGGACAAAGTCTGGATGAATCATCGATTGCCGATAAATATGTGGCCCTGAGTACTTTGATTCGTGAAATTATCAGCAAACGCTGGTATCGGTCCAATCAACAATATAGTCTCAGTAAAGAGAAGCAGGTTTATTACTTTTCGATGGAATTTTTGCTGGGGCGGTTACTGGGAAGTAATTTGTTTAACCTGGGCATAACCGAGGTCTGCCGGCAGGGACTTAAAGATTTGGGGATTGAGCTTGATGAAGTGGAAGCGGTGGAGCATGATGCCGGACTGGGCAATGGCGGCTTAGGCCGTTTGGCTGCCTGTTTTTTAGACTCTATGGCGTCCTTGCAGCTGCCCGGGCATGGTACCGGCATTCGCTACCGCCATGGAATGTTTGAGCAAAAAATAGTTGATGGCTATCAGATTGAATTACCGGACAACTGGCTGAGGGATGGTTATGTATGGGAGACTCGCAAGGCCGACCGGGCGGTAACTGTCAAATTTGGCGGCACCGTCCGTCTGGAACAGCAGGCCGGCCGGCTTGTTGCCATTCATGAAAATTACGAGTCTGTGCTGGCTGTGCCTTACGATGTACCTGTTGTCGGCGCTAACTGCCATACGGTCAACACATTGCGCCTGTGGAGTGCGGAAACGAATCATTTTGATTTTTCTTCATTTAGCAAGGGCGACTTTCTCAAGGCGGTGGAGCAGAAGTATTCGCTGGAGGCCACTTCGCAAATCCTTTATCCTGACGATAATTATCCTGAGGGCAAGACTCTCCGGCTCAAGCAACAGTATTTTTTTGTTTCGGCCGGTCTGCAGAGTATTGTCAGGCGCTATAAGCGGACCCATGGCAGCAAACCTGCCGATCTGGCGCGGATCCATAAGAAGATTGCCATTCATATTAATGATACCCACCCGGCATTGGCCGTACCGGAGCTGATGCGCATTCTTATGGATGAAGAGGGCTTGAGCTGGGATCAGGCCTGGGAGGCGACAAGGAAGACCATTTCCTATACCAATCACACCATTTTGCCGGAGGCGTTGGAAAAATGGCCGGTGGAGATGGTTAAGACGCTGTTGCCGCGGATGTATATGATTATTGAAGAACTCAATGAACGGTTTTGCGCGGCACTGTGGGAAAAATACTCCGGCGACTGGGAACGGATCCGGGCCATGGCCCTCGTTAGTGACGGCTATGTGCATATGGCGCATTTGGCCGTTGTCGGCAGCCACAGTGTTAACGGTGTGGCGGAAGTGCACAGTAATATCCTGAAGAATGAGGTTTTGGCCAACTTTAACCGGTTTTACCCGCTCCGTTTCAATAATAAGACCAACGGCGTTACCCACCGGCGCTGGCTGGCTAAAGCCAATCCCAAGCTGGCGGAACTGATTACCGAGGCCATTGGCGAGGGCTGGCTGGCTCAACCGCATGAACTGGCGAAACTGCATCGCTACGCGCATGATCCGGCCTTTCAGAACCGGATAAAATTCGTTAAACAGTGTAACAAAAAACGGCTGGCAAGTTATATTCAGGATAAAATAGGCCTAGCGGTTGATACTAATTCTATATTTGATGTTCAGGCAAAACGCATTCATGCGTATAAGCGGCAGATACTGAATGCCCTTCATATCTTGGATTTATATAACCGCCTAAAAGCTGATCCGGGGCTTGCGATCGAACCGCGCACCTTTATTTTTTCCGGGAAGGCGGCTACCGGTTATTATTTGGCCAAACGGATCATTAAGTTTATTAACACTCTGGCGCAGGTGATTAATCATGATCCTGATATCGACGGGCGAATTAAGGTTGTTTTTTTGGAAAACTACAGCGTTTCGCTGGCAGAGCTGATTATTCCGGCAGCCGATGTCAGTGAGCAGATATCAACGGCCAGCAAAGAGGCTTCCGGCACAGGCAATATGAAGCTGATGATGAACGGCGCGGTAACCATTGGTACTCTTGACGGGGCCAATATCGAGATTAAAGATGAGGTTGGCGACGATAATATTATCATTTTTGGCCTGACGGCTGAACAAGTACTGAATTATTATAAATACGGCGGCTATAATGTCCTGGATGCATACCATGGCAATTCCCGTATTAAACTGGTTGTGGACCAGTTGATTAACGGCTTTTTGCCAGTCAGTCAGGATGAATTTGACAGTATTCACCACTCCCTGATGCGTACTAATGATGAGTACTTCGTACTGAAAGATTTTGCGGGCTATGCGGCGGCGCAGGCAAAGCTGAATAAGCTATATTGCGACCAGCGTGCCTGGCAGGCAATGGCCATTAATAATATTGCCTTTTCCGGCCGGTTTGCCAGTGATCGTACGGTGTCGGAATATGCGATTGGCATTTGGAAGATTAAGCCGGTAGTAATTAGAGAAAATTAACCTGGAGGTAGACCGGTATGAATGAATACTGGATACTGCATGATTCCCACAATACAGGTTTTCGCAGCCCCTTTGGGGCTGTTTCTTGTCATACCGAAGTGACACTGTGCCTTGAGGCCGCTGCGCCGGTGCAAACTGCGGTTTTACGGTTATGGCAGGAAGGGTTCGGCGAAACGCTTATCAATATGCAACTTGCTGAGACACTGCCTGCCAAACTGGTTTATGAGGCCAGTTTTAAGGTTCCGCCGGTACCGGGCGTCCTCTGGTACTATTTCATTATTTATCAAGACGGCCAGACGGTTTACTATGGCAATAACCCGGCAGAAACAGGCGGTGTGGGACAACTGACAAGCACTCCGCCGCCTTCCTACCAGATCAGTACTTATCTGCCGGGAGCAACAACACCCGCCTGGTTTAAACATGCGGTTGTGTACCAGATTTTTGTCGACCGTTTTTTTAACGGCCTGCCGGATGGAAAAATTCTTAATCCTCGTCCCGGCAGCCTCATTCATGCCTGCTGGCAGGATACGCCGGTCTATACCCGGGATATGGATACCGGTGCCATTCTGGCCTATGATTTTTTTGGCGGCAATCTGGCCGGAGTCATGGCCAAGCTTCCCTATCTGGCGGATCTGGGGGTTACTGCCATCTACTTTAATCCAGTATTTGCGGCTGCTTCCAATCACAAGTATGATACTGCCGATTACCGGACAATTGATCCCATGTTTGGTGACAACGCTTTATTCTCCCAATTATGTGCGAAAGCCGCAGAATATGGAATAGCTGTTATTGTAGACGGGGTGTTTAGTCACACCGGCAGTGACAGCATCTATTTTAATAAAGAAGGCAGTTATGACAGCCTGGGGGCTTTCCAGTCACCCGCTTCTCCCTATTATTCCTGGTATAAATTCAGTGAATATCCGGATAAATATGAGTCCTGGTGGGGCGTTGACACACTGCCCAATGTTAATGAGGAGGATCCTTCCTACCAAAAATTTATCATTGATGCTGAAGACAGTGTGCTTAAACACTGGCTGAGAGCAGGTGTAAAAGGCTGGCGGCTGGATGTAGCCGATGAATTGCCGGAGAGTTTCCTGCAACAGTTTTATCAGACCCTCAAAGCGACCGATCCGGAAGCTGTGCTCATTGGCGAGGTATGGGAAGACGCCTCGCGCAAAGTAGCTTACGGGAAGCTAAGGCAGTATTTTGACGGCACTAAACTCGATGGGGTTATGAATTATCCCTTCCGCAAGCTGGTACTGGATTTTATGCTGGGCTGGAAGCCGGCGCAAGCGGTGCACCGTGAACTGTTCAGTCTGTATGAAAACTACCCGCGAGAAAATTTTTACGCCAATTTGAATATTATCGGCAGCCATGATGTACCGCGTATCCTGACCCTGCTGGCAGAAGCACCGCCCGAAGACGCTCAGAGCAAGCTTAGTGCGTATAAATACAAGTTATCCCCCGGCCAAAGAAAGCTGGGGATTTCCAGGCTCAAGCTTGTCGTGCTGTGGCAAATGACCTTTCCGGGTGCTCCCTGTGTTTATTATGGCGACGAAGCCGGGGTGGAAGGCTACCGCGACCCGTTAAACCGGCGGGCCTATCCCTGGGGCCGGGAAGAGCAAGAACTGTTAATCTGGTACAAGCAATTGATCAAACTCCGCCGGCAGTATCCTGTTTTGCAGACGGGAGAATGGCTGCCGCTCTTGGCTGACGGCGATGTGTACGGCTATGTGCGCCGAATCAGTGGCGGCTTGGATGTATTTGGCGATTTGGCGGCCGATAATACGGCTATTGCCGTGTTTAACCGCAGTTGCCGGCAGTCGGCCAGGGTAACCTTTGATTGGCGGAATTGGTTTGCCGATCAGGATTACGTATTTGACGCACTGACAGGGGAGAGAATCGGACTGCCGGATCAGGCGGAATTGGAATTAGAGTTACCGCCACTGTCCGGCAGGCTGCTGCTGGCTGAGATAGAACAGCCGGCAGGCGCAGGCAGCCGTGCAAGCGGCGTTTTATTGCATCCGACTTCTCTGCCTTCGTCGTTTGGCATCGGCGATCTTGGGCCGGCAGCGTATCAGTTTGTCGATTTTTTGGCGGCGGCGCGGCAGCGGCTGTGGCAGTTTCTGCCCTTGCATCCAGTTGGTTTTGGGGAATCACCCTACCAGTGTCTGTCAGCCTTTGCCGGCAATCCGTGGCTGATTTCACCGGAGAAGCTGATGGAAGCAGGTCTGTTGGCGAAAGCAGAGCTTTCGCTGCGGAATGTGGCGGGCGAAAATGCAGAGCGCATTGATTTTTCCCGGGTCGTGTCCTGGAAAGAAGCAGTTTTTCGGCTGGCTTTTGCGCGATTTAGGGCTAAGCCGCTGCCCGCAGCCTACCAAACTTTTGTCCGGGAAGCCGGTGACTGGCTGCCGGACTATGCATTGTTTGCCGCCCTCAAAAGGCAGTTTGGGAATTTACCCTGGAGTGAGTGGGAAAATGGCGCTAAGCGGCGGGAAGCCGCCACCCTGGACCATTACCGGCAGGCGTTGGCCGGAGAAATCGAATTTCAGCGGTTTTTGCAGTTCGCTTTTTGGCAGCAATGGCAGGAACTAAAAACGTATGCCAACTGCCGCGGCCTTATAATGTTCGGGGATTTGCCGCTGTTCGTAGCCCATGACAGTGCCGATGTCTGGGTCCATCCGGAATTATTTTCACTGGATGCGGCCGGTAACCCGGCTCAAGTCGCCGGGGTACCGCCGGATTATTTTAGCGCAATCGGACAATTGTGGGGGAATCCGCTTTACAATTGGGGAGAAATGGCTAAGAATGACTATGAGTGGTGGCGACGGCGGCTGGCGTGGCTGCTCCGGCTTGTCGATCTTATCCGCATTGACCATTTTCGCGGGTTTGAGGCTTATTGGGAAATTCCCGCCGGTGAGCCAACAGCCGTAAACGGACGGTGGGTAGCAGGACCGGGAGCAGGCTTCTTTGCCGTTCTGGAGAAATATTTGGAAAATTTACCGTTGGTCGCCGAGGATTTAGGGGTGATTACCCCGCCTGTTAATCGCCTAAAACACAAGTTTGGCTATCCAGGAATGAAGGTGTTGCAGTTCAGCTTTGGCGATGGCCGGACGGCACCGGACTTTCCGCATAATACCGGACGCCATACCGTCGCTTATACCGGCACCCATGATAATGATACCCTTTTAGGCTGGGTGCAAAAGCTGCCTGCTACCGATCCGTATTTATGGAACCTCATGCGGGAACATCTTACCAGACTTAAACTGCATGCTGCCCCGGGCGATGCCGCTGTCTGCGAACAGCTGATCCGTTTAGTTTTTCAGAGTCAGGCCGACACAGTGATTTTGCCCATGCAGGATGTGCTGGGGCTGGGGACAAGTGCGCGCATGAATATTCCAGGGACGATAGGCGGCAATTGGACTTGGCGGCTTAAGCCGGGAATGCTTACTTCGGACATTATAACGCGCTTGCGTAATTGGACGGAACAAAGCGGCCGCAATTAGCTGTTAACACGTTACTAAAGCCAGAATACTGTGTTTGCAGTGATTCTGGCTTTACCTTGTAAAGAGTTGTTTAAGGCGCCGGCAAGACAGTTGCCTAGTCTGCCCTGCTCTCCAATATTTGTTTCAGAGTTTTTAAATAAGCGCCATCCTGCGGCGTTGTTGCGGGAACAACCTGCTTGGCGCCTTTTTTTTTGCATTCTTTGCCTCTTTTATGCATGCCTTTTACTTTGTACCTCCTTGAAGTAGTTTTCGGACTGCTATTTACTCCATTAGTCTTTCCGGGGGGTAATCGATTGATGTGTTACCATAAAACACAGCTATTGATTTTTTGCCGAGTTTTTGTAAACGTTACAGGGATTTACGTTAACATAGCGAAAATAATTAATCAATAGCAACAACAATGGTGGAGTAAGGCTGGTGCGCATAGTGGTAAAACGCCGGGGACTTGTGGTTATCTTGTTGATCGGTTTGCTTGGTCTGTATAGTTTTCAACAAATGTATCCCCAGCCCAGTTTTTATTTGCGCGGACTTAGCTGGGGACTGGGAAGCACGGTGCTTGCTCTACTGCTGTTTTTTCTCAATCATGTACGGCGGAAACAGGAATGGCTTGCGCAGGAGGCCGAAAAAACCCAGGATGAAGCCTGTGAACGGATATTAATGCAAACGGCATCTAAAGTTCTGGAAGAAGCGGGCATTGGGGCGATTCTTAATTTTGTCTGCGAGCAATTGGTGACTGTTTTTGAGGTCTCGCTTGTGCGTGTCATTCTTAAAGAGGATAGCGACAATGTTAAGGTGAGTGCGGCAGCGGGAAAGTTGGCAGTAAAGAACGGGTGCAGTACATTAAATTGCACGGCTGCAGGGCCGTTAAGCGGATTTGCTATCAAGACAAGCACGCTTCAGGTAGTTCAAGACAAGACAAAGCTGGCATGTTGGCAGGCAAAGCTCTTGGCAGAATTGGGACTTGATGAGACCGAGTTTCAGTCAGAAATTGCACTGCCGCTTATATTAAAAGGCAATACAATAGGAGCGTTTTATCTCAGCAGCAATAGGCGAAATTATTGGGATAAGCGCATTGTGACCAGGCTGCAGCGCTTTTCCGATCAACTGACAATTGCGATCAGCGCGGCCCAAGACCGCCAAAAGCTGAGTTTGTTGATTGCTGGTCTGGAGGCGGCCGCCAATGCCATTGTGATTACCGATAAAAACGGAAATGTGGAGTGGATTAACCCGGCATTTGCCGCCTTGACCGGTTATACGCAGAGTGAGGTTTCCGGGCAAGACCTGATGTACGTATCCGGTTATCGTGATAAAAGTTTTTGCCAGCGCTTTTGGCAGCAGTTAAACTCAGACGGTGAGCCGTGGCGGGGAGAATTTGCCCATCAGCGGAAGGACGGCAGCCTCTACGAAGAGGTTATGACGATTACTCCGGTTACGAATAATCAGGGGGAAATCACAAACTTCATTGCCATTAAGGAAGATATAACTGAACAAAAAATGGCGGCAGCCTCAATGGCGAAGGCGAACGAAGTAAGGACGCAGGCCGAGAAACTGTCTTCGTTGGGAACCATGGCGGCCGGTCTGTCACATGAGATAAATCAGCCGCTCAACTCAATCAAAATGATTGCCAGCGGAATGGTGTATGCATATCACAACGGTAAGGAGCGGCCGACGGCGGATATTATGCGCAATGTGGAGGAAATTTCCCGTCAGGCTGACCGCATTAATAATATTATTATTCATATGCGCAGCTTTATCCGACGGGATAAAAGCCAAGCAACTTATTGCAACGTTAATGAGGCCATTGAACAATCACTGGCAATAATCGGCAGCCAACTGGCAGCTCACCGTATCAGAGTTCACAAGGAATTGACTGACAGACTGCCGCTGGTTTACGCTATATCAACCGCCCTTGAGGAACTTGTCGTGAATTTAGCGTCCAACGCCATGCAGGCACTGGATTCTATTGGGCGAACAGACAAGCAACTCGCCATCCGGACCTGGGCGGACAAAAATCATGTATATATTTGTGTTGCGGACAATGGGCCAGGCATAAAGGCTGCTTATAAAACCAAAGTGTTTGAACCGTTCTTTTCTACGAAGCCCGGCAGTGATAATCTGGGTTTGGGGTTATCAATTGTCCAATCCATAGTAACTTCCTGCCAGGGAACAATAGCCATTATTTCAGAAGAAAATGAAGGAGCCGCGTTTTTAATTACCTTTCCTGGCATAAGTGAAGAAGCTGTTTAGGAGGTTAAAGGATGGAGATGTTGCTGGTGGATGACGACAGGCACAGCCGGGAGGCGGTGGCCTGGTTCCTGCGCGAACAGGAACATACGGTAACGGAATGTGATCATGCGGAACAGGCGCTGACCAAATGGAAACAGGCCGATTATCCGTTGATCCTGTCGGATATTCAAATGCCGGGTATGACCGGAATCGATCTGGCTCAGGCAGTTACCGGGCAGACGGACGGCTGGCGGACCGATGTCGTTTTATTTACGGGTTATGGAGATATGAAAACGGCAGTAGCAGCTCTTCGGGCCGGCGCTTATGATTACCTGCTCAAACCGGTTGACGCCCAGGAACTGGCGGCCATTGTACAGCGCGTGTCGGAACACCAGGCTTTGCTGCGGGAGAACAGGGAGCTAACTGAGAATTTTGCAGCTCAGGTTCAGTCGGCAACAAAAAATACGGAACAAGAATTAACCCGCATGCGTAAGTTGGTGGCGGAGACGGTTATCGGCAATGTCGGGGTTTTTTCCGCGGGCATGCGCCAAGTCGTCGAGCTTGCGCAACGTTTTCATACAGACAGGACGCTGACAGTGCTTATTCAGGGAGAGACAGGCACCGGCAAGGAGGTAGTGGCCCGCATTATTCATTACGGCTCTACGCTTAAAGCGCCGTCAGGACCGCTTGTTGAACTTAACTGCGCCGCCATTCCCCATAATTTGTTTGAAAGCGAACTATTTGGCTACGAGGGCGGTTCCTTTAGCGGCAGTTTGGTTCGCGGGCAGAAGGGCAAACTTGATGCGGCGGCGGGGGGAACGCTGTTTTTGGATGAAATCGCGGAGATGCCGCCGGAAATGCAGGCAAAACTCCTCAGGGTCCTGGAGGCGAAAGAGTATTACCGTGTCGGTGGTTTAAAAAAAATAAAGGCAGATGTACGGATAATCTGTGCTACTAATGTTGACCTTGAAAAAAGAATGGAAACGGGTTTATTCCGGCGTGATCTTTATTATCGTTTAAAAATTGGTCATGTTGTGATTCCTCCCCTGAGAGCGCGGCGAGAGGAAATCGTACCGCTGGCCGAGATGTTTTTGCGGGATTTTGCCCAGTCCAAAAAGAAACGCTTTGCCGGCATCAGCAACGAGGCCAGGCTTCTTCTTAAGCAGTATGACTGGCCGGGCAATGTGCGGGAGTTGCGCAATGCCATGGAATGGGCTGTTTTTATGTATGATGATACTGAGCTTAAGCCATTCCACCTGGAAAAAGCGGTCTGTGACTGCAGCGGGTCTTATTCGGGAGAAAAGGCGGCCGACGGTGCCAAGGAAAGACAAGTTGTACTGCCCCTGCCGGACGGGGGAATGTCATTAAAAGAATATAACGATCTTATTATCCAGACGGTGCTTGCGGCCCATCAGGGCAATCAGAAAGCGACGGCCAACTACCTGGGTATGTCACTTAGGGCCTTGTGTTATCGACTGGAACAAATGCGCAACAGAAATAAGTAACGTTAAAATCGGCTTGGTTGACAAAAGGGGCAGTGGAGATGGGACGGATCAATTACCCGGAAGGCATACAACGTAATCGGTTTAGCCAGAATAGCTGGAATCCGCTGGCACATGCTTCACTCTATTCTAAACTGCTTATTAGCTTATTTCTTGTGTTTTCGGTCACAATTTTGGCCGTGACTTATCAACTGGAAAAAAATATTGAAGAACGGCATATTGAACTGCTTAAGGATGAATTGCGCTCGCTAGCCGCTATTGCCGCCGTTACTATCAACGGCGATATTGTCGATAGTTTGCGTGAGCCGGAGCAGCAAACAACAGGGACATATCGCACGCTGAAAGAATCTTTAACGCGGTTTATGGCAGCCAACCGCAATATTCAGGATATCTATATTATGCGTAAAGGGCCGACGGCAGATCAGTTGTTTTTTGTCGTGGATGCTGATCCGGAAGAACCGGCTCCTTTTGGTGAATTGTATGATGCGAAAACGGCACCGGATATGGTTGACGCTTTTCAGCAACCAGCGGTAGATCGTGAGTTTGTCACCGATAAATGGGGAGTAACCCTTTCCGGCTATGCGCCGGTTAAGAACTCTTATGGCGAAAGTGTTGCTATTGTCGGCATAGACTTTGATGCGAACAGCCTCCGGGCAGGAATTGGCCAGCGGCGAGAGCAGATGTTGCTTTATACAGTGCTGAGTATGGCTCTCATGCTGCTTATCAGTTTGGTTCTAGCCACAAGCATTGTTCGCCGGCTAAATCGGGTAAAGCGGGCTGTTGATATCATTTTGGAGAGTGACAGTCAGACAGAGCAAATTTACCGGGGGAAAGACGAAGTTAATTTGCTTGCTTCCCGGGTAAATAACCTGATAGAAAAAGTGGCTGTTGAAAAAGAACAAATACTTACTTCTATTATCATGGCATTGGTGAATACCTTAGAGGTAAGAGACCGGTATACCCACGGACATTCCGCGGAAGTTGCCGCAATAGCAACAGATATTATGAATAAATTAAGCCTGAGCGATACAGAAAAGTTTACAATAAATTTTGCCGCGCTGCTGCATGATATTGGCAAAATTGGTATTGCCGATACCATTCTTAATAAAACCGGCAAGCTTACCGAGGAGGAATTTGCCATTATCAAGCGGCATCCTGCTATTGGTGCGAAAATCCTGGAAGGTATTCCGTCTATGAACCAAATCAGTCAGATCATAAAACATCATCATGAGCGCTATGACGGGAAAGGGTACCCGGACAAACTGACAGGCCGTGATATTCTTCTCGGGGCCCGGATCATTGCCGTGGCCGACAGCTTCCAGGCAATGATTTCTGACAGAACTTACCGGCAAGGGATGTCGCAAGCTGAGGCTATGGAAGAATTGGCTCGCAATAAGGGAACACAGTTTGATACCGATATTGTAGAGGTATTTTTGGACATATGTAAGACAAAGCAGTATAAGACGGATAATATACGTGCTTAAACAATTCAAATTACGTGAACGATTTGCAGATAACAAGCAAGAAATACGCGGCATGCGTGTTTCTTGCTTGTTGTGCTATGTATGGCCGAAACGGACTAAGTTACTCAGATAGGCAATAAAACAATTTATTACGAATTATTTTTTATTAATATATTTTTTTAATGAATAACCATTGACAAAAAATGGGTAGCAGCGGTAAAATAAATTTAACATCTAGATGGTTTGCTTTGCCAGCTTTGGCCGGGCTGAGTTTGGCATTCTTGACTGCCAAGCAAAATAATTTGGGGAGGTAGAAGTATGGAAGCGTTAATTTTATCCCGTTGGCAATTCGGGATAACGACAGTCTATCATTTTTTGTTTGTGCCGTTAACGTTAGGCTTGTCGCTTCTTGTAGCCATTCTGGAAACTATCTATGTCTGCACTGGTAATGAAATGTATAAGAATCAGACTAAGTTCTGGGGAAAGCTATTTTTGATAAATTTTGCTATGGGTGTGGTCACAGGTATTGTCCAGGAGTTCCACTTCGGTATGAACTGGTCGGAATATTCCCGGTTTATGGGAGATATTTTCGGCGCGCCGCTGGCCATGGAAGCCCTTACAGCTTTTTACCTTGAATCGACTTTTCTGGGACTTTGGATTTTTGGCTGGGATCGTATACCAAAAGGGCTACATGCTGCCACGATGTGGATTGCGGCTTTAGCGACTAATTTATCGGCTTTTTGGATCTTAACGGCCAACTCTTTTATGCAATCGCCTGTAGGCTATATGATTAATAATGGCCGGGCAGAAATGACTGATTTTGTTGCACTCATCACAAATCCTTATGTGCTTTACCAATTTCCGCACACCGTGCTATCAGGTCTGGTGACAGCCGGCTTTTTCCTTTTGGCGATTAGCGCGTATCATCTTCTGCGCCGGACTCATGTTGATTTTTTCCGGACGTCATTTAAACTGGGAATTGTCTGGACAGCGGTGAGCATGCTGTTGCTGCTGGGCAGCGGCCATGCCCAGACACAGTTTATCGCTAAAGCCCAGCCGATGAAACTGGCGGCTGCGGAAGCGTTATGGGAGACGGCAAGTCCCGCGCCTTTTGCTGTAGCAGCCGTTATTGATGAAGAGAACCGGACCAATCCGGTGGAACTAAAAATACCGGCGGTGTTGTCCATGTTGGTGGATAATAACCCCGCTACCGCAGTTAAGGGTATAAATGATATTGAAAAAGAGTATGTTGCCAAATACGGACCAGGTAATTATATCCCTGCCGTGACACCGGTATTTTGGAGTTTCCGGATTATGGTGGCTGCCGGCAGCGTGATGCTGCTTGTTGTGATGGCAGCAGGATTTCTGTGGTGGCGTGGCCAACTGGAAGCCAGGCCCTGCGTGCTGAAGGCCGTATTATGGAGCCTGCCGCTGCCCTATATCGCCAATTCAACCGGCTGGTTTGTCGCCGAGGGTGGCCGGCAGCCGTGGATTGTATTTGGCTTGCAGCGGGTGGACCAAGCGGTATCGCCCAACGTGAGCGCAGCAAGCGTTTGGATTTCTCTGATTGGTTTTACGCTGGTATATGCGCTATTGGCGGCAGCAGCTGTTTATCTGGTACAAAAATTTGTCCGGCAAGGGCCTGCGGCTAGCCAGGATCAACCGAGTAAACCGGCAGTGAAGGGGGCGGCATTATGGAACTAAATGTCGTATGGTTTATTTTGCTGACAGTTCTCTTTATCGGCTTTTTCTTCTTGGAGGGTTTTGACTATGGTGTGGGAATTTTGCTTCCCTTCCTGGGGAAAAATGACACCGAGCGGCGGGTAATAATCAATACGATCGGCCCAGTTTGGGATGGCAACGAGGTATGGATGATTACGGCCGGCGGGGCCATGTTTGCCGCTTTTCCGCATGTATATGCCACCTTGTTCAGTGGTTTTTACCTGGCCTTGTTTCTAATGCTGATGGCGCTTATTGTCCGGGGAGTTGCCTTTGAATTCAGAAGTAAAGACCAAAACCCCGCATGGCGCAGCACCTGGGACTGGCTGATTTTTATCGGCAGTGCGATTCCGGCCGTGCTCTGGGGTGTAGCGGTGACCAATTTAATTCAGGGCGTGCCGATTGATGCCAATATGCAATATGTCGGCACATTCTTCGATTTACTCAGTCCTTATACATTGGTCGGCGGTGTCGCATTTTTTCTGGTATTTGCTTTTCACGGGGCCCTGTATCTCACGCTTAAAACGGAGGGAGATATGGTCAAGCGGGCACGTAAGGCAGCTTTGCAGCTAGGGGTAGGGACAGCCGTGTTCTGTTTGGCGCTGGTTGGTCTGACCTATACGAATACGGATTTATTCGCCAGTGCCGGAGCGGGGAGTGCGCTTTTAGGAGCCGTTGTCCTGTTTGTCGGCGCTTATGGCGGCGCTTACTGCAAGCGGCACGGATTTAGTTTTATTTTGAGCAGCCTGACGATTGCGTTTACGACAATTGCTTTCTTCTGGGGGCTATTCCCCCGGCTTATGGTGTCAAATCTCAACCCGGCCTGGAGTTTGACAATTACCAATGCAGCCTCTACGCCGTATACTTTGTCGATCATGACGGTTGCGGCCCTGCTGCTGGTACCGGTGGTGCTGGTGTATCAGGGCTGGGTTTATTGGATATTCCGTAAACGGGTTAACGACAAGAACCTGGAATATTAGTGTTTGACGCAAACAGGTGGTGAAAACATGGAGCTTGGCGATGAGGATAAGGAATTTTTGCGGCAGTTGGCCTGGCTTTATCCGGCTGACTTTATGGTGGAAATTCGGCAGATGGCAGAGGCTTTGGTGCAAGAGCAACTAGCTGCCGGTGGACGTCAGAATATCCGTGAAATTGTGGCAACGATCATGGCCAGGCTTCAGCGTGAGGCCGAGGGCGAGACGGACGCTCAGGACGAGGCTGATACCGCAGCTAAGCAGGCGGCCGAAGAAGCTGTAAGGGAGAAGGTACTAAGTGCTTTACGAAACGGAGAAATCCATCTGCCGGCAGGCATGGGGCCGGAGGTTATTAGACCGCTTGTTGACGCGCTTGCTGGCAGCGAACCCGGGATAGCCGGCCAGGCATGGCAGGCACTTAGCCGTCTGACCGACAGCGGAGCCATTGACAGACTATGCCAGCTGTGGGCGGATACCCGGCAACCGGAACTGGAAAGCCTTTTGCTTGCGGCCGGCTATCTGGCTTCACGGCCGCTTAGACTAAGGCTGTTAACCGTACTTAAGAGCGGGGCGGACCGAAGTATGCTGCGGGAAGGGCCGGACCTGATTCCCGAACTTTTGCTGGCGGTGGATGACGCCGACAGAACAATCGCCGGGCGTGCCCGGCGATTGCTTCTCACGTTAACGAACCGGCAGGCAATCGATGCCGTGTGTGAAGACGTACTTGCCCACAGAGAGGAGCGTCTCAAAAACTGGGCGGTAATTGCCCGCTATACACCGGCGGCAGATACCAGGGCCGCGCTGTATTATTGTATTACCGGCCAATGGAATAGGTATTATGCTTTGGACTGGCAGGAGACAAGACCCTTGCTGGCCAAAGCTTACCGTGAAGCTACAGCGACTGAGCGCCAACAGTTTTTGGCGGCTGCCCGCCAAGGCGGGCACAGTCTGTTATTGGCTGGCCTACTGCTCGAAGGGGGTTGTCGGGCCGATTATGAGGAAATTACGGATGAAGATTGGTCTAGTATGCTGGATGTGCTTACAGGGCAGGAACGGTGGCCGGAGCTATTCCGGCTTGCTTTGCGTGCACCGGTAAACTGGGCGGCCGAGTTTGTCCTGGCCCTGGAAAACACGCCTTGGCGCCCCAAACCGTGGGAATGTGCCGACAGAGAGCGGATCTTATCCGGTTGCCCGGCGTCAGGCAAAAATTTATTTGTACCTGACGGGCGGCCGTTGATCGATTTGGAAGCGCCGGCGGTTCCGGTTCTGTTGGAATGTGCCGCTTTTCACCCTAACGGACGGCTGGTAGCCGGCGGCGGCAGCGACGGGCGGCTGTGGCTATGGCAGATAGCCGGCGGCAAATTATGGCGGACGGTGAATTTGCATGACGCGGGAATTACCGCTGTCGCGTTTACCCCTGATGGCCGTTATTTGGTAACTGCCGGCCGGGATGCCAAGGTTCAGTTTTGGCAGTTTCCTGACATTAAATGGGTTAGCAGCATTAAGGGACAACCGGGATTGGTCCGGGCACTGGCGGCGGACCAGTGCGGTCAGGTCCTTGCGCTGGCGTGCGCCGGGGGAGTAGCACCGGCAAAGGCGTGGGCTTGGGATGGCGCCAATATGAACATGCAGGGCCATTATCCGGGCAGTTTATTTTGTGCGGCGGCGGTATCTTTGGAACAACGAGTCGTAGTCGGCGGGGGCCGGGATGGCCGGGTCCGGACCTATTCCCTGACTGGCGGCAAGCTGGGCAATAAACTTTGGACGGCTCATTCCGGACCGGTACAGAGGCTTTTTTCCAGCCAGGCCGGACAGGTGATTGTCAGTTGGGGAGAAGACAGTATAATCAAAGTATGGCGGGCGGATAGGGGCCAATTGTTATGGAGCCTTAAGGATGGTCGCAGGTTACTCGCGGTTGACCAAAACGGAACTTTGGCGCTGTTGCAATCGCCGCCAGGGCTGCTTACCGTCAGGCAAATGCGTTTCAGCAAGCCGCTGGCGGCGGCTACCCATGAAGATTGGCGCCATGCGGCAGCTATCATGGCAGCCAGGGAAATCGAATCGGAAACCAGGCAGGCCGCTACTTTTCTTCATAGCCTGCTTACGCTGAAATTCCGCTATGATATCATGTTGTAGCAATTGGGGTGATCATTATGGCCGGTCAGCTGGCTGTCGATTTTGGTAATGCCTATACGGTACTGGCTTACTGGCGCCGGGCATCCCGCCAGGCTGAGACGCTGTACCTGCCCGGAGTGACACGGCCCATACCGGCAACGGGCGCGGGGCAACGTAAGCGCGTGTTTGCCGCTCCCTCCCTGATTGCCTATGGCGAGGCGGCCGGCGAGTGTTTGATTGGACAGGAGGCCGTTGAAAGCAATTTGGCGGAAAGGGTGTTTCATGATTTGCAATATGATGTTCTTACCGGCAAACGGGTATATAATTTAGTAGGCGGTCGCCCGCTGTGCGGCCACGATATGGCCAGGGATTATTTAGCTCTTTTATTGCGCCGGGCCGGCCACGCGCTGGGATTAGGCAGCGAAACGGCTCTAACCTTTACCATGCCGCTGGCGGCTTGTAAATCGGCGGCAATCTGGCAGCGCTGCCGGCAGTGGTTGGAAGGTACTGTCAGGCAGGCAGGTTTTAGCCGGCTGGAATTTATCGAAGAACCGTGGGCCGCCGCCTGGGGCGCCGGCATGCAGATAAAGCCGGGAGAGTATTATCTCGTTCTCAGCTTAAACGATGCATTTATTGAGACCGCCATGATTCAGGCCGTTAATCAGGCTGGCGGCGGCAGCAAGCGCCATATCCGGGTGATCAGTTATGCCTCGGACTGGCTGCTGGCAGACGGGGACGATCCAGCTTTACAGCAGGCGGTGTTGGCTATTATCCGGCAGGGCTTAAGGGAGGCCGCATCACTGGGGGTTACGGCAGAATATCTTACAGGTGTAGTTGCAACCGGCAGCCGGATTAGTGCCAAGCTGCCGGCAATGGTGCAGCAGCTATTCCCGGCAATTGCTCTCCACGGCCAGCGCCCCTGGACGGCAGCCGCTTGCGGGGCTGTGCTCTTAACCGCGGGGCTTGCTGGCTGTGGTTATCTGCGGGACCGTTATACTTTGCGCTACCTGGCCGGAAATAGCTATCAGTATCGTGAACTGGTGGCGCAGGGGACGTTTTATCCCAGCGAGGGTCCGGTGGCTGAATGTGTTATTAGGGCCAGCTATGACGGTCAACGGGAGTTCGCGTTATGGCTTTACCGCAACGAGGATCAATGCGTGAACGAGAATAACCCGTTGATTCTGGTAACTGCGCTGCCGGCAGTGGCCGGCCAGGAAGTCATTCATGTAAAAGCCAGTCTTGACGGCGCCGGACAACTGGTTGTAACGGCTGTGGAACTGGCGAGTGGCAATGCTGTCGCGAACCGAATCATAGCCGCCAAACTAATATAGCGGGGGGATAAAGATGTCGCATTTTACTCAGGTAACAACCAAAATTACCAACAGGGAGATGCTGCTTACCTGTTTGCAAGAATTAGGCTACAGCGTGGAGGAAAAAACTACGATTAAGGGGTATCGCGGACAGGAAACCTCTGTGGATATTGCCGTACGTATGAAACAAGGCTACGATATTGGGTTTGTGTCAGGGGCCGACGGTATGTATAGCTTTGTTGCCGATTGGTTTGGGGTGCAGGGGACGGATGAACAGCAATTTACCCAAAAAGTGCAGCAGCAATACGCCTTAACCACCATCAGGAATAAAATTGGCCAGCAGGGTTTTAATATCGTAGAGCAGCAACAGGAGGCCAACGGGCAAATCAGACTGGTGGTACGCCGGTGGGTATAGGGGGAAGACATATGGAAAACTTTACCGAACAATTTGACACCTACATCCGAGCAAGGGTTACGCTCTCGTAATTGTAACGCCGGAAGAAGAACGAGCTATCGAACAGATAAAAACCGTATGTGAACAGAAAAACCGCACCTGCCTGTCCTGGGATGTCGCCGACGCCTTTGTGGTGCTTGCCGGCAAACCAACACTGGATCTCAAATGCCGTGATCCGCTGGTTGCCCTGGACCTAATGGAAAAGACAGGTATGGAAAATACGGGAACCATTTTTATTTGCAAAGATTTCCATGATTTTTGGACCAGCCCGCCGGTAAAACGCAAGCTAAGAAGTGTTGCCCAGCGGCTGACACAGACCAGAACCTCCATTGTTATTACCACGCCTACCAGGCAGATTCCGGACGAACTACAGGATGAGGCGGTGGTGATTTATCTTAGCCGCCCGACTGGCGAAGAGCTGGATACTGTGCTCGACGGTCTCCTAAAGGGCGCCAATGTAAAAATGAATCTAACCGAAACCGGCCGGGAAAAGGTGGTTCAGGCTGCTATGGGGATGACTGCCGGTCAGGCCCGCCGGGTATTTTCCAAAGCGATTGTAACCTGCGGTTGTTTGGATGATCGCAGTATTTCCATGATTACGGAAGAAAAGGCTCAGTTGGTGCGGCAGAGTGAAGCGCTTGAGTTCTTAAACGCCACCGAAACTTCGGAAAGTGTTGGCGGTCTGGGAGTTTTAAAAGACTGGCTGCGCCTGAGAGAACAGGCTTTTACCAAAGATGCCCGCGACTATGGACTGCCTGCGCCCAAAGGAATTGCTATGGTCGGCATTCCCGGCACAGGCAAGAGCTTAACGGCGAAAATGATCAGCAGTTTGTGGCAATTGCCGCTTTTGCGGCTTGACGTCGGCGCTCTGTTCGGGTCGTATGTTGGCGAATCGGAAGACCGTTGCCGGCGGGCGCTGCATATTGCCGAGACAATCGCTCCTTGTATTTTGTGGGTGGATGAGATTGAAAAGGCCTTTGCCTTTGGCGCCGGTGACGGCGGTACCAGCCAGCGGGTTTTTGCGACCTTGCTGACCTGGATGCAGGACAAAAAAGCACCCTGCTTTGTTGTAGCCACAGCTAACAATATTGCCGCACTGCCGCCGGAACTGATGCGCAAGGGACGTTTTGACGAAATTTTTTTCCTGGATTTGCCGCATATGGCGGAGCGGCGCGAAATTTTTATCACCCATCTGAAACGGCGGAATCGCAACCCGCGTGATTTTGACCTTAAGCGTTTGGTAAAGGAAGCGGACGGCTACGTCGGGGCTGAAATTGAACAGGCCATTATTGATGCCATGTATCTGGCCTTTAGTGATCATATGCGGGAGATAACGACTGACGATATTGTCCTGTCCTTAAAACGACAGGTGCCGCTGTCGGTTTCCCAACGGGAAAATATCCAGTATCTCAGGCAGTGGCTGCAGGAGGGCCGTGCCCAGTCTGCCTCCTATCCGGGTGAGATTGCCGGTGAAACAGGCTCCGGTCAGGTACTCCTCGAAATTGATGACCACTAGGATGAAAGGGCGATGAAGCATGGATAAAGAGGAATTGGAGATTATCATTGATACAAAGGGGCAGGTGAGCATCAAGGTGGCCGGGGCCAAAGGCGGCAAATGCCTGGATATTACCAAACCCATTGAAGAGGCGTTAGGGGAAGTCAAAGTCCGGGAGATGTCCCCCGAGTACTACGAACAGCCGGCTGATGCCGCCAAAGTACGGGATAATCAGCGATGAACCCGCAGGAAAAAACAAAAGGCGGCCTGATTAATCTGGCCGCCTTTTTGCCTGCATCGCGCAGCAACGGACCCGGCTTGCGTGCCGTTGTCTGGGTTCAGGGGTGCGAGCGCCGCTGTCCAGGCTGCTTTAACCCGGATATGCAGGAATTTAGAAAAAAAGAGCTAGTTCCGGCAGCAGAGCTGGTAAAACGTATCTGCGCGCTTCCCGGCATTGAAGGAGTCACCTTTTCCGGCGGCGAGCCGTTTGCGCAGGCCGGGGCGTTGGCAAGGCTGGCTGAGCGGCTTGCCGTCCAGGGGTTAACTATCGTAATTTTCACAGGCTATACTTTTGCCGAACTTACGGCACAGCCTAACCCAGCCTGGCAACAGCTGCTGGCTGCTGCCGATTTATTGGTTGCCGGACCCTATCGCGAGGATTTGCCTTCGCAGGACTATCTTTTGGGTTCGGCTAATCAGCAATTGGTTTTCCTCACCGACAAGCTGAAGCATCATCCGGATTTCGCGGAAAATAAGGGACAAACCATGGAGGTTATTGTCGACGCGGCCGGCAATGTAATCACTACAGGGCTTGTAAAATGAGTCAAAAATTTCACGCTTGCTATGACCGGCTAGTTCCTACTAACAACTTGCCGTTTTATCTCGGGCGGATGATGTACTTTACTTATAAAGATGTACGTGGGTATTGATAATGGGGCCAAACTAATTATCGATAGCATATTGCCGCATCTTCCGGTATAACGTATTACGTGAAAGGCCCATCGACCTTGCAGTCAGACTAACATTACCGCCATAACCGGTCAAACGGGCGATAATTTCCCAGCGCTCGTTTTCTTCCAACCTACGCCTCCGTTCTTCCCGGTTGCTAAAACATTGAGGTTGTACTTGCGGTGAAAAGCTCTCCCCACCTAGGGTGCATGGTCGATAATTACGGATTTCATCGGGCAGATGAGCCAAGGTGACAATATTGCCCTCTGCCAGATTAATAATTCTTTCGATTACGTTTTGTAATTCCCGTACATTGCCTGGCCAACCATAGCTTGCGATCCGGTTCAACACTTCCGGTTCAATAGTAAAATTACGACCGTTGCACGTATCCATCTTTTCCAGGAAATGATGAAATAAGAGGGGAATGTCATCCCTGCGCTCTCTGAGCGGAGGAATCGTAATGGAAATAACATTCAAACGGTAGTATAAATCTTTACGAAAAGTTCCTTTTTTTACTTCCGTCAACAGGCATTTATTCGTCGCGCAAATAACCCGTACGTTGACAGGAATCTCCTTATCGCCGCCAACCCGAAATATCTTTCGTTCCTGCAACGCCCGCAGCAGGGCCACTTGGTGTTCCATAGGCATATCACCGATTTCATCCAGCAGTAATGTTCCCCCGGCAGCCAATTCGAATTTTCCCGGTTTGCCGCCACGCCGTGCCCCGGTAAAAGCGCCTTCTTCGTAGCCAAACAACTCGCTGCCAATTAATTCCCGCGGTATTGCCCCGCAGTTTACCGCGACGAACGGCCCTGACCGGCGATCACTTCGATTATGTATCGCCTGGGCGAATATTTCCTTACCGGTTCCGCTTTCGCCTTGCAGCAACACGTTTGATGATGTCGCTGCCGCAAGGGATGCCACGCGAATGGCTTCGAGCATGCCTTTACTATTGCCAATAATGTTACTAAACTGGAGCGTGCCATAATGTCCGCTGAAACGGTTAACCAGACTCTGAATCTTGGCGATCGTCCTCAATATGATAACGCCGCCGGTAACCACCCCATATTCATCTGTCAATGGTTCTCCAGATGCAAAACAATGGATCAGTCCCTGACCGGCATCTGCCATAAGTTCGACATCGGTATAGGGTTTATGATTTTGCAGCATTTTTTTGTTTAGCGCCTTTTTCCAGCCAAAAACTTTATCAACTGGCTGCCCCACAACATCGGGCTCAAATTTCCCCAATATTTTTTGCGCAATAGGGTTGAATTCAATAATACCGCCATCCTTATCAATTACAACAACACCATCGGACATCGTATTAAAAATATTTGTCAGCCGGTTATTTACCAATTTCAGTTCCCGGTTTTTCTTTTGAATGCCGATCTGGGCCATAATAGCCTCTGCCGCGGCCACAACCATTCCCAGAGTATGCAGATGGGCGGCGTGCGAAACGCCCGATACGTTGAGAATGCCCAGTACGTCTCCTTTGGCGTCAAGAATCGGAGCGGCAGAACAGGTAAGACAATGGTGCTTGTGACAATAGTGTTCGGCGCCTGAAACCTGAATGGGTCTTTTAATTTCCAGGGCAGTGCCAACCGCATTGGTTCCTGCCTCATACTCACTCCAGCAAGCCCCTTTGAAAAAGTTCACGGTAATGGGGTTGGTCAATGTGTCCCGATCGCCAAACAGTTCCATAATATACCCGCGGGCATCGGCGAGTACTACCACAAACCCAGACCCTTCTACCACTTTATACAGATTGACCATAAAAGGCTGCGCAATATCAATAAGCTCCCGGCTTTGTTTAAGAACTAAGCTAAGTGTGTCCGGATCAAGCTTTCGGTGTTTCTTACTGTTGTAAGGATCAACTTTGGCTTTGTAACACCTTTCCCAGGATTCAACAATTGGCTGACGTACTCTAAGGTTTATTCTACTTCCGGTTTTAATGAATTTATGCCAATCCGGGATCATTCTGCCAACAATCTCCTCAGCAACCACCGACACAATCGCCCACCTCCAGTTTAATATCATTCCGATATTAACGCGTCTTCAGTCCTAAAAAAAGAAAACGGAATGCCCAAGAAATCAGCATCCGTCTCACCTAATGGATACTGACTCCTTTCCGCAAGGGGAGGGTCAGCGGTTTTCCGCTAAACCCTTCAGGCCTATTTGTCGTAGTCTCCTTTAGACCAAATAAGCTCGGAGTCTAACCGTTAGATATTCCGCCAACAATACGGTTCGAAAAACATTCATATAACCATAAATATTCTTGCTCAGATTGCCTTATCCTGCGTATTGTTTTTTATAATTTATAAAATTTTACATATTTTCTAAATTATTATTAAATTAGCATAAATAGGTAAATGTGTGGCGGCAGCCAACATCACGGAACTTATTAAGAATGTCCAGGCAGTCCGCATTGCTAAACTCTAAAAAAGCCAGCTCATTAGGGACTGGCTCTTTAAGTCAATAGATACCCCGTTTCATGCTATTTAAATTGGGTAGCAGCAAATATTACTGCGAGAAGTCTGCCAGTCGGACTAGTTGTGTCAAACTCTTCCTTGATACTCACCAGGCCCACTTCTTTTGCTTTAAACCGCTCAATAATATTGCGAAAATCTATGGTATCTTGTGCCAATCGGCTTATCGATTCAATATAGACGGTATCGCCCGGGCCTGCAGAATCAAGCATCGCCATCCGTTGCGGACGGGCTGCGCCTTTACCATATATTCTGTCTTTGAATATCCGTTCCACATGATAGCGCCGCAATGCCTGCAACTGACCATAGGGGTTCTGTTCATACTTTGATATGCTCACATAACCAATATTCATAGCCGCCACCTTCTCCCTGCACCGTTATTTGCCACAGCTATAGAGTGTGAAAGTTGCCTTAAGAATATTCGTCACAAACCACAGCCTTTGCAGAGTTCGGTAATAGTGAAATTGGTCAGCGCAGTGCATGCCCCTGCCGGGCAGCGTTTGTCATAAATATGCGCTTCGTATTCAGAGCGGAAATAACGCAGCGTGCTTAAAACCGGATTGGGAGCCGTCTGGCCCAGACCGCAAAGTGCAGTGCTCTTGATGTTCCTGGCCATATCCTCCAGGAGAGCGATATCGCCATCGTTGCCGTTTCCTTCGGTAATACGTGTAAGAATTTCCAGCATGCGCTTGGTGCCTTCACGGCAGGGGGTGCATTTTCCACAGGATTCGGCCTGGGTAAATGCGAGGAAGAATTTCGCCAAGTCTACCATACAAGTGGTTTCGTCCATTACTACCAGACCGCCGGAACCCATCATGGCACCGGCCTGGATGAGGGAATCGTAATCAATAGGAAGATCCAGCAGTTGCTCCGGCAAACAACCGCCGGAAGGTCCACCGATCTGGACAGCTTTGAACTTTTTACCGCCCGGGATGCCGCCGCCAATGTCAAAGATAATTTCCCGCATGCTGATGCCCATTGGAACTTCGGCCAGGCCGGTGTGATTGATCCGGCCGGTAAGGGCAAATACCTTGGTGCCTTTGCTCTTGTCCGTGCCGATACCGGCGTACCAGGCCGCTCCTTTAGTAATAATCTGCGGTACATTAGCATACGTCTCTACGTTGTTAATGTTAGTAGGTTTACCCCATAGTCCGGAGACGGCCGGAAACGGGGGGCGGGGACGAGGCATGCCGCGCTTACCTTCGATGGACGCTAATAGAGCGGTTTCTTCGCCGCAAACGAAAGCGCCGGCGCCTTCCTTAATTTTTAGGTGAAAATTAAAATTTGAGCCAAAAATGTTAGCGCCAAGAAATCCTATGTCTGAGGCTTGCTTGATCGCGATCTTCAGTCGCTTGATAGCCAGCGGATACTCAGCCCGTACGTAAACATAGCCTTCGTCAGCACCAATAGCATAACCACAGATAGCCATACCTTCAATGACCCGGTGCGGGTCACCCTCCAGCACGCTGCGATCCATGAACGCCCCCGGATCTCCTTCATCGGCATTACACACTACATATTTCTTGGCACCGGCTGCTTTATGGGTAAATCCCCATTTCATGCCGGTGGGAAAACCGCCGCCCCCGCGGCCGCGCAGACCGGATTTTTTTATTTCGGCAATAACAGCTGCAGGAGACATACCGGTAAGTACCTTAACCAATGCCTCGTAACCGCCGTTGGCGACGTATTCTTCGATGACTTCCGGATTGATGTAGCCACAATTGGCCAGCACCATGCGCATTTGTTTTTTATAAAAACTGAGATCACTGTAGCTGGGAATACTCTCATGCGTCCCGGGCTCTTTATACAACAAACGCTGAACAATTCGTCCCTTGTACAGGTGGCTGTCCACCAATTCAGGCACGTCTTCTGCCTGAACCCCCGCATAAAATGTGCCTTCAGGATAAACTATTATCAGCGGCCCGGCTTCACAAAGACCGTGGCAGCCGGTTTCTACAATTTTTATCTCGTTATCAAGGCCTTTCTGGGCTAGTTCCTTTTGCAGTGCGGCTGCCACCTTCTTCGCACCTGCTGCAGTACAGCCGGTACCGGTGCAAATTAGTACGTGCGCTCTGATATATTGCATAGTTTCGCCTCCGCTCTTTGCATCTCAGTCCGTGATTTTTGCGACAGCCAACTCTTTAACAATGCGGCCGTTAACTACATGCTCGCCAATAATTTTGGGCACATCGGTCACCAGTACCTTACCATAGGTAATGCGTGGTTCACCGGGACGCACGACATCAACAAGCACTTCCTGTTCACACATGCCGATACAGCCAGTCTGACGCACCGTCACGTCTTGTAGTCTCCGCCTTGCCAACTCATCTAAAACAGCAATCATCACTTCCCTCGCCCCCGCTGCAATTCCACAGGTACCCATTCCAACAATAATCTGAGTACTTGCGGCGTAACGCAAGTGGGTTTCGGAGTTGAACTGGTCACGCATGTACTTTAAATCTTCCATTGTTTTCACCATTTACACCTCCGTAAAACTGGCTGAATTCTATGTAAACTAATTTTTTACTCATAGCGTCACTGTTCTTCGTAACCGTCGTCATCCTCTTTTTCCAGCGACGGAGGCAATTTCCCGGCGAGATCAACCATTGCTTGGGCAAGAGCGTAAACCCCCTCCCGCAGCTTGAATATACAGTCGGTCTCGCTGGCAATACCCTGGACAATATCCTCTGCCAATGCCCGGCAATTAGGCGATCCGCAAGAACCGCAGTCAAGCCCGGGCAACTTTTTCAAAGTTTCTTCTATTAATTGGACTTTTTGCAAGGCTGTCTCCATGTCCTCATCAAGGCGCATAACTAGCCTCGGTTCGGTTGGCCGCCGCGAGTTGACGCTTCGGCCAGGATAAACAGGCAGCGGAGTTACCCCCTGGGTGGCGTCTTCATTCCTGATTGCTTTCAACCTTTGTTGCAGGCGATGTTTGGCTACGAATTGATTTTCCACGGTGAGCGGTCCCCCGATACAGCCGCCGGAACAGGCTAGGGCTTCAATATAATCAACCTTGTTCAGTTTCCCCAGCGTGACTTGATCAAGAACTACACTCACATCGTGTATTTCATCGACAATTAAGGCATTTTCCGCATTTACTGCAGAAGCTTCACCGCCGGCTGCCGCCCAACCAATATCTTCCGCGGCAGCCTTGCGAAAATTGGTATCACAGGGGCTGGTTAGGCCTGTCTTGAGAAGATCGCCGTAAATCCGGGATATGGCGATTGCTCCGGTAATGCTGGAGTTTTTTGCATCAAACCGCTGTTTGGCAGCCGTCATTTTCGCCGGACAGGGAGTAATGAACCACACGCCAATTTCTTCCCGTGCTAAATTGAGCCTTTGGCTGCAGCTATCCCGGACTACCATGGCTGCCACTTCCGCCGGGGCATCCATAGGAATCAGGTGGTCGATCAGCTCGGGAAATTTTACCTGGACAAGGCGTACTACCGCCGGGCAGGCTGAGGAAATGACTGGCCGTTTGATATCCTTGCGCTTGATGTATTCCCGGATAGCTGCCGCAACAATCCCGGCTCCCTGAGCGACTTCAAATACTTCATTGAAACCAAGACGTAACAGACCGCGTAAAATGGCACTTACCGGAATGTTGAGCGCAAACTGGGCATATAGTGACGGCGCCGGTAATGCCACATTATATGTAAAGCTCTTTAGATCGTCCAAACTGTCGGTAAAGGCTGTTTTTGCATGGTTTGCACACCACCGAATACATTCGCCACAGTCGATGCAACGGGATTCCGTAATCTTCGCCTTACCTTTCCGGATACGGATCGCTTCGGTAGGACACCGTTTAATACAACTAACACAGCCTTTACAGCGATCAATTATTAACTTAACCGAATGAAAATAATCTGACACAAAATTCACCACGCAATCCACAATGGCAAGTTACCCTGCCTATTTGACGATCCAGCACCATAATCTTTCATCAAAAGCATCCAGCCATTCATTACAGCCGGAAAACCACCGCATATAATCAGGGGTTAGTTCCTCCTATGTTGCAGATGCAGAGAAACCAACCCCATTTAACAGAAAAACCGAATACCATCGCCTGGTTTTTTTTTTACTATAATTTAAATATTGTAATTATTAAAAAAATATAATTTTATATTATTATAAATTTGTAATGATCAATAAATTTTAATTATTTTACAATTATTTAATTTGTTTATATAGCTGCTTTATAGATGCCTTCAATTTCTGCCTGGGTCGCTTGTTTTGGATTTGTAAGGCAGCAAGCATCTTTAAGCGCATTGGTGGCCAGTGTCGGGATGTCCTTTTCATTGAACCCCTTCAATTCTCTCAGGCCGCCGGGAATGCCAATATCGGCGGAAAGTTTCCGGATAGCGGAAAGTGCCGCTGCGGCAGCTTTGGCAGGAGTAAGGCCGGTAACCTCTTCGCCCATTGCCTTGGCAATAGCCACAAATCTCTCCGGAACAACTTTGGCGTTATAGTCCTGAACCGCGGGTAACAGGATAGCATTGCAAACACCATGGGGCAAATCATAGAACCCGCCAAGTTGATGGGCCATGGCGTGTACGTATCCCAGGCTGGCATTGTTGAAAGCAATACCGGCAAGATACTCAGCATAGGTCATCATTTCTCTGGCTTCGATATCATTACCGTCAGTAACAGCTCTTCGGAGGTAACCGGCAATCAGTTCGATGGCCTTTATCGCCGCACAATCAGTAACCGGGGTAGCAATAGTGGATACATACGCTTCTACTGCATGCGTCAAAGCATCCATACCAGTTGCGGCGGTAAGGGAAGGCGGCATAGCAACCATCAAATCGGCGTCATCAACAGCGATAATAGCCGTTGTGTGCCAGTCGACAATTACCATTTTAACGTGTCTGATTTCATCTGTAATAACGCCAAAGCGGGTCATTTGACTGGCAGTACCGGACGTAGTATTTACTGCAATCAAAGGCAATTGCGGTTTAGCCGACTTGTTGACGCCTTCATAATCTTCGATTTTTCCACCGTTGGCAGCAACTAGAGCAATGCCTTTAGCACAGTCGTGGGGTGAACCGCCACCGAAAGATATGACAAAATCACAGTGATTTTCTTTGAGCATATCCAGGCCGGTATTGACATTACTAACCGTTGGGTTTGGCTGAACACCGTCAAAAATGACATAATCCACAGCAATCTTATCCAGTACATCAGTGAGCTTACTAATCAGATTGATTTTGACGAGAACGGCATCACTGACGATCAGAGCTTTCTTGAAGCCCATAGGCTTAATATAATCGGCAATGTCTTCCAAACAGCCAACACCCATAACGGTTACCGGAGGCATAAAATACCCATACGATTTTTTCATCACAATAAAATCCTCCTTTTTTAAATTGATTTAACTGATGGGATCTTAGGCAAACAGACGAATTCACCTCCTCTTGCCGGAATTTTCAGTCTTTATCCTAGCAGGTTATCCCTGCCTGCCAAGACTTTGTTTTCCTAGGGGCAGCCTTGTTGACTAGATGCAAATTTGTAAGCAATACTGTAATTCCATATTATGGTATTAGCATTATTCATGCCAAGGCCATATTCCACTAAAATAATTAACTGTATTTCCCATCAGCTGCTTTTTTTATAAACAGATAAAAGATAAAGAAAATGCGGCTTGCTTCGAGCCTTTGACGAAAACAAACCGCTATTGCCCTTATTCAGTCGAAAGCTATACTTTCCGACCGGACCCAAAAAAAGTGTCACATTGGTGTAATAAATATGTATCGCTATTATTACACCAATGTGACACTTTCGTTTTATCATTTCGAAACAGCCGGCTATTACCCTTAAATTCAGGGAGTAAGCCAATTGCGGCCGGGGTTAGCGATCAGGCGAGCATTCATATAAGCTATATCCATCGTTATAATCGTTCGAGCCTTGTATACGCCTGATTGCTTATCTTTGTCAACCACCAGAACCAAGTCTGCAGCGTTATCACTACTTACTAAATTTAAGGGTAATAGTAATTGTATTTTTCCTTCATGCCAGTGGGGAACTGCCAGCCTGTAATTTCGAATAATCCTAGCCTTTAAGGATTCTATCGCTCCTTTCAAAACCCGTAAGGCCATCGTTTTATTATTTTGCAGTTCAACCGGGAACCGGGCAATGTTATCATCCAGAATATGATTGTAGTTGACTTCCAAATCCAGCCTTATATCAAAGATTAGATCGCTTGGCTCCGATATGTAGGTTGGAATATCAGGCAGCGGCCGGATACAGCCTGTAATTCCGGAATAGGAATCCGCAAAACCATAAAAAGTCCAATCAGGAGCATTATACTGCCCTGCATGGAGATTTTTATAAAATGTTGCGTAAATGTCCTTTTCCCTAGAGGTTTGCAGTCCAGTATTAAAGCAAGCCCTTCTGTCGTCTGTGGAATATGCGATTAGCCCAAGCTCCTGCACCCGGATAAACGTGTAGTTTAAATAGTTTAGCAATATCGGATATCTGGAATTGTGTGTTTGTACGAATTCTGGGTTTCGAAATCCCCATTCTTCCGGTTTGGCAATGCTTACTAAACTTTCAAACGGTGTTTCCCATGTTTCGCCTTTTGCCTGTACATAACGAAAAGCTGCGAATACTTTTCTCGAATCTTGGGCTTTATATCGCTTAAACAAGCTTTCGTACAGCACTGGTCCTCTCTCCTTGAAATGTAATTAGCCGTTTATGTTATAATTGGATAACACAACTTTAAGTCCTGCTCTTAATTAGGCATTTTCATGCAGTTTACTACGTTGTATATCTTGTCAAGGCTTGGTACAATAATTTGAGAGCGGCAAGGAAATAAAGCGGATTTGTTTCTGCGTTCGGAGGGGTCATATGAATTGGGATAACTTACCTTTACTACTCATTTTGGTCTTATCGGTGATCGGCAACAACAATTCGGTATCTATTGCCGTGATAATTTTATTGTTAATAAAATTATTAGGCTTTGAAGCCTGGTTTCCGTTTTTGGAAAGCCATGGCCTCAATATTGGCATTACGATTTTAACCATCGGCATTTTAACGCCTGTCGCGCAAGGCGGTATTTCTGTAAAAGAAATGGCCACCGCCTTTAAAAGTTCTATCGGCGTAATTTCTCTGGCTGTCGGTATTTTTGTATCCTGGGCAGCTGGACAGGGCGTATCCTTTATGAGAGATACACCGGAAACCGTTGCTGCCATAATTGTCGGCACCATTGCCGGCGTTTGCTTTTTAAAGGGGCTGGCTGTCGGGCCGCTTATAGCTGGTGGTCTTGTTTCATTAATCATAAGTCTGCTGGGAAAAATTCATATTTAATGGCAGACAATCAAAATAACAGGGTTTAAGTCCACATAGCTGCCAGAGTTTACTTTTTTATGATAATATTAGATAATGAGGAATATTATAAATGTAAAAATCAATAAAAATGCAATAGGGAAGGCGTTGGTTGTGTGGAGTGCGGTTGTTTGCTTCAAGGGAAAAAAGTTTGTCTTCGGACAGTACGCGAGTCTGACCTTGATTTAATCTATAGACTAATGACCGATGTGTCGCAAAAAGGAGAATATTGGTTAATCGATATCCCGGCTGAACCGGCATTCCGGCGGGGGTTTATTGAAAGGGGCTTTTGGCATGATAATTTTGGCCGTCTGTTGATTGTTGACCGGCAAGCAGGCAGGGTTGTTGGCGAAATTATCTATTTCCGCAATGCGGATTACCGGGCCGGCTATGAGATAGGGTATCAAATCTTCCGGCGTGAGGACCGGGGAAAAGGTTATATGTCGGAGGCGTTAACATTATTCTCAGCATTTTTATTTGAGTCTAAACCAATTCCCCGCCTGCAATTGACTTTGGTCGTCGGTAACGAATCCAGTCGCAAGGTGGCCGAAAAATGCGGCTACCACTATGAGGGAACCTTGCGTAAGGCCGCTTTTTTGGCGGGAAAGTACGTTGATCTGGAATTATTCGGCCTGTTGCGGGAGGAATGCCCGCCGCTCCGCTTATAACAGGCTCTCCTGCCGGTTGGCTGTTTGGCGGCAGGGAATAATAGCCGGCCGTCAGGTGAAATACTACTCGTAAAAAAGGAGTGGTTTTCATGGATGCAAAACGTGCCGAGCAAATCATGAGGTCGCCGGCTATCATTGGCGTCAAATACCGGAATAACTATGTCTGGATTGAAGATGTGGATAAAGGCCGAAATACGGCCCATGTGACCTACCTGGAAGAGCGCAATACGTTGCATGTTGACATCGACCAGCTTGAGGAAACCGGACCGGTGGAGACATTGCACTAAAGATGCTTTGTCGTAAGGCCGGGTGTCGGTCAGGTTGTAGGAAAAATGCGTTGGTAAAGTAAGCTGCGGGCAGGAATATCACTGGGATTCGTCGTATGTTAGTCCATAGGTTAAGTAGAAAGCTAAGCCGCCATATTGCTGGCGGTTTAGCTTTTTACTCATGATCGCTTTTTATCATATAGCAGGCAGGTGAAGCAAGCTTGATTGATAAACAATTGGCATCTGAGGCCGGGAAACAGCGCGGATTGCTGGCGCTGGTTGCCTGTTTGGGAATAGGCGGCGGAGTGTTGGCTGTGGTTCAGGCCTATTATCTGACGCAGGCCATTGATCAATTATTTTTAGGCAAACAAGAGTTAGCCGCCGTAGCACCCGTTTTAGGGCTGCTTGCCGGGCTGGCACTGCTGCGGGCTGGTGTTATGTATGGTGAAGAAATATGGGCCTTCCGGCTGGCAGCAGAAATAAAGGCAACTGTCAGACAGCGGCTGACTGTCCATGTTTTGGGGCTGGGGCCGGTGACAATGGCGCAGCAGCCCGCCGGTGAAGTCATCAATATTTTGCATGAGGGAATCGAAAACCTGGACGCGTATTTTTCCAAATATCTGCCGCAACTGCTGAAGGCCGCTGTTATTCCAGTGCTGGTTTTACTGGCGGTGGGGCCACTTGATCATACCTCGGCGGTCATTATGCTGATAACTGCGCCGCTTATTCCCGTGTTTATGATTTTGATCGGCAAACTGGCCGAAAAAAGGAATGCGCGGCAATGGGAGACCCTTAACCGGCTCAGTGCCCATTTTCTTGATGTGCTGGCAGGTTTGACGACATTAAAGCTGTTTGGGCGGAGCCGGGAGCAAATTGCGGTCATAATCCGCGTAAGCAACGAGTTCCGTGATGCGACAATGGCGGTGCTCAGGGTCGCTTTTTTATCGGCGCTGACCCTGGAGCTTATTGCTACCATCAGTACCGCCCTGGTAGCGGTGACGGTGGGGCTGCGGCTGTTAGCCGGCAGCGTTACCTTTACGCAGGCATTGTTTGTATTGTTATTAGCGCCGGAATATTATCAGCCGCTGCGCCTGCTGGGCAGTCAGTTTCATGCCGGGATGGCCGGAAAAACGGCAGCTGCCGATATTTTCCGGTTATTGGCACTCAACGGCCCGTCAACCGACAAGGGATCGGCGCCGGTGGGACCGCAACAACGAGTTGCGGTGGAGTTTCGGGAAGTTTATGCCGAGTATGAACATGGCAGGCGTCCCGCTCTGGCGGGAATTTCTTTTACGCTGGCGGCAGGCCGGCACTTGGCGGTGGTGGGGCCGAGCGGGGCCGGCAAAAGTACGCTGGCTGCCCTGCTGCTGAAATTTTTGGCACAGTCAACGGGAGAAATTTTAGTGAATGGGCAGGTGCTTAGTACGCTGCACACCGGCAGCTGGCTGCGGCAGGTGGCCTTTGTACCGCAGCGGCCACACTTGTTTCAAGGGTCGGTGGCAGATAATATCAAACTGGCGCGCCCAGATGCCGCTTTTGACGAAGTGGTGGCAGCAGCCAAGGCTGCCGGGGCACATGAGTTCATTATGCGCTTGGCGAAAGGATACTATACAGAGATCGGCGAAGGCGGTCAGGCCGTCAGCGGCGGTGAACGGCAGCGCCTGGCGATTGCCCGGGCTTTTCTGCAGAATGCGCCGCTGGTTATTTTAGACGAGGCGGCACGGGGGCTTGACGTCAACTCGCAGGCAGCCCTTGACGCGGCCCTGACGGCATTACTCAAAGGCCGGACAGCCGTTATTATTGCCCATCGTTTAACCACCGTACGGCAGGCTGATAAGATCATGGTGCTGACGGCAGGACAAATTGCGGAGTTTGGGACACCGGCCGAGCTGCTGGCCCGGGACGGGGAATACAGCCGCCTGGTGTCCGCTTCTCAAGCCGGGGGGGCGGAGCATGCTTAACCTATTGGCAGGCAAAAGAGCAACGATTGTGATGGGGGCTGCAGCGTGTGTGCTGGGCAGTTTGACTGTCTATGCCAATGTTGGTTTGCTGGCCGCATCAGCCTGGCTCATCTCAGCGGCGGCCTTACACCCGCCGGTGGCGGAACTGTCACTAGCTATCGTGGGGGTGCGCTTTTTTGGACTGGCGCGGGCTATTTGCCGTTATGGCGAACGGTATGTAAGTCATGAGGCTACATTTCGCTTATTGGCTGACATCAGGGCCTGGCTTTATGGCCGGCTTGAACCGCTGGCACCCGGCGGTTTGACCGGCATGACCAAAGGCGATGTGTTTAGCTGTTTGGTGGCCGACGTTGAGACATTAAAATATTTTTATCTGCGGGCTGTATTTCCGGTAGTCACCGCTTTACTGGTTATGGCGGCGACAATGCTGTTGGTAGCTTGGTTAGCCCCCTGGCTGGCCTGGCCTTTGTTCGGGTTAATGCTCCTGACCGGATGTGTTTTGCCGGTTGCGATTCATGGACTGGGTAGTAAGGCCGGTCAGCCGCTGGTTGCTGCCAGGGCCTGCTTAAACAGAGTATTGGCCGATAGCATTGACGGTCTTACCGAGTTAACGACGTTTGGACAAGCTAAAACACAAGCGGAAAAGGTGGCGATGGCAGCCGTACGTTTCCGGTGCGCCCAGCAGCAGGCCAACCGGGTGACGGCTCTGGCTGATGCGTTAGGCATGCTGGGCATGCAGCTCACTGTCCTGTTAATGATTACCCTGGCTGCACCACGGGTGGCTGCCGGGCAGCTTGACGGTGTTTATCTGGCAGTTGTGGCCCTGGCTGTTCAGGCCGGTTTTGAAGCTATATTGCCGCTGCCGGCAGTCTGCTATTATTTGCAGGAAAGTGCGGCGGCAATGGCCCGTCTGAAAAGCATAAGCGGTAAAAAGGCGGCGGTGCCTGGTTCCAGGAATGGAGTTATTCCTGACGGATTGGTGACCCTGTCGGCAGACCAATTATCTTTTTTTTATAACCCTGATCAGCCGCCGACGCTGTCAAACATATCGTTTAATCTGACGCCGGGCAAACGTCTGGCAGTAGTCGGCGCAAGCGGCGCAGGCAAAAGTACATTGGCGGGAACTATCTTGCGATTCTGGGATTATCAGCAGGGACGGCTGCTGCTTAACGGCGGCGATATTCGCCATTATGCGCCGGAGGAGGTTCGCCGGGTCGTGAGTGTGGTAAGCCAGGATACCTATCTGTTTAATGCCACCATCAAAGATAACATTCTTTTAGCCAGACCGGCAGCCGGCGCGGCAGAGCTTGCGGCTGCTATTGAGGCCGCGATGCTGGGGGAATTCATTGCCCGGCTGCCGCAGGGGCTTAACACCAGAACCGGACAGAACGGCTTAGCCTTGTCAGGCGGGGAACGGCAGCGTATTGCCCTGGCCCGGGTAATCCTGAAAGCAGCCCCCATCTGGCTGTTGGACGAACCGACGGCCGGCCTGGACGCGGCAGCTGAGCAGCAGATTATGGAGCGCATGCTGCAGGCGGCCGGCCACCGTTCCGTATTCCTGATCACCCACAGACTGACAGGTTTACAGGTAATGGATGAAATTATTGTGCTGGATAAAGGCAAAATCGCCGAGCAGGGAACCTGGGGGCAACTGATGCGGTCCCGGGGGTTGTTTTATCAGATGTGGACATTGCAGCAAGACTTGTTAAATAACATTTACTAAATATTTCTTGAGACCTAAGTAGTGTTGTGGTAAGGTATAAAGGGAGGCGATGATATGGCAGACCCCATATATTCGGTAGAAAAAGAGTGTCCTGTATGTCAGAAAAAATTCACGGTGACTCGCACCCGTGGCCGGCAGACTCTGGTCAAACAGGACAGCGATTTTTGTTCGCACTTTCAGGAGTTAAACCCGTACTATTATACTGTCTGGGTATGTTCTCACTGCGGTTATGCGGCTGCTGACACTTATTTTGAGAACTTATCAGTATCCGCTCAAGATAAAATTGCCAAGTTTTTAGCAGATAGAACCGTACATGTAAACTATAGTGGTACCCGTACCCGTGAGCAGGCGATCGGCGCCTATAAGCTGGCCATTTTCTTCGCCGAGTTAATCGCGGCGCCGAACAGCAGACTGGCAGAATTATATCTGAAACTAGCCTGGATCTACCGCGAAGGCGAAGATCAGGAAGATGAAAAGGCTACCCTTGCTCTTGCCTGTGAACATTATGAACAGGCCTTGCTGCGGGAACGGCTGCCGATTGGCAATTTAAGCGAGGCTGCCGTCAGTTATTTGATTGGTGAACTGTCGCGGCGTATTGGGCAAACCGAAAAGGCGCTTTTATATTTGGGGAAGGTTGTTGAGAGTCCGGCAGCCAAGCTGGAACCAAGAGTAATCAATCTGGCGCGGGAGGCCTGGCGGGAGGCGCGGGCGGCCCGGGATGAGGAAAAAGCCAATAAAGCGGCGCCGGCAAAAGCCGAAGCATAGCATAATCCAAAACAGCGCCAGCGGTTATAACCGCTGGCGCTATTTTGGGTTTACTCAGTTTTATAAGCGGCGACGATTTCGCCAAAGTACAGAGTGTGGTAATCACCATCGGCATAGCAGGCATTTTGCGTGGCTGGATCAAGGTTTTCCGCCTTCATGGTTTCTTTGTAAAGCACCTTGCATTCCAAATGCAGGCCCGGAATAGCAATAACCGGGGTGGCAAGGGCTTGCCCCGCTGACAGGGTAAGCTTGGCGGCGGCAATTTTATCCATGTCGCGGCCTGATTTAGTGCCGCACAGGGACAACGCCTCCTTCATGTCTGTCAGCGGCAGGGTTACCGTAAACTCATTGCTTTGGTCGACCAACCCTTTCGTATAGCGTGATTGGCGAACTAAAACGGTAAACACCGGTTTGCGCCAGACAATGCCGACACTGCCCCAGCCAATGGTCATGGTATTGGTTTTGTCCCCGGAGGCCGTTGTCATAAAGGCATTCTTGGGCATCAGTCTGGCGGCCTCGGCGGAATATTGTTCATAAGTAAGCTGGTTTTTCATGGGATTTCCCTCCTTTATGCTGTAAGTACTCTCTCGGAAACCCGAGATATTATATGGATCAAGGCATTTAGCCTTGGTCTTTTTGCAGTTTTCCTCCAAAATAGACGTGTCGAAAATTTGGGACTTGACTTTTTTGAAACGCCCCCATAATCGCGATGAAGACATCTTTTTGTCTACCTTCGCTGATGGTGGTGATTTTTTTGTTGAAAACGACCCGTTCTCATCGACAATTTCAGGACTTTCTAAAAGAGCAGTTGCAAATCCACTACTTAAAACGCGGTTTTTTAGAGCCGGTTTTGCTCCAGCAAAAAGCCCTAGCCAGTGTCTGGTGCAGCGATTTATCCAAAATCACGGAATTTGTCG
>NZ_FNAM01000056.1 GCF_900101845.1 Sporomusa acidovorans | reverse complement strand
CAGCCGTTGTTTTTCCTTTGCCGTCACCGGTAATGACCATTACCAGGCCGCGCTTCGCAGCGGTCATCTTTTCTGATTGCAGAAAACTTCACCCCGCTTCATTCTAATCCAACAAATTCATATTTGCTATTCGTCACTTACCCACAACAGGCTCACGGTTTACCAAATGATAAATGCAAAACCGCCCCGCTCCCCTCATTAATTTTTTTAATACTGTGCGGCCAACTGTTTATATGTTGCCAGTCTATCCTTAGCATCTTTTTCCGCTTTATCAAACAACTTCTGTGCAGTATCGGGGAATTGCCTGAGCAGCGCCGAATAGCGTACTTCACTCTTAATGAATTCTTGGAAACTTGCACTAGGATCAGCCGAATCCAGATTAAATGGATTTTTACCGGTTTCCTTCAGTTGAGGATTATAGCGATACAATGCCCAATACCCGGCTTCTACTGCCTTGCGAGCCTGGGCCTGACTTTTGCCCATGCCACCACGGATACCATGATTGGCACAAGGTGAATAGGCAATAATAAGTGATGGACCAGGATACGCCTCTGCTTCAGAAATAGCTTTTAGGGTTTGACTCTTATCGGCGCCCATGGCAATCTGAGCCACATATACATACCCGTATGACATTGCCATCATGCCCAAATCTTTCTTACGTGTTTTCTTGCCACTAGCAGCAAATTGTGCAATCGCAGCAGTCGGCGTAGCTTTGGATGATTGTCCGCCTGTATTAGAATAAACTTCGGTATCAAATACAAGCACATTGATATCTTCACCTGAGGCCAACACATGGTCAAGGCCCCCATAACCGATATCATAAGCCCAGCCGTCACCGCCAAAAATCCATTGGGAACGTTTTACCAGAAAATCCCTTTGGTCATAAATTGCTTGTAAAAGAGCATCCCGGTTTTGTTCAACTTCTAGCGCCGCAATTAAACGGTCAGCTCGCTCCCTTGTACCTTCTCCTTCATCTATATGCGCTAGCCATTCCTCCATAGCGGCTTTTAGACTTTCGCTGAGATCATTTTGCAAAGCTGCCTTCACTTTGCCCGCCAATGTCCTTCTAATCTGCGCAACACCGACATGCATGCCAAATCCATATTCGGCGTTATCTTCAAATAGGGAGAATCCCCAGGCCGGACCACAACCACGTTCGTTGGTTGTATAAGATATGGACGGAGCGCTGGCACTCCACACTGTCGAACAGCCAGCAGCGTTGGAAATCATCATTCTATCCCCCACCAACTGGGTAATTAATTTGGCATACGGCGTTTCACCGCAACCTGCGCAAGCACCCGAAAACTCAATTAATGGTTTAGCGAACTGACTATTTTTCACAGTCATACGCTGGTTGGCAGGAAGCGGCTTAGTAGAAATGGTACCGGCAAAATCCCATACTTTTTCACATAAAGGACGTTGTTTGGCGAGTGGTTCCATTGCCAGTCCTTTTTCTTTTACCGGACAAATATCAACGCAATTCCCACAGCCAGTACAATCAAGAGCTGAAATAGCTAGATGAAAATTCAAACCCGGCATTCCTTTTGCCGGTTTAACAACAAATCCTTCTGGCGCATTCTTTAGCTCAGCATCTGTTGCCAACGTCGGCCTGATAACAGCATGTGGGCAAACATATGAACATTGGTTACACTGAATACATTGATCAGCCTGCCATACAGGTACTTGGATGGCAATACCGCGTTTTTCCCAAACCGTTACCCCAAGCGGGAAAGTGCCATCTTCTCTGCCATTAAAACTACTAACTGGCAGTTTATCGCCTTCCTGGCGGTTCATAGGAATCATAATTTGCTCAATAAATTGCGGTAATTGTTTCTTGTCAGTAACCTTATCGGTTGCATTTTTCCATTCCGCAGGTACTTCAATCCGTACAATTCCTTTAATGCCTCGTTCAATAGCAGCAAAGTTCATATCAATAACATTTTGACCTTTTTTACCGTAGGAATGGGTAACCGCATCCTTAAGGTATTTAACAGCATCCTCTAAGGGAATTATTTCTGCCAATTTGAAGAAGGCAGATTGCATAATCATATTAATCCGTCCACCCAGACCAAGTTCACGCCCAATTCCTACGGCATTAATCGTATAAAATTCAATATTATTTGTAGCAATATAACGCTTCATGGCGGCGGGAATATTTTCTTCAATCTCCTCTTTACTCCACAAACAGTTCAGAAGAAATTTTCCACCTGGCTTCAATCCGGCCAGCACATCGTATTGCTCTACATATGTCTGATTATGGCAAGCTACAAAGTCGGCTTTCGTAATAAGATAAGTTGACTTGATCGGCCGTTTGCCAAACCTTAAGTGAGATATTGTCAAACCGCCTGACTTTTTGGAGTCGTAGGCAAAATAAGCTTGCGCATACATATCGGTGTGATCACCAATAATTTTAATAGCATTCTTATTGGCACCTACAGTCCCGTCAGATCCCAACCCCCAGAACTTACAGCACGTAGTTCCTCTCGGTGTAGTATCAATATCTATAGTGTACTCGGGCAGAGATGTAAATGTAACATCATCAATAATGCTAACCGTGAAACCATTCCGCGGAGCATCAAGTTTTAGATTTTCAAACACAGCGGCAACATGTGCCGGCGTAAAATCCTTTGACCCCAAGCCATAGCGGCCGCCAACAATAACAGGTGCATCCGCTTCACCAAAAAAAGCATTTTTAATATCTAAGTATAAGGGATCACCAGCTGCTCCCGGTTCTTTAGTGCGGTCAAGAACAGCAATCTTTTTAACGCTTGACGGAATTGCTTTGAGGAAATGTTCAATTGAAAATGGACGATACAAATGAACACTAAGTAAACCGACTTTTTCCCCACGGGAATTTAAATAATCAATGGTTTCCTGTATGGCTTCACAGCCTGACCCCATAGCGATTATAACCCTATCGGCATCAGGCGCTCCAAAGTAATTGAAAAGCTGATAATTTCGTCCGGTAAGTTTATTTATTTCATGCATATAGTTTTCAACAATCTCGGGAATCTTTTGATAAAACTTATTAACTGCTTCACGGCCTTGGAAATAAATATCCGGGTTTTGTGTCGTACCGCGAACTACGGGATGATCAGGATTAAGTGCATTACTCCGGAACTGTTTAACAGCTTCCATATCCAGAAGATCGGCTAATTCATCGTATTCCAATACCTCAACCTTTTGGACTTCATGGGAAGTACGGAACCCATCAAAGAAGTGCATAAAGGGTATACGCCCCTTGATAGCTGATAAATGTGCGACTGCTGCCAAATCCATAGCTTCTTGAACACTGTTGGATGCCAGCATGGCAAATCCTGTTTGCCGGCAAGCCATAACATCCTGGTGGTCACCAAAAATGCTAAGCGCATTAGCCGCCAAGGCCCGTGCGCTTACATGAAACACAGCAGGCAGCAATTCACCGGCAATCTTATACATATTAGGAATCATTAACAGTAAACCTTGCGATGCCGTATAGGTAGTTGCTAGCGCGCCAGCTTGTAAACACCCATGTAAAGTTCCGGCAGCACCACCTTCAGATTGCATTTCAACAACCCTAACAGGTTGACCAAACAGATTTTTTTTCCCCTGCGCTGACCAATCATCTACCACTTCTGCCATCGGCGAAGAGGGTGTTATTGGATAAATAGCTGCCGTATCTGTAAAAGCGTATGACACATACGCGGCAGCGGTATTGCCATCTATTGTTTTCATCCTGCGTTTTGACATTTTTTACCTCTCCTCATTCACGAACTCATTGATTTAAATGTTTTTTAAATCTATAAACCAAATATTATACGTGCTCTGCTGCTCTATTCCTTTCTGACACGCAGTTCCGGCTTTATAGGTAACACATGTTAAACATTACAATTGGTCCCGTCAGGGACAGTTCACGCTGTCTTAGTAAACAGTCCCCCTGACGCTCCATCAACTAATCTTTAATTTGAGCAATCGCCTTTGCAAGCTGCTTTTTGCCTTCGAGATTTCCCTGACGTGAAATCATAATCCGTTGAGCTTGCGGTGAACCGGCGCCATGCATGGATTCTGTCCGGTAACCAACAGCAGCAGTACCTAACGTAATATTTTCAATCAGACGCAGAATGCGCATCCGGTTTTCCGTAGATACTGAAGCTACGCCACGGAAGTATTTATCAACAACTTTGCCAATTTCCGGGTGGCACAGGTCTTTTTCAGAAGGCATGGTTACCATCAGGCCACCGGCAATATCCTCTGCCAGGCGGGCAATTTCATAAGGGAAGCGAGTTATGTTCTGTTTGCAGACATTAGCCAGCAGTAAATTGATGAGGTAATTACCGCAAGCAGTTTTATGCCCTTCAGCCGAACAAGCAATACCACACGCATATAAGGTTTCATTCAAATGAGTCATTTCAATTAGCTTGTCTTTAATATGCGATGCCTTAGCTACGCCATTAAACTCGGCCGCTACTGCAGCGGCACCGATCAACACATCACCAACACCTACTTTGCAGCCGCCATAGCTTTGCCGGTGGTAACCGGCAAAACGTTCTACTAACATACCGCTAAATTCGTACTCGCCGCACATGAAAACATTTTCCCAGGGAATAAATACATGATCAAATACCATAAGTGCTTCATGACCGCCGAATTGCTTGTTACCGACGTCAATATCGCCGTCTTCCAACTTACGAGTATCACAAGACTGACGTCCATAGATGTAATAAATGCCTTCAGCGTCTGCCGGCGCACAGAAAGATAATGCATAATCGGTATCGTCTTTTGTCATAGCAATCGTTGGCATTACTAGAATCCAGTGAGAATTGATAGCACCTGTTTGATGGGCTTTAGCACCACTAACAACAATTCCGTCTTCTCTTTTTTCGACAACATGCACAAATAAATCAGGATCTGCTTGTTTGCTTGGCGCTAAACCGCGGTCACCCTTAGGGTCAGTCATCGCACCGTCTACTGTCCAGTCCTCTTCCTGCATTTTTAATAAAAACTTGTTAAACCGTTCATGATACTTAGTGCCTAACTTTTGATCTATTTCGAAGGTAGTGCTCGCTACTGCATTAATACCGTCCATACCTACACAGCGTTGGAAGCAGGCAGCTGTTCTTTGACCCAGCAAACGCTGCATTTTTATTTTTCTTACAAGATCATCAGTACTTTGATGAAGATGGCAGAAACGGTTGACCTTCTTGCCGGTAAGATGAGAAGTAGCCGTCATAAGGTCGGCATATTGAGTATCCTCTGCCAATTTATACGTCATTTTTACTGAATTCATGGATGGTCTGATAATCGGATGGTCAACCGGATTTTTTACCAGTTCCCCCTGCAGATACACCTTGAAGTTCATTTTTCGCAGACTTTCCTCGTATTGTTCTCCAGTCATCATTGTCATGTTTCCTCCTTTTCCTGCTTTGCCTAGTTAGCTTTCAATTTTCGAACTTCGTCTGTCAATATCGGCAAAAATTCCAGAACATCACCGACAATTCCATAATCCGCTATTTTAAAAATCGGTGCATCCGGGTCTTTGTTAATAGCAATAATAATATCCGCTGAGCTCATACCAGCTAAATGCTGGATAGCTCCGGAAATGCCACAAGCTATATAAATTTTGGGACTTACAGTTTTCCCGGTTTGCCCTACTTGCTGTAATGACGAAATCCACTCTGAATCTACTATCGGACGTGAAGCACCGACTACACCGCCTAATGCCTGAGCCAATTCTTCTGCTAATTTAAGATTTTCCCGTTTGCCAATACCGCGCCCGCAACCCACAATAATTTCGGCTTCCTCAATATTACAAGCATTATCACCAATCTTTAATATCTCAATCAATTTGGTTCGAATCGCAGTTCGCGAAACTTCCGGGCATGCACGCACAATTTCACCGGTTCGTGTTTCGTCAGGCTCAGCCGGTTTAAATACTTTACCGCGAACTGTCCCCATCTGCGGCCGCTGATCCGGGCAAAAAATCGTAGCCATAATATTGCCGCCAAACGCAGGCCGGGTCCAAGCAACCAGTTTGGTTTCCGGGTCAATTCCCAGGTTCGTACAATCCGCACATAAACCTGTTCCCATTTTGCTTGCAATTCGCGGTCCCAGCTCCCTCCCGTCGTTGGTGGCACCAAGCAACAGGACATTGGGCTTATGTTCATTTATCATTTGCGTTAATGCCAAAGTATAATTGTCGTTATTATAGGTAGCGTATTCCTTATCATCCACCAGATAAACCCGGTCTGCACCGCTGGCAATAGCTTTACTAGCTAATGATTCTACATTATGACCAATAATAACCGCGGCCAGTTCCTCACCCAGTTCGTCAGCCAAATTCCGGCCAGGCGCCAATAGTTCCAGACCGACACGGCGTAAATTTCCTTCGAATTGTTCTAAGTACACCCAGACACCTTTATACATACCTGCATCGACTTTTTCTCTTTGTACATTATTGGCGTCTTTCTGAACAATGGCTTCTTCCGGGCATGATCTGACACAAGCGCCGCAGGCTGTACAATTTACAGCATTAATAGCGGCTTTTCCTTCATTTGCTTCAATTGCTCCAAATGGGCAGGCGGTTGTACAAGTACCGCAACCAATGCATTTTTCTTGTTGTATAGTAACCGACATACTACTTACCTCCTAAATCAGTTTGGCATCAGTTAATTTTCCAAGTAGCTTGTTAACGGTATCGCGCGTTGTTGTTCCTTCAATCATTTCTCCCTGACTTCGTTGCGGCGGTGCAAATACGCGATGAACTCTTGTTGGCGAACCATTCAAACCGATTAAGCTACTATCTATATCGATATCATTTGCCGTCCACACGGCAATCTGAGTTTTATTAGCTTTCATCCGTCCTTTTATGGTAGCTAAACGTGGAACATTTATAGATTTTACAACGGTTGCCAACACGGGTAACTTTGTTTCAAGCACCATATACCCTTCTTCGTGCTCTCTTTGTATTGTCACCACATTACCGTCAACTTCGATCTTTGCTACATAAGTGACCACTGCTATTCCCAATTGTTCCGCTAACTCCGGGCCCACCTGAGCAGTATCACCATCAATGGCTTGTTTACCACACAGAATCATATCCACCTTTCCGAGTTTTCGGATTGCCGCAGCAAGTGTGCGAGCCGTAGCAAGTGTATCGGCACCGCTAAAGGCCGCATCACTGATAAGAACGGCATCATCTGCTCCTATTGAGAGACATTCCTTCAAGGCTGCATCAGCCTGATTGGGCCCCATAGATATTACAGTTACTTTACCACCGTGCTTTTCCCGTAATTTGAGCGCTTCTTCCAGTGCATTTTTGTCAAATGGACTAACAATCGCCGGTATACCTTGGCGAACAAGCGTGTGATTTTGGGGATCAACTTTAACTTCGGTCGTATCCGGTACTTGTTTTACACATACAACAATATTCATTCCTGTGTACTTCCTTTCGTAATTCTCTAATCTATCGTAATAAAGCGGCCGAAATAACTATTCTTTGAACCTGATTAGTACCTTCATAAATCTGTGTTATTTTAGCATTGCGCATTAGGCGTTCTACTGGGTATTCCCGACTGTAACCGTAACCGCCGAAAATTTGAACAGCATCAGTGGTAACTCGCATCGCTGTATCGGATGCAAACATTTTGGCCATGGCAGCCTCTTTGCTATAAGTCAATCCCTGATCTTTCAGCCAAGCAGCATGATAAACCAAATGCCGTGCCGCTTCTACCTGAGTACTCATATCAGCAAGCATAAAAGCAATCGCCTGATTTTTACACAAGGGGTGACCGAACTGTTCGCGCTGTTTGGAATATTTAATGGCATGATCAAGCGCCCCCTGAGCAATTCCCAGTGCTTGCGCAGCTACACCAATCCGTCCGCCATCTAAAGTTTGCATAGCAATTTTAAAACCTTCTCCTTCTTTACCAAGAAGATTATCTTGGGAAACCCGTACATCTTGACAAACAAATTCCATAGTAAGCGACGTATGAATGCCCATTTTATGTTCTTTTTTCCCAAAGCTAAACCCGGGTGTTCCCTTTTCAATAATAAAGGCCGAAATCCCACGTGATCCCTTGTTTTTGTCAGTCATCGCAAACACAACATAAACCTCAGCTTCACCTGCATTGGTAATGAAAATTTTGCTACCGTTAAGAATATAATCATCACCATCTTTGACTGCAGTCATTTGCTGCGCTGATGCATCTGTTCCGGCATTCGGTTCAGTAAGACCAAATGCTCCCAATTTTACTCCTTGAGCCAATGGCTCAAGATACTTTTTCTTTTGCTCTTCGGTTCCAAACGCAAAGATTGGCCACGAGCAAAGCGAGACCGAAGCTGACAAGGTAATGGCCATCCCATCATCAACTCTAGCAATTTGTTCAACACTTAAAATATAACTAAGAATATCGCCATCTGCCCCGCCATATTCACTTGGAAAGCAGATCCCGGCAAAACCCTGGTCAACCATTTTATTGGCAAGTTCTCTCGAAAATTCTTCCTTTTCATCACGTTCGGCAACAGTTGCTGCTAGTTCTTGCTGCGCAAATTCATATGCCGCCGTCTGGATTGACCTTTGATCTTCATTCAATGCAAACATCGTAGTAAATCCTCCTAATTATTTTTTTAAAAATTTCCTTTCGTAGAAGTCGGCTGATAGTTTATACTTTTACCCGCTACGATTCGGCAGCTTTCAAGCAATTAATGGGCCACAAATTGGTACACCGACCTCATATAAACCGGGTAAAAACATTAAGTTCTGTTTCCAAAGTCAAAAATTACTATCAAACCGCCCTCATACCAGAATAGCCGCGGCAATAAACTTTAGCAGTGCCCCCTACAGGACGACATGGCCGCCAGATATAACACTAGCTAGCCAAAGAGACTTCTAATTGCCATAGATGCATTAAAGCTATCTCTCCTTATTGGGATACATGGCGCAGCAACAGCGTATAAGTATTGCTATTTGTCCATATATTGTTTTGGCAAAATTCCCTCACCATTAGCTAACTAGGATTTTTTGCAAACATATTTATTAAAACCCTATCTTTGTATATTAATAATAAGCGTCAACTCGCGTTAATTAATTAAAAATTTTCCCTGGATTTAAAATGTTTTGCGGATCTAGAGCACTTTTAACTGCTTTCATAATTTTAAGCTCAAGTGGATTTGTAAATAATTCCATCTCTTTAATTTTTTTGGAGCCAATTCCATGTTCACCAGACAGCCTGCCTCCCAAGCTATAAATAAAACCATATAACTCTTTATGGAATTCACCAAGGGTGTCATTCCATACTTCATCTGGAATATTCATTTTCAGGGCATTAACATGGATATTACCGTCACCAATATGAGCTGCTGTCGTTGTCGCTATCCCATACTTATTTTCCAATTCCGGGAGTTTCTTCATTAAGTCTGATATTTTATCTACAGGAACGACAATATCTTCAGCATAGTAAACCAGGCTATCAGCCCGTGCTGCTTCGGCAAAATTTCTTCTTGCTTTCCAAACTCGTTCTTCATCAGCTACCAGTACCTCAGCAGCCCCAACTTCAGTGCATAATTCGTCAACAATAGCTGTTTGCTGGTCTACATCATCCTCATTAAAGCCTTCAAGGGTAACAATGACATAAACTCCCTTCTTATCGGTGTATGGCAAGTCTATTTTCAAATACCTGGCACAGCTTTGAATAGCCTTGTTATCCATAAACTCCATACTTGTTGGTGTAATTCCAGCTTTAACAATTTTATTAGGAAGACTTAAAGCCTTATCTATATCCGTAAAAATTGCTAATAAATCCATACTATGCGTAGCCAGAGGCTTGAGTTTGAGCGTTACTTGAGTAACTATTCCCAGTGTTCCTTCCGCCCCTACCAATAATTGTTCCAGAGCATAGCCTGTACTTTTCTTAGCCAGTCTGCTGCCAAGGGATACGATATCCCCTTGAGGCGTTACTACTTCCACTATATAGACCTGGTCTCTCGTTGTTCCATATTTAATTGCCCGGTTGCCGCCTGCATTTGTTGCAACATTCCCACCAATTTGGCAGCTTTCACTGCTGCAGGGATCACCGGCATATAGCAAGCCGCGCTTTTTCGCTTCTTCTTGTATTACACTTGTACGAACCCCGGCCTGAGCGGTTACGTACAGCGAGTCTTCATTAATTTCAATAATCTTATCCAACCGGTCAAGCACTAAGACAATACCGCCAAAAACCGGAATGGCACCACCGGCTAAACCAGTACCCGCCCCCCGCGGAGTTACCGGCACAATATATTTATTGGCCAACCGGATAACCGCCGCAACTTCTTCTGCATTTCCAGGAAAAATAACTACTTCCGGCAAATGATGATATTTGGGGTTCGCCTCTTCATCAGTTTTATATACCTCAAGCTTGTCAGGATCAGTGGATACATACCGGGAACCTAATATATTTTCCAGCTCACTAATTAGCTCAGGCGTTACCGCATTATATTTGCTCATCCTTAAAACCTCCATAGTATTAAATAACTTCTATATAAATTCTATTTACATCAAAAATCTTTTGGGTTGTCTGTAATGCATTGCTAATAACAACTACCATTCTTCTATAATTAGCCTTAAATTTGTAACTAATCTACCCTTATGTCTTATTCTTGTCAGTCTTCCAATAACAAAAGTTTTTTTATAATATCTATTGCTGCAACCTTACAATAGCCAGTAGTTGTTATCAGCCAATGTCATTAATGAATTTACTACAATCCAGCAACCGTTTTGTAAAAGGATCTGCTATGCGCCAATTTTTTTATTAAAGTCAATAAATAGCGGAATAATCCCCAACGCAATTGCTAAACCAACAAATAACATCAGTGCCCAAAAATAGGAACCAGTTGTACCAACGATGAAACCAACAACGATAGGTACGATTGCACCGCCGAGATTACCCCAAAAGTTCATAGCACCGCCAACCGCTCCAGAATGCTGGCGTGGTGAAACAATAGCAGGCATACTCCAGTAAGTGCATCCAGCCCATTTTTCAAAAAACATAGCAATTGTTAATAACGCAACGGCAGAATATACATCAGTAACAACACTAAGCAGGTACATTGGAATGGCGATTAATATTCCTAATACCGGTAAAAGCTTATGCAAAACAGAATTTGAATCAGCACCGGCATTTCTGCGCCAACGGTCAGTCAACGCGCCACCGCCTAGTCCGCCTAATACGCCAACACCATAAATAATAAAGATAGCACCGCCAAGACCTTTGATATCCAGATGTTGTGTAGCCGCTAAATAAAGAGCTCCCCACGTCATCAGGCCATACCAAAATGCATCATACGCAAAAAAGCCTAAACATACGCCCCAGAAACTCCGGTCCTTGAGATACCCCTTTAAAGCTGATCCGTCTTGCTCTTTAGCGTTCGCAGCATCAATACCATCTTCCTCTTCAAAGGCTTTTCTAAGATATTCACGTTCTGCTTCATTTACTAACGTACTCGTTTCCGGTGTACCAGAAACTAATTTCCGACACATGAGAACAACAAGAATTGTCAAAACGCCGGTTCCAAAAAGGGCTCCCCGCCAGCCGTCAAGCCAGACCATAAATAAAGCGCAAAGCGGAGCACCAATTGCATTACCGATAGCAGAACCGGCATCAAGCAGAGCAGCACCGCGTCCCCTCTCAGTAGAGGTCAGCCAAACAGACTGCAATTTTCCACCTGCCGGATATATTGGCGATTCCGATATACCTAATAAAACTCTGATAAGAATAAATAATTTACTACTTGAAACTATCCCTGTGAGGATTTGAAACCCCCCCCATAAAACGCCTGTCCCAACAATAATCTTTCCCGGCGAAACGCGGTCGCACAGCCAGCCGGCTGGAAGTTGCATCAAAGTATAACCCCAGAAAAATGCGCTGAATACAAATCCTATCAGCACTGGGCTAAAACCCAAATCGGATTGAATGGCCGGCATCAAAACTGAAATAACAGCCCGGTCGACATAGTTAATAGAGCATAAAACCAAGATCGAAAAAAATACGTACCAACGAACATTTGTAGGTTTAGACAAGCTCACATTCACCGATTCAGTTTTAGTTGTACTCATATTTATTAATCCCCCTACCTTTTTAATCACCCTTCGTCATTGTCTACGCAATAGAATAAGCTTTATAAAAAGCCAAGATAAGTTCTGCATAAAGAATTATGAGTATTAGTGTAGTTAATGTGGAATTTTCTGTTTTTTCTTAATATTAATCCCCCTTTAAAGAAATGATTTAAAAAATACTTTTGTTATTGAATTACTCATCCCTCATTTCTATTGATAATTATTCTATATATAGAACAAAATTAAAAACCGGTTTTTAAGTATTACCATACATGTTTCTTAGCTCACTCTAAAAATAGCTAAGATTCTTAAATCCATACTTTTCTGAAGTTTCAATTGTCAAATCAATAACAAATGATTTGTCTTTATATCTTTCAATATTTTTAATTAATAGAATAAAGCATGATTTTATTATTCCATTTTTATTATTATAATTACTACATTTTCGGTATAACTCCTTCTTTTGTTTTCCGATTTTTTAAGTTTTTTTTAATTTTTTATACTAATTTAATATTTTTTTTGCAATTTTATACTATTTTACGGAATTTTGTTGTCCGTTTTTAGAAAATAATCAAAGATTCTTATTTATATTTTCGGGATAATATGATTCCATTTTCGATGATGATTTGAGTAATGTGCTAACTAAAATACCTTTGAGAAAATAAAAAACTGCCTACTATGTTTCTCAACACAGTAGGCAGTTTTTAAACTTTACGAAAATATTTTTTTATATTCTTGGGATATGTTCTGGGCCGTATCGATTACCTTCGGGATAAGTTTATTTATGGTTTCCTCATCCATTCTAACATTAGGAGCAATAACACTCAGCGCAGCTATTACTTTATTTCCAATTCCATATATTGGACTTCCAACACAACGCAAACCCAAATAAAATTCTTCATCATCAATACCATACTTTCTCTGGCCAATTTCTTTGATTTTTTCAATTACTTTGCTTCTATCCGTAATAGTAAACGCTGTACGTGCATCTAATACTTCCGGCAACAATAATTCTAACTCTTGGTCTGTCTTATCAGACAGAAGACTGCGTCCTAATGATGTACAATAAGTCGGATAAACGTCACCAATGGTAAAATGAGGACGCAGTAGTTGTTTTGACTCTATAAGCTCAATATAGCTACACATATCATCATGACGAAGAGCCAAATTAACATTTTCTCCACAAAACTCATTTAAAGTAATCATATGTTTTTTTGCTTGCTCTTTCCAGTACACTAATTTTTCACTTTTAGGATAAAACAATAATATCTTCGGTGTTAAACGATATTTTTTATTATCAGAGTTTTGATAAAGATAGCCTTTCATCTCCAGCGTGTGTACAATTCTTTGAACACTGCTGCCCGGGAGATTCGCAATATCCCCTATTTCAGTTATCCCAAATTCATCTGTATCTTTAAAACATTCTAGAACACTTAACCCATTGGCTAAAGCGTTAATATAATCACTTTTTCCCTCATTCTTTTTCATAATAATCTCCCTATCTAACAGATATTTACTTTATATACTATATTATAACAAACGTAATTAAGATGCAAATTCTGTTATCATAAAATAAGGATAGTGTCAAGATACTGTCAGTATTAAAAAGAAAAAGGTTCATTGTAAAATGAAATACAACAGAAAAACTAGACAATCATAGCGAAAACCCGAGCATGATAAAGATGAGAAAATCAACATCATATGGAGGGTTTAAGCTATGGTTGTCTACCACAAGAATAACACATCCACACGATCTCTTAAACATTTAAGTCTCGCTGAAAGAGGAGAGGTTCATAGAAGACCTAAGATGCAGTCAGTACGTAAAAATAAGCGTATTTTAGGAGAAAGCATTGAACAACCGGCCAGAGAATGTAATAACCGCCAGAGCTTTGGACTAATCCCCACAGGCTTTAACAACAAGCCCGTCTTCCTTGTTTTTCATATCAAAATCATTTGCCAACAAAGCTACTTTCCTGTAATCTTCGCAAGTACTTCCTGTATAATATCCACTCCACCGTAAATGACGACGTTTTTGCCCACTACCACCGACAGTCCTTTGGCGTCCGCCACTTCCTTGATTGCGGCGTTGATCTTATCGGTGATCGGCTTCAGTAGTTCCAGATGTTTCTGCTCCACCCGCTACCCGAGTTGCCTGTCAAGATTCTGCTTATCCGCATCGCTCAACCCGGCTGATTTGTCGGCGAATTCCTTTTTGGCCGCGCTTCCTGCTCACTTCTAAGGGCGTCATTGGCTTGTGCCGTTTCTGGCTGCTGGTTAAGCAAATACAAATAATCCACCACCCCGACCAGGGAAGCGTTCGGCGCAGCTTGAACCGGTATGGTGCCGAATGCCACAGCCATAAAAAATACCATAAGCAGGGTTGCCGAATACATCTTTTTTTGTATAAACATGTCTATTCCTTCTTTCTGCCACTAATCAATATCATGCCTGTGTAGGCTCCGGTTCCGTCTTGAGTTCCGCCGAGCCATCTTCTGCCGCTGTCGGCGGATTTTGTTTTAATGCCCCCGGCGGCTATAAGCTGCTTTATATTGTATAGATATTGCAAGATAAGTATTTTTGTTAGCATTTCAGGTTCTTTGGCAGGACGCCCCGTATCCTTACAGTATGAATCTTTCAGTAATAAAATTCGATATTGGGATGGATTTGTTTGCTATGCCTATTTTTAGACTCAAGAGGGACAACACCTGCCAAAGGCCTTCAGCAGACTCGGTGACCCCTTGATACGTATTTTGCCTGTAAGAAGGGCGGGAAGCAGGCTTTTTTCCTTCGCCAGGAAACCAAGCCAGGTTCTGGCATCAGCCCTTAGAGCTAAGTCGGGTTTGCCATGAAGACCACTGGACACCTCGATTCTTTGGTTGGAGATGACAACCGTGGCTGAAAGCGTTTCTTCGCCAGTGAAAGATAAGTGATACCTCGCATCAATTCCAGCTGATTGTTTACGCTGGAAAAGCTGGGGCAAAACAATTTGCGGTGACTGAGTCCCCATTGCAAAATGAGAATTCCAATTTCTTGTCCAAATGTCCAACAAAGATGCCTTTTCATAGCCTTGTTTCCAAAATAAGTCTATGGCTTTCTGGAGATATTTTTCACTTGAGCAATGATGGGATTGAATACCAGATCAAATGCCTTTGTTTAACCCTTCCCGTTCAGTTGCTGATGTGCTTTCTTTCCGTAGACGCGTTCATAAGCTTGACAATACGGACATAGCTTAGGTTCGACATTTTTTACGAACCAAAAGGCTGCTCCTGACTGCTTTTTGCGAGCATGCTTGCATACCGGACAACCAGTGAGACAAAATTTTGCCATCTTGCGATCCTTTTCTGTAATCTCCATCGCGCACCTCCAAATATTTATTTCTACACAACTCAACTCATTATTCCTTCTAGGCAATAATCCTAATAATGCTATAAGGCGACTTACTGCCCGCAAGCTCAGTCAGCAGCTCGCGGGCCTGACCAAGGTTCGTGGCGACGACTGCTTGGACGGGATTGCCCGCCACCGTGAACGTCTTAATATTTATCTTACTGTACATCTCCCATTTTACAGGTGAGAACAGGCCGTCACACTTAACTTCGGCGGTACCGAAGCTGTCAAGTTCCGTGGGCCGGATTCTTGCCAGATTGGCGCCGGTACGCATGAAAACGCGGTAAAGCTCTCTGGCATTGACTGAGAAATCCACGCTGTCGGTTTCCGCGGCCTCGGCGGAGTTCTCGTTGTCTGCCGTTATTGAGATCGTCCTTATGTTTTTCGCGTCCAGCTTGTTTTCGTCGGCAAAGGTTGTCTTGACATACTGCCCGAACTCCTGCTGGGCGGAATTATAAACCAGCAAGTTACCCGTAAGCTGCGGGAAATTACGCTTGACGAACTTTTCGGCGGCATAACTGTTTGTAAGGATAACGGTGCCGCTTGCAAGTCTTTTTTCAAGCTCTTTCTCCGCTTTGGCCTGAGCTTTGGCGAGGGCAAAGTCATCGGACACCACATAGTCCACACCAATCTTGCGAAGACCGGCGGTAACGGTTTTGATATCCGCTTGGGGCGTGCTCAGCTTAAACAGCGCTGCCAGCTGAGCAAGGACATTGGCTGAAATCTGTGCCACAGTGGTGACGCCGTATTTGTGCGTGTTGTAAAGCATTTCATCCTTGTGTTCAAGCATGAAAATCGCGCCTGTCGGGCAGACATCAGCACATCTGCCGCACTGGACGCAAGGGCTTTCTGCCATGCTTTTACCCATTTCGGGCAGGATTTTGATTTCAGACCCTCTGTGTACGACGCACAGATTATGGACAGCCTGGACGTCATTGCAGACGTCAACACAACGGCAGCACTTGATACACTTGTTGGGGTTGCGGCTCACAGAGCCGGTAGATGTGTCCAAAGGTTCTGTATTCGCTTCAATCACAAAAGGCAGATAATCCACCTTGTATTCGCGGGCCAGAGCCTGCAGTTCGCAGAAACCGTCGCGCACACAGTCGCAAAAAAAGCACATTTCACAAAATTTCGGGTCAAGGTCATCGCACTTGCTGCTGCCTATTCTCATACAGTGGTGGCAATCCACAGCGTGGCGTGACAAAAGAAGTTCCAGCGTCATCTTCCTAGACTTGCGGATTGCCGGTGTGTCGGTACGAACCACCATGCCTTCGGACACCTTGGTGGCGCAGGCAGGCTGGAAAGTTCTGGATTTTTCCACCTCAACTATGCACAGACGGCAGTTTGCCCTGGCGTCTATGCCCTTCAGGTTACAAAGTGTGGGTATCCTGATTTCAGCTTTTAAAGCAGCCTCAAGGATGGTGCTGCCCGCGGGAACCGACACCTTTTTGTCGTTAATTGTAATATTCACATTTCCCATTTGACTACACCTCCTGTTTGCTGATTTTTGCGCGAAAATCTTCAGGGAACAGCTCCATTGCACTGGTCACAGCGGCAGTCGCGGACTGTCCCAGCGGGCAGAAGCAGGACATTCCCATCATCTCCGACAGGTCTTTAATCTGCTCCAGATCCTTCTTTGAGCCCTTGCCGTCCGCTATATTTCTAATGAGCTGGGCGGCTCTGAGTGTACCCTCGCGGCAGGGGGCGCACTTACCGCAGGATTCGTGATTGAAAAATTCCGCGATGCCAACCAGAATATCCACGATGTTGTGGCTGTCGTCGATAACCAGTATCGCGCCGGAGCCGAGAGCTCTGCCGATAGCCCTCATGGAGTCGAAGTCAACAGAAGTGTCCAGCTTATCCGGGGTCAAAAAGCCGCAGGAGCTTCCGCCTACCTGAATAGCCTTGAGTTTGCACCCGTTTGCAACTCCGCCGCCGAAGCCGAAGATGACGTCCCGGAGTGTGACATTGGTGGGTGCCTCAAAACAGGCCTTGTGGACTATGTCGCCACTTAAAGAGAAAACCTTCGTCCCGGGGTATTCGGGAGAGCCGATCGCTCTGAACCATTCCGCGCCCTTTTCCACGATTGCGGGAACGGCAGCAAAGGTTTCAACATTATTTACAACTGTAGGCTTTGCACGGAAGCCTGCAGTCGTGGGGAACGGGGGCTTTAAACGCGGCTCTGCTCGCTTGCCCTCGAGAGAATTCAACAACGCTGTTTCCTCGCCGCATACATAGGAGCCCGCACCGGAGTGAACTCTAACTTTCACCTCAGCGCTAATTCCTTTTTCTTTCGCTTGAGCGATGGCGTTTCTTAGCAGTGAGATGGAGTGTTCATACTCGCCGCGGCAGTATATATAGCATTCCTTTGCGCCGATGGCGTAGGCGCAGATTAGAACACCCTCAATAACGGTGTGCGGGTCATTTTCGATGATGGTTCTGTCCTTATAGGTTCCGGGCTCACCCTCGTCGGCGTTGCAGACAACGTATTTCTCGCAGCCTTCAGCTTTAAAGGCACTGCTCCATTTAAGACCGGTATTGAAGCCCGCGCCGCCGCGCCCGCGAAGCTTGCCGGCGTCCTCCAGCGTGGATATCAGCTGGGCTTTGTCCATCTGTCTGGCCATTTTCAGCGCCTGATAGCCGTCGGCGTTTATATAATCGTCAATCGAGTTCGGATTGATTTTTCCAGCATTCCTAAGGGCTATTTTCATTTCCTTAATCATTTGTCAAGCCCTCCTTTCAATAACTCAGTCACCTTTTCGGGTGTCATGTCTGTATATAGCTTTCTGTTGATTACCAATGAAGGCGCAGCCTGACATTGGCCAAGGCATTCGGTATAGCCGAAGGAATAGTTTCCGTCTTTGGTCGTTTCTCCGATTTTGATTCCAAGAGCCTTTTCGACTGCCGCTATAACCTCTGCCGAGCCGGCTACATGGCACGGCGCTCCGTGGCAGATTAAAATCTCCGTCTTTCCTTCGGGAGGCGCGAGTTTAATCATGCTGTAAAAACTCGCGGTCTCATACACTTCGGAGGAGAACATATCAAATTCTTTCGCCAGCGCTTCGACAGCCTCGCGCGTCAGATAGCCATCTTTTTCTTGCAGAGCAAGCATGGCGTCAAGGATCCCGCCGGATTCCTTTGTTCGGGTTATTACTTCTTTGTATTCTGCTTTCATTTCCCCACCGCCTCTGCAGCTTCTACCTTGCACGGTATATAGCGTAAAAAAGGATTGCCTGTGATCGAATCAAGATCGACAGATCTTGCTAAAGTATTTACACCCTCGCCGATTGTCTCGCCATTGAATGTAAACCCAAAATGATGCGGAACAAAGAAATATCCTCTTGCTATCTGATACGAGGTTTCAACAGGTGCCACAAGAGTTCCGCCCCTTGTTGTTACCCGCACCTTCTGACCTTCCACGAATCCGCATTCTTGAGCATCCTCGGGATTCATCGCAAGCGTATACGGCTGGCGATAAACGTATGTTGCCGGATTGCGCATAACGCCGTTGACGCCTCCGTCGGAATGTCTTCCCGAACTGATTACGAACGGATACTCAACATCGCCGTCCAGCTCCGCTTTTTCCTTTTCCGGCGTTATATTCTGAATATAATCGTTTATGACGTCATTATAGAGATGGAACTTCTTGTCCTTATGGGTGATATGTCTCAGATTTTCCTTGTCGTTGTCAGTAATTCCGATCACGACGCCTTCCGGGTGATCGTCAACTGCCTGAAACACATTGTCCATTATGCAGATCTTCTTTAACGGCGGCAGCAGCTGCAGCAGACGATGCTTCTTTCCTGCAGTAAACCCAGCTCGTTTGATGATGTCTGTTCCCGCCAGGGGAGACGTGATCAGGACTGCCCACATCATTGATTTGGTGGGAGAGCCCATCGCTTTTCCCAGCGTCTCCGCTATAATCAGCGGCAGGATGTCAAAATATTCTTTGTGTTTCATGACAAGCATAAGGAGTTTAGTAAAATAGATGACGCGATCACCCTCAGCCGCTTTATACAGAGAATTGGGAATCGGGGGAAGCAGTCCCATCGCTTTAGCGATACCGAGCCATATTTCCCCGTCTTCTTTTCTCTCTCCGATCTGTCCGATAAACGGATGCTTCAGCTGACAGACGGTTTCCGGATATGTTACCTGAAACATATTGAAGTCGTAGGCTTCATAGGCGGTTTTCCCCGGAAGAACATAATCCGCGTGTCTGGCTGTTTCGGTCATAACGATGTCAATGACAACCAGGAGATCAAGCTTGTCAAGCGCTTTTTCGATAGCTTTTGAATCGGGATAAGACCGCGCCGGGTTTGTCAATGAAGTAAACAGTACGCGCAAATGTTCCGGATTGTCGCTCAGGATTTCCGTAGAAAGAACGCCTTCCGGATAAACTCCGAGAACAGGAGCTCTGTCTGTTTCTACTGTGTGCCATACTTTGGGATCATTTTCGTCTGTATGATCTCCCATATTGACAAAGGTGTTAGCAACAACACTACCGCCCTTAACGAGCGCCTTCCCGGTAATAACCATCAGCATTAACAGCAGATAATTGTTCAGCGTATTATGCCGGCCCATAAACACCCCAAGATCCGGATGCGTACCCCAATTTCTCGTCGCCAGTATTTTACCGAATTCTCTCGCCTGTTCGTACGGAACGCCGCAAACCTTCAGCGCTCCTTCAATATCAAAGCCTTCAAACCAGGATTTAACTTTATCGAAGTCAAGAACTCTCTCATCTATAAACTTTTGATCCTGCCAGCCCTCGCGGATTATCAGCGCAATCAAGGCACGTATAAGCAGTGAGTCAGTTCCCGGCCGCAATGCAATGTGCATATCTGACATTCTCGCCGTTTCCGATAAACGAGGGTCAACAGTAATCACCATACGGTCTGGGTCTTCGGAAAACTCGCGGGTCACCTGTCTTGACCTGTTGAAATTATGCGCGACATATGAATTGCTGCCCCAGAAAATAAGCACATCGTTGTTTTTTTCATCCGGTTCCGGAACACTTAACTGACTGCCAAATATCTTGCCGCAGCTCCACCAAAACCCCATAAATTCAATACCTATCGGATTATAGTAATATTGCGTACCTATTGCTTTTTTAAATAGTGTTAGCCCAATCGGAGCTTCACCTTGTGCGGAAGCCAAACCACAGCCGGCAAGTGCAAATGTCCGCGGACCGTACTTATCAAGTATCTCTTTCGCCTTCGCCCCGATTTCACTATACGCCTGCTCCCAGGAAATCCTTACAAACTCTTTGCCCACCCGTTTCAGCGGGTAGTCGAGCCTATCGGCATTGTCCTGATAATATTTTGCCGCTCTGCCCTTTCTGCAGCAATAATCTTTTGATTTGGGGCTGTCTTTGTCAGGACGTACATTAACGATTTTATTGTTTTCCACCTCCATCTCCAGACCGCAGCTTACAGCGCACATATTGCATTGTGTCTTTTTCCATTCGCCCATGAAATTATTACCTCCTTACTATAATGGTCTCTGGTTTGATAAAAATCTTTCCGATTTCGCCAATCAGCGATACTGCAGTTGAAATCGTTTGTAGAATGCTTAAATTTATTGGCATTGTATCGAATTTTAAAATTTACGTGGTCATTTGTATCCGCTAATTGTTTGGTCAACTACTGTTTTCATTAAAGATGCTCCTTAAATTTACTTTTTGCTAAACCTATTAAACAAAAAACTGTTCAGATTCCGGAACTTTCCGAATACGTTCTTCAATTTTTTCTCTGTAACCATCCAACATATTGACTGGAATAATGCCGCACTTCTCATAACCCAATTCATAGGCCTTTTTTTGGATCATCTTCTCCATTTTCATCAATCCTTTCCTTATCATACCCACAATAGGTACACCATTTCATTTTATAATTGTTTCTCATCAAACATAACCACATTGCTCTCCTCTTGGTTCTTTCTCTAAATGATCTATATCATTTGCTTTAGAAAAGGACAGGTTGAAGAAATTCAATCTGTCCTTTCTGAAGTTGCGTTTATAAACAAGATTCTGGGTATCGTAGCTTGATATTCTGGCGAACAATAGGATAGTTTTTACTTTTAGTAAAATTTTGCATCAGAAACATTTTCATCGATTGATTCTGTTTGAGCGTCTTTAAATGTTGCACCTATTGCTTTTTCCTCCTTTTTTTGAGTCCATTGACAGGACAATCGTTGTCTAGTGAAGATTTCCAAAATTCTTTGCAGCGTCCGGCTTGATCTTAAACCAGATAGCGTACATCGCAGGCAGGAAGATCAACGTCAGCACCGTGCCGGCAAAGGTTCCGCCAATCAGCGTGTAGGCCAGCGTCCCCCAGAATACCGAATGAGTGAGCGGAATGAAGGCCAGAATCGCGGCCAGGGCCGTCAGGATTACCGGACGGGAACGCTGCACCGTCGCCTCGACCACGGCTTCGAAAAGCCCCAGTCCTTCCTTTTCGTTCGTGTGGATCTGTCCGATCAGGATCAGCGTATTGCGCATCAGGATTCCCGACAACGCAATCAGTCCCACCAGGGCATTGATGCCAAAAGGCTGCTGAAACAGCAGCAGGGTCGGCACCACGCCGATCAGTCCCAGCGGACTAGTCGCAAATACCATGATCATGGCCGATATAGACCGCACCTGCAGGATAATAGTCAGCAGTGTCAACATTATCATAATCGGGAACAGCGGGAACATCGCCTTGGTGGCTTTGTCCGACTCTTCGATGGAGCCCGCCTGCTCAATCCGGTAGCCGGGCGGCAGCTTCTCGATGATCGGTTGTAAATTCTTCATTACAGCGGTAGATACATCCGGTGGCTGCAGCCCCTCGGCAATATCACCGCTCACGGTAATCGTCGGTGTGCGGTCACGCCGGCGTAGGATCGGATCTTCCATACGCACGTCGCTGCTCCCCACCTGCTGCAGCGAAATGCGCTGCCCACCGGCCCCGGCCAGCGTGAAGCCAGCGATTTTTTCCGGATCAAACCGTATATCGCCCGCCGCGCGGGCAACGACCGGCACCGTGCGAATGTCCTCACGCACTGAAGTAACCGATACGCCGCTGATTAGGAACTGGAGCTGCTGGGCGGCCCCGCTCGATGTCAGGCCGACAGCCTGCAGCCTGTCCTGCTGAAGCGTAAAGTGCAGGACAGGCGTGCGCGATCCCCAGTCGGTGTTGACTGTACGCATCAGGGGACTGGCATCCATCACCTGCCGCATCTCGGCCGCAATGGCGCGCAGCGTATCCGCGTCCGGCCCCATAACGCGAAAGGCTACCGGGAAGGGCGAGTACGGACCAAAAACGAGTTGGGTAACGCGGACGCGCGCCTCTGGCGCCAACCCATCAGCAACGGCCTGGCGCAGCCTGAATTTCAGTGCCTCGCGCTCATCCTGATTATCCGTACGCACTACGATTTTGGCAAAGGAGGGGTCGGGCATCTCGGGCGCCATGGCCAGGTAGAAGCGCGGCGCTCCCTGCCCCACGTAAGCAGTCACGATCTTCGCCTCAGCCTGCTGGGCCAGCCAGGCTTCAATTTTGGCCGCAGCGGTGCTGGTCTGTTCAATGGAACTGCCATAGGGCATCTGCACCTCAACCAGAACCTCGGGACGGTCGGAGGTCGGGAAGAATTGCTTCTTCACTGCACCCATGCCAAGCATAGCGAACACAAAGGCAACAACTACGGCCCCGGCAACAAGCCACTTGCGCCGGATGACACTCCCCAGCAGGCGGCGGAAACGGTTGTATTTCGGAGTATCGTAGATGGCGGCATGGCCGCCTTCAACCTTCTTAATCTCCGGTAACAGCTTGACGCCTATGTAAGGGGTGAACGCGACGGCAACAACCCAGGACGCGATCAGCGCAGTGCCCACAATCCAAAACATGTTGCTAGTGTATTCACCGGCTGTAGACCGGGCAAAGCCATTCGGCATGAAACCGATTGCGGTCACCAGGGTACCGGCCAGCATGGGGGCGGCGGTATGGCTCCAGGCATAGGCAGATGCGGTGATGCGGTCATAGCCTTGCTCCATCTTCACTACCATCATCTCAATGGCAATGATGGCATCATCCACCAAAAGCCCCAGCGCCAAAATTAACGATCCGAGCGTGATGCGGTCGAAATTTTTGCCGGTGGCAGCCATGACGATGAATACGGTGGCCAGCGTCAGCGGCACTGCCGCTGCGACCACAATGCCCACACGCCAGCCCATGCTCAAAAAACTCACCAGCATTACAACACCGAGAGCGACAAAGAACTTGAGCATGAATTCGTCGACTGCCGAACGAATGTTGACGGCCTGATCCGTCACCTTGGTCAGGCTCATTCCCAGCGGCAGCCCGGTATTGATCGATGCAACCTCCTCATCCAGTGACTTGCCCAGGTCAAGACCGTTCCAGCCCTCGCGCATCACGATGCCCAGCAATAGTGCCGGCTCGCCGTTGCTGCGGATAAGGAAGGTCGCCGGGTCCTCATAGCCGCGTTCGACCGAGGCGATATCTGACAGCTTTATAGTCCGGCCCTGAGCCACCACCGGCGTGTCGCGGATCTTCTGCAATTCGTCGAAGGCCCCGTCGAGGCGGATAAAAACCTGCGACCCGGCCGTCTCAATGGAGCCGGCGGGCGTGATGGCGTTCTGATTGTTGAGGGCGGTAAAGATATCTTGCGGAGAGATCCCCAATGTCGCCAGCCGCTCATGGGAAAATGACACAAAGATGCGTTCGTTCTGCTCGCCAACGATATTCACTTTCTTTACTCCCGCTACGTGCAGCAGACGCTGACGCAACGTTTCGGCTTCCCGCACGAGCAGACGCTGGGGTTCCCCTTTAGCCTTCAGGGCGAACAGCGCGAAGGTCACGTCCGAGTACTCGTCATTCACCAGGGGACCGATGATGCCGGCAGGAAGATTGCTTACCTCATCGCTTATCTTTTTGCGCGCCTGGTAAAACTCTTCCTGTACCTCGGAAGGCGGCGTGCTGTCAAGCAGGTGCACCGTAGTGAACGCCAGTCCGGGCCGGGTATAGGTCTCGGTCCGATTGTACCAGCGCAGTTCCTGCATGCGTTTTTCCAGTTTTTCCGCCACCTGATCCTGCATTTCCTGGGCGGTGGCTCCCGGCCAAGCCGTGATAACGGTCATCGACTTGATCGTAAAGGCAGGATCTTCTGCACGCCCCAGCTCGAAAAAAGCAATAATGCCGGCCAGGGAAATGAGGATGATCAGAAACAGCGTCACCGAGCGTTCACGGACGGCAAGGGCCGACAAATTCAAGCCGCTCATAGCTGACCCCCAATTCTGGGAGCCGGATTAGTCTCCGCCACCCGCACCAAGTCGCCTTCGCGCAGGAGATGAGCCCCGAGTGCGACGACGCGGTCACCAGCATTGAGATTACCCGTAACACGCACGGCCTCATCATCCAAACTCCGGATCTTCACCGGGCGCCAGTTGACGCGGGCAGGCTCGCCGTCAAGCACCCAGACACCCGGGCCTTCGCCCGGATCAAACAGCGCGCCCGCCGGCACCTGCAGGTCGGTTTGTGGCAACGCATGATCTTGAGCAAGTTGAATGGTAACAGTCGCGCCAAGAGGAGCATCAGCCAGCGCGTCTTCCAGAACATACCGCGCCTCGAAGGTACGGGTAAGTTGATCCGCCGCGTTCGAAAGCTGCCTGAGTCTTACCGGGACAATCAGCTCTTCCTTACCGTAGAGCACTGCGCGGCCTACGGAGCCCACTGCGGGACGCAGTGTTTCCGGCAGCCGGATGACGGCTTCCCTTTGGCCAGCATGCGCCACGCGCACCACCACCTGGCCGGCGCTCACTACTTGACCGGGCTCGGCCAGGGTTTCCACCACAACGCCATCAGCATCGGCGGACAATATAGCGTAGTCGGATGCGTTTCTTGCTAACCCGGCCTGAGCCGTGGCAGCACTGAGCTGCGCCTTAGCCTCATCCGCCGCCGCTTTCATCTGATCGTAGGTCGAGGCCGGCACCGCTCCGGTCGCCAGTAAAGCGCGATACCGGACTTCCTCTTGTGCCGTCTGCCGCGCCCGCGCCCGTATGGCCGCGACCCCCTCTTCCTGTGCCTGCACCGCCAGCCCCAGATCAGTCGGATCGATTCGCATAAGCGGTTGTCCGCGCCTGACCGTCTGGCCCATATCAACAAGACGTTCCAACACCTTGCCCGATACGCGAAAGCCCAAGTCGCTTTGCACCCGCGCAGCTACGATTCCTGTAAAAGACCGGGGCGCCGATACGGCATTTTGAACAGTTGCGACCCTGACCAACGGTGCCTGTGTACGCGGATCAGGCTGTACCTTCCCGCTGCATGCAGTCAAGACAAGCGATAACAGACCAATAACGGCAAGCAAAGCAAAGCGGCGGCCGGTTTCATTTGGGCAGCGGCCCGGACGTACTGGGCTAAATCGCTTCCATTGTCTAAAACCTACACTAGAATCATTACTCATTCCTTATCCTCTCCTGAATCAGAATTCTATATATAAATGCGCAATTGAGTAAATCACATCATCAACCGGATATTGGTAATAAGACGCCACCTGGCTTCAAGGGCTGTGAAAACACCCGCCGAGTTACCCTTTCTAGGCAAAGCACTCGCCAAAGGCCTTGAACAACTTCATCGATCCTTTAATGCGGATCCTTCTGAAGATTATTTCCTTTAGTATGGACGTTTCTTTATGAAGCACGCGCAGCCAGGTTTTGGCATCTGCATTGACTTGTACGTCTGCGACACCTACGTGTCCTTGATTAACTTGAATCGTTTTGTCTTTGATGACCACTGTCGCCTCAATGCTCTCGTTTCCGGTGAATGTGAAATGATAGGTTGCACACAGTCCTTCGGACTTGTGACGCTGGAAGCCGAGCGGCATCGACGCGATAAAGGCGGCTATGGACGCTGGTCTGATACCATTACCTACGCGCTTTATCTTTTTATGCGGGAACCTCCTTAGGACATGGCTTTCTGCGTCTGAGCCTGGGAGGACGTAGACAGTCTCTGTCTTTTGTTGAAGAGGTTTGACCACAGTTTCGATAAATTTACTCTTGTCAGCAAGATACTGCGGGATCACTTCGTCGCCTGCCGGGCAAACTGCCATACAATACACTGATTTGTAACACGGTTTGTACGTCATACTCTGCCACAGCGAAACCGTTTCAGCGTCGCTTACTCTGGACCGGTATTCGGCTCCGTTCTTGCTGTCTGCAACATTTTCAACCCAGTCTGAAAATCCGCCTAGCAGCTCTCGATAGGTATGTGTGATACAATTCATAAAATTGAAGACCCCATCCGTACCGATGGCTCCTGTGGGACAGGCAGCCGAGCAAATCTTACAGTCCAGACAAGGGTTATAGGTCAGAGGACTACTGTACTCGTCCACCTCGGTATCAATAAGCACAGTATTGATCTGGACAAAACTCCCGAACACTGGATGAATAAGAAGGCGGTGTAGGCCCATCTTTCCAAGGCCGGCGGCTACGGCTATGGGCTTGTAAGATATTTGTAGCTTGCCTGGCCATTGGTCCATTTCCATTGGAAACCCAGCTGCAGGGGCTACTGCACGAATGCCTTTCCGTTCGAGAGCTGCTACCAATGCGTGGGCAGCGTGGTTCAGCCGTTCTTCCACCTGGTGCAACTCGTGACTGGCAATGGAACGTGCGGGACTTCTCAGATTTTCTCTGTTGATCCGTCCGACAAAACTAATAAGCGCCTTAGTCCAGGGGAATACATTCAGAATGTCCGCTTTTTGATCAGCTAATGCCGGACGATCGATCTCGACAAAACCCACATCATCAGCGCCTAATGCAAGGCACATCTCGCGCAAATGCACGGCATTGAGTTTTGAGCCGGTTGCTTGAGGTGCCGTTGACGCCTTTCTTTCGTTATAGCGTTTTATCGACGGGTGGTCATTCGTATCCGCTAATTTTGTTTGGTCAAATACTGTTTTCATTAAACTTGCTCCTTTACATTTATTTTTGAGAACAATCATTCTCATTACTGCAAAAAAATTCATTCGTTCAAAATTGCTAAGGAAAAATCCGCTATCCGCTGCAGCTTTTCTTTGCTAGCTGAGGTTCTTGCAAGTACCCGAATCCCCAGCAACGTATTCTGCAAGCTTTCTGCCAAAATTTCAGCATCATAATCACATCGAAATTCACCTGCTTGCTGTCCTTTGCGAATAAGATCCGCAAGAAGATGCTCTAATTGCATAAATGCTTCTTTCGCCTTTTCTTCTACCTCTTTATCTCTGGGTGCCATCTCAGTTGCTGAGTTTACAAATAGGCAACCCAATGCTCTATCCCCGCTTGCTTCAATCATAAAATCAAAGATGCACTGTATAGCTTGTTTTGCCGTTTCTGCGCGTGAAATTTCAAATTTTAGTCTGGCTTTTATAAATTCGCCGAAACAATCTATCGCTTTTAAAAACAATGTATGCTTATCACCGAAGGTATCATATAAACTTCTTCGATGAATTCCCATATGCTCTACCAAGTCATTCAAAGATGTCTTTTCATAACCTTGTTGCCAAAATAATTCCATGGCTTTCTGGAGAACTATACTTTCCTCAAATTCTTTGCTTCGTCCCATTACTTTCCCTCCTGTTAATAGAATAATAACATTTTGGGAACACTCAGTAAAGAATTATTTTCGTATTCGCATCATAAAGACGGTTATGCCTAACAAAGAGAGGCGACCTTGGCTATCCTAAAGCTGAAACGTCAATCATGCTCCTTTTGTTTCGTAAAAGTCTAAAGGTATGCACTGAAAAACCGGTTTTTCGTATGACACAATATGAATCATTTGTCCAGAACAAACGACCTCTACTCTTCCGACCTGCCGACCTTCCCAAGCCCAGTCCTGCTTCAGCTCTGCTATAATCAGATTAATTTGTTCCGGTAGCAGCGATGGATCTGTCGCGACTGGGATTCCTTGAATAATAGTAGTAAGCATTTTTCCACCTCCCACATAGTGATTTTTTTTTGTAGATATTTTCCTAGTTTTAACTAAGCGTGATACAATACAATATATGCCTATATAATACAATGACTATCTTGACACTGTCAAGATAGTCATTGCCTGAAATATTGAAAGGAGATACAATGGACAGTAAGCATCCTGGAATTATGATAACACCGAAAGACCAGTCACATTATCATCATGGAAATTTGCGGGAGGCACTCATTCAAACCGCGTTGCAAATTCTTTCTATTGACGGTGTTGCCGGTTTGACGCTGAGAAAAGTAGCCAAGGCAGCAGGCGTATCTCATGCCGCGCCTGCCCATCATTTTAAAGATAAGACCGCCCTCGTTGCCTCGGTTGCGGCAGAAGGATTCCGGATCTTGTCAAAGGAATTGGTTGCCGTAGCCAATATTAACCAGGACTTTAAAGAACAACTGATCCAGTTAGTGAGAACCTATGTGGGTTTTGCCCAACGGGAAGTTGAACTGTTCCGCCTGATTTTTGGTCCTACAGCCCCCGATTACAGGGAATATCCGGAACTGTACGAGGCAGGTATAGAGTGTTGGAATACGGTGGTTCAGCTTATTACAACGGTTATGAAAGATCAGAAGATAACAAATTGCGAACCCGATTTGCTTGCTTTCAGCATTTGGGCTCACACGCAGGGGATCGCGAGCCTAATTGTCAATCAGGCTGTTATTCCGCCGCATTTAATACCTATAAAAGGAGCAATGCTGGATAAATCAATAGAGTTGCTGATTGACGGGCTCATAGCGGCATCCCAGAAAAGTCAAAAAACTCCAGCTGGCAAATAGGAAAATATAATTTGTAATTAAACTAGTGTTAAAAGAAGGGCTTTTGACCTTTCTGTGTGTACTTATGTGTTCAGATTGAAAAGTAAAGCAGTGATATAATCGTACAGTTTTTATATTGTCATAGACGTTCTAAACGAAGCGAATGCGTGTTAGGGGTGCCCACCTTGCACGAGGTGAGTACTGCATTATGCAAGACTGGAATGGCTTTTCTCCTACAAAAATTGCTTACGTACGTTTTGCTAATAACCCCCCTGCTTGTATGAGCACTATCTCATGGAGGCATAAATCTTTCATAGATTGAAAATTTACGCACTTTCTTTTTAGTATTATACCCATCCCGTTGTGTCTCCCGTTTGTGCAGTCATAATTATGGCTCTTACAAGGCATCCCTCTAAAAAAGCCAGACATTCAAACTCCAAAAAGAGCGAAGCATTTTTATCAAACAAAATCCGAACTTCACAGGGAAATTCATCATCACCATCATGATAAATAATTTGCAGGGGGATTTTCGGCAATACTTTTAGATACCATGAATAGGCATCCGATTTCAGCTTGCCATCAAAAATCCCACCTAATCTGTACATGGTTTCGCTGAATGCTTCATAGTTTCTATTGAATGCTTTACCTAGCGGGTCAGTCATCCATTTTGTATTTGTGAGTATTATTCCCAAGTCGCTATGATAAGAAATCGGCACATACGAAAATTCAGGCTCACCCATGCCTTGGGACAATGTGTAATACGCCAGCACACTACGGTTGTTGACATTAACCGGCTTACCGTCCGTCGGATTAACACCGCAGGAACTAATCTCGTATTCCCGTCCAAGAAAATTGACAGAAACGGCACCATCCGATCGAAGTGATAGACCAAGCCGTTCAGCAACCTCTGATAAATCGCATCTACTCAATTTAGGTATTAGGTTTTCATAAATTTGCTCATAGCCACTACTCATAAACGCTCCTTTCATTGAGCACCGCTAATGCTCTACTCACACGCTTACTTTTCTCCCCATATTTTTCTACAGTCCGCTGATGCTCGGAAAAGATATCCTCACCGGCAGTCATCCATCCACAAGTAAAGTATAAAGTACCTATTTCTTCCTTGCTTAGGCAGTTATATCGTTCTCGCGACCCCAGAAATAGGGATATGCAATCGTGAACTCGCGGTATAATTAATGGACTAGCCCCCGCTTTTCTTGCTCTGTTTTTACAGTAAGAAGTTCTTCCCGCATGACCTCACAGGCAATTATTTTAATTGTCATATATAGCCTCCGCGGCGCAGTACTGGCACAGCGACGGCATGCCAGGCACTTGCCTGTTTTTGACCGGACAGTAAAACGTATTGCCGTAGGCAGTCATACCGGAATCGGTAAACAATATCCGGTTATAACAGCCAAAACTCTGTCTTATGGCAACCTCATCCACACCCCAGCCCGGATCGAAAAGCTCCCGCCATTTAAGCATCCACCCGGAAGTCAGGTAAAAAGTCCGGGAATCCATCCCCCCCTCCAGCAGGCCTTTGCCCATAACCAATTCAACACAGTTGGACTGGTCAAACCTGACGATCGGATACTCCTGCAGGAATAAATCAAATTCAGGATGACATTTCGAACCATAGAGCAGAATAATCCGGTCTGCGTCTGAGGCGTCCAAGGCCTCCTGGACAGCTGTTTTCAGTTTTTTTAAATCATTATGCAGATTGATCGGCAGGTAGGTTTCAGTAAGTTCACAATCAAACAGCTTTTCCGCTTTAATCTGAGCTAAAACCTGTCCCAGCTCCGGCTGATAAATCCCGCA
>NZ_FNAM01000055.1 GCF_900101845.1 Sporomusa acidovorans | reverse complement strand
ACTACAATGGGTATGGCGGAACAAGCCTGACGAAATCAATGTTGGACAGCTTCATTTACGGAGAATTCGAAAAGCCATCTACGCATTACAAAAAGACATACTTTTTACTATTTTTTTATTCCTTTGTTGAAAAATCTTTAGCCATCGCGACTGAGCGATTTCGTTCTTCGAAACCACGGAAGAACCCCTGTTTTTAAATTGCCATGACAAGCTTGCCGGATCGATAATTTCCGATATAATGCTTTCTTGGATAAAACCAATGCAAGGATAGCAATACTGGGGACACCAGTGCTATATTAAGCGACGAAAGCACGTTTACAGTTCCTGACATGTATCACCAGATTCAGTTAGGAGCGATAAATCAAATCGGCATTAAGATTCCGCGGACAGGCTTTACGCTATCTACAAAAATTGTACATTTAGCGGAAGTAGCCAATTTGCCTGTACAAGTCAGCTTGCAGGCTGAATGTGATTTTGGGGAATGCGGCATGCATTCAGTTTGCATGCTCGCATAAGCAAGTCAGTCTGCCGTGCGAATTATCGTACTATGTAGATAATATGAGTGACAGTCTGATACAAAAGCCTCTAGTAATCAAGAATGGATTTATGCAGGTTCCAAAGGAATAGGAATGGGCGTTGAGCTTGATTGGGAAAAAGTGTACAAATATGCAATAAAAATCGGATAGTTTCGAGTGTCATTGCTTTCCATAACCGGTGGTTTGCCATAATAACACTAAACCTGCCCAATCAGAATGTAGCAATCTGATTGGACAGGTTTTTTATTCCAAGGCAAGTGTTTAGTCTTTGTTTCTATTTTCGACTCTTTGCTAAGTTAAAAATACAAGTCTCTTGTTCCTTTTTCGATTTTTCCCAATTCCTCAACGGTCATTTGCTTTACGTTAGGATCGGGAATCATGTTCAAATGTTCTTGAATAGTTTTTTCACCAATGTTTCGAGTTTCTGGACTGGCGTAGTCCATCAAATATTCTTTAAATGTCAAGATAGCATTTGGCTGACAGGTATTTTGGATTTGGCCGCTCTTGGCCAGCGGCATAAACCTGTCACCGGTTCTTCCTTTACGGTAGCAAGCAGTACAATAGCTTGGAATATACCCGGCTTCGCAAATATGACGAATAATTTCATCAGGTGTTCGATGATCGGCAACTGCAAATTGGGAGGATTCTTCTATCGCTGTATGTCCGCCTTTTTTCAATTTCTCGAGTTGTGCTTTGTACCCGCCTACGCCAACGCATGATCCGGCACTCAATTGGGATATGCCCAAATCAATAATTTCATCCCGAAAATCAGGGCTTTCCCTAGTAGAGATAATCAGGCCGGTATAGGGGACAGCGAGTCGCAATACGGCTACTATCTTTTTAAACTGAGGATCAGTAACCAGATACGGAAAGGTATCTAAATTGACACCCTCTGCGGCTCTTAAACGTGGGAAAGAAATCGTATGGGGGCCAATTCCAAATTTATTTTCTAAATGGTTAACGGCGAGCATCAGGCTTACAACCTCGAAGCGATAGTCATAAAGACCAAATAGTACTCCCATACCTACGTCGTCAATACCGCCCTCCATGGCTCTTTCTACAGCCGTGGTATGCCAATCGTAGTCCCGTTTCGGTCCGGACGGATGCATTTTAGCATAGGTTTCCTGATGAAAAGTTTCCTGGAACAGAATATATGTACCAATCTTGGCCTCTTTCAGCATTCTATATTCTTCTACAGTAGTTGCCGCAATCTGGACATTGATTCTGCGAATAGCACCGTTGTCTTTGGTGGTTTCATAAATGGTTTTCATCGCATCTATGACATATTCGATAGGCGTGCGAACCGGGTCCTCTCCCATATCCAGCATTAATCGTTTATGACCCAATTCTTCCAACGCTTTTACCTCGTCGCGGATTTCCTCCATGGTCAGTGTTTTACGAGTAATTTCATTTCGGCAACCATAACCACAGTAATAGCAATTATTGATACAGTAATTGTTTAAATAGAGCGGTGCAAAGAGTACCAGCCGTTTTCCATAGATTCTCTGCTTTATTTCCAGAGCAGCGGCAAACACTTTTTTAAGCAATTCTTCATCTTCTAATTGAATTAGGGCAGCTACTTCACGGGAGGTTAAGCCTTTTACCGCCCTAGCCTTATCGATGATGGCCTCCAATTGTTCCCTGGGCATTGATGATGGGTGTAAACTATGAATATTTGCTATTAACTGTGATTTTGACTGATGCTACAGATATGATTGTAAATAAGTGGTATAGAAAATAAGCTGATTTTGGTGGGAATTACCTTAATTAGCTTATTTTTTTACTAGAGTAGTAAGAGGACTGTTGCGGCGGCAGCGCTTGTCAACAAATAATTTGAAGGGGCTGTCTTTAATGCGACAGCCCCTGTTTTGTCTTATGTTAAAATTTGTTTACTTTCCATATCCAACAACTGTTCAGTGCTATAATATACGTATAGCACTTCGGAAAGTTGGTGTTGCGCTATGCATGGTCTTAAAGAACTTTGGAAAGAAGTAGAAAGGCTGCAAGAAATTATGAATGATACTATACGAAAAAAAGGAGTAACCTCGCCGGAAGCTACTCGAGTCATTCGAGCGTTCAGAAATAAAATGCAAGAGTATAATGATTTTGTAAAGCGAGAGCCATAAGGCTCTTACCTTTTTTTATAGTAATTATTATCCATATTTTGTAAATTTTTAGACAGAAATGAAATGACTTTTAAAAAAGTTAGTAGTAAAATTAGGTATGTGTTAAATTTATCCTAGAGAGGTTGTTTTTTACATGTACCTATTGAAATATGTTTTAATCATTATTATTATTTCTTCGTATTCTATTGGAAATTACTTACCATTGTCCTGGGGATGGGAAAATAGTCCTTTAGAATGGTCACAGGTCGTGATATTATTCGCAGGGGCATTGTTGACCGCGAAATGGAGTCTGGAGGCCAAGTCTGCCGGCCGGTACCACCATGCTCGTTTCTTTACTTGGGCAATTCCTCTATGGTTGTTAATGGCAGGCAGGGAAATGAATTGGGGTAGAGTTTTTTATCCTGTAGGCATTAATCCCATTACAGGCCCTTTTTTCATACCTGTTTCTCAACTTCCTTATGGCCCGATCGTTTATCCGTTGATTGCAGTTGTTATCTTTTCGTGGCTGTTTGCGGTTATTAAATATAAGTTATTTTTGGTTCCTTATAAACTCTATCAGCAAGGGCGTTTTCCAACTAGTGAATTTTTACTAGTCATTTTCTCGTTTGTAGTTGCACATATTGCAGAAAGACAGTTGCACTTTGAAATCATGGAGGAAATAGTAGAAGATGTTGCGTATATTTCTCTTATCCTTACGGCATATCGGGTAAAAGTCGCCCTGAAGAACTCCATAAATAAAATAATAGATGGAAAATATTTCGGTTCAATATGAGCTAAATTTTTCAATTTCCAGATTCCTCTAAAGAAATTCTAATTATTGGCGGTTATTATTAAAGTATGGATTCGATAGCAAAAGTAAGGAGTGAATTGTATTTATGAAACTTGTAGGTAAGAAAGCAATCATATACTCAATGCTTGGCCTCATGCAAGTTGGGATGTTTTCGTCGGTAGCCGCAGCGGCACCAGGACCATTACATAACGACGGATCACAACGAATAGCGTATCTTGATCGTGATGATCGCCATGACAATGATCGTCGGCGTGACCACGACGAACGTATGCGCAAGGAAAACGAGCGGCACGAAAGAGAAATGAAACGACGTTCGCATGAAAGTGAAAGGGAATGGCGTGAGCGGCAAGAGCGTGAGAATGAACGTCATGACCGAGAATTACGCGAAATTGCAGCTCTTTTAATTGGAATTGCAATCGGTTCTGGTTCGAATAATTGATAAATTAAGCTGCATTTCAAAGTGCAGCTTTTTCCGTTTATAATCCATTTCTAAAGAATTTCTAAAACTAAAGATCTATAATCACCTTTATAGAAAATTATAGAAAGCAAAGTCTTTCTAGTGATATTTTTCTTCACAATATTCCTCTACCCATAAAAGTACCCAGCAACTATATATTGCTGGGCACTTTTATATCCTATCACGATGGGGTGTGCGCTTTGGTTTTATTATAGTAACCTATCATCGACATTTATAGAATTTTGATACAGAAGAATCATATCTTGACTCTCTTTTTACAGTATTGCATGGTAGGATTACGTTGAAGTGAAAAAAGAGTAATGGCGGAATAAATCGCCTGCAGGCGTAGATGACTATGAATTTGGTAAGCGGTAACGGAAAAAATAATACCCTTAGTAACTCGTCAAACTAAATTGAGGTGATTCTATGAATATTGCGTTTTTTCTTATTGCTAAAAAGGAAACTGTTTATTTACCATTTGAAAGTACAATGCGTCAGGCACTTGAGAAAATGGAATATCATCATTATACGGCCGTGCCGCTTGTTGATAGTGAGGGAAAATATGCAGGAACACTCACTGAAGGGGATTTGTTATGGAAATTGAAAAATACTCCGGAGTTAACTTTTTCCGATACGGAGCGAATATTGATCAAAAATATTCCACGGCGCATGGTGAATACTCCGGTACATATTAGTGAGGAAATAGAGAATCTACTTTCCCTGGCGGTTATCCAAAATTTTGTACCGGTGGTAGATGACAATGAAATTTTTATCGGAATCATTCGCCGCCGGGAGATTATTGAATATTTTGTGCGGAAATATAAAGGTATGTAGCGCAAAAGGAGTAACAATAACATAGCATACATGGTGATAATGCGAATAGTTCTAAGAGGGATCACAGGCAATGGCGATTAGGTTAGTGATCTTTTACTGAATTTATAATGAATAGTATTAAGAAATTGAGGGATATTTGCGATGACAATAGTAAGTTTGTTTTCTTAGGCTTGAAATATTTATGCTGAACTGAATTTGCGATTTTGGAGGGGTGAGTATGGAATACGGCAAATTGCCAGTTGGAGCTACGAAACCTATTAAGGAATTTCTGCAGAATCAAGAAGAATATTTTATCTCACAGCACGGTAAAGTTGTCACCCGTAAGGCTACAGCCGATGATATTGCCAGAATTGAAGCCGAAATTGCAGCAAAGAAGAGTAATCTGACGATTGATCTGTGTGGTGAGATAAAGAAAGACAGGAACCAAAAAAAAAGAAAGGTTTCAGCTGACCCGAGGGCGGGAGCGGTATAACGCGAATTCCTATAATGCCCTGATATTGGTGGTAATTGATGCTTCAACATCAATACAAGCAGAGAAAAGATAGAGCCGAAACCCTAAAAAGTCGACCTTTTTCTTGAAAGGTCGACTTTTATTGCGGTGAACTATTTCCATTTTGCAGCCAATTCTAAAGAAATTCTAAAAATGCACATGTATAATTTCTCATATAGAAAATTCATAGAAGGCAATAGTCTTCTATTGAACATAAATTTTTCTTCTTCTCTACTAAGAAAAGTACCCAGCAATATGATATGCTGGGTACTTTTGTTTTTCGAAAAATAGAGACAGGCAATCCGCCTTGGAAGGAAATTAATTACAGTTCAACGAAAAGATAAGATATAGGGAAGACTCTATCCGTCCGATACGGCAACGGTTAGATTTTGAAGAGGTGAGTCCAAATTAAGAAACTGCAAACGCATGTAAGAATTTTGTCACCCAATATTCCGCAAGAATTAAGCGAAGTTATATTTCCGGATAAAATCTGTAACGAAGACTATTTTGAAGGGGCAATAATCAGTAATTGTATAATTGAGAATCAACTGGCTGAATATGTGATTTTTGATAAAGTTATCTTTAAAAATGTAACTTGCAAAAATGTTGCTTTTAGCAGCTTAGAATTGACGAATGTTATTTTTGATAATTGCGATTTGTCAAATGTAGACTTTAATGAAGCCATAATGCATCAAGTTGAAATGAAGAATTGTAAAATTATCGGGGCAAATTTATCGGGGGCAACATTACGCAATGTATTATTTGATAATTGCTATGGCGATTATGCCACTTTTCGCAATATAAATGGCAAACAAGTAATGTTTCATAACAGTTCATTAGGCAATGCTGACTTCTATAGATCGACACTACTCCATGTGAATTTTGTTAATTCATGTTTAGATCAAATTCAATTATCCGGCACTAAACTGGCAGGGATTGATTTAAGTACCTGTGAATTTAGACAGATTGGAGTCAACCAAGAAGACGTGCAAGGGTGTATCGTTTCTCCGCAACAGGCAATTGGCTTTGCAAAACTATTTGGTTTGATTGTGAAAGAATAACTCAAAATGAATAAGTAACGTGATTACTTCTTATCAGAACTATTGAGTGGGGAAGCTTGTAGAGATGACAATGATATTGGCGTTACTGGGAAGCCCGCGGACGAAAGGCAATAACATGCGGGCTATTGATGAAGTTTTGCGGGGAGCCACAGCCTGCGGGGACTGTGAAGTACAAAAAATAGAGTTGAATCAGCTGAGCATAAAACCCTGCCAGCATTGCGATGGATGTTTGCATACCGGAAGCTGTGTAATTCGCGATGATATGGAGCTTATTTATAAAAGTATACTTACGATGCTTAATTCTGTTTGACTAAAATAAGCACCCTAGCTAGAGTAGGGTGCTTTACCTGTTAATAGACTATTTTGGTGTCAATATAATCATTAATCTTACCTACCATGTCAAGTATTTTGGAGGTATCTGCTAATGGACAAGTAGTCCCGAGCAATGTATTTGTTTGTGCATCGTAGTGCGCAACTGCCAGAGCACACTCTTCTGTACAGTAAACTTTATTATGGCTGTCAGACATAAACGGGCAAAGTTTTTTCTTCGTAATAGAATCAATACGCAAGATCGTTACCTCCCTTATTTTTCCATTATCTCGGCGTTCGTATCCTTTTTATTTAGATACATACTTCGACGTAAACCAGTAATTTCCTGTGGGAACTTCTTTGTTAGAGAATCCCGGAATAACGCTTGCGATTTCATTTCGAAAGAAACATTGTAGTATGAGGATAAAGATAGTAAAATGTAGATATAAAGATTGTAGCAAAGACGCTTTGGGCAACCCCTGGAGCGTCTTTTTTCCATCATAGAGCAAAGACTATTTGAAAAATAAAAAACTGGAGGCCATATGGAAGCAACCGTAGAAAATATATTGAAATTGCCGGAATTCGGCGGTTCAAAAATAGTGTCGGGTTTTCAGGGAAGTAAAAATATTGTACGTTGTATTGACGTGATGGAGATGCATAAAGATCTTGGCAGGTGGGTGAGGGAAGGTGAGGTTTTACTGACGTGTGCGTTTTCCACACAAAAGGATGCAGCGGCGTTATGCCAGCTGATTCAGGAAATGTCGCAGGCGAAGTGCGCCGCTTTGGCCCTGAAGGTGGAGCGGTTTTTAGGAACAATACCGGCAGAAATGATTAAGTTGAGTAATGAGTTAGGGCTGCCGGTCATTGATTTGGTGACTGATAATCCCTATATGGAAGTCGCGGCGGCGGTAAATAACTTCATTATGAATTACCAGCAGGAAAAACTGAAGTGGTCTGTGTCGATCCACAAAGAACTGTCGAAGCTGGTCCTGGCGAACAGGGGGCTGCAGGATATCGTAGACAGTATTTCGACAATCGGTGATTGTTATGTCGTGATCCAGGACGCCTGGGGGCGCTTGTTGGCAGAGGCGGGAAAACGCGGCTCGTTCAGGCAGATCAGGAAAACCCTTCCTATTACATTCGATCAAACCGAGATAGGGATCGTGTCGCTGTACAAGGATGCGGAAAAAATCGGTGAATTGGATGCGGTCATTTTAGAACATGCCGCGACGGTGGCAGCCCTGCAATTATTTAAGCAGCGGGTGCTGTCAGAGACCGAATACCGGAGCCGGGCTGATTTTATTTATGATTTGATCGCCGGCAATATAGTGGATAAGGAATTGATTTTTAGCCGCAGCCGGTTTTTGAAAATAGAGCCTGAATCAGCTTGGGGCCTGGTAGTTGCCGAATTTACCGGTAGCGGCAAGTGTGGCAGGCCTCTCGGTGAAGCAGAGATAGAAGCGATAAAAACAGAGTTGCTGAAGATTGCGATAGCAACCTTTGAGAAAAATGCGATAAATACGGTGCGTAATGACAAGCTAATCATACTGTTTCCTGTAGTATATACAAACGATAAGCAGGAGTCGGAAAAGACGGCCTGTATGCTGGCCCAAAGTCTGCATAGCGGAATCTCTACAGCGCTGCCTTCCATCATCGCTACCGTTGGTATCGGCAATATCTGCCAAAGTTTGCAGGAAATAAGGAAAAGTTTTGACCAGGCTGTTAAAGCGATCCGTATCGGCGGCGCGATCTTCGGGCAAAACCGCGTGATCAGCATTAATGATCTGGGAATATTTCAATTGCTGTCCCCGATGAAAGATCAGCCGGATTTGCGAGCGGTAATTTCCCGCTGGATAGGAACAGTGATTGACTATGACCGTGAAAAGGGGACAAGCCTTTTGGATACGCTGGAAGTCTACCTGGATACAAACCGGAATATGCTGGCGACCGCGAAGCGGTTATTTATTCACCGCAATACCCTGCGCTACAGGATAGATAAATTAAAAAAGCTGCTTGGCACTACGCTGGATAATCCGGAAAATCACTTGCAAATCCTTATGAGTGTCAAACTATGGAAGATCACACGCTAACAACTGTTTTGTGCGCTGCGCACAAGACAGTTGCTTTTTTTTATCAATCGCGAACATATGCTTTTGACGGTGCCTGCACTATAATTAACATTAATGGAACGATCATGAAGGAAATTGCACTATATTTTTAAATATCGTCTAATTACATTGAACAAAAGTCTTCTAATATTTTATGGATAATTTCCTAATAATGGCGTTTCCTTACCGTTAAACCAAAAAGTGAAGGAGGCTTTTCTATGGAAAAAAGTATAAAAAGAGAATCCACGCTGGAACTGGAACATTATGTGCCCACCGATGTGCCTGCCCAGCATCCTTCGAGCTTTGAGCCAATGGTATTTATTTTAAATATCCTTATGTCTGTAGTCGGCGCTATTATTGGCTTGCAACTTATTGTTCAACTGGGGATTTCCACCAACACGGCGATTATTGGCGCTATGGTGGCGATGTTTGTGGCGAGAATTCCGCTGCAAATTTTTCAAAAGTTTCTATCCATTCATCGGCAGAATCTGGTGCAAACTGCGGTCTCCTCGGCAACCTTTGGTGCGTCCAATTCGCTGCTGCTGCCGATCGGCATTCCCTGGCTGCTGGGGAGAATCGACCTGGTATTGCCGACGTTTATCGGCGTTACCTGTGCCATGTTCCTGGATGCGATTCTCCTGTATTTTATGTATGATTCCAAGGTTTTTCCCGGTTCCGGTATTTGGCCGCCGGGTGTAGCCACAGCAGAGTCCATCATCGCCGGTGATCAGGGCGGGAAGCGGGCACGGTTGCTGCTTGTCGGCCTCGTCGGCGGGATTGCCGGGGCGGTTTTCAAAATACCAATGTCCGCGTTTGGCGTTGCTTTTATCGGTAATATCTGGGCGCTGACCATGTTTGGTGTTGGTCTTTTGGTGCGCGGCTATTCGGTCCAGTTCTTTGGAGTGGATATCAATCAGCTCTATATCCCGCATGGCATTATGGTAGGTGCCGGCATTGTCGCTTTGATTCAAATCTTTTTTATCATGAAGAACCGCTCTGATGCTCAGCTGAAGGCGCAGGCGGTTGAAGGGGCGGTAAGCTATACCCGCAGTAATGAACAGGTGAGAAAAGCACTGGGCACAGGGTTTGTGCTCTATTTGCTGATCGCCTGTATGCTGGCCGCAATCACCGGCCTTTATACGGAAATGAGCAGCGGCATGTTTGCGTTCTGGATTATATTTGCCGCCTTTGCTGCCATTGTCCACGAATTGATCGTCGGACTTGCCGCGATGCATGCCGGCTGGTTTCCGGCCTTTGCCACGGCGCTGATCTTTTTGATTCTCGGCATGATCATCGGTTTCCCGGGAGTAGCGTTAGCTGTGCTTGTCGGCTTTTGTGCCACCACCGGTCCGGCGTTTGCCGATATGGGGTATGACCTCAAAACCGGCTGGATTTTGCGGGGGCGCGACCGTTTTCCTGATTTCGAATTGCAGGGGAGGAAACAGCAGTTATTTGCCGCCCTGACCGGCTTTACTGTTGCCGTAATCTGCACCGGTCTGACATATACGTTGTATTTCCAGCAGAATCTCTTCCCGCCGGTCGATAAGGTATATATTGCTACCATTAAAGCCGGCTTGGGTGATCCGCAAATCAGCAAGTATTTATTGATGTGGGCGGTTCCCGGCGCCTTGATTCAATGGCTGGGCGGTTCACAGCGGCAGATGGGGGTGTTGTTTGCCACCGGCCTTTTGATTTTATATCCCCAGGCAGGCATTGCCGTACTTGTCGCGATTGTCATCCGCATGCTGTGTGCCCGCATTTGGGGTGAACGGGCCCGCGGTCCTCAATATATTCTGGCGGCCGGATTTATCGCCGGCGATGCTCTTTACAGCTTTTTTAACTCGATTTGGAAGTTAAAGATCAAATAAATTAAGAGGTGAGACTATGTTCGTCAATCTGGGAACAGAATTTTCGAATCGTTATTTGAGTTTAGAAACAGCGGCAGCCGCCCGCAAGCTTGTGGAACAAGTCATGCTAGTCAAGCCGGGAGAGAATGTCGTAATTTCCGCCGATACTGCCAGCGATTTCCGTGTGGTGGAGGCGACGGCGCAAGCGGTTTTTGCCGTAGGGGCGCAGCCTGTCGTGATTTGGTATGATACCAAGGCAAATGCCTGCCAGCAGCCGCCCGCACCTATTGCCAAGGCGGTGGAAGTTGCCGATGTCTGGCTTGAATATTCGCTTGCGTACATCATGCACTGCGAATCGTACCGTACCGCGCTCAAAAATGGAGTCCGCTATGCCTGTCTAACCGGTATGGATGTCGAAATGCTGGTAAAAACGCTTGGCAAGGTCAATTATGGCAAACTGGTTGCCCTGGGGGAAGTGATTCGCAGAACCGTGGAAGCCGCTGACGAAATCCATGTCACCAGTCCCGGCGGCACCGATCTGGTAGCTGCCAATCAAGGCCGCAAAGTACGTCAGTCCGGGAAATTGGCCGATACCAAAGGCGAGGCCATTATGCTGGGAGGACAAATCTCCTGGTGCCCGCTGGAAGAAACCATTAACGGTAAGCTGGTATTTGACGGGGCGCTTTGGCCGCCAATGGAGCTTGGCCTTTTGTCCGGTCCGGTAATTTTGACCCTGGAGGGCGGCATTGTGACCAAGGTCGAAGGCGGGAAGGATGCCACGATCTTCGCGCGGTGGCTGGAGAATTTCAACGATCCCAACATGTACCGTCTCGCCCACTATTCGCTCGGCTTTAATCCCGGCGTAACAAAACCCACCGGCAGGATTGTGGAAGATGAACGCGTTTTCGGCTGCATTGAAATGGGCATCGGTTCGCAGGGTCCTCAGATCAGAGGGAAGACTTGGGCCGCTGCCTCCCACAGCGACGGTATTGTACTGAATCCAAGCATCTATCTGGACGGGGAGGCAATGGAACTCAACGGCAAATATGTTCATCCGGAAATTGTGGCCGCCTGCCAAGAACTTGGGGTTCAGGGATACTAGTAAACACGCGCTTAGATATGCAAGGGGGCATAACAATGGTAAATCGCAGCCGGATGCTGCAGGAATTTTTGGAAATGATTACGATTCAATGTTCTACGCGGCACGAACGGCAAATTGCCGAGTATGTAAAAGCCAAACTGGCCGGACTGAAGCTCGTAGTAACGGAAGACGACACAGGCGCTAAAATCGGCGGAGAATGCGGCAATGTATTTGCGTATCGCCAGGGGAATGTTGCGGACGCACCTACTTTACTGTTTGCTGCCCATCTTGACTGTGTCGAGCCGTGCGCGGATATCAAACCGCAGATTGTGGACGGCAGAATCAGTTCGGACGGAAAGACAATCCTGGGGGCGGATGATAAGGCCGGGGTAGCGGCAATCCTGGAAGCGCTCAGAATGATTGATGAAAAAAATATTGCCTGCGGCGATATACAAGTAGTGTTGACGGTTGCCGAAGAAGGCGGTCTAAACGGTTCCAAGAATATGGACAAAACGCGGCTGAAGGCGGATATGGGCTTTGAACTTGATTCTACCAGCAGGCCGGGCGGTATTATTATCCAGGCGCCCGGACAAAACAAACTCCAAGTGACCATTCACGGAAAAACAGCCCATGCCGGTTTGGAACCGGAATTGGGGGTTAATGCCATTACTGTCGCCGGCAAAGCCCTGGCACAAGTGGCGGACGGCAGAATTGACGGGGAAACCACCGCCAATATCGGCATGATACGCGGCGGTCAGGCTACGAATATTGTGCCTGACCGGGTGGAACTATGCTGCGAAGCCAGAAGCCGCGAGGTTAATAAGCTGGAAGCGTTAACCCGGCGCATAGCAGTAACCTTTAACGAGGCTGCCGAAGCGAATGGCGCCCGCGCTGAGGTTGTAATCAATAAAGCCTACAATCCCTATACCCTTAGCAAGGACGCACCTGTTGTCGTGCTAGCGCAAAAAGCGGCGGAAAAGGTAGGTCTGCAGCCTATTTTGGAGGCAACAGGAGGCGGCAGCGACGCCAATTTTTACAACAATTACGGAGTGCCCTGCACCGTTCTTGGCGTTGGCATGCAAAAAGTTCATACTACTGAAGAATTTATTTTGGAGCAAGATCTTTATGCTTCAGCCGAGTTGGTTGCTGCCATCATTGAATTGGCGCCTACGCTGAACAAGTAAAGTGGGTCTGTTCCAAAGGCTAAAGTAAAGAAGGAGCCGGCATGTTGCCAACTCCTTCTTTTTTGCTTTTTTCAGCTTCTTTTTTTATGCCGGTTTCCGGCATCGCCGGGAGATAACTGTGTTTAAAAGATAGAAAAGCTGTCCCGCTTCAGCAGGACAGCTTGCTAAACTAATAGGGAAAGAACACCTTTTTGCATATTCATGGTTTTTGACAGTGCCATTATATTTACGTACGATTGAATCTTTGCCTGGTTGAGATTCATCGCTGCTAAAGCTATATCGGAATCGGCATAGCCGGAATAGGCGGATGCGAGATTAGCTTCAGCTTGAGCAGTATATTCACTGCTATACGCCAGTCCGTTCGTCACGGCGCCGACATGACTGCGGTTGCTTGACAGTTGCTGCAGCGCGCTGTCAATAGAAGTCAATGTAGTGGCAGCTGCCGCTTGCGTAGATACATCAGTACTTAACGATAGGCCTTTAGCTGATGTATCGGCAATAGAGGCAGGCACGGATTTTTTGCGGCGCTGGCCACCGGAGCTGTTCCCTGATTTTTACATAAGTTTTACATAGCCATAACATTGAGTTAATGCTAAGGTGCTATACTGGAAGCAAAATCCAAGGGGGAGGAAGTACATAAAAGTGAAGAAAAATATCCTAAAGGCAATTGCTGCCGGCGTGATCAGCACTTTGTTGCTGACTGGTTGCGGCGCTTCAAGTTCCGCGGGGGATTCGGCGGCCAATGGCAAAAAGATAAAAATTGAGTACTGGCACTGTAATGCCGAAACCCAGGGTGGAAAAACGGTCGAACAACTTGTTAACGAATTTAATGCCCAGAGTAAAGACGTAGAGGTAGTCGCCCGCTATAATCCGGATATGTACAAAGGCCTGATGCAGAACCTGCAGGCAGAAGTCGCCACCGGAAAATCGCCTGCCATCGTGCAGATCGGCTGGGCGTTTCTGGATTATTTTTCGAACAACTTCAGCTATGTCGAACCGCAGAAAGTAATTGATGAGTATTTTCCGGAAGACAAAACCTTTTTGCAGGATAATTTTCTGCCCAATGTCTTGGCACTGGCCAAAAACGGCAAAGGCAGTCAGGTAGGTATTCCTTACTCATTGAGCACGCCGGTGCTGTATATCAACAGAGACATTTTGCGGCAGGCCGGACTGGATGAAAACGGGCCCAAGACTTGGGAAGAACTGATTGTGTTTGCCAATACCATTAAGGAAAAGACGGGAAAATACGGCTTTTATATGCAGGAACCTGCCGATAATTGGGCGCAGCAGGCACTGTTGGAAAGCAACGGGGCAAGAATGATGACAAACGGCAAGGCCAGTTTTGCATCCGAAGAAGGTATTCAAGCCTATGAAGCCTATGCGGCTATGGTCACCAAGACAAAATCCGCATTGCATATTTCCTGGGGCGAAGGTGTGCAATCCTTTATTGACGGCAATGTGGCCATGTTGTACACCACCATCGCGCAGCGGGCAAACATTCAAAAGGGTGCGGCGTTTGATGTGGCCGCGATAAACTCGCCGGCATGGCAGGGCAAACCTAAGAGACTGCCGGCAGGCGGCTGTTTCCTTGCGATCACGGCTAAGACGAAGGAAGAACAGAAGGCGGCCTGGGAATTTGAAAAGTTCCTGTATAGTGTTGAGGCCATGGCGGCCTGGACCAAGGGCACCGGTTATGTGCCGCCGCGCAAGGATGTTGCAACGGCTGAGAACGGCTTGAAAAGTTTTTTGGCGGAGAATAAGATGATGGCTGCCGCCACGACACAAATGGATGGCGTGGTATCCTGGACTTCTTTCCCGGGGGATGCCGGTCTGCAGGCGGAACAACTGCTGCTTGATGTAAGGGATCGGATTTTGAACGGGAGCATTTCAGCAAGAGACGGGCTGGTGCAGACGCAGACCAAAATTAATGAACTGCTGAAATAAAAACTAGAGAAAAAGAAGTGTCTGCAGAAAATCTCCGGTTGGCAGAATGAGTAGGGGAGTTAGTGAATAGGCCCGACGGAACCTGCAGGCAATATCAGTAAACGGTGGCCTAAGAATACATTCTGGAGCCACCGTTCTTTTTTGAAACAAGACAACAAGAGGGTGAGGAAAATAGAGAAAAAGCAGGCATGGCACAAATTTCTTACCGGCAATACCTTAATGGCTTATGGTTTTATTGTGCCTTCTTTACTTGTTTTTGCCGTGTTTATGTTTTATCCGTTGTTGCATACGGTTTATCTGAGTTTTTTTGACTGGAATATGATTAAACCGGTCAAGACGTTTGTCGGCAGTCAAAACTATATGGCCTTATTGCAGGACCCGCTGACCTATACGGTGATGAAAAATACTCTGGCGTATATCGTCATTTTACTGCTGCTTAACTGGGCGGCTCCCTATCTGTTGGCTTTTATTCTGTCTTTTGTAATTAAGCGGGGACGGGATTTTTATAAAGGAATGTTTTTTCTGCCCAGCGTCATTTCACTGGTGGTCGGTTCTATCTTATATTTGTGGATATTAAATCCTGTGTCCGGCCCGGTCGCGATTATTGCCAAGTTCTTTGGCCTGACCGTCCCCATCTGGAGCAAGACCCAGGGGCTGATTATTGTTGTGCTCAGTATCATTACCACCTGGAAGGTATTTGGCTATAATTTCATTGTGTTGTTTGGCGGCATTACCGGTGTGCCCCAGGAAGTCATTGAAGCGGCACGGTTGGATAACGTACCGCTGCACCGGATTTTTTTCGATATTGTGGTCCCCATGAGCAGTGCCACCGGCCTCTATGTATTCATCATGACCATTGTTCAGGGGCTGCAATATGTCTTTACCCCGATCAAGGTCATCACCCAGGGCGGCCCGGATAACGCCAGCTCCAATGCCATCTACAATGTTTATCAGGAGGCGTTTACGCTCTATCACACCGGCTATGCTTCCGCCTTTGCCATTGTCACCATGGCGCTGTTTGTGATTTTGCTGCTTGTGGAATTTAAGTTTGTGGAGAAAGGCATTCACTATGAGAATTGACAGGGAAATCAAGTGGCATGTCCTGCTGTGCTGCGCGTTAGTCGTGTCCCTGGCGCCGATTGTCTTTGCTCTTTCTAGTTCCTTTAAGGAATTGAGCGAGGCGTACACCAATGTGTTTGGCCTGATCCCGCAGCAGCCGACACTCAGTAATTATGTGCAGGTGTTCTCGCGGCTGCCTTTGGTGCAGATCACAACCAATACATTTCTGATTGCGGTGGCTGTCACGGTGTTTAAAACCATTACCAGTGTCCTGGCGGCCTATTCTTTTGTCTATTTTGATTTCAAAGGGAAAAATGTCCTGTATTTTATGCTGATTAGCACGATTTTTATTCCTTTTACGGTTACAATGATCCCCAACTACCTGACCATATCCCAGCTTGGCTTCAGAAACAATATCATCGGTGTCATTCTGCCCCAACTCAGTGACGCCACCGGTATTTTTTTAATCAGGCAGGCCATGCGGACAGTGCCGCGATCCCTGATTGAGGCGGCGCGCCTGGATCGGACGGGACACCTGAGAATTCTGGGCAATATTGTGCTCCCCTTGGTAAAGCCGGCGGTGGTTTCCAGTGGCATCATGTTTTTTATCAATTCATGGAACGAATATGTGTGGCCGGTCCTTATTTTAAAAGACAAGGCCAACTACACACTGCCTCTGGCCTTGCAGCTTTTTATCAGCTCGGAGGGCGGCACGGATTTCACGATTGCCATGGCGGTGTCGGTTTTGACCATGATCATTCCGTTAATGCTGTATATCGTTTTTCAACGCTACATTATCAGCACATTTACTTCTTCCGGTATTAAAGGATAAGGATAAAAATTTTCCCAAAGGAGGCAGGCCAATATGAAAGAAATTGTTTTTGAAAATGTTTGTAAGTCGTACGGTAAAGCCAAAATCATAGAAAACCTGAATCTTACCATCCAGCCGGGCGAACGCCTGATCCTGTTGGGTGCATCCGGCTGTGGAAAGTCCACTACCCTGCGGCTGATTGCCGGTTTGGAGGAAATCAGTTCCGGCAGCTTATATATGAATGGACAGCTGGTTAATGATGTAGCCAGCGGTGAGCGCAATGTGAGTATGGTCTTTCAGAATTATGCCCTCTATCCGCATATGACGGTAGCCGACAATATTATTTACGGACTTAAGATACAGAAGCTGCCGAAGGAGGAGATCGTTCAAAGACTCAAGTCCGCGGTAGATATGCTGGAACTTAACGGGCTGGAAGACCGGAAGCCAAAGGATTTGTCAGGAGGTCAGCGCCAACGTGTGGCATTGGCGCGGGCCATTGTAAAACGCAGTGATTTTTTGTTGCTCGACGAGCCGCTTTCTAACCTGGATGCCCAACTCAGAGGTCATGCCCGCAAAGAGCTGGTCAAAATTCACCAGACCTATCATCAAACCTTTGTGTATGTTACGCACGACCAGGTGGAAGCGATGACAGTCGGTGAACGGATCGCCGTCATGCATGCCGGTCGGTTGCAAATGGTTGATACCCCGTATAATGTATATAACCGGCCGGCCAATGTTTTTACAGCTAAGTTTATCGGTTCGCCGTCGACCAATATTTTCACGGCGCATTATGCCGACCGGTCGCTGCAAATAGGCCGGCAGGCTGTCCGGCTGCCCGAATTTTGGAGTGCCCATCTGGGGAAAAACGGCTGCCGGGAATTTTATCTGGGCATCCGGCCTGAGCATATCCGGCTGGAACAGGAAAAGCCGGACAACATGTTTGCCGGGACGGTCAAATATGTTGAGGAATACGGCAACCGCTGCGGGGTCTATTTTGATCTTGAAGGCCATGAGGTTGTTGCAATCTGTGAGCGGACGGAATGTAAACCAGGTGACCGCGTGTGTTTTGCGCTTGAGGCCGATAAAATTCATATATTTGATAAACAGTCGACGAAGAATATTGGCTATCCGGAGGTATATTGTGAACATTTTTATCAGTACCAATCTGTATGAACCGGCACAACTGCCGGAGATTTTTAGCCTGATGAATAAAATTGATGATCCTTCTGTGGGCATTGAATTGTTTCCGGAATGGCAGAGCGAAGTGTTTTGCCGCAGTCTTGCGGACTATATGGAAAGCTTCCGGCAGTATCCGGTTTCGCTGCACGGCCCCTATTATGGCACCGAACATAGCAAGGCTGCGGGAACGGCAGAATATACCAGGTCTATGGATTACTTTCAGCGGACGCTGGAACTGTCGCAGCGGCTGCAAAGCCGGTATATCGTCTATCACCATAATAACTGCCGGGTGACAGCGGCGGGCAGGCAGCAAATGGTGAGTGTCTCTGCCGAAAATCTTAAGCAGCTCAGGCGTGAGGCAGAGCGCTGCGGGGCGCGGATTGTCGTTGAAAATGCAGGGGTGCTGGCCAGCGGTAATGTGTTGTTTAATGAAGAGCAGTTTACCCATATGGCCGAGAGTATCCCGGAGGATATCCTGCTGGATGTGGGGCATGCTTACGCCAACGGCTGGGATCTGGCCCGGGTAATGAAAAGGCTGGCTCATAAAATCATTGCCTATCATGTGCACAATAACGACGGACACGAGGATCAGCATAACGCCATTCTTGACGGGACACTGGATTTTGCACAGTTTCTTGCTGATTATCAGCTGTATACGCCGGCGGCGGATCTTGTCATTGAATACGGGAAGCAGTGTGCGCAAAACACTGGTAATATCGCCAACGACGTTGCCTATATCAAACGAATTTTGCAAGGCGGTTGAGGGGATGCTTTATAGACCCAGTGAGGAATTGCAATGCTCTCACTGGGCCTAATGCTTTTACCACTGCCATTTCTCGGGGTCTTTTGTTTTTGTATAGATTCCGGCTGTTAAGGATTGTGTTCGGTAGTTAATGTAGTATAGAAAACATGTCTCGCAAGATGTAGGTGCATACTAGGTATAGAATAAAAAATTGAAGGGGCTGACTATGCGCATACTTGTAGTTGAAGATGATCATATCCTGCGAGAAGCCACAGTATCCATTTTAGCCGGAGAAGACTACCTAGTGGACCAGGCATCGACCGGCGAGGAAGGGTTGTATTTAGCGAAGCAAGGCATTCATGACTTAATTGTGCTTGATATTATGTTGCCGGGGATTAACGGCTTGGAGATTGTTAAAATCCTGCGAAATAACGGCTGTGCAGTTTCTATACTGCTTTTAACGGCAAAGGACAGTGTGGATGATCGGGTAATTGGTCTGGAATCCGGGGCGGATGACTATCTGGTAAAACCTTTTGCCATGCGGGAGTTGCTTGCCCGGATAAAAGCTCTTTTTCGCCGTAAGGGTAATTTAATTATAGAGGATCAGATAAATTGCGGTAATTTGACATTAGATAGCAAGGTTAAAGATGCTTTCGTCAATGAAGAACCCCTGGGGCTGACTAATAAGGAATATGAAATTCTGGAATTTTTAGCACTGAATAAAGAACAGATACTTACACGGGATCAGATTTTTGATCGGGTTTGGGGATTGGAGTCGGATATTTCGTCTAGTATTGTTGATATATATATTCACCATTTACGGAAAAAACTAATTGCGTATGGCTTAGATATTTTCATTCAAACCGTGCGGGGTGTTGGTTTTATGCTGAAGGTGAGTTAGTATGTTTCAGCGTACTCTGGTTCGCTTGACGACCTTAAATTCGTTTGTTTTCTTCATTATCTATTTTTTATTTACGGCCATACTTTATGGCTATCTTTCCTACCGGTTATTCGACAGATTAGATGAAGCCATGCGTTTGCATGCAAGTGGATTTAGATTGGAAAATGGAATTATTGTTCCGTTAGAGCGGCCAATCTTGGATCCGAGAATTTTTGTATTAATTCGCAGTTCAGACGGACATACGTTAAATCCGTTCCCCTTTCGTGAAACTGAATTAGCTAATTATGAGTTAACTAACGTTGATGAAATTATTTCCGATGTTGCAACTGGTGAATTGAAAACAAAAGATTACAAGGGCCATGTCTATAGAATGATGAGATGGCCGTATAGATATCAGGAAGATCTTTATGACAGTACGAAAAATTTTCGTATAGAATCTATCTTTGTTATTAGCATTGTAGATTCGGAAATGCATTTGCTCAATAGCTTTTTATGGCTCATTATCGGTGGCGGCATTATCAGTATAATCGTTATTATCTTAGCAGGTTTTTTTCTTGCCAAGCGGGCCATGGTTCCTATTCAGGAAGCATGGGAAAAACAGCAACAGTTTGTTTCGGACGTATCGCATGAATTGCGCTCTCCTTTGACCGGAATATATAGCAATGCCGAGTTGATGCTGCGGCATCCTAATAAGACTGTCCAGGAAGAGTGCCATCGGATTACTGCAATAATGCAAGAGGCCAAGCGAATGATCAAGTTAATATCAAGTTTGCTTACACTAGCGAGATCAGATGCCGGTAAAGCGGAAATAAGCCTAAATTTAGTTAACTTGAGTGATGTTGTTAATGAGGTTATTAGTCATTTTAAAGTGTTCACAGAGATAAATCATATCAACCTGGCAGCTAATATTGAAGCGAATATCGAAGTAGTGGCTGATAGAGACAGAATGCACCAATTACTCGTAATTTTGCTTGATAATGCCTTTAAATTTACGCCTGCAGGCGGGCAGGTTACCATTGCTTGCTATCTTGCTAATAAGAACGCAATCATCAGCGTGCAAGATACGGGAGTGGGTATAGATCCTGAAAATATTGCACGCATATTTGACCGCTTTTTTCGTGCGGATAAATCTCGATCAAGAGATTCCGGCGGGACGGGTTTGGGACTGTCCATAGCCAAATGGATTGTTGACAAGCATGCGGGAAAAATCGACGTGAAAAGTACAATCGGCAAAGGGACAAAATTTACGGTATCAATACCTATACTAAGAAAATAGTTTTGTCGGCAGGCTTTACTATTTATGGATCGGGTTATAGCTATTTGAACCCAAATACGGTAATATACTATATGGACTATATCATTACATTATATTTTTACCTATTTAGGAGTGAGTCTATGGATAATCGATTGACATTATCATCGTATGTATTGATTGGCTCAATGTTATTTGGGATGTTTTTTGGTGCCGGGAATTTGATTTTTCCTGTACATATGGGGCAAGAAGCCGGCAGTAATGTTTTTATTGCTACTATCGGGTTTCTCATTACCGGAATCGGTCTGCCATTTTTGGGTGTGGTGGCTATTGGTGTTTCCAAAAGCGATGGATTATTCGGATTAGCCAGCCGCATTCACCCCTTCTATGCCTACGGGATTACCATTTTATTGTATTTGACGATTGGGCCGTTTTTTGCATTGCCAAGAACCGGAAGTGTTTCCTATGAGATTGGTTTAGCCTCCTATATAGCAAAAGAATATCAAACCTGGGGATTAGCCGGATTTACCATTATATTTTTCGGTATGGCATTAATTTTTTCATTAAAACCAAGTAAAATTTTAATCTGGGTTGGAAAAGTTCTAAATCCGTTATTTCTGGTATTCTTGGCTTTTCTCGTGATCATAAGTTTTTTGCGCCCCATGGGAACGGTTTCAGGTGCTGAAATCCACGGGTTATATGTTACGGAGCCATTTTTTAAAGGCTTTGTCGAAGGCTATAATACGATGGATGCACTGGCTTCACTGGCCTTTGGAATTATTGTTGTGCAGACACTTAAGGATTTGGGTGTGCAGAGTCCGCGAAATATTGCGATCGGCACGGTAAAAGCAGGTATTGTAAGCGTTCTTTTGATGGGGCTTATTTATAGCTGCCTGGCCTATATTGGAGCGACCAGTGTGGCTCAATATCAGTTATCAGCAAATGGCGGGATTGCATTAGCCCAAATTGCACACTATTATTTTGGTTCGGCAGGCAGCATCTTATTGGCGATTATCGTAACGCTGGCCTGTTTAAAAACAGCGATTGGTCTTATCACCGCCTGCTCAGAAACCTTTCAAAAATTATTTCCTAATTCGCTAAGTTATCGGTCGTATGTATTTTTATTTACCATCATATCCTGTTTATTTGCCAATGTCGGGCTGACACAGATTATCTCATTATCGATTCCGGTGTTAATGTTTTTATATCCATTAGCAATCACTTTGATCATATTGGCATTTTTGTCGCCACTTTTTAAACATCGGCAGATTGTATATGGATTAACAACCGTTTGTACAATGTTTGCCAGTGTGGCAGATGCTTTTAATTCCATACCGGATGTCATAAAGCAGGAAGCTTTTATTCAAAACTTACTGGCTTTTTACCATACTTATTTGCCTTTTTTTGATATGGGCATGGGCTGGGTTATACCGATGATTATTGGTTTATCAACGGGTTGGCTGATTGGAGCTTTTCAAAAAAAATCTGTTGAGCGATTTAATAAAATCGAATTCTGATTGGCGTGCGTTAAGACGGTAGACGTTAGGCACATTCAGTTCGACAATTGTTTTATCAACCAACCCCGAATCTGAAATCAGTCCTTCGGCGGAGGGCTTGTAAGCTTTAAAATGAATAGAGATTGTCGAAGGTAACTTAATGTCGTAATAAAGCGAAAACGATAAACGGTACGAACAATAACTAATTGTATTGGGGTGATAAAAATGTCCAGCTTACAGCAGATTCAGGTAACCACGCAACAGATTGCCGAAGCCATTTCCAGTGCACTTAGTATGGACGTGACGATTGTGGATGATTCCATGGTGCGAATTGCCGGCACAGGCTATCATCAAGCTACGATTGGACAAAAAATAACCGGCAATTCGGTGTATGAAAAGGTCATCCATCACCCGGCGGAATACATTATTAATGATGTTAGTACCTATAAGGAATGTAGCAAGTGTGAGAAGCGGACAAGTTGTATGGAATTGGCGCAATTGTGCTGTCCGATTATTGTCGGGACGAAGGCTATCGGTGTCATTGGTTTGATTGCTTTCTCGCCGAAACAACAGATGGAATTGTCTAAAAAGGACAAACGTTTACTGAGTTTTGTCCGCAAGATGGCAGAATTAATTGCGGTTAAAGTCGCGGAAGAAGATAGTTTAAATCGAATCGTTTTTCTGAAAAATCAAATGGCAACAGTGCTTAATTTTATTGCTGAGGGCATTATCGCGATTGACCAGGACGCCAAGGTCATAAATGTCAATTTTGCGGCTGAAAAGCTCCTTAAAATTAAAGCACGCGATGTAATTGGCTTTCATCTTAATGAAGTTTTTCCCGGTACACCAATTCCGGAAGTATTGCGTGATGGTATCGGGTTTATCAATCGAGAAGTAAGTGTCTGGAATAAAGGAAAACATTATCACTATATGGTAAGTGCCAAGCCAATGCTTGGCGAAGATGAGGTGCGGGGGGTTGTTGCCAGTTTTTCTGCGGTTGGCGAGTGGCCGGTACAACAGTCTCTGACACAAGCTAAGCTTACCTTTGATGACATTGTAGGTACCAGTAAAACTTTGATTATGGTCAAGGGGGAGGCTGCCCAAGCAGCTGAAACCTCCTCAACGGTGTTGATCATGGGTGAGAGCGGGACAGGCAAAGAAGTTTTTGCCCGCGCCATTCATTACGAAAGTGGCAGAGGCAATAACCCTTTTGTAGCAGTCAACTGCGGTGCTATTCCGGAAAACCTATTGGAAAGCGAACTATTCGGGTACGAGGAAGGAGCCTTTAGCGGAGCCCGTAAAGGCGGCAAGCCTGGCAGATTTCAACTGGCCAATAAAGGTACTTTGTTTTTGGATGAAATTGGCGATATGCCGATTTTCTTGCAAGTCAAGCTGTTAAGGGTATTGCAGGAAAAAACGGTGGAACGGGTGGGCGGCATAAAGTCAATGCCGTTAGATGTACGCATTATTGCCGCTACCAACCGTAATCTGGAGAAATTGGTCAAAGCGGGAACTTTTAGAGAGGATTTATACTATCGGCTTAACGTTTTTCCGATAGAATTGCCTGCTTTGCACGAGAGGCCGGATGATATTATGGAATTGGCCAAGTTCTTTTTAGAAAAACAGCGCAAGAATTCAGGCAAAAAGATTACCGGCTTTACCGATGAAGCTGTAAGGCGGATGCAAAACTATAACTGGCCTGGTAATATCCGCGAATTGGAGAATGTTGTCGAGTGTGCGGTGATTAAGACCTCTGCGGAAGTTATTGACGTGGATGCGCTTCCCGCCAAATTGACGGCAGACACACAGCTTTATCTGCCAATCCAGCCGGAGATGTCCAATCTCCGGCCGTCTGAGTATGCAGAACGCCAGACAATAGTGTCCGCACTTAACGCCTTTGGCATGTGTGTTGAGGGTAAAAAAAGAGCAGCGGCCCACTTAGGCATGGGGATCGCAACTTTATACCGTAAAATTCGCAAATATGGTATTGAAAGCAACTAGAAATGAAGTGATAAAATTATCATGGTTTATCAATAAGTTATCACTTTGATGATAATTTAGCGGCGTTGCCCCGCCGGTTTCTTCTCCTTTGCCTTGGCACGGTTTTTGCACAGTAGTAGAGCAGAGGAGCTGAGAACATGGATACGAAAACAATTATAGAATTATTAAAGGCAGAAGTACTACCAACCACTGGCTGTACTGAACCAGGCGCGGTAGCCTTAGCAACGGCGGCTGCCAGTGAGGTGCTCAAGGGAAATATCGATAATATTGTCGTTACAGTGAATTCCAACATTTATAAAAACGGTGTGGCTGTAGGTATTCCCGGTACTGGGGCAACAGGCCTCACCATAGCTGCAGCTTTAGGCGCTGTAAAAAAGCACCCGGAAAAACAACTGTCCGTGCTGGAAAGTGTGACACCCGCGGAACTGGCAGCTGCCAATACAATGCTGGCCAAGGGAATTGTCAATGTCCGTGTGGATGAAAGCAAAACCGGTTTGTATATTTGTGCCCGGCTTATGTCCGGGGCTAGTTACAGTGAAGTTCTCATACAGGACAAACATACCAATATCGTCAGGATTCAATTGAATGGTGAAAATCTTGTGAGCAAGCAAGATAAACAAAGCAGCTTACATCATGATTACCGTCAATTTCTGCGTGATGAAAGTGTCTGTATCGCTCAACTGGTTGCTGCTGTGGAAGCATTGCCGGTCGGGGAACTTGCCTTCTTGCTGGAAGGGGTCAATATGAATGTATTGGCCGCTGAAATCGGTATTAGGAAAAGGCTGGGTATGAGGATTGGATCCATATACGAAGAAATGATGACCAGTGGAGCCGTATCGGATGATATGATTAACTCGGCCAAACGGCTTACTGCCGCGGCCGCGGATGCGCGTATGTCAGGAGAAAATGTGCAGATTATGAGTAGCGCCGGGAGCGGAAACCACGGTATTACCGCCATTTTACCGGTCTATGCCGTGGCTAAAAAAATTGGTGCTTCAAAAGAACAACTGCTTAGAGCCGTTGCGCTTAGTCACCTGGTTACTATTTACGTGAAAATCTATACAGGCAGTTTATCTGCACTATGCGGATGTGCTGTAGCTGCAGCTACAGCTGCCACCGCGGCTATTACCTGGTTGATGGGTGGAAATATTACAATGATTGAGTCAGCGATGAAGAATATTATCGCTAACCTTACAGGCATGATCTGTGATGGCGGTAAGGTAGGCTGTTCACTGAAGCTGTCTACCGCTGCTGCCGCTGCGGTGGAAAGTTCACTGTTGGCGCAAAGAAATATTGTCGTTCCCGATACGAATGGTATTATTACAAATTCTATTGAACGTACGATTGCAAATTTGGGTAAAGTCAGCAATCCGGGTATGTTAGAAACGGATAAAGTAATTTTGAATGTTATAATGGAAAAATGACTAGATGTAGAAAAGGGTACTTCTTTTCCGGATGGATTGAAAAGAAAGTGCCTTTTTGGTGACAATTAACGGATATTAAGAGAAAATGTCTACAACTTACTCACCATTTCATTTAGGGATAAACAATCATTGATTTAGCCGCTTGCCGGATCGCTGGGCAAGCGCTTTTTTTAATGAAAGAAAAATGATACTTTACTTATTGATAACTTGTTAGGTGGCTTGCAGAAATTTATTGCTCTTATCATTATTATACGTAGGTGTATCCGCAGCAGTATTGCCGAAACTATCATTAATGGCGGATACAGCAGGTGGATTGGTCTTCGTAGTTTTTGATTCAATTACAGTCCGGAACAGTCGGTATTAAAGAAGCTGTAAACACGGTGCATTACTTTTTCCGTAAGGGCTGATACAAACTCTGCTTCGCTTAACGAGCCATATATGTTGTCAGCATCTGAATTGCCAGATACTACTGTTGACGACATTTGAGTATAAGTAGAATTGGTTAAATTCCTATAAACACCTCTGGTAGTGTACGTTAGTGAGGTTCAACATGAGCCAGTATCAATATCAATGGATTGTGTTACGCAATATCTAAACATAATTTTAACAAAACTGTTACTGAATTGTAACAGTTGGATGGTAAAATCGTATAATAAAGGATTTAAAATGAAAGGCTGTTAGTCCTAATGATTGCTATATGCAATTTTACGTGCAAGTGCTCAAGATATTCAAAAAATCAATAATCAATCGATAAGCAAACAATTAATAATAAAAGGGGTGGCTATAGTATGAATGTATCAGCTATTAGTTCAACTTCCACGAGTAACCTGTATAATTCCTCTAGCTCGTCCGGTTCATCAGCCAATACGTCTGCTTTAGAAGCGAAAGAGCAAGCTCTTAAAGTGCAAATTGAGAAACTTGAACAAGAAAATGCCACAAAAAATGCCCAGCAGATTAAGGCTCTTCAAGCACAACTAACGGAAATTGAAACTGAAATTGCTCAAGCTGAGAGTTCCGGCATGACCAGTACTGCCAGTACCTCCGGTAGTGGCAGTATGCCTAGCGGTGTTGCCACCGGCAGTACTGCCGGTGTTGCTGCATCGGCTGATGTTGCCAATGTGGTCAGTACTAGCAGCTCCGGTACGGACAGCACTTCGTTAATTGATGTAGGGCCTGCTTATACTGTTGAACTTAACAGTAAATAACTTCATAGCATGTGGAGGTGTCGAAAATAGAAAATACATCCGATAAATTAGACTACAGTATGACGGAAGAAGAACTACGAGAGTTGCTGGATGACCTCCCCAATATTGTTAGAGACTTGGAAAATGAAAGTAATGATTCTCATATAGCTAATTGACGAAGTGTGGATATTTTGCCGTTCTGTCCTATAGGATAGGGCGGCTTTTCTATTCTATCTAAGGTCATAAAACAGTTTAAAGCGTAAATGAGCCTGTCCGCATGATCACCACAAGACAACCTTTTTCTTCAGCTATAGTTGTCTTTTTAATTGGTACTATTTTGGTTGCTTCTGCACAATATTTTTGGATATGGCAGACTAATTTGAGCTTTAGGTACAGGTACGTTACTTACACTGATGATGAATACAATATGATAGTTTTTTTGTCGAATACGGGGCTGGCTGAATATAATACACTATCTAAGTAAGGAGGTGACATAAAGAATTCCACTTAATACGCCGAATCCTTTACAGGTACGGAGGATCCTATATTTTGGGGTGAAGCGCTATCAACGCAGGGCTGAGCCTGGCCCTAACCCGGCAGCTAACTCCGGAGGCGAAGAAAGGCGGTTTGAATCTGTTAAAAAGTTCATGGAAGAAACTTATACTACAGGTACTAGTAATAGTATGTACAAGTGGGTTACTGATAAGTAGTGCACAAGCGGCTACTCTCCAGTTTGGAGATAGCGGTCCTGAGGTTGTTCGCCTGCAGGAGCAGCTACAAAGTTTGGGATATGATGTTGGTGCGATTGACGGTAACTTTGGAAGTCGAACCGAAGCTGCGGTTAAAGCCGCCCAGATTGAGCGGGGTTTAAAGGCCGATGGTATTGTGGGTGAACTCACCTGGAACGCTTTAAGGCTGTCCGATACATCGGTAAGCCAGGGGGACCACGGCAGCAGCGCTGTTAGGCGTATTGTCGCAACTGCTATGGCGCAGCAGGGAGTACCTTATGTATGGGGGGGAACCACGCCCTGCGGTTTTGATTGTTCAGGTTTTACTCAATATGTATTTGCTGTAAATGGTATTTCTTTACCGCGCACGGCCGATGTTCAATTCAGTGTAGGGGTGCCGGTCGCGAGAAACCACTTGCAACCGGGTGATTTGATATTTTTCAGCACCTATGAGCCTGGTCCATCTCATAGTGGTATTTACCTTGGAGATGGGGTTTTTATCCATGCTTCTTCCAGTCGTGGAGTTTCACTTGCATACCTGGATAGTTCTTACTGGGCATCACGGTATCTTGGTGCCCGGCGAGTTGTAAAATAGCTAAGTAAGGACTGCTCCTGCTTTTGTTAACGAAACCTCGGACAGTTATTGTCATTAATGGAGACACGAATGTTGTATAGGTCTTATCAGTTTCTGACCTTAAATGGTAATTGCCAATAATAAAGGACCGTGTTGAAATGTAAACGCTTCAGCACGGTTTTTTTAGAGTGTTTCGAATATCTTGTCAGTGGAAACGGCAATGCTATGTTGCCTAAAATGAGTCAAAATAATAAATTCTTCAGGGACTATACTTTAAAAAATTCAACCGCCGCATGGAGCGTTTGGGCCGTACCGGCAAGCGATTCACTGGCCGCAAGAATTTCTTCAATGGAGGCGGAATGTTCTTCCGTTGCCGCGGAAACCGTTTGCGTTTGACCTGCCGCCAGCTTGCTAACTTCATCAATATGTTGGACTGTGGCTACGATTTGCTGACTGCTAGCCGACATTTCCTCGATCGCTGCTGAAATTTCCATAACCTGAGAAGAAACATTGTTTACCAGAGTAGTAATCTCATTAAAATTTTGACCTGTGCTTGCTACAACTTGCGCTCCTACTTTTACTTCTTCGCTGCCTTTATTCATAGCGGCTACAGCTTTGGCGGTTTCCGTCTGAATATCTCTGATCATCGCGGCAATTTGCGTAGCGGCATCTTTGGCTTGCTCCGCTAATTGTCGTACTTCTTCGGCCACTACGGCAAAGCCTTTGCCGTGTTCGCCGGCGCGTGCCGCTTCAATAGCAGCATTCAACGCTAATAGGTTAGTCTGACTGGCAATACCGGCAATGGTGTTAATAATTTCCCCAATTTCCTGAGATCGTTCCCCTAATTTTTTCACAACCTGGGCGGATGTTTCTACGGTTTTTTCAATACTGTTCATTTGCATTGTGACAGATTCCGCTGATTTGGCTCCCGCCATAGCGGCATCCGCTGTTTTAACGGCAGCCCCTGATACCGTGTTGGCATTACCGGCAATATGCTCAATGGCAGAGGACATTTGCTGCACACTGGTTACGGTCTCCTCAATTGCCTGCGACTGTTGCTGAGCGCCCTGGGCCACATCACCGATCGCCCTTGTCACCTGTTCGGTCACCTTAGCCGCTTCTTCCGCGCTAAGATTCAGTTCCTGAGACGATGATGCAAGCTGCTTGGAACTCACCAGGATATTTGTCACAAGTTTATGTAGCTGATTGGCCATGATGTCAAATTCTTTGGTTAATTGTCCGACTTCATCCGTATAATATATTTGGTGTACCTTCCTGTTTTTTAAATCACCGGCTGCTAACCGGTGAACTTCTGTAACCAAGGCCGCCAGCGGAGCCGAAATTAATTTGGCTATCAGCCACCCTAATAATGCTGAAAGAAGTACGGCAATCAATGTTACCGCCATACTAATCCTGTCATTATATAAAGCGATTTCTTCGCTTTTCCGCTTATCTTCCTGGGCCGCTTTATTATTATATTCCGCTAAATCATCTAGCAGTTTATTGATGGTATTCAAGTGGCTGACTGCATTTTTGGCGTAGTATTCATGTCCTTCCTCTTGCTTGCCGGCTAACGCCAAATCCAATGATTTTTGCCAAATTTCACGGTATACTTTAGTTTCGGCTACTATTTTATTGATGGTTTCCCGTTCGAACTTGTCCAATTGAGCCTGCTGATACTTATCTAAAAAGCCGGCATAGATTTTTTTATGTTCTTCAATCGTTTTATACAAGGTCTGTTGCTGGGCCGCATCGTGACTTAAAAAAATCGATAAGGTTAACGCTTCATTTCTTCTGCTTTCTGCGCGCGCTGAATTAAGCCACTCTGCCGGCTGCAGCCGGTTTTTATACATATCATCCATTTTTCCGGCCAAAGTGGCTGCGGCATAGTGGCCGGCATAGCCGACAATTAACAGGAAGAAAGCCATAAATACAAGTAACCCTGCGATTTTCCATGATGTTTTTACATTGCGCATATGTAGCATTTTGATTCCCCCATTACAAATTTATCTAGTGCGAAGTGCTTTAATAAATAGCTCAAGCATAGCTTCTGCTTCTTTGGCAATACTGTCAGAGTGTTTTTCTGCAGCCGGTGACGGCAGCAAGTACATGGTAAAAGCGTTGAGTATTACTATCGCAGTAACGGCAATGTCTGTTATGCAAAAGCTTTCTGCCTGTACCCCCGCCTGTAAAATACCTTCGAGAATGGCAAGGACCTTACGGCGTATAAACTGATTAAAGTCTACCGCTTTGAGACCAATAAACCGAAAATAACGCGCGTCTCTGACAAGTTCGACAAAGGCATAATCCTGACGCATTTTCTGATTGTATTCCTGTATATAGCCAAGTATAAAACGGCGCAGCCGCATTTCACTTTCAGCATGGCAAACTCCTGATAAATGAAGCAAAAGTTTTTCGAATTCTATTTTTTTTTGTTCAAATAATCCATCAATTAATGCTTCCTTATTGGCAAATTCATTATATATTGTGCCAATGCTATAGCCCGTTTCCTTAGCTACATCACGCATCGTCGTTCTATTGACACCGTGCCGTGCCACAATAGACGAAAAGGCATGTAGTATTTCAATTCGCCGATTTTCCATCATTCATCCTATTCTACCTCCTATACAAAAGTCGATAACTTATTGAGTAATTGAACATTTTTTTCATTTGTTCACATTATAGTATAAAATATCTGATAATACAATATAGTTATTGATAATTTTTATTTATAAATGATATTTATTTTATTCTAAATAGAAGACTTCAGGCAAAGTCATTCGGCGAATAGCTTCTCTGTAGCAGACTCATGAGGCATTCCCGCTAGCAAGCATACTGGCTGCCGCAGGGACTTCCGGCGCCTAGGCTCCTGCGTTGTGTTTTACCGGCAACAGGCAAGGTATGCCTGTTGAATGGCAAAAGACAATATGATATAACCCGACTTTTACAGTTAGCAGAATATACGAAGCAGACAGAGTGGAATAATATGCTTATAAAATGCGGATTTCCGCATTTTTTTGTGCTCTTTATATTGTGTTATACTACAGATGTGCTACAATATAAAGGAGGTGATGTTCCATGATAAGAAAAGACCGTGTAAAGCGTGGTGGCGTTATTAAAACGCACATCCGTGTTGTCGAAGGGTATCGCCCTGGACCGGGGATGCCCACCAAGCAGCGTACTATTAGAAGTTTTGGTTATTTCGAAGATCAGCCAGATCCCGAGGCTTTCATGGCTATGGTGGAGGAGTTCGACGCTAACTTTAAAGA
>NZ_FNAM01000065.1 GCF_900101845.1 Sporomusa acidovorans | reverse complement strand
CGGTTCCGTCAAAGGTATGGAATACGCCGGCTCCCAGGGAATCTGCATCAATAGCGGCGACGGCTTTTACTTTGCTTAAGTTTTCTTTTGGAGACATGTATTTAACCAACTTATTAATGTCGCGTTTTGTATTGATTACAACCACGCAGCCGTCCTTACACCCTTTTAGAATATCATTGCCTTTTACCAATGTTTCTTCGGCCAGTACAACGATATCAGGACGATAATTCTCATACTCGTAATATGTCTCGATTGGCTCTGGGCTTATACGGGCATAGCTCTTAACGGGAACGTTGATCCGGTCAGGCAAATCAACATAGTTGTCGAAGAATTGATTGTACTTTCCTTCGAGGCTACCAGCCTTGGCTAGCAGGGTAGCACTATCACGTGCTTCTTTGGCTAGGGTTACTCCCCTTGTCCATACTGTTACTTCCTGCATTTTGGCGTCTACAGCAACCGCCAGTGTCATTTTCTCTCCCCCTTTATTTTCTTGAGTTGAAACACAGGTGACCATAGTACCGTTTACCGTTCTTTAGCCACCACCCCCGTGGGCAGAAAATCCGCCGTTATTTTTAAGATACCTGACGCAGGTCATAGCTTATAGCCATGATTAAAAATTTACAATCTTCAGACTTTATAAGCAATTACTGCGGATGACTAACCTATTTCATGGGAACATCTTACATCTACAATTATAAAATACAAGTATAAGCTTGACTACCATATGGTAAATAAGGATAATTTTGTAAATATAATTCATGGTATTTACCATTAAATGGATTTTTAGAAATAATTTAGATTTATTTTTATTACTTTATTTATTTTTGTTACTGTTTAGTTGACTAAATACACCTTAAAAGTTATCCTATAATTGCGTTACATTATTTTCCATATTATTGTAGTTAATGGATTTAATTAGGGGAGGAACACCTATGGCAGCCGCTGACATTAAAGCAAAAAGTTGCCTGCCAAATAAAACAAAATCTAGTACCAGCCCCACGTCCGGTACTTCGCTGCTACAGCTCTTTATTAAAGAAATTAAAGCTTTGGCGAAAAGTTACGTTGACTATGCCAAAAACATTGAATTATAAATGAATAACTTATTATTTCCTCTTAAAATATAACTATTACCCCGGTTTTTTCCGTTTACGTCTTGTGTTTTTTGTAAATCGGTGGTAAATTTTGAATTACAGTTGTTTTTTTCTAATGGAATTACTGCTTTGTTTTAGGAGGGAAAAAATGAATGAAAAAAATTAAGACCGTATTAGTTGCCAATCGGGGAGAAATTGCTATTCGGGTAATTCGCGCCTGTTATGAATTAGGAATTCATACGATAGCTATTTATTCTAAAGAAGATATTTTTTCATTGCATCGTTATAAAGCCGATGAAGCGTATTTGGTAGGCGAAAATAAAAGTCCTGTTGATGCCTACCTCGATATCGAAGGTATCATAAAAATAGCGAAGGCCCACGGGGCAGACGCGATTCATCCTGGTTATGGCTTCTTATCCGAAAATATTAACCTGGCCAAACGCTGCAAAGAAGAAGAGATTATCTTCATTGGGCCAACGATTGAGCATTTAGCCATGTTTGGCGATAAAATCAACGCCCGCACACAGGCCGTCGCTGCCGGCCTGCCGGTAATTCCGGGAAGCAATGGGCCTGTACATAGCGTAGAGGATGTCAAAGCTTTTGCTGCCAATTATGGATATCCATTCATCATTAAAGCCATCCTTGGCGGCGGTGGCCGGGGTATGCGCATTGTCCGCTCTGCGGCCGCAATTGAAGAATCTTATCTGCGGGCTAAATCAGAAGCCAAGGCCTCCTTTGGCGATGATCAAATCTATCTTGAGCGCCTGCTGGAATTTCCCAAGCATATCGAAGTACAGATCTTAGGCGACCAGCAGGGCAATGTGATCCATTTATATGAAAGAGACTGTTCCGTGCAGCGCCGCCATCAAAAGGTCATTGAAATCGCCCCCAGTATTTCCCTGTCAGATGAGCTACGTCATGAAATCTGCAATGCCGCTGTAAAATTGATGAAAACTGTTGGTTATGTGAGCGCGGGCACTGTAGAGTTTTTGGTTACGCCTGACCAGCAATATTATTTTATTGAGGTCAACCCCCGTGTTCAAGTAGAACATACCATCACCGAAATGATCACCGGTGTTGATATTGTGCAGGCCCAGCTTTATATTGCCGATGGTGCCAGTTTACGTGATGAGGGGATTGGCATTCCCGAGCAAAGTTATGTTGCCTGTAACGGCCACGCCATCCAGTGCCGGGTAACTACAGAGGACCCTGCGAATCAATTTATGCCTGATACAGGAAAAATAACGGCCTATCGCAGTGGCGGCGGCTTTGGCGTACGGCTTGACGCCGGCAATGCGTACACGGGCTCTGTGATTACCCCTTTCTATGATTCTTTATTGGTTAAAGTCTCCACCTCGGGCCTAACCCATAAAAGCGCAATTGCCAAAATGAAGCGGTGTCTGGGTGAGTTCCGCATTCGCGGTATAAAAACTAACATCCCCTTCCTATACAATGTAGTCAACCATGAGGACTTTTTAAGCGGCCATTACTATACCACCTTTATTGATACGTCTCCGGAACTTTTTGTATTTCCTCAACCTTTAGACAGAGGCAGTAAACTGTTAAAATATCTCGCAGAAACCACGGTAAACGGGTTCCCGGGCGTGCCCCAACACCTCAAACCAAGTCTTCCGCCGGTTCGGCTTCCCCAGACCCCAAGGGGCACACTCCCGCATGGCACCAAGCAAATCCTTGATCAGCAAGGCCCTGAAGGACTTATCCGCTGGATTAAAGACCAAAAAGAAGTTTTGTTAACAGACACTACTTTCCGTGATGCGCACCAATCATTATTGGCAACCCGTGTGCGCACACGGGATATGCTCAATATTATTTCGCCAACTGCCCATATGCTGCCTAATTTATTTTCCTTAGAAATGTGGGGCGGCGCCACTTTTGATGTTGCCTATCGGTTCTTAAAGGAAGATCCCTGGAAACGGCTTGCAGCGCTAAGAACAGAATGCCCGAACATTTTGTTCCAAATGCTGCTCCGCGGCTCTAATGCCGTAGGTTATACCAGCTATCCCGATAATGTCATTCGAGCCTTTGTAAAATATTCCGCTGAAATGGGAATTGACGTTTTCCGCATTTTTGACAGCCTAAACTGGCTCGAAGGAATGACTGTCGCCATTGATGCGGTACGCCAGGCAGGCAAAGTCGCTGAAGTAGCCTTATGCTATGCCGGTAATATTCTTGATCCTTCACGGCCAAAATACGATTTAAAATATTACGTTAATATGGCAAAAGACATCGAAAAAGCCGGTGCCCATATTCTGTGCATCAAAGACATGGCCGGTTTACTAAAACCGGAAGCTGCTTATCAATTAATTTCGGCGCTAAAAGACGCTGTCGAAATTCCGGTTCACCTGCATATGCATGATGGCAGCGGCAATGGCATCTATGCTTATGCCCGGGCCATTGACGCCGGGGTAGACATCGTTGATACTGCGATTGCCTCCTTTGCCGGCATGTCGTCGCAACCAAGCGCCAATACTCTCTTTCATGCCTTAGAAGGTCATGTGCGACAGCCCAACACTAATATCCATAATTTAAATGAACTATCCCATTACTGGGAAGATGTTCGCGCTTATTATAAAGACTTTGAAAGCTGTCTTCTGTTCCCCAACTCCGAGGTTTATGACCATGAAATGCCTGGCGGTCAGTATAGCAATTTGCGCCAACAGGCTAAATCACTCGGTCTGGAGAATCAATGGGAAAAAGTTAAACAAGTTTACCGGCAAGTTAGCGATATGTTTGGCGACATTATAAAAGTAACCCCTTCTTCTAAAATTGTCGGCGATATGGCTTTATACATGGTGGAAAATAATCTGACAGAAGACGACATCTATGACATCGGCGATACCTTGTCCTTTCCAAACTCTGTCGTTGAATTCTTCTCCGGCAATATCGGCCAGCCCTATCAGGGGTTTCCCAAAGAACTCCAGCGCATTATTCTCAAGGGCAAAAAACCGTTAACCACCCGGCCGGGAGAAACATTGGAGGCCGCAAACTTTGCCGAAATCCGCGACAGCTTAACAGGCGTCCTGCAGCGGCCGGTAACCGCCTGTGATGTTCTTGGTCATTCCTTGTATCCTAAAGTATTTTTAGACTGGGCTAATTTTGTTAATACCTATGGAGATGTATCGATTCTGGATACTGTAACCTTCTTCTATGGTCTAAATATTCGAGAAGAAATCAGAGTGGACATCGAGAAAGGAAAAACGCTTGTTATCAAACTTGTTTCCATTGAAGACCCGCTGCCTGACGGAACCCGGATTGTGAACTTTGAATTAAACGGCCTGCCGCGTGAGGTAGTTGTCAAGGATAAAAATATTAAAGCAGTCATTGTCTCCCGCGTTAAAGCCGACAAAGACAATTCCAATCAAATTGGTGCTTCTATGTCAGGAAAAGTAATAAAAGTTTTGGTGGAAAAAGGAGATCACGTAAAGAAAGGCGAACCTTTAATAGTCACAGAAGCGATGAAGATGGAAACAACAATCCAAGCGCCTTTTGACAGTGTTATTAAGGAGCTTTATATCAAACCGCAAGATCCTGTGGAAACAGGTGATTTACTGATCGAGCTCTTGAAAGTGGCCAAAGCATAATCAAGACGCTCCGTGTCAAGTCTATTCGTTAATTAGTTATAGCTAGGGGTGCCCAACGGCTGAGAGGATATTACTCCAACCCTCGAACCTGATGTGGTTAATACCACCGTAGGAAAGCATTCATATTTAAGCAAAATGAAGCTTGCTTCCTTCCCCCTACTATAGCTAAAAATATAATCAAGGGGGAAGGTTTTATTATGTACACAACCCAAATGGATGCTGCCAAAAAAGGCATCATTACGGAACAAATGCGGCTAGTAGCCCGGGAGGAAAATCTGGAACCTGAGCTGCTCCGTCAGCTAGTGGCCAGCGGTAAGGTTGCGATTCCCGCCAACCGGCATCATACCAGTCTTAGCCCGAAAGGCGTCGGCGAAAAGCTCAGGACTAAAATCAACGTCAATCTGGGCGTATCCAAAGACTGTTATGATATGGAACTCGAACTGGAAAAAGCCAAAAAAGCCATTGAATTAAAAGCGGAAGCCATTATGGATCTAAGCTGCTACGGTAAAACCAGGGAATTCCGGCGTAAGCTTATCGAAATAGCCCCTGTCATGATTGGTACAGTACCAATGTATGATGCCATAGGCATGCTGGATAAAGACCTGAAGGATATCACCGTTGATGAATTTTTCTCAGTCGTTGAACGCCACGCTGAGGACGGCGTAGATTTTATGACCATCCACTGCGGCATGAACCGTAAAACAGCCGAACGGGTGAAAAACAACAAGCGTCTCACCAATATTGTCTCCCGCGGCGGTTCCATACTGTTTGCCTGGATGGAACTTAACAATCAGGAAAATCCATTCTATGAGTATTACGACCGTCTCCTGGATATTTGTGAAAAGTATGATGTGACTATCAGCCTGGGTGATGCCTGTCGCCCTGGTTCTATTAATGATTCTACCGACGCTGCGCAAATCGAAGAGCTCATCACCCTGGGTGAACTAACCAAACGCGCCTGGGCCAGAAATGTTCAAGTTATGATCGAAGGCCCCGGCCATATGGCTCTTAACGAAATTGCTGCTAATATGCAATTAGAAAAGAAGCTGTGCCATGGCGCTCCCTTCTACGTCTTAGGACCGCTTGTTACTGATATTGCCCCTGGCTATGATCATATCACCAGCGCCATTGGGGGTGCCATTGCCGCAGCAAATGGTGCGGATTTTCTGTGCTACGTTACTCCGGCTGAGCATCTTCGTTTACCCACTCTTGATGACGTAAAAGAAGGCATTATTGCTGCCCGCATTGCTGCCCATGCCGGTGATATTGCCAAGGGAATTCCCGGCGCACGCGAATGGGATAATCAGATGAGTGCAGCTCGCGCTGATGTAGATTTCCCGCGGATGATTGAACTGTCTATTGATCCGGAAAAAGCTACACAATACCGGAAAGAATCCAAGCCAGAATGCGAAGATACCTGTACCATGTGCGGTAAAATGTGCCCCATGAAGAATATGAAGAAGATTCTTCATGGGGAAGATTTAAGCATCTTATAGGTTGGGTAATCACATGGTAAAAGTTTCGGAAATTGCGCAACTACAAGAGCTAATCGATTTTTATCGATCGAAACTACTGCTAATATGTGATCACACTTATTCAAACCACCTATTTTTCAAAAATATGCTTTATTCATTAACCTGCTGCCGCCAAGAGTATGTTCTACAATGCCGTATTACATCTCTCGGCTATGCTAGCAAAAACTATTTCCAGTGGTTTATTACCTACACCTTATTCGGTTCAGTCTTTCGCTGTATTGAAACTGCTTTGTATCAACTGCTCCAGGTAGCAAGGCCAGATATCTTACTAGAACCGGAACCTAACAGGCGAGACTTAGGCAGGCTCTGCCGAATGCTGGCGGAAACTACCGGTATTGCGGCAGAATATCTCCGTTCATTTGATTTGCTTGATGTGATGAATACCAGAATTCAAAAACACAATAATTACGCAGAAGGCAGTAGTGTGGCCTTAACTACTTACAATAATCAACCCTATGTCAGTACATATGGATATAGTGTTGAACTGATTAACCCGGCACTGCTCTTCGCAATTCTCAAAGACGTTGGGGAGCTATTAGCCACTCACTTCTCAAGCAATAGAACTCAGCAAGTTAACTATTATGCAGAACCGAAACGTCAATCATCTGTCTAATAAAAAATCTATGGTACTGTTCACAGTTTATTTGTGTACAGTACCACTTTTTTATCCTATTTAGGAAATACACCCATAGTACATCTGGCAATACAGATAAGGTCTCCGGCTTCGTTCGCAATTCTGATATCCCAGACAATAATAGTTCGCCCACGATGAACCGTTTTTCCCACCGCCGTAACAACTCCGTCGGTTTTTCTTCTGACATGATTGGCATTAATTTCAACGCCAACAGCATACAACCTGGGCTGATGTTGTGACTGTTGCTTCGATTTGCTTCATCTGAACTACTGCTGTTTTCTACCGCTTTATCACCATTTTTTACTTTTCCGGCTGCCTGAGCCGAATTATCAGCTACCTGGTTGGCATTAGCGGTTATCTGCTGAATACTGGCTGACATCTGATTTCGCATGCATATGACTTCCAAGCAAAACAAAACACCTTTGCCTAATGACAAGGTGCCAAAAAAATAAAAAGAGGAGGTTTTTTTAGACTCATCTGCCCTATTACTTTAGCGGTTCAGCATCATTATGCAAAAAATACACAACAATGACTTCCAAATCCACGTAGCACCCCGCATTTGAAGTTCAACCATCCTCTTTTTATTGCAGAATTATCTTCTAAGCGAATTTTTATTTCGCTTTAATTTTCTTAATTTCTTCAATGAGAACAGGAATAACCTCAAATAAATCAGCTACAACGCCATAATCGGCCACATCAAAAATCGGCGCTTCAGGATCTTTATTGATGGCTACAATAACATCCGAAGAGGACATGCCTGCCAAGTGCTGTATAGCTCCCGAAATACCGCAAGCAAAATAAATCTTAGGACTTACTGTTTTGCCTGTCTGGCCTACCTGCTGCAAAGGAGGCATCCAGCCTGCATCCACAGCTGCCCTTGATGCTCCAACAGCTCCGCCCAGAAGATCGGCAAATTCTTTGAGTAAGACAAAGTTCTCAGGTTTACCCATACCTCTGCCGCCGGAAACGATTATATCTGCTTCTTCTAGCTTAACGCCAGAGTCGTTTACCGCTTTAATCAAGTCGACTACTTTTGTGAGAATCATCTCTGCAGGCGTATGAATCTCTTCCTTGATAGTCGGTGCACTCCTACCGCTATCGGGCTCAGCTTTTTTAAATACGCCGGGTCTTACTGTGCCCATCTGTGGCCTGGTATCAGAACATAAAATGGTAGCCATCAGGTTACCGCCAAATGCCGGTCTGGTCCATGCGACATCTCTGGTTGCCTCGTTAATCGCAAGTCCGGTGCAATCGGCAGTCAAACCTGTACTCAGGCGTGATGAAACCCGCGGACCTAAATCTCTGCCGTTATTGGTAGCTCCGATTAAGAGAACCGAAGGTTTATATTTTTCGACTAACTTCACCAGAGCATTGGTATAGGCATCGGTAGTATAGTCCTTATATTCGTCGCCTTCTACCAGCAACACTTCATCAGCGCCATAAGCAACCGCCGATTTAACTGCCGCGTCAACAGCTTTGCCAATAACAACAGCAACAACTTTTTCCTGATTAGCGTCAGCCAAAATCCGGGCTTGATTTAATAACTCCAAACCTACATTTTTTGCTTCGCCGTGAGCATGTTCAATATATACCCACACATTTTTATAGTCAGCAATATTCATTATTTTCACTCCCCCTTAAACAAGTTTAGCTGCCACTAATTTTTCAACTAATTTTAATGCTGCTGCACTGCCGGTTTCTTCACAAATTCTAATGCCAGACTCTCTTTTGGGAGGGGTAAATGTTTTCTTTACTCTCGTCGGTGAACCGTTAAGGCCTATTTTTTCCGGATTGATTTCCGGTAAATCGGCAGCAGTAATGACATCTATCTTTGCTCTGTTCGCGGCCATTTTACTCTTGATAGACGGATATCTGGGAGTATTAATGGATTTGACAACCGTTACTACTGCCGGCAGCTTGGCTTCTACAATTTCATAACCTTCTTCAAGCTCTCTGTCAACAGTAATCGTGTCGCCCTTAATATCTATTTTCGCGACAAAGGTTAATTGAGCTAGTCCCAGATGTTCTGCGATTTCCGGCCCAACTTGCCCGGTATCGCCGTCGATGGCCTGCTTGCCGCAAAGAATAAGGTCAAACTTGCCTAGCTTTCTAATGGCACTGGCCAATATGTAACTTGTCGCCAAGGTATCAGACCCGCCAAACACTCTATCGCTTACCAGCACTGCCTTGTCAGCGCCAAGTGAGATACATTCCTTCAGCATGTTTTTGGCTTGCTCCGGCCCCATGGTCAGTGCGGTTACCGTGCCACCGTTAGCCTCTTTTAGCTGAACCGCCGCTTCTAAGGCATTGGCATCAAATGGATTTAGGATACTTGGCACACCATCGCGAATCAGTCTATTCGTTTCCCGATCTATTTTTATCTCTGCTGTATCCGGTACCTGCTTTACACAAACTAAAATATCCATAAACTACTCCTCCTTTAGCCGTTACTTAAGTGCTTCTCTTGCAACTGGATTTTTATGAGATTGTTAGCTATTCAGTCAATAACACCTTTACCTTTTAAAGCTTCGATTTCACTAGCACTGTAGTCCAGCAGATCTGTAAGAATTTTTTCTGTATCTTGCCCTAAAGCCGGAGCGCCACGCCATACTTGACCCGGAGTGTCGGAGAGTTTGGGCATAATACCAAAGGCTTCAACCTCCTTGTTTAGAGTCTGATCGGTATATTTTACCCAATCGCCTCGCTTGTGCCAGTGCGGTTCATTGTAAACTTCTTCAGCGGTTTTAATATGCGCGGCTGAGATCTTATTGTCAATGCAGATGTTTATTGCTTCCTGGGCCGTATGTTCTTTAAAGAATTTTTTGAAAATACCATCCAGTTCGCGGCCCAGTGGACTGGCAACCGCTTCCGGCGAGCTGCTGCATTCTTCGTAGGAATACTTTTCCGAATCGATGCCAAAGCCTTTTAATACGTTATTGTAAGCGTTCTTGCCATAGGAACCAAGATTAATAAATCCTCCGTCCTTGCATTCAAAAATACCTGCCGGCTGGTAAGCAGTCTGCATGACCCCCTGTCTGTGTTTGAGGGTTTGGCTTGCGGTCCAGAGGACAAAATTGTCATCCATTACCCTCATCCAGCTTTCCGTCAAGCTAGCATCGATGCTTTGCCCCTTGCCGTTTTTTTGAGCATTCATATAAGCCATCAAAATTCCGTTGACTGCCATTAAGCCTGTCAGGTAGTCGCCTACATACTGTTGCGCATAGTAAGGTTCACGGTCAGGATAACCCTGCAGCAAAGACCAACCGGATTCAGACTGTCCCAAAGGGTCGTAGCCGGGTCGGTTTATATGGCGCTGATCACCGCCAAATCTAGATGTTCCGTAACCGCTGATGTGACAGATGACTAATTTGGGATTGACCGCCATTAACATTTCATCGGAGATTCCCAGCTTGTTAAGCCAAACCATGTTTTCAATCCAGACATCGGAGTTCTTAATCAGCGACAAAAAGATTTCTTTGGATTCCGGAATATTCAGGTTGGTCTCCAGGGCAAAACTTAGTTTGTTTCGGGAGTTTTGCACCCAGCCGCCACCGATATGTTTGTCGCCTGCAACAACCTGCGGTTTCTGATGGCGGGCTGGATCGCCGCCTACTTTGGGCCGTTCGAGAGCAATCACCTCGGCACCAAAGTCACTCATCATCGTAGCACAGAAGGGAGCTGCCACGACGGTTCCGTTTAGCAGAACCCTGATTCCGGAAAGGGGGCCGAAAGTTGGCGCAAAAAGGGGCGCTGCTTTACGTTCCACTTTTTCCCATCTATTCATAATTCTTTCCTCCTTCTAATGTATATATCGCGACACACCACATTAGGATGTCAGCCCGCATAGTCATAAATTTGCATTACATTGAATTAACCCAGACATTCTTCATCAATGTCGATGGCGGAAGTATCACCGATTTCCACAACTTTGCGAATAACAGCAACCTCCGGCAAAACATTCTTGACATAAAAACGGGCACTGGCAATTTTCCCTTTATAAAATTTTGCATCAGTATTGCCCTCGCTTACTTCTGCTAACTTCTTACTGGCCAATACTCCTTGGTCAAGAATCAGTCTTGCACAGTAAAGCATGGAAGAAGCATGCAGAATACGAGTGGAGAATAATGGCATCATCTGGGTTTTACCGTCTTTCATATATTGCCTCAACTGCTCAATTATCGCGTTGTAATCTTCAAACGCAGCTTGCAGGATTTTAATTTCTTGTTCAAAACCGGCGTTGTCTTTGTTAGCCTCAATAAAATTGCCGATATCCTCAATCCAAGTTTTAAACACTTTTCCTTTATTCAGACCAAATTTACGTCCCACCAGATCCAAAGACTGGATAAAGTCCGTTCCTTCCCAAATGGAATTAATTTTAGAATCACGTGCCAATTGTTCAACCTGATATTCGGATATGTAGCCGTAACCACCGTGAACCTGTATAGCCTCGCCAATTAATGGCCACGACAAATCCGAGGCATACGCTTTACACATCGGATTACTGATTTGGAACATTCCATCAGCAAACTCGCGTTCGTCAGGATCTTTAGAGCTATGAGCCAAATCCAGATAATAGCAGCTCTTGAAAATCAGGGCGCGGATTGCTTCTACATACGATTTCTGTAACATCAGCATCCGGCGAACATCCTCATGTTCAATAATGCGTACATTAGGGCCTTTAGGATCTGTAAACTTCTTGCCTTGTACCCTTACCTTAGCATATTCCCTGGCCAACAGATAAGCTTCCGATGCCGCCGCAAGAGATTGTGTCCCGGTATTTAACCGTTCTTCATTCATCATGACAAACATCTGTGCAATGCCTTCGCCTTTACCGCTTTCATCCGGCGGATTACCAATAATATAGCCGCGACAATTATCATTTTCACCATACGACAAGGCACAGGTAGGAGAACCATGCTGACCCATTTTTTCTTCGATTCCGGTGGTAATAACATCATTAAATTCACCGAGGGTACCATCATCATTTACCCAATATTTAGGAACGATAAACAACGATAACCCTGCTGTACCCGGGCGGGCAATTTCCGTGCGGGCCAATACCAGATGAATGAAATTTTCACAAAGGTCATGATCAGCAGCCGTTATAAATAATTTTTGGCCTTTAATTTTGTAAACACCCGGCTCATCAGTGGGAAAAGCCTTGGTAACGTTTGCTCCAACATCAGTACCAGCATTTGGTTCGGTCAGGTTCATGGTCCCGCCCCACTTGCCATTTAACATGTTGGGTAAGAACTTTTGCTTTAAAAATTCACTGCCAAACTGCTGAATAACCGATACCGCTCCGGAAGTCAATCCCCAGAAGCCCGTAAATGCAAGACAGGCATGACTAAGCATCTCATAGTTGGCCTGGATTAAAGTTAAAGGAAGGCGCCCCTCTGCTTCACGGTCAGCGTTGACTGCGCCCAAACCGGCATCGTTAATAACTTGATAAGCTTTTTTAAATGAATCAGGAGTGATTACTTTGCCATCTTTAAAATGAACACCTATTTTATCCGAGTCGTCATTAATCAAAGCAATTTCGTCTCGACAGATATTATATGTATTGTCAATGATAGGATCAATGATGCCAACGCAGTCTTGATATTCTGGAAAAGAAAATAATTTGTCCATATCCAACCATTCGTTCAGAACAAATTTAATTTCTCTCTTATCGTATAAAAATTTTGTACCTGCCACAGTGATTCCCCCTGCATAAAAATATTCTCAAATAATCGAACCACTTATCAATGTATTCTTTGTTTTTAAATAACGCTGTAGCCTTCTAATAAAGGTTACAGCGTTATTTAAATATTAATTAGCCGCCGATTGTTTGCCCGCCATCTAGCAGGATATAAGTGCCTGTCATATAACTAAAGCAATCGGAAACCATTGCTAATACCGGACCGGCAATTTCCTCCACACATCCCAATCTCCGGACTGCTGTTCTTTTTTCCATCTTGGCTTTAATCTCCGGATTAGCAAAAATGTCTTCATTAAGCTCAGTAATGACATATCCGGGACAAACTGCATTTACCGTAATACCGTATCGGGCCCACTCGTTAGCCATAGTCTTAGTAAGGCTTAAAACACCAGCTTTTGAAGCGCCATAAGGAGCAACACTTTTACCGCCGATAAGGCCGCCAACAGAAGCAATGTTTACAATTTTCCCGCCTTTACCCTGTTTCACCATTTGAGCGGCAACCGCATTTGCGAACAAGAAACAGCCCTTAAGATTGGTGTTGATAACCTTCATAAAGTTATCCTCAGTCTGTTCCAAAAGGCTAGCGGTTTTACCACTGATACCTGCATTATTGATGAGAATATCTATCTTACCAAAAGCCTCAACCGTTTTGGCAACCACGGCACCGATATTTTCTTTATTAGAAGAATCAGCAGCAATACCTAGACATTTAACGCCATAAAGAGTATTGATATCTTTTGCAATCCGTTCACAGTCATCCGGGGTACGACTGGTAATAACCACATTACATCCGTACATGGCAAAGGTAGATGCAATGGCATAGCCAATTCCTTTTGTGCCCCCAGTAACAATAGCTACCTTATCGCTCAAATCAAAGCTAGGTTTTTTAATTTCCTTGGCCATCAAAATTCCCTCCCCAATTATATGAACGTGTCAGGCATTGGACGAGCCGTACTGCTCGTCACAACACCGCATTATTCGTCCTCTTATTATTTTTCTATCTGAGTCTTCTTAAATTTATCCAGCATAGCTCTTGGTGTCACTGTCTTGCGTTCATAACGAGGACACTTTACGCCTTCAAAACCAGCAAGATATTTTGCAATATCTTTCAGCGATTCAAGGTCGTAGCGGCTCATCATCGTAATGGTCTCCATCAGCGGTGACCCGCCGCCGTGTACGCCGGCAACAGCCTGGGCCGCCTCAAAAGGATCACAAAGCTTATCCTCCATCATGCGCATGACTCTATGTGTCTGTTCCGCTGTATAATCCGGATTTCTCATGATATATTTGTTGCAAAGATCAGCTGTCTCAGGATCATAGAAAGATTCCTCCGTTGGCAGTGATGCACAAATGCCGCCTGTCAGATCTGCCAGTGTTTCATATTCATGGTAAATTTTTTGGCCTGCCAGTTTGCGGCCTGCATTGGTTAAAATTTCGTCCGGCACCCAGGACCCGTTAGGAAATTTAACTGCCCGTATTGCCGAAGCCTGACCGGCTGCAAATACCAATTCTGCCGTACTAATGATTTCACATATTTTTTCACGCACATGCGGCTCTTTGGCAATATCATTTACATCAGCCACCAACGCTGCCTGTGAGGCAATAACCTCGGAAACTGCTGTCTTGCAGCCTGTATAGGAATGTCTGTGGAAATGAGCAAACATGAGTGCAAGATAACCGGCATACTGAACCGCATCCGGATGATCAAAGCCATTTAAAAACACCCTATCTTCAGGAACAAATACATCATCAAATATCGTAAGTGATTCTACGTCGCCGACTTGATTAAACGGGGCCTGAATGTGTTTCCTTTTGTGATGCTGACCAGGAAGCGCCATAAGCTTAATGCCATCCCAATCGGCCGGCAAAGCAAAAGATATTGCATAACCCTCATCGCCTTTTCCCATAAACTTGGTCGGATTAACAATAATTTCATCAACATACGGCGCATTGGAATTGCAGATTTTTGCCCCGCGCACGATAATGCCCTTACAAGGTTTTCCGTCAATGCCTATGCCGTCCACATCCGTCTTGATTATATGGACAAACTGGTCAGGATCAGGTTGCATATGGGCTCTCTTATACTTTGGATTACGCGACCCCTTTACATCAGTCTGAGCACAGTTGCATATAAGATCATTTTCCTGGCAGTATAAAAGATACTTGTTAAAGCGTTCATGATACTTTGTACCGCAAGCCGCATCGCAGTCAAAGGAGACTACCGCAATGGCATTGAGCGCGTCTGAGCCCATGCAGCGCTGAGTGCAGCCGCCGACATGCTGACAAAGCAGTCTTGTCATTAATTGTTTATTAAGTAAATCTTCCTTGGACTGATGAATGTGTGTGAAACGGTTAATTTTCTTGCCGGTAAGATGAGAAGTAGCCGTACATACATCCTCATACTCAGGATCATTAGCCAAATCATAACACTGCTTCATAACGTAGCAGCCACCGTCAATCCAGCTGCCTGACCGGTCAACTTTTTTACCGTTTAAATATACGTTTGGTTTCATTTTGAGCAGTCTTTCTTTGTAGGCTTCATAAGTTCCAATTCCCATGGTTTAATTCCCCCTTAAATATTTTTATATTTTGAAAAAAATTTGATATAGATGGAACGCTCGTTCTATGAAGTTAGAATAGCATATCCAAATATTTACGTCAAGACAATTATGAACATTTTGTATTAATGTGAAGAATGAATTACTGCCGTTAATAAATGACGACTGCCATGAACATTGCCACTATTAGACAAACACTGCCTCCGACTAAGCCCAGGAAAAAAATGTGTTTATAAACTTCTTTGTGCGATAAACCAAAAACCGCCATGCAAGAAAATATAAAACCACTTTGGGGCATAGCGGAAAATGTTGAAGAAGCCATAGCGGCAATTCTATGCACGACCTCGGGTGATACACCGGAAGCTAGCCATGATTTGCCGAATATAGGAATAGCAATTCCCAAAGCACCGGATGCTGAAGCCGTAACCATGGCAAGAAATCCGGTTATCAGCGGTATTTGAGTTAATGCTCCTCCAGGCAGGCTACTCATACCGCCTTGCAATAACTTAAACCCCGGAGCCGAAGCTACGACACTGCCAACGCCTACCGCTGCAGCAGTAAAAATAATGGGCAATAAGGAATTGGTTGCTCCCGCATTAAGCGTCTTAATTTGATTTGGTATATGGTTAACTAGCACAAGAGCCGCCACAATAACCGCAGCCAATAGTGCTGGAACTATTATATTGGAAATATGCATTGCACTACCGATGAGTATGATGGCAATTAAAACTAGCATGGGTAGTACTGATGCCAAAAGCGAGGGTAACTCGTTCGGATTTACATCGGAATTTATCACTTGACCACTCTCTTCGTAATGCTCTCCTGTAGCCAAAACACTTTTCAGCTGCCATTTCATATACACTAAGCCAAGTATCATTGAAATTATGGTAACAACAATGCTCATCAAGGGTGCGGCCGCAAGCGTCGTTCCTAATGTGGTGGGTATAACATTTTGTATTGATGGCGTCCCCGGCACCATGGTCATGGTAAATGTCGTACCACCGAAAATCATTGGTACCATTACTAGGCGCCACGGCAAATTTAATTCCTTAAAAATTGGTCTGGCAAGCGCAACAATTGTGAAGATTACAATAAATAAGCTTACACCACCATAAGTTAATACTGCGGATATTAATGCTATCGCTATTAAAACCGCATAAGCATTTTCTTTACCGGTCAATTTAAAGATACTATTGGCAATGGTTATTGTTGCTTTACTGTCTTCCAAATATTTACCCAATACCGCACCTAATATAAATATTGGCAGAAAGCCGGTAATAAAACCGCCAATTCCCGCTAAATACGATGTCTTGCCGACAAAAAATGCCTCATGCAAAGACATGCCGTTGGTAAAAATAATTACTATTGCCGCCAACGGCGCAATAACTACGATGTTAACACCTCTAATCGCTAAATAAACCAATAGAGCAATCCCCAAAATAATACCTGCAGGTGCTAACCAACTCATAATAACCACCCCCAGTTTTTATTTATTATATTTACATTAAAAATCATTTTAAAGTTGTTTATTCCTTACGACAGCTTCTAAAATCTAAAATAATGATTTGCAGTTATGACCAGGACTGTTTTGCTCAATCAGCTTAAACTTCTGAACCTTACCACTTGGCGTTCGGGGGAGTCGATCGACAAACTCATACAATTCGGGTACTTTATACTTAGCCATACGTTCCAGCAACCACTGTCTAGTCACCTCAGCAGTCATTTTTCCTTTTTGTCTGGATACAATATAGGCCTTAACTTGCTGACCTAGGTACTTATCGGGAACGCCGATTACCGCAACCTCAGCGACCAGCGGGTGCTCTTCCAGGACAATCTCTATCTGGCGTGGATAGATATTCTCTCCTCCGCGTATAATCATGTCCCCTTTACGATCAACAATATATAGATAACCATCGTCATCAAAATGGCCTATATCACCTGTATGCAAAAAACCTCCCCGCATGATTTCCGCAGTTTGCTCAGGTTTATTCAAATAGCCCATCATAACACAGTCACCCTTAATGCAAACTTCACCGTCTATATTGTTGGGCAGTATGTTACCATCTTCATCCATGATCTCAATCTGTTCCTCCGAATGGGTCATCCCGCATGACCCATCCTTAAAACGCCCGAGAGCAGGCTCAGTAGTATTTCCGCCACATCCCTCGGTGAGACCATAGCCAACTAAAAAGTCTATATTATATTTTTTCTTAAACGTTCTCCGTGTTGCCAACGAAAGCGAGGCACCGCCGGTAAATGCATAGCGTATTTTTACTTTGGATAGATCAATATCAGTCGGCTCAACCTTACATAAGATATAATCAAACATGGTAGGTACACCCATAATAATGGTAATTCCGTATTGCATAACCGCTGGCCAAAATTCATGGGGAGAAAATTTCTTACGGATACATAGAGCTTGCCCAGCATAGCTCATTGGGTAAGTAAACACGCACAAGGGATTGGTGTGAAACATGGGCAGCATAATCATCATAACATCATTGCCCTTAATATAACCCTGCCGGGTAATATTTCGGCATTGCGCAAGCTGTGCCCTATTAGAAAGCAAAATTCCCTTGGGCTGGCCGGTAGTACCGGATGAGTATAGTAACAAGAACGGATCATCAAGGCTTTGTTTGACTAGACATTCATCTGTGGGATACTGATTCAAAATATCGGCAAATTTTTTTTGCGCTATAGCTGATTCGTGAGCTATAGCTGTTACAGCTTCAACTACATAGGGCTTAGCTTGGGTTTGATCAAGGCCCTTGGCAAATTCATCGATATAGTCACTGCCAACAAAAGCTACCTTCGGCTTAGCATCATTCAGCACATAGGCAATTTCCGGGCCCTTTAAGCAATAATTTATGGCTAGGGCTACCGCTCCCAGTTTTTGAGCACCCCACATAGCATAGTAGATTTCTGGAGCATTCCTGATCATCACCGCCACAATATCGCCCTTTTTGACACCCTTTTCTTTAAGGAAATTAGCTGCCTGGTTTGCCCGCTCGTTGGTATCTCTATAAGTTAATTTTTGATCATAGTAATACACGTGTGGCGCTTCCGGAGTTTCCCATGACCGTATGGTCAGCATTTGGGCTATACTCTCAAATTCTAAACGTCTTCCCTTTAAATAAGGTTGTGTCTCCAATTGTATAATTGGCATTTGCGGTCTCATGATTTCGCCTACCTTAGTTTAAATAACAGCTGCAGTGGAAACCATCATAATCATACCATAGGCTGATATGCCCATCATACCGACATGAAAAAACATCTTCTTATTTTCGTCTGGCACCCAGGATCTGTTAGGAAATTTAACTGCCCGTATTCTTCCTTGCATTTTCTTACGTTCCCACTCCCTTACTAGTCCCCCCCTAAAATATTATATTTTAAAAATTCCAACGTAGATGGAACGCTCATTCTACACAAGTTGAATAGCATACCCAAAAATTAACGTAAAAAAAAGGTTCATATTTTTTTACTTCATCTGAAAAAAATGTTCAGGGTTCTTGATCATTATCTTTTCAATCTGCTCATCCGTCACACCCATATTCTTTAGATCAGGTATAATAATCTCAAAAATTCTTGCAATATGTTGATTAGCCATAATCTCCCTAAGTGCCGGCGGAAATACTACCGTCCGCCCTAACATAACATTGACGGTATCATGAGAAAACATAATTTTGTCTTCATACCCGAGTGCAAGTAAAGATACTGCCAGTGCTTCCCTTTCTCTATCTGTTGGACAACCGATAAAACCTTCGAGTCCAAACCTGTCAAAACCGATATATACACCCTTTTCCAGTACTTGAGCAGCATATTTTATATCAGTATTGCCGCACATATGGCCAATCATAATTCTATTGGGATCAGCCCCCTCCGCAAGAAGTAATTCCGCTTGCTCCGGACCCATAGTTCCTTCCTGGGTATGAGTAATAATGTGAACACCGGTTTCCTTTTGAACCTTGGCAGCGGCTTTGAAAAACATCCTTTCATAATCCGTAATAATATTCTTACTTGAGGCAAGTTTTATGACTCCCGCTTTTATGCCCGTATCGTCTATCCCTTCAGTAACTTCCCTTAGCATTAGCTCATAAATTTCTTTCAGTCCATCCCCCAATGCATTGCGGAATTTAAAATATGCACTTGCTCCTTCACCTTCAAAATAGTAGCCTGTCGCACAGACAATATTTACCCCGGTTTTTTCGGATACTTCCTTTAAGATTCTTACATCCCTGCCGCACTCATTTGGCGTTGCATCTACTATTGTCTGAACACCATAAGCTTTGGCCCGTTCCGCAGCGGCTATACTTATTTCAAGCGCTTTTTTTCTGTCAAATGGCCCGAATGTTTTATCCCCTGCAAAACCAGGATAGCCAAATACGAAGTGCTCATGCATCAAAGTTTTCCCTACATTATTCCCATCAATCGAGCCCGTAACTGTACTTAATTTTTCAAGCGTCTTAACCACTCCTTTTTAACATATAGCTCATGTAATTTACAGAAAATCCCCGAACAGTTTTACTCTTCTGTAAATTTGGAATAGCCGAGACAATACATCATAATCAATCCGAAACCATTATAGTTCTTTGACAGCTTTTATCATTTTGACAATTTTAGCTGATCTTTCATTTAGAAACTGTTGCGGATCTACCCCTGTATAATCAAATACCCCTTTACCTGATTTCAAGCCAAGCTCCCCTTTAGCAACGAGTTCGTTGCCCAAAGAATTGACTTCGGTATCATTACATAATGTTTTATGAATATCCTTTGATACAGATGTGGTCAAATCCCAACCAACTATGTCATATAATGCCATAGGTCCCTCAAAAGCATAGCGAATGCCACTCGTATTTCTTAGCGCTCTATCGATATCTTGCGCCGTTGTCCATCCCTCAGTTACCATATAGCCAGCTTCCCTTGTAATAGCCGTTGCTATCCGATTGACAATAAAGCCGGGAATGTATTGTTTAATTATTGCTGGCTCTTTGCCTAACTGAGTAAGTAATGCTTTTACTTTATCAAGCGTTTCGCCTGAGGTCTTCGGCCCCATAACTACCTCTACCAACGCCATGATAAAGGGTGGATTAAAAAAGTGAGTAATTAATAACCGTTCAGGATGCGATACTTGAGCAATTTCAAATATATTTGAAGCTGAGGTGTTACTACAGAAAATACAATCTGAAGTACATAGTTTATCAAGTTGTGAGAAGATTTCTCTTTTAGCATCAGCATTTTCAAAAATACTTTCCACCACGAAATTTGCTTGGGAAGCACATTTCGTAAGATCAGGTTCATAAGCGATTAATGTCTTAGCTTTTTCAGCTTCTTGTTGAGTTATTAAGCCCTCTTTGATCAAATTATCCACGTCGTTACTAATTCTTTCTTGTGCACGGATAAGTTGTTCTGGAAATTTATCACTAAGAATTACTTGAAAACCCTTGCTGGCAAATACTTGTGCAATACCACTCCCCATAGTACCAGCACCTACAATTAATATTTTCCAATTTTCAAACATAACAACTCTCCCTATTTAATTAATTATATTTCGGGCTTACTAATCTACCCGATTTTTGCTTTTATGGAAGCTTCGGTAATTCAATCCTGTCTACATTAGCAGGATCAATTTTTAGTTTACCATTTGCCAGAGCACGGATTATGTCCGTCACCTGTTGATTGACCGGTGTTGAAACGCCATATTTAGCCCCTAATCTACACAGATTTCCGTTAAAAGTGGTATCTACTTCCGGGTACCTTCCAGCTTCGATATCATATAGTATCCCTGTTCTGATATTGCGATGAGATTCAACAATAGCTCTAATACCGGGTACTTTTATCTCCAATTCTTTTTCCGTTTCGAATGTCAGCTTGGTGAAATCGTCTCCCTGAAAAACCTCCGGCTTCACTCCGGCGGCTTTGGCAATAGCCATAGATTCATTTAGTATATGTGCCGAACATCTAACCGCTTTCGGATTATCTATTACATCGCCAAAGTTGCCTGCCACCACAGCTGACATACCACTAAAACAGCAGTTAGAAGTCATTTTCGTCCACCTAATCCCCATTAAGTTCGTGACAATTTCCGGTTTACCAGCTTTAGATAATATATCCGCTACCTTTTTTAGCCGTTCGGTCACCTTACCATCGAGTTCACCAATATGATAAGTCATGTGGTCCGGTTGCGAGGTTAATTTGGAGACGCCAGACTCCATCCAAGTTGCTCCCCAACCTGTGATTTGACCAATTACTCTGTTTTTACCAACAACTGCAGCTACAGCTTCTTCCGGTAACCCATTTTGTCCTACTACTACTACTCCATTGGATTTCAGATATTTATTTACATAGGGTAAAGCTCCTTCATTATAGGTGGCCTTAACCAAATAGAAGATAATGTCATACTGTTCATGCATTTCTTCCGGGGTTAACGCCTTAACTGGCTGAACTAAATCCATAAGACCAACAATTTGGGCACCCCCTTCGTTAAGTGCTTTTACATGAGCGATATTTACGTCAATCAGATCAACATCATAGCCATTTTTCGCTAACAAAGCACCGAGAATTGTTCCGAGAGAACCAGCCCCCATTACTGCCATTCTCATTAAGCAGCCCTCCTATTTTATTATATTTCAGAAACCAACAAATCAAATTTTTTGCTTGTTTTAAGTTTGGTGTGATTCTTTAAATATTTTTTATATTTAGATTTTTTGTCATAGATAGAACGCTCGTTCCAAATTTAGGATAGCATAGTCAATCAGCTTCGTCAAGAAAATTTTGTATATTCGGTAACAAAGTTTTTTAGCAATGCGAAGAAATGACTTGCTTTATGCCAAGCCCTCTAAGGAATTTATATAACTCCAAAAAAAAACAGTCTGCGCCAGCCTTTCTTGCACAAACTATTTGTACTCCAACTTTGGGAATAAGACATGCCGCAAACTAATAGTCTCTGTTATTAACTAACTTCAACCTTAGGCCTTCTTGCCCAAATGGATAATACTCAGTTCCCTTGTTTAATCCAAGATAATGGCTCGCCTCTCTAAACAGATATACTAGTCTTACTTTTTTCATACTCGTTTAGAACATCCTGTCCTAAACCGTTAAATATAAAATTAAATAAGCAACGATTAACATCATCTGTAGATTTATCGTTTACAGTCCAGCCTTTCAAAGAAAAAAATGCTACTAAATAAGCTAATATACTGGCTAGTACCTCTAAATCACCGTTAATTGGTATTTCCTTATTTAAGTCCGCTAATAATTGATAGTAATTATCAATTGTATCTTCTTGCTCCATCTGTAAAACTTCTTTTAAATACTCTTTTCTTAAATATTTTGTCTCTGTAGAAATTAATTGTATTAATTTTTTATTCTCACTAACAAAGATCATACTAGCTTCTAAATACTTAATAAGTCTTTCCATTGGCGTAGCATACTGTTCAATATTCTGAGCTTTAATAAAGTCAGCCCTAAGCTGATGAAAATACTTATGTACCAAATACAATACGTCATCTTTAGAAGAAATGTAATGATAGAGCTGACCCATAGACATATTACATGATTCTGCAATCTCACGAATAGTAGTTGGATGAAATCCTTGTGCGAAAAAAAGCTTTAACGCACCTTCGACTATTTGTATGTGTTTACTTTCAATCAATTCATCATCTTTAGCAGAAGAAATAGCATAATTCCCCTGTTTTTGCTTTTTATTGCTGTCCGTTTATGTTTCCTCCTATCAAGAAAATTCAATCATTATAAGATCGTTTTATAACTACTGTAGCTGCAGAAAACATCCGTATAATAACTAAATCATTTTAGTCTTAAGAATGCCGGCAGCGAGTAATTACTTTTTTTAGTAATACTACTAAATATCTTTTTTTTTGTCAAGCGCTAGTTAAATTTGTCCTAAAAAATAGAAAAAAGACTTCACATATACTGCGAAGCCTTAATAAATATTGGTGCCGAGGACCGGAATCGAACCGGTACGGGTATTTCTACCCGCGGGATTTTAAGTCCCGTGCGTCTGCCAGTTCCGCCACCCCGGCATAAATGATGGAGGCGACACCCAGATTTGAACTGGGGGATAAAGGTTTTGCAGACCTCTGCCTTACCACTTGGCTATGTCGCCATAAAATGGAGCGGAAAACGAGATTCGAACTCGCGACCCTCGCCTTGGCAAGGCGATGCTCTACCACTGAGCTACTTCCGCTTAGCTGGTGCCTCAGGACAGAATCGAACTGTCGACACGAGGATTTTCAGTCCTCTGCTCTACCGACTGAGCTACCGAGGCATTTAAATAAATAGGATGTTCTTCGCTATCGCTCAGAACTAAGCGACTCACACAGATTCTCATTTCGCCTCTCGGCTCGTGAGAACCTGGTTCGCTGCTTATGGCGACCCTGAACGGATTTGAACCGTCGATCTCCGCCGTGACAGGGCGGCATGTTAGACCGCTACACCACAGGGCCGCATGATTCGATTTTCAACTTTAGATTTTCGATTTTATCGAATGCGTCTAGCGTCGAATATCGAGGATGGTGGGCGATGACAGGATCGAACTGCCGACATCCTGCTTGTAAGGCAGGCGCTCTCCCAGCTGAGCTAATCGCCCGTGTAACTAATAGAATGGATGTTCTTCGCTATCGCTCAGAACTAAGCGATTCGCACAGGTTTCTATGTCGCTTTCGCTCGTAGAAACCTGGCTCTCTGCTTATGGTGACCCGTGGGGGAATCGAACCCCCGTTATCGCCGTGAAAGGGCGGTGTCTTAACCGCTTGACCAACGGGCCAGATGGTGACCCACCCGCGACTCGAACGCGGGACACCCTGATTAAAAGTCAGGTGCTCTACCGACTGAGCTAGTAGGTCGACGTCTAAATGGGAACAAACTATATGCTGCCATTCTACAGTATTGAGGATTACTCCCATTGAACATAGACGCAACAGGAGACAATTCAAAGCTACGCTAGTAGCTACCTTGTAGAATCAGTGGCAGGGGTGGCTGGACTCGAACCAACGCATGACGGAGTCAAAGTCCGTTGCCTTACCGACTTGGCTACACCCCTAAAAGGTGAACATCTCGTAAGAGTATGTTCCCTAAAAACTGCATAGAAGAAAGACTGCATACAATTAGATACTGGTTGCTAGTTCAGAGCTAAAACATTCATTTAGGATGTTATCGCTCCGCTCTAACTAAGCGACTTACACACATTCTCACTTCGCCTTACGGCTCGCGACAATAATGATGTTCTTCGCTATGCTCAGAACTAAGCGACTCACGTATGTTCTTGCTTCGCCTCTCGGCTCGCAACAACATGGTTCGCTGCTTATAAGTCAAGTGCTCGGCCTATTAGTACCAGTCAGCTCCATGGATTACTCCACTTCCACATCTGGCCTATCTACCTTATCATCTATAAGGGGCCTTACTTCTT
>NZ_FNAM01000052.1 GCF_900101845.1 Sporomusa acidovorans | reverse complement strand
ACGCCGGTTACGTCGGTTGTCCGGAAATAGAATTGCGGACGATAGCCGTTAAAGAACGGGGTATGACGGCCGCCTTCTTCTTTGGACAGTACGTATACTTCGGATTTGAATTTGGTATGCGGTTTAATGCTGCCGGGTTTGGCCAGTACTTGTCCGCGCTCGATCTCTTTACGCTCAATACCGCGTAAAAGTGCGCCGATGTTGTCGCCGGCTACTGCCTGATCCAAGAGTTTGCGGAACATTTCTACACCCGTTACTACCGTGGATTTCGGCTTGTCGGTCATACCAACGATTTCAACCGTATCGCCAACTTTTACCACGCCACGTTCTACACGGCCGGTTGCTACTGTGCCGCGGCCGGTAATGGTGAACACGTCCTCGACAGGCATCAGGAAGGTTTTATCGGTATCACGTTCCGGCGTCGGAATGTATTCGTCAACTTTGTCCATCAGATCAAAAATCTTGCCGCACCATTCGCATTCGCGTTTAGCGCAACCGCAGTTCAAAGCTTTTACGGCTGAACCGCTTACTACCGGAATTTCATCGCCAGGGAATTCGTAGCTGGACAAGAGCTCACGCACTTCCATTTCTACCAGTTCCATCAATTCTGCGTCGTCTACAAGGTCGGATTTGTTCAGGAATACTACCATGGCAGGCACGCCTACCTGACGGGACAGCAGGATGTGTTCACGGGTTTGCGGCATCGGGCCGTCGGCTGCGGATACAACCAGGATGGCGCCGTCCATTTGTGCCGCACCGGTGATCATGTTCTTTACATAGTCGGCGTGGCCCGGGCAGTCAACGTGCGCATAGTGGCGTTTTTCTGTTTCGTATTCAACATGCGCGGTGTTGATGGTAATGCCACGTTCTCTTTCTTCCGGAGCTTTGTCGATCATGTCATAGGCCATAAATTCGGCGCCGCCGGTTTTCGACAGTGTCAGGGTAATGGCAGCAGTCAGTGAAGTTTTACCATGGTCAACGTGTCCGATGGTACCAATGTTAACATGCGGTTTGGTTCTTTCATACTTTTTCTTAGCCATTTACGTAATAGCCCCCCTTAATTTATCATTAACTAAATCAATTCAGTAAAGGTTCTTATTCTGAAATTCTCTAGTAAAATGCCTCGTAGTATAAAGCTTTTTATCAAAATAATCTTCTATCCGCACTGACGAAATCCTGCTAAAACGAGTATGAAAATTAATCTTTTAGCAAGGATCAGGCGCATCAATCGGTTTGTATTTGCCACCTTTATCCATGTCGGCGGCTTTTTATAAATGTAGGATTTTCACACATAAAAAAGCCCCGCAGTGATTGCAAGGCTTTTTTTGTGGTGGCGGCGCAGGGATTTGAACCCCGGACACTGCGGGTATGAACCGCATGCTCTAGCCAACTGAGCTACGCCGCCGTATGAATATGGAGCTAGTGACCGGGATTGAACCGGTGACCTTATCCTTACCAAGGATACGCTCTGCCGACTGAGCTACACCAGCACTAGCGCAAACGGCTTATTAGCGCCCATCTGCGTTGTTGCTCCTGCGCGCGCTTCCTCCGACGTACTTCCCAGTACGACTCCGGTCGCGTGCTCGTCGCGCCTAGCATCTGGACACTACTAAGCCGTTTGCGGCCTTGTGCCAAATACATGCTTGTCGCAGACATAGTTTGCTTCTTTATAAAGCATTCGCTTTATAAAGTCAAATTAGATTTTATAAAGCGAAGATAGTTGCTTGGTTGCGGGGACAGGACTTGAACCTGTGACCTTCGGGTTATGAGCCCGACGAGCTACCAACTGCTCCACCCCGCGATGTGAAGGAAAGGGTTCTTGGTGGAGGGAGGTGGATTCGAACCACCGAAGTCAATGACGGCAGATTTACAGTCTGCTCCCTTTAGCCACTCGGGAATCCCTCCGGGTTTTAATTTCAATGATGTTCTTCGCTATCGCTCAGAACTAAGCGACTCACTCATATTCTCACTTCGCTTTACAGTTCATGACAATATGGTTCGCTGCTTATCGCTGCTTATTACCGCTTATGGAGCTGGCGAGAGGAATTGAACCCCCAACCTGCTGATTACAAGTCAGCTGCTCTACCAATTGAGCTACGCCAGCACGAATTTGGAGACCTCGTCTCAGTGACAAAATTTATTATATAATAGTCTCTAAGCTATGTCAACATCTTTTTAATGTCTTACTTTATGATCCAATGCCGATATTGAGCTGAATGATTTCTGAATCGACTAATAAATCTAATGACAGGTACTTGCTATTACTTACCTTAACCGCGCATTCGGAACCAACCACCATATTCGGCGGTGAAATATCCACAACCAAGCCCTGTTTTTCAAAATTAGTCGCGGCATTTGCCGTGACCATGTTAACCATTTCCGAAATAGCGCTTTGCACCATTTCATCTATTTCAACAATCGGCATTCCCATCATCATCGTCGATGCAATCTTTTTAGCTGTGGCAGTAGACATATTATAAGCAACATTCCCCTTAACACCCTTGGTAATTCCCACTAAAACAGTTACCCCGCGCCCCTCGATCAAATGCTCTTTAACCGCAAGCCCGCCACGATTAATTTCCTTAAATCCTAATTGCGGCAAAACTGTGGTTACTGCTTCCAAAAATGGGTTAATGAGCTTTACATCCAAAATGGCGTCACCTCCTGTAAAATCATAGCACAGTTAAATAAATCTATTGGAAAATTCATAACGTTTTTCTTCTGTCAGGGTGTTAGTAACGCTCCCGCGCTGGCACTTAACCTGTGTTTGTACCAATACCTGCCTGTAAATCTTCATTGACTACTAGCGCAGGAAAAAGTAATAGTAGGATATTCCGGCAACGATAAAACGGTAATAGGCAAATGAGGCCAATGTCGAGTTATTAAGAAACCGCAAAAACCAGACAATAGAGATATAGGCCGTTACAAAAGCAACTACAAAGCCAACGGCAAACAGCGTAATATCATCCATATTAAGCTGACCCCAAATCTTCATTAAGTCATAAATACACGCTACCAGCATAAGCGGTACGGCAATAATAAAGGAAAATTCAGCGGCCGCTTTGCGGCTCAAACCAAAAAACAAACCGCCGGCAATGGTTGAGCCGGAGCGTGAAAAACCGGGCCATAGCGCCAAAATTTGAAATAGGCCCACCCAAAAAGCCTGTTTAATTGTCATACTGTCAACATTACGCGTGGTTGGCCGGCCTGCTGCTTTTTCTGCGATCAGCATTAAAATGGCCCCGGCCACCAACCCGATAATAACCGTATGTGAAGAAAAAAGGTACGTCTTTATGGGTTTATGCAGTAAAAATCCAACCCCCATTACGGGGATAATTCCAGCCAGAACATGCATAGCCGTTAATCCGCCGCCATAAATGTTAATGGTCCCAGGCCGCACCATGGCAATAAACTTATCGCGATATAATATAAGTACGGATAAAATAGCACCTAGCTGAATAAAGACTTCAAATACACTGGCTTTTTCTCCTTCAAACCCCAATAACGATCCTACCAAAATCATATGACCAGTAGAAGAAATCGGTAAAAACTCGGTTAGTCCCTCTACTATACCAATAATTACTGCAATAATATTCTCGTTCATATGTCACATCCTTAACTTCATTGTACTATCCGCCAACAACATGTTTACCACTTGTTTATCTGTGGGAAAAGCCAACTGCGGCAATGCATCAAGCGCAAAATAAGCCACTTGATCCAAATCATCCCCCGGGCAAAGTGAACCACCAACAGCCTGAGCCTCGAACCATACCCCCACCGTTTGAACCGCAGGATTGTGGAAATTCGATAACACAGCATATACGTCTCCCGGTTCAATTGACAACCCGGTTTCCTCCAAAAACTCTCGTTTGACAGCAGCACGGATATCTTCATCATATTCAACATAACCGCAAGGTATGCACCACAGACCCGGAAAACTGGCAGTAGCAGCCCGGCGGCCAAGAAGAATTTCACCGTTTTCAAACAAAATAGCGGCGACCCCGACAATCGGATTTTCATACATGATCCGGCTACATTTTTCACACACGAGGCGTTCACGCTCGCCCACCCTTTTGTAGCTTAAACGCCCGCCGCACTGAGGACAAAAATTAAAGCGTTGATATCTCATCATTACCTCTCTTTTAGGGACGATATTATTATTTTATCATATTTAACTAAGAATCCCGCATATTTACAAAAATTTAAATAAAAAAAATTCCGGGGTCTCAATGTAAAAAGGCACTTTTTCCCCGGGCATCATCATTTACAACATGCAACTGTTTGTTTTGATCCATAAAAGCAATAAAAACATTATGAATACTGTCTTGGTACTGACTGCGAAATTCTTCAATCTGTCGCTGCGAAAACCCCATTTCAACTAATGCATTTTCCTGCAATTTGCCCTCCAAAATAACCGGCACTAATATACGATTAGAGCTTACCGCGAAATTCACTTGGCTGGGAGTGAGCGGCAGGTGCTCGGCCTTCTTCAAGACACTTAACCTGCCATACGGCTCAAGAATGGCAAGTTCAACAATAGTAATATCAAAAACGTCTTTTTCCCGCAAAAGTTGCAATAAGGTTTCCACCGGCATACGTACCCGACGTAAATTTTGTTTGATAATCTGGCCATCCTCCACCAACACAATTGGTTTAAAATTTAATTTGTGATTAACCGGGCGGACTTTTATACTGAGCCAGCCAAAAAACAGCTGCATGCCACCAAGTGCCAGGAGGGCGATCAAGGAACTAACCAGTTCAATTCGATGATCAACTATGACAGCACCGGCCACAGCGCCGATAGTAATAGAAGTTAAAAAGTCAAATGAGCTAAACTCGCTCATCTGACGACGACCGGTAACTAACAATATGATTAATAGTACGCCCATGCCTGCAACTACCCTAAACAGAGTAATGCCCAAGGTATCCATTACAGCCCTCCACTGCCTAGTGGTCTGTAAACCCTAATTCTATAGTGTTCTTACGAGATCTTTTCCGCCCTGCTTTGCTGTCGTCGGCTTACATATTCCCGATACGTTTCCTCCGCCGTGCAGGACGAAAAACCTCTCGCAATTCATCCTATAGCCTTAGAGTATACAGACCACTAAAAACTACGTAATATTTGGGCTTAGTATAACCCATTACAATCTATTTAGTCTCCAAAGCATATGCCGATAGCACGACCGGCCTTCAATAACTCATTCTCGGCTGTTATATGATTTGCCTTACCCGCAATATCCGCAATCGGCACCCGAATGATTTCATTTTTCCGCAAAGCCACCATGTTGCCGTAAACGCCTTCAAGCAGACATTCCGCAGCCGCCACCCCATAACGGGTAGCCAGCACTCGGTCAAAAGCAGTCGGCGTCCCGCCGCGCTGAACATGCCCTAACACCGTGCAGCGAGATTCAACCCCTATAAGCGTTTCGATTTGACGGGCTAATTTTTCTCCTGCTCCTCCCAAACGAATTTTCTCATGACTGCCCTCAACAATACGTGATACCGAAACTTCACCCCCCAGCGGGTAGGCACCTTCGGCGACAACAATCAAACTAAATTGGCGGCCCCGCTGCTGCCGCTGCCTGATTTTAGCAATTACTGAATCTATGTTAAAAGGTATTTCTGGAAGCAAAATACAATCGGCACCGCCGGCCATCCCTGCATGCAGGGCAATCCAGCCGGCATACCGGCCCATAACTTCCAGCACCATAACCCGGTGGTGCGATTCGGCAGTCGTATGTAACCGGTCAAGAGCATCAGTCGCCACACCAACTGCGGTATCAAACCCGAATGTTCGTTCCGTTCCCGGTATATCATTATCAATTGTTTTAGGAACAGCGACCACCGGCAGCCCCAATTGATAAAATTCCGATGCTATCTTGAGACTGCCATCACCGCCGATTACTACAAGGGCTTCAATATTTCTTTGCTGTAAATTAGCCAGCGCCTGGCTTGACATATCTTGATAAACAGTTTGTCCAGCCTGTAACTGAGGATAACTAAACGGATTATCCCGGTTGGTTGTGCCCAGTATAGTACCGCCGCGCGGCAAAATTCCGGCAACATGATCATCTGTCATTTCTATGATTTGGTTCTCAACCATACCACCAAAGCCATTCTTGATTCCCCATACTTTAAATCCATAACCAATTGTAGTTCTGACAACAGCGCGAATTACGGCATTTAGTCCTGGCGCATCACCGCCGCCTGTAAGTACGGCAATACTTTTTAGCTTGCTTGCTGCGTGCATCTTTGATCACCTCATCCTTATTTTACCGGAATTATATACAAAAATGACACCAACTTCATGGTGTCATTTTTGCTGCTGCGTTATTCATCATAGTTGTTGTTATAATCGGCTAACTCTGTTTGAGAATCTTTATTAAGACCGGTAAGCCCCTTGTACATTCCACGAATATCACTGTCTTCACCGCGATTTTCAAGGTACCGTTCCAGTTTACGTTTTACCCGCTGCAAGGCATTATCGATCGATTTAACATGGCGGTCCAGTTCAACAGCAATTTCCTGATACGATTTGCCATCAAGATACGACATTAAAACTTTCCACTCAAGATCGCTCAAAATTTCGCCCATTTTTTCTTCGATATCAACAAATTCTTCACGGCTGATGACCAATTCTTCCGGATCAGTGACTTTGGAACCAGACAATACATCTAGCAAAGTGCGGTCCGAATCTTCATCATAAATAGGTTTATTCAAAGAAACATATGAGTTCAAGGGAATATGCTTCTGACGGGTGGCCGTCTTGATTGCCGTTATAATTTGTCGCGTTACACACAATTCTGCAAATGCTCTGAAGGATGAGAGCTTGTCATTGCGGAAGTCCCGTATGGCCTTATATAAGCCGATCATGCCTTCCTGAATGATGTCTTCACGCTCCGCACCAATTAAAAAATACGATCTGGCTTTAGCCCGCACGAAATTGCGATATTTGTTAATCAAATACTCCAGAGCGACCGTGTTGTCATTATCTTTGGCGTCGAATACTATTTCTTCATCAGTTAAGTTGTCAAAACAACCATACAGATCGCGTTGAGTATTTACCCGCATCGCATCGCCCCCACTAGTTTTCTTTTGCCGTCTGTAAAATGGCGTTAGCCTACCGCTTCTATGTGCGGCCACTTGCATATCATAAAAATAAAAATGCACTAAAGAACTTAGTGCCGCAGCATCGCCACATGTCTGTCACAATAAATTATACTTGCTGAAGCAAAGTTAGTCAAGCCCATCACGCCGCATAGCATCAAGGCGTTTTAAGATATCTTTTTCTAACCGATTGCCCAGTTCATGGCGATCCCGTGCTAATACTTTTACAGAAAGACCGGCCGCAATCTCCCTTTTAACTGCGGCAACATCGTTTTTCAACTCCCGCGCCGATATTCGGTAGGCCCCGGCCCCTAGAACAAACATTTGTTCAGCCCAGTCAGAAGTCACAACATACATCCGTTTATTTTGACGGCCAAGATCGTATACAAGTTTTTCGATATAACTGTCAGCGGTTTCCCCTTCCCTGGTATAAACCACCTCCAATATTTTATTTTGATTTTGAGTGACAGCCCTGCCTATCACCATATGGGCATCGAACACAATTATTGTTCTGAATCTTTTATATGCGCCATACTCACTAAGTATGTCCACAAGTTTATCACGGGCATATTCCAAATTATCCGTTAAGGCGATAAGTTCAGGCCAAGCGTTTATCACATTATAGCCGTCGACAATTAACAATTCCATCGAGAAAGATTCTCCATTCTTATGGCATCAGTTTCAGACGGCCTATGGGGTTACTCCGGGTAACACAAAGGGGCGTTCTTGAACCGATTGCATCTCTGATTGTACCGGTTTAGTCTCTGAACCGAATTTTATTAAAGTATTATCCGGAGCATATGTATCCCGTGAAACAATTTCGCGTTTTAGTTCCTTGCCGGTACTATCCCGTATAACACGGACAACCGTTACCTCATATCCGGGTTTCCCTTGTTTTTCGACTTTTGTCTGACCAGGCAACAGCGCCGGATCGGCTTTTTTTACAATAGCGGGCTGGATAACCTGCTGCTGCGCAGTAATAATATCAATGTTTTTTTCCAGCACCTTCTGACCAAATATACCTACAATCAGTTTGTTGTCTACGGTTTCCGCCATAACCATAATCGGCGCCGGACTATTATTCATAAATTTAAAATCAAGCATATTATAAACAACCGTCGCATCCCGCCCTAGCGGCACATAAGAAAGTGGTTTGGAATGATTCGTACGTTCAACAATGTCAAGTCCGGCCAGAAGCACTGCATTATACAAAGTTGACGATACCTGGCACACACCACCGCCCACCCCCGGCACCAATTCCCCGTTAATTAACTCCATGGCTTCTTTGAAACCCTGGGACTTTTCCCGTGGCCCCACCGTATCATTATAGGAAAAAATTTGGCCAGGATAAACTAATTTGCCGTTAATCTTTTGCGCCGATAATTTTACATTGGCCGAACGGTTACCATCTTCGGTATTAAACAAAGTAGTATATATCGCGACAAGTTCCCTGATGCCGTTATTTTCAAGGTCACTGGCTGTAATTTCCGGATGAACAGAAGTAACCGGCAGAGTAACTAGGTTGCTATCCGTCCGGTTAAGCGCCAGTAATACCAATTCTTTTAGCTCGGAAACGCTCAAATCAAGTCCATCCTGTTCAGGCACAATCGCGCCTGTCTGCAGACTCAAGGTCGCATTGCGCGGCGGCCGGCTCACGGTCTCGCGTAATTGTTCCGCTATACTGTTTAATTTATCTTCATTATACTTGATTTTTAGAGGAATAGACCAGCCCTCAGTCTCCGCTTTATGAATTTTTTTTAACCGGCTCCACAAAGAACCCTCGCGGCCATACTGCCAAACCGTAGCGGCTGTTGCTTCTGCATCGATACTGTAATCGATAGTATCGGGTTCGATACGAAAAGTTGTGTTCTCATAGGATAAGAGGATGGGTCTGGCTCTTTGATCTTTTTGCCACATAGCAAGCAATTGGCCTATTTCCTCATGAGTCTTCCCGCCAACTTCTACGTTCGCAACAGACACCCCTGCATAAACAGTTTGGGAAAATAGTGGTCTGGCCAGCCAACAAGCAAGACCTATGATCACGATTGTCACTGCCAGAATAATCCCCACCCGGCGTCTCACTTTTTCCTCATCTCCCTCTGTCTTAAAACTTCATACAACAGGAGCGAACAGGCCACCGAGGCATTTAACGAAGCAATTTGCCCCCGCATAGGAATCTTAACAATAAAATCACAAGCCTCCTTTGTCAGGCGTCCCATGCCTTCGCCTTCATTGCCGACTACAATTACAACAGGTCCTGTAAGATCAGCCTCATAATAATTCTGGGTTCCGTCCATATCGGCGCCTACTACCCACAGCCCCTGTTTTTTTAAGAGCTTAAGTGTTTGCGCTATATTACCGATTCTGGCAACAGGTACATGTTCCACCGCACCTGCCGATGTTTTCGCCACAGTCTGGGTCAGTGGGCAACTGCGCCGCTTGGGAATAAGTACACCATGAACACCGGTGGCATCTGCTGTCCGCAAGATGGCGCCAACATTATGCGGATCAGCAAGCTCATCCAGTAAAACAAGAAATGGCGGCTCATCTTTATCGTGGGCAGCCGATAATATTTCATCAATATCAACATAAGCCACCGGTGCTGCCATGACGACTACGCCTTGATGCCGCACTCCCGCCGACAGTTGATCCAGTTTGGCAACATCCACTTCTTGGATAATCAATCCCCGTTCGCGGGCCTCACTGATAATTTCGCGGATCGAGCCCTGTCGCTCACCCTTGGCTACAAGAATCTTATTGAGGGAGCGTCCGGCTCTTAGCGCCTCAAGCACACTATTGCGTCCTACTATGATTTCTGCATCTTCCGACATAATTATCCTCCTCCGGCTATTGCCGTGTTCTGTAGAGAGTTTTCTTATTATTTATTATGAAAAAACGGCAGAATATAATCCTGCCGTTTGTCCAAATCTGTTAAACTATTCGCCGCAACTGTCAAGAAACCTCGGCAATGTAAAGACCAGGACTATTTTCCATATCAATTGTTACTACTTGGTTAACACGTTCACCGGATTGATTTCTAACGATATGCAAAATGGGTTTTGTTCTCAATTCATCAGCATAGTCATTGACAATGCCTACGGTTTTATCATTCAAATGAACAACCGCTCCCAGCGGATAGATCGCAATATTGCCGGCCAATACCCGGATCAGTTCAGGATTAAAATAAGCGGCTCCCGCCTTCGCAATAATGGCCAAAGTATCATAAACAGACAATGCTTTACGGTAGGGAGTATTTGCCGTCATCGAAGAATACACGTCTGCCAGAGCGGTAATTTGTGCAAACTCATGAATATTGCTGGCTTTTGTGCCCCGGGGGTAGCCACTGCCATTAAACCGTTCATGATGTTGCAAGGCGCAGTTGGCGGCAGATAAACTTATTTCCGGATTTCGCCTTAGTATATCATAGCCTTTTTCGGTATGCTGTTTGACGACAGCCATCTCTTCCGGCGTCAAGGAGCCTGGCTTATTGATGATATCGCGTGATATCGTCAGCATTCCCACATCACGCAGCAGAGCGCCCAACCCTAAATCTCTCAGCCGCTCCCCCTTGATACCATAATGTATCCCCATCAACATCGCATAGAAATAGCCACAGACAGCATGTTTGAATAAATAGTCATTACAATTCTGCATAGCGGTAAATACCGGTTGAATGTCTTTAAGCATACAACCCTCGTCTAAAAGTGCCAGTACCCGGCTTTTTATTGTGCCGGTTTCAACATATTTACCTACCTGTATTTCGTCAAGCGCCAAATGAGCAGCCAAAATAAACTCATTCTTGGCATTTTGGGCTACGGTGTCATCTTCATCAATCAACGGGGCCTGTCCCTGAATATAAATATATTTTACATCCATTTCCACTAACTTGGAAATATGAAAATCGCTCAACTCTACACCGCTGTTTAAGACAATCTGACCATTAACTCCATATACCGGCTGAGCCAGTGTCATCCCAACTTTAACACTTTCACGAAGAATACGCCGCACGCCAACACCCTCCAGGTTTTAAGTTAAATCTAAATTCTAGTTTATATTTTCTCCTTATTGGCTTCAATTCCTGCCAAACGGCCACATGACATTGCGCCTTCAGGGCAATAACCGCTGGTTACACAGGCAGGTCCGGCTTTAACAAACAGACGCGGAGCCACAGCCTGTACTTCTGCCAGCATCGCGTTGGCTAAATCGCGTATTTCCCATTGGGCCCGCTGGCAACAACGTTTTTCAAAAAAATGCAAGAGCGACCGGGCATTCATGGTGACAACAATTTTTGTTTCAGTAGCATTGGCGAGTACGTACCGGGCGTCTTCCTGATGCACCCCTAATTTCACCATTTCATCATAGGTCTTTTGCACCTCACCCATAAGCGCAGCCAGCTTGGCCTTGGCTTCCGGTCTGGCAGCAATGCTCGGCGGTATGATATATTCGAAGCCGTGTTCGGCGACATAACGCTGGGACTGCTGCGAGTAAGAGGCAATACGATGACGAACAAGCTGATGAGTAAGCACCCGGGAAACTCCTTCAATGGCAAAGGTAAAACTGGCATGCTCAAATGTCGACAAATGCCCCATATCGCTAAGCTTTTTTAGTAAATTACCGACTTGGGCTTCAGACATGCTTTGTTCCAATTCTGCTGCACCGGCTGCCGAATAGCAAAGGCGCGCTGACATGGCTACCGCTCGCTCCGGTTCAGGCGTATATTTAAGTAATTTTACTTTCATGACGTCACCTCTCCCTTTTTGTTATTTAGGGGAAATGTTTGTCATTTCCCGGGAAATAATAGCGAAAGCCTTGTCAACAATTTCTGACAATCTGGCTTCCTGTTTCTGCAAATAAAGATAACCAATAAGTGCCTCGAATCCGGTAGCCAGGCGATATTCAGCAATTGTGGCGCTCTTGGGTACGGTCGATTTGGCATTGCGCCCCCGTCTCACAATATCCGCCTCCTCCGGCGAAAGCTCATTTTTTAGCATTTTGACCGCTTTCGCCTGCATAACGGCGGAGACAATTTTAGCGTCAAAGGTGTGCAGCACTCTGACCTTATTTTGCTCATAACCCAGCAACCGGGTACGAACATATAACGTAAAATAGGCATCGCCAAGATAAGCCAGCACCAGGGCCGGCAGCCTGTCAACCGGGATATTCTGATATTTAGCCGGGGATAGTTCCCCGGCTTCGTTGACTGTAAAAAAATTATCCACCAAACTTTGAAAATGATTAAATTTCACTGTCGCTTCCACCTTACACCTTGCGGTGAATCTTCGAGAATAATACCGGCCGCGGCCAGTCTATCCCTAATCTGATCGGCTGTCGCCCACTCTTTTTTCTTGCGGGCTTCCTGCCGGATATCAATAATGATCTGCATAAGCTCATTGATTAACTCTTCATTGCCATCCTGGGCAGCAGCCGTGCTGTCATTCAGGATTCCCAGGATTTCAGCCATCTGGTCAAACGTATCGCCCGCCTGTTCCAAGGCCCCGGCGTCAAGACCTGCTTTGCCGCCGGTAATTTTACTATGATAGATGTTAATCTCTTTGGCCAGACCAAACATCGTACTAATTGCTAATGCTGTATTAAAATCATCGTCCATCGCGGCTGTAAATTCATGCATAGCCTTAATCGCGGCCTGCGTGAGTTCCTGAGAATCTTCACCGCCATTTGCCGCCGGTAAGGTTTTCAATTGTTGTAGGTTAGCCTTAGCAGTCTTTAATCTGTCCAAGCTGCGTCCGGCCTCCTGCAGTCGTTCATCGTTAAAATCCAAAGGACTCCGGTAATGGGTAGATAAAATAAAAAACCGTAATACTTCCGGCTGGAAGTGTTCCAAGATGTCAACAACTAAGAAGAAGTTACCCAGCGATTTGCTCATTTTTTCTTCATTAACAGTAATAAACCCATTATGCAGCCAATACCTGACAAAAGGTTCAATACCGGTGAAGGCTTCCGATTGCGCAATTTCGTTTTCATGGTGCGGAAATATCAGATCACTGCCGCCACCGTGAAGGTCAAAGCTGGCCCCGAGATATTTACAGGACATCACCGAGCATTCAATATGCCAACCCGGTCTTCCCTGTCCCCAGGGACTCTGCCAGGATGGTTCACCCGGTTTTGCACTTTTCCATAGAGCAAAGTCCATCGGATGTTTTTTGCGTTCATCCACATCAATCCTTGCCCCGGCTTTCATATCCTCCAGGTTGCGGCCGCTTAATTTTCCGTAACCTGGAAAATCCTGCACACTGTAGTAGACATCGCCGTCAACTTCATAAGCAAAGCCTTTATCAATCAGCGTTTTAACCATCGCCACAATATCAGGGATATGTTCGGAAACTCTAGGATATACATGGGCCCGACGGATGCCAAGTTTATCCATGACCTCAAAATAAGAGGCAATATACCTGTTGGCAATTACATCCCAGGTAACGTGCTCGGTGTTAGCCGTTTTGATAATTTTATCATCTACATCGGTAAAGTTTTGAATATGATATACCTCATAACCGGAAAATTCAAGATAGCGGCGGATTACATCCCAGGTGATAAACGGCCGGGCATTGCCGATGTGCGGGTGATTATAAGGCGTGACACCGCATACGTACATTTTAACTTTGCCCGGTGTCAGCGGTTTAAATTCTTCTTTTTGCTTGGTCAGTGTGTTATAGACCTTAAGACTCACGCTGTTCCAACTCCTTTTCCAACTGTTCAATACGTCTTTCCAGCCTTTTGATATTGCGTTGCATACAATTCATCATCTCGGCGACGGGGTCCGGCAAATTATCATGTTCAAGATCGATTTCGTCGCCGCCTGGGCGGCCTACTTTCACGCCATCATGCCACACAATCTTACCCGGTATACCGACAACAGTCGAATTAGGCGGCACTTCCCGCAGCACAACAGAACCCGCTCCAATTTTGGAGTTGTCTCCCACTGTAAACGAGCCGAGGACTTTAGCACCGCTGGCAACAACAACATTATTACCGATTGTGGGATGGCGTTTGCCTTTTTCTTTTCCCGTCCCCCCTAATGTCACCCCTTGATATAAGGTTACATTCTTGCCGATTACACAGGTCTCGCCAATAACCACACCTGTTGCATGGTCAATAAACAATCCTTCGCCGATCGTTGCGCCGGGATGGATATCTACACCGGTTAACAGGCGGTTAAAGTAACAAATCATCCGCGGCACCAGCACCCAGCCGCGCTTAAATAAATAGTGCGAAATACGGTACAGCCAGATGGCATGCAGACCGGGATAACATAACAATACCTCCAGCACACTCTTGGCTGCCGGGTCACGTTCGAAGACCACGGCGATGTCTTTTTTTATCCGGGTAAACATAGAATTCCCTCCCTAGCTTAATTTATTTAGGAGCGTTACTGAAATATATAGTCCGGGTCCAAAAAATAAAGCCACCCTCTCCTATACAGAGACGGTGGCCCGTGGTTCCACTCTGCTTGGGTATAATACCCCTGCTTTACACTGATAACGGCAGTATCCGGGATGACCTACTGCTTAAATTTCGGCCAGCCTGCTACCAGACGCATTTCGGCGAATCCATTCCCAGCACTGCTTACAGCCGGTGACAGCACCTCTCTGAGGGGGGTAAACGCGTACTTCTTCTGATCGTTGCATTTGTCATTTGTTTTAAAAATAGTTTTATGAATAAATTATACTCACGGCAGGTTGACCATGTCAAGCCGGCAAATTGACTTCAACCACTCAAATATCCCTCGTACTTTGCACAATTTCTTCAATCAGAAACGACACCGCACAATTTTATTATTACTTAGATTTTGGCAAGCAGGCAATCCATCCTGGCTAGAGTGCGTTCTTTACCAATTAGCGGAATCAAATTAATCAATTCCGGCCCGTGCATTTTGCCTGTTATCGCAATACGTACAGGCATATAGACTTTTTTACCACCCAATTTCAACTCCTTGGTAATTCCCTTTAAAATTGCCTGCACGGCTGCCGGTTCTACCGGTTCCAGTGCCGCCAGCTTAAGTTTAAAGGCCTCCATTACCTTGGGAATATCGGGGTCCCTCATAATTTCGTGAGCCTCTTCATTCTCAAAGTTGATATCATCATTAAAGAACACGCCAATATGTTCGGTTATTTGGGCAGCATAGCTGATATATCCCTGAAGTTCGGCCACTACCTTTACCAGCCAAGCATGTTGCTCCGGTGTCATTTCTTCGCCGATATAACCGGCTGCCCGTAAATGCGGCAAGGCCAGTTCGGTAATCCTGTCCGGACTTGCCTGCTTTATGTAATGCGCGTTGATATGGTTCAGCTTATCCACGTCAAAAACCGCGGGGTTTTTGGCAACTCTGTCCATCGAGAATTCCCGAATAAGTTCTTCTGGGCTGAATATTTCCTGCTCGCCGGCAGGGGCCCAGCCTAAAAGCGCCAGGAAATTGACAATCCCCTCCGGTAGATATCCGAGATTTTTATATTGTTCAACCGAGGTGGCACCATGGCGTTTGCTCATTTTAGTCCGATCTTTGCCCAGAATAAGAGAAATATGACCGAACTGGGGCAATGGCAGGCCAAGTGCCTGATAAAGCAATATCTGCCGGGGTGTATTGGACAAGTGTTCTTCCGCCCGGATAACATGGGTAATCTTCATCAAAGCGTCGTCAAGCACCACAGCATAATTATACACCGGAATGCCGTCAGATTTGACAATAACAAAATCGCCCACACCATTTGATTCAAAACTGACAGTGCCTCTTACCAAATCTTTGAAAATAATTTGCTGATTATCGGGCACACGAAAACGCACGGTAGGCTTACGTCCTTCGGCAATAAACCGGTTGCGGTCCGCCTCGCTTAACTGGCGGCAGCGGCCGTTATAACGGGGGGTTTCCCCCTTATCCATTTGTTGCTGGCGCTCAGCATCGAGTTCTTCTTCCGTACAATAGCAGTAATAGGCTTGCCCGGCGTCAAGCAGTTTTTTTGTATACTGACGATAAATATCCAGACGTTCCGTCTGACGATAAGGGCCATAGTCACCGCCGATATCTATTCCCTCGTCCCATTCAATGCCGAGCCAGCGCAGCGCCGCCTTAATGTTTTCCTCAGATTCCCGGGTCGAACGCTCTAAATCGGTATCTTCGATCCTCAAAATAAGCTTTCCGCCTTCTTTGCGGGCCAACAACCAGTTAAACAGCGCCGACCGGGCTCCTCCAATATGAAAAGGCCCTGTCGGGCTGGGTGCAAACCGCACTCTAAGTTCTTGTTCCATTTATATATACCCCTTCCATGTATTTGGCAGTAACAGGCCTGTGTCAATCATTGTATATTTTAGCAGATTCTGCGTCGGCATGCAAAATAAAAAGCGGCTGCAGGATTTGCCGGCAGCACACCTTTAGGTTGTTATTCAACTTTGAGGACAAACATACCATTCACAATATCGGGAATCACCAGGGTTGTGTTAGCCGAGTTAGCATTGGCAAATACCGGTTTCGCCCCATCTGCCAAAATTGCCAGCCGCCATACGACTTTATCATTTAACCATAACTCGCCGCAGGTAGCTCCGTCCTGCCGGACAATATTGACACTAAAACTAAAATCTGCTGCCAGTACTGAGGATGGATAGCCAATCATGAGTATTGACAGTACTATAATAGCGATGAGCTTTTTCCTTATTCTCTGCATAATCTGCCCTCCAGCCATATAATCTTATTATCCATAATATGTGCCGTAGACTGGCTTTTATACAGGTTATTTCACGGGTGTTAAGCTTGTACCGAAGCGATGGTGGCTGTCGCATATGCCGCCACTCCTTCACCCTGTCCGGCGAAACCTAATCCTTCTGTTGTGGTAGCCTTAACATTAACTTGAGTGACGTCAATATCCAAAGCCGCTGCGATATTACTGTTCATTTGCGCAATATAGGCGGCCAGTTTGGGTTTTTGCGCCACAATCGTTGCATCAATATTATTAACAATATATCCATGATTATTCAATAGCTTATGTACCTCAGCCAAAAGCTTCATACTGGAAATTCCTTTATAACGTTCATCGGTATCCGGAAAATGTTTGCCGATATCACCCAATCCTGCCGCACCCAGCAATGCATCTTTAACGGCATGCAGCAACACATCGGCATCCGAGTGTCCAGCCAGGCCCAATTCATAAGGAACAGCAACCCCGCCAAGAATAAGTCGGCGTTCAGGAACTAAGCGATGTACATCATAACCAATACCAGCACGAATCACAGGCTTGGCCGCCTGTCGCTTTGCCAATACTGTTTCGGCAAAATGTAAATCCTCCGGCGTCGTCAGTTTCATATTCTGATAGCTGCCGGCGACAACCTTTACGCGCGCTCCCAGCCTTTCCACCAAAGAGGCGTCATCTGTACCGAGATAGCCTTCCTTGGCTGCCAGTTCATAGGCTGAGGCAAGCAATTGACGGTCAAAGGCCTGGGGCGTTTGTACCGACCACAGAGTAGAACGCTCCGGCGTGTCTGTTACCCAGCCGGAATGATCGGTAATCTTAATGGTATCCTTAACCGGTACGGCAGCAACGGCAGCCTGGTACAGGCGGGCGGCTTCTATTACCTGATCAAATAGACCGGGGCCGGCAAGCGGTCGCGCCCCGTCATGTACAGCTACAATTTTCGCGGAAGGCGGAAGCGCCTGCAAGGCATTGGCAATGGAATACTGCCGTTCACTTCCCCCGGGAACAACCTGCCAGGGGATAGACAGGTTAAGCTCCGCCAGCAACATGCTCATCTTCTCCGTCTCTTCAGCAGCTGCCGTCAAAATGATACTTGTTACTGCCTTGGCCTGACAAACTGCCTGGATCGTATGAGCCAGCACCGGCTTGCCGGCAAGCGGCAACAATACTTTGTTAACCGTACTGCCCATTCTTTTCCCCTGTCCGGCAGCGGCAATAATTACACATACCATGGATTTACCTTCCCCCCAAACTTACAATCTAAAAGCCTCCAAGCCCGAAGGCTTGGAGGCCTGTAATCACATTACAGCTTTAGGTTTAGCAAAAATCATTCGACCGGCGGCTGTTTGCAAGACAGATGTGACCAAAACGCCCACCGTCTCACCAATATGTTTTTTACCTCCGTCCACAACAATCATCGTGCCATCATCAAGATAGGCCACACCCTGACCAAATTCCTTACCGTCCTTAACAACATGCACGACCATTTCTTCCCCTGGCAGCACGACCGGTTTAACGGCATTGGACAACTCATTAATATTAAGGACAGAAACGCCCTGGAGCTCGGCAACTTTGTTCAGGTTATAATCATTAGTGATAACCTTGGCCTGTAAAAGCTGGCCCAGTTTAATAAGTTTGGAATCGACTTCGGCAATATCCTCAAAATCACGATTCTCAATATGGACGTTTAACGCCAGTTCTTTTTGCATACGATTCAAAATGTCCAGCCCACGTCGCCCGCGATTGCGCTTCAAGAGATCAGAAGAATCTGCGATATGTTGCAGTTCCTCCAGAACAAATGTTGGAATAATAAGCATGCCCTCAATAAAACCGCTTCGGCAAATATCAGCAATCCGGCCATCAATAATAACGCTGGTATCTAAAATCTTAGCCTGACACATGCCGTCGCTTTTAAAATTATCCTTAACACGTTCTTTTCCCTCGCGGTTAATCCAAGGCAATGTCGGCAGACTGGAAAACATATTGAATATCTCTTCCCGTTTTCTGATAGCTACATTGACACCAAGATAACCCAAAATAACACTCAATACGAGCGGAACATATTTGCCGACAATCGGAATCGGCAAAAAAGCTGACCCAAGTAAATTAGAAATTATTAGTCCAATAGCTAACCCCAGCACACCTGCCAGCACATCATAGCCAGGCATCTTGTTTAGGCGTAACTCTAGCCAATATGTTAAATGCCATAAGTGTTTAAGCAAAAACGGCGCAACTAAAAAGCCAACAATTCCCCCGAGCAACCCACCAAAAATAAAAGAAAGAATCGTCGTCATGGTAATGCCAAATACGCCAATTTTCAAAAATTCTTCACTTATCACAGATGCCATAAGCGGCACAACCCTATCAGTGATCATCAGTCCGCCAACTGCAGCCAGTATGGTAATAATGATTCTAAGTGTCCTGTCAATCATACGTTTAACCTCCTTTCCGTTTGACGCAGTATTCCAAAAAGTGGAAATCCATTTTTATTATGTCCTACTTTTAATAAAAAAATACGTCCAGATGAAAAACCATCCTGGCTGTATTCGGCTTCAGTATATCACAGGTTTTAAGACTTTGTCAAAAGGATATATTGTAGCATGTATATTTCTTTATTGTCAATGATTCACTTCAATAATAATTTAACAATAAACAATAGCTGATTTATAGCAAATCGAAGTTTTCTTCCGACTGACATTGACAACCACAAAGAGCTGTTTATATAATTAAAAGCAAAGTGAGGTGTGCCTAGAGTGCATGATAATAAATGTTGCTCCGACTTTCAGTCCGCGGTAGACGAATACTTAATCCGCCATCGCAGCGTGCTTGATATCCTAACTAAATACCAAGAAGCTTCTGCCCGCGTAAACCGCGCCATCGCCAAAGCAGTTACCGGTTGTGGTTGCATCCAGGTTTCCGCCTCCCGCCAGTCCGTTCCTGAAAATATTACCTATAGCGAATTAAGAAATCACATGTCATCGCATCTGATTGGGGAGCCTTGCCCCCAATGCCAGGAAGTAATCGCCAAGGAACTCGGTCACAGTATGTTTTATTTGGCCGCCCTCTGCAATCTTACGGGAATTTCCCTACATAGTGTAATGCAGCAGGAATATAAGAATGTTAAAACATTAGGTTTTTTTCATTTATCCTGAGACTAACCCGCTTTTTAACTCCCAGCGGCTAAGTCCCTGGATAAGGGCGACTTAGCTTCAAATGGGATTAAAACCCTACCTGAAGCTAAGTCTACTTTATCGTAAACAGTTTTGCTTTTCCACACAGCCCCATTTGTGCAGGCTGTGTTTTTTTCTGTCTCAATAACTACATAAACATTTGCTCCCTGGGAATGATACTGCTAAAGGGGGGTAAACATGTGTTATCTAGTAGTAAAAGTCTTGCTGTCTCTAAGCATATTGGTCAATTTTGCCATAGCTCCCAACACTGTAGCTGCAGCCGGGTCACCTGCCGCTCATGAATTGATATCCGGCTATGTAACTATTATTGATGATCAGGGCAATATCCTTCTACAAACAGGTCATGAAGTCCATGTCGGCGACGAATATATCAGCGAAGACAACGTACTTTATGAAATTACCGCGTTGGAAGGCATGCTGGCCCGCTGTCGTCCCATCGAGAATTTCTCAGGCCACATTACCGATAATGCCCGGTTTGTTCAAGCACCACCACCGGAAATGCCTAAACCAAAAATCGCGGTCTACCATAGTCATACTGATGAATCCTATATTCCCAATGACGGCACCCCGTCTCAGCAAGGAAAAGGCTCTATTATGATTGTTGGTGACGCTTTTGAAAAAAGGTTGACTGAACTTGGCTACGAAGTTGTTCACTCCAAGAACTTGCACGACCCCCACGATGCCAATGCTTATCACCGTTCCCGCCGCACTGCCATGAAATTATTGCAGGAACAACCGATCGCTATTTTTGATATTCATCGTGACAGCGCTCCGCTTAGAGCCTATAGCGCCACAATAAATGGCGAAACTGTCAGCAGGCTGCTGCTTGTCGTTGGACGGCAAAATCAAAACCAAAGAACGACACTGGATTTTGCCAGGAGCATCAAAGCCGCCACGGATGCCAAATATCGCGGCCTTATCCGTGGAATATTTATCGCTCATGGCAACTATAATCAGGATTTAAGTCCCCGGGCACTGCTAATCGAAGCCGGTACACAATACAATAATCGGGAAGCCGCCGAACGCAGTATCGCTTTATTTGCCGATTGCGTCCCCGCTTTTCTGGGTCCGGTCAGTGTGGGCAGTAATAGTGGTGTAGCGGAAGCGAATCAGGCCGGGACTTACACAAATACCGGTACAAATGGCGGTGTGGAAACCGTCTCCTATGTTCCACCTGACTCAGCAGCCCCAGGTTATGATATATTGGGAATCACGCTGGCTGTTGTTATTGGTTCATTAGCTTTCTTATTTTTGAGCACAGGTAGTTGGCAGGAGGCCAAGAAAAAACTTGCGCACTTTTTCAATCAGGAATTTGCCAATTTTTTAGGGCCGTTTAAAAAGCGCAAAAAGTAGGAGGTGCTGCCTTCTGAACAAAAGGAATATAGCTAGATTGGCCAGCCTCCTCGCCGTAGCCGCCCTAGCTCTGGGAGTTATCTATTACCTCCCTGCACTGCTGTCTATTCAGGCAAAACCGGAACCGGCCCCCCAAAAGGCATATGATTACTATATTATCATCGAGGAAGATACCAAAGAAATTCTTATGTACGTACCGGTCGTTGTCAACGTGGACGACGAACTGATCAGCGAACAAAACAAACGTTACAAAATTGTCAAAGTAGAAGGAAATCAGGCCTATGCACGGTTTGTTGAAGATTTGAATTTAGAATTTTATAAAGGCGATGGCCGCAAATAACGTGGCAACGCAACTAGTAGTGGCGATCTAAGAAGGCCTGCTCCCGCAACCGTTTTAGACCGTCCTTTATTGTTTTTGCCCGCACCTCGCCAATCCCTTCCACTTCATCCAACTCCACTAAACTGGCATTATAAATATGATGAAGTGTTTTAAAATGAGCAACCAGTTTCTCGCCAACCAATAACGGCAAGCGGGGGATTTGGCGAAGTATCCGGTAGCCACGCGGCACAACAGGGATGTCCATTGCCGTGGGACCAACACCATAATCCAACGCCCGGCAGATAGCAAAAGGTTCAAGGTTTTCTTCAGGCAATACGGCAATCTGCTCTCTAACGGCTTCATAATCCTTATATTCATTCGTATTACAGTAGTCTTTTATTAACAGGGCAACATCATCAACACTGGATATGAGTTCTTCCATCTGCATACTGATAAGACGGCCCTCTGTCCCCAACTCAATAATATAGCGCTCAATCTCGCGGGCTATCCGGTTAACCCGCTCGGCCCGAATCAAAACAACCGCAACATCGTATAGCGTGACAAGGTCCTCAAATTCTAGTGCACTCAAATTAATCAAGCCCTTGTCAAGGACCTTTTTGTACTTTTCCAGTGTTTGCAAGGCCTGATTAGCCCGGTTTAATATTACGGAAATATCTTTAAGGGTATAACGCAGATGACCAAGATACACCGAAATGACATTGCGTCGCTGCGAAATAGCTACCACCGGCGCCCCGGTCTGTTTGGCGGCACGTTCAGCGGTACGGTGACGTGTCCCGGTTTCGGCGGTGGGTATCCCGGGGTCAGGCACTAGCTGCGCATTGGCAAACAAAATTTTTTTACTGTCATTAGAGAGCACAATAGCCCCATCCATCTTAGCCAGCTCATAAAAGCCGGCCGGAGTAAAATCGGAATTAATTTCAAAACCACCGTCGACAATTTCAAGTATTGCCGGATTATCTCCCACCAATACCAAAGCGCCCATTTTAGCGCGCAGCACATTCTCCAGACCGTCCCTCAACGTTGTACCCGGAGCTAATGTTTTTATGGTTTTAACAAAGCGTGCGTCCCAAAGCCGTTCCGCACGTTCTTCACGATTTTTGCTCATATAAATACCGCCTCCATAGCCTCGCTGATACTAGCAACCCCGGTAATATCAAGTCCCGCTTTCTTGGTCAGCTTCAATCCTGAAAGATTTCCGGCAGGAATTACAAAGCGTTTAAATCCCAATGACGCCGCCTCGTTAATTCTGGCTTCGACCCTATTGATCATTCTTACCTCACCGGTAAGGCCTACTTCTCCCATGACGACCGTATGCGGATCGATCGTAGTACTTCTAAAACTGGAGGCAATAGCGAGCGCAACAGGTAAATCGGCAGCCGGTTCAACAATTTTAAATCCACCTACAGCATTAACATATGCATCTTGGTTTGCCAGCATGAGCCCTACCCTTTTTTCCAGTACAGCCATTAACAAAATCAAGCGGTTATAATCAAAGCCCGCTGCCATACGGCGCGGCATACCAAAGCAGGTCGTACTGACCAACGCCTGAATTTCAATTAATAACGGACGCACCCCTTCCATATAGGCCAGTACCACTGAACCAGGTGCGCCTTGGGGGCGCTCAGCCAGCAACAGACCTGAAGGATTAGCAACTTCCGCCAGCCCTTGCTCTTCCATGGAAAAAATCCCACTTTCGCTCGTAGAACCAAACCGGTTCTTAATCGCCCGCAATACGCGAAAAGCATAGCTGCGTTCTCCTTCAAAATAAAGCACCGCATCGACCATGTGCTCCAAAAGCCGGGGACCGGCAATATTTCCGTCTTTTGTCACATGGCCGATTATCGCCGTGGGAATACCACTTTCCTTGGCAAACCGCATAAGTTTGCCCGTACTTTCCCGAACTTGTCCGACGCTGCCCGGAGCCGAAGGAATCTCCGGACTATACATGGTCTGAATAGAATCAATAATAACCAGCGACGGTTTTTGGTGTAAGGCCTGCAAGATAATTGTCTCCAGATTATTTTCTGTAAAAATTAACAAATTATTACTCATTTTTTCCAGTCTTTCGGCTCTTATTTTTATTTGCGCAGCCGATTCTTCGCCTGACGTATATAAGACGGGTCCGTATTTCTCTGCTACTCCGGCCGCCACCTGCAATAATAACGTTGATTTACCGATTCCCGGATCACCACCAATTAAAAGCAGGGCTCCCGGCACTATCCCCCCACCCAGAACGCGATCAAATTCACCCACCCCCGATAAAAGGCGGGGCATGGCTGCTGTATCCACGGTGCTAATCGGTTTTGGTTTTGAGGCAGGGAGTGAAGCCAAATGTGATTCTGTTTTTTTAGGCACCACTTCTTCTACCATCGTATTCCACTCGCCACAGCCGGGACAACGTCCCAGCCATTTGCTTGCTTCCGCACCACACTGTTGACATACAAAATTGGTTTTAACTTTGGACAAAATTGATTCTCCTTCAATTTACCTCTGCAATCTTTCCCAAGCATACAGGAAAAGAGTGGGAGCCTTAGTTATTCTTATTATTATCAGAAGGTTAACCTTTCTAATAATGTGAAAAAAGCACTCATTTCGAGTGCTTTTTTCGCGTTTTCCGGGCAAATTTCCTGCTGATTACGCCTTTTTCGCAAACTTTAATTTACCACCGTCATCCGCGTCAACGACTACCGTATCGCCACCCTTGACAGCTTGACGAATAATCATCTCGGAAATTTCATCTTCAACTAGTTTTTGAATAGCCCGGCGCAGCGGCCGGGCCCCAAAAGCGTGATCCCGCCCTTCTTTTAACAGCTCCCTCTTAGCAGCGTCTGTCAGTTCCAGACTCAAATCAGCATTGGTCAAACGTCCCGCTACTTCCCTGAGCATGATATCAACAATCTGTTGCAAATCTTCATCTGTTAAACTGCTAAAGACAATAATCTCGTCAATCCGGTTTAAGAATTCCGGGCGAAATACTTTCTTAACTTCATCCAAAACCCGGGCTTTAGCTATTTCACCTTCATTGTCTTTTGCTCTCTCAGCAGACAGGAAACCCATCGCGGCCGAATCTTTTTTCAAATGCTGGGACCCAATATTGGAAGTCATGATAATAACTGTGTTTTTGAAATCAACCGTTCGCCCCTGACTGTCGGTCAAACGTCCGTCTTCTAATACCTGCAGCAGCATATTAAACACATCATAATGAGCCTTCTCAATTTCATCCAGGAGAATAACCGAATAGGGTTTACGCCGAACCGCATCTGTCAGCTGCCCACCTTCTTCATAGCCGACATAGCCGGGAGGAGCACCGACAAGCCGGGAAACCGTATGCTTTTCCATATATTCGGACATATCCAGACGAATCATGGCCGTCTCATCCCCAAACAGCGCTTCTGCCAATGCACGGGACAGTTCGGTTTTGCCAACCCCAGTCGGACCTAGAAACAAGAAGGAACCAATCGGCCGTTTGGGATCTTTAAGACCTGCCCGGGCGCGACGTACCGCCTTGGCAACCGACCGTACCGCCTGATGCTGTCCAATAACACGCTTATGCAAAATTTCTTCCAGCTTAAGTAGCCGTTCCGATTCTTCTTCAGCCAGTTTTTTCACCGGAATGCGCGTCCACGTAGAAACTACATGGGCAATATCCTCAGCAGAAACGACAATGCGTTCACTACCCCGTTGTTTAACTTCCCGCTGCTTGGTCTCAAGCTCTTCCCGGATTTGCTGTTCCAGATCCCGCAAGCCAGCCGCCCGTTCAAATTCCTGGGCCGCAATGGCAGCTTCCTTTTCGGTCCGTGTCTGCTCTAAACGCTTTTCAACTTCCTTGACATCAGGTGGTACGGAGAAGGCTTGCAGGCGCACACGCGAGGCCGCCTCATCCATAAGATCAATCGCCTTATCCGGCAGAAACCGGTCAGAAATATAGCGATGGGAAAGTTTAACCGCCGCTTCAATCGCCTCATCCGTGATCTGCGCCCGATGAAATGCCTCATATTTATCTCTTATGCCCTTGAGTATATTGATAGCATCCTCAACGCTGGGTTCGCCGACTGTAATCGGCTGAAAGCGCCGCTCTAAAGCAGCATCTTTTTCAATATGTTTTTTATACTCATTTAATGTCGTGGCACCAATAACCTGCAGTTCCCCCCGCGCTAATGCCGGCTTTAGGATATTAGCGGCATCAATTGCTCCTTCGGCTGCTCCAGCACCAATCAGCGTATGCAATTCATCAATAAATAAAATTACATTACCGGCCTCCCGGATTTCGTCCATAACCTTTTTCAAACGTTCTTCAAACTCACCCCGGTACTTTGTACCGGCAACCATAGACGCCATATTAAGCGAGACAACGCGTTTATTGCGCAAAATCTCCGGCGTTTGACCCTCAACAATACGTTTTGCCAAGCCTTCAGCAATAGCCGTTTTACCTACGCCAGGTTCACCAATAAGCACCGGATTGTTTTTGGTCCGCCGCAAAAGAATTTGAACAACCCGTTCAATTTCGGCTGCCCGGCCAATTACCGGATCAATTTTCCCTTCCTGGGACATTTTATTGAGATCACGGCCAAATTCATCCAAAAGCGGGGTTCCATTCGCTGCAGACGGCTGACCGCCAGGCGCTTTTGCCTTTGGTTGCGGGGCCATGCCGGACATGGAATACCCCCCCAGCATCTCAATAACCCGTTGGCGCATAAGGTTAATATCTACCCCCATGCCTATCAGCACTTGGGCGGCAATACCCTCACCTTCGCGAATTAATCCAAGCAGGATATGCTCTGTCCCCACATAACTATGCCCCAAACGTAAGGCTTCCTCCATCGCCAATTCAATTACCTTTTTTGCCCGTGGTGTATAACCAATATCGCTTGACTGGTCCTGCCCTTTGCCTAAAATGCTTTCCACCTGCATCTGCACGGCCTCTACCTGCAGTCCCAGCGAGTTTAAAGCCTTGGCGGCCACACCCTCGCCTTCCCGCAACAGCCCCAATAATAAATGTTCGGTTCCAATATAGCCATGCCCATAGCGGGCAGCTTCCTGTTGTGCCAAAATCAGTACCTTGCGCGCTCTGTCAGTAAATCTATTAAACATCTATCCTTACCTCCCTTGCAACATAACTAATTACTATTTTCTTTGCAAACTCGAACGGACCAATTGGGCCCGCAATTTATTGCACGCCATTTGATTCATAGGGACCTCGCCCGACAGGTTCTGAAGAAAATTGGGCCTGGTAGATACCAACAGCTGGTTAAAGATATCCGGCTTTACTTCATCAATAACCCCCAGATCGATTCCCAGTCGCACTTCACTCAACAAGGCCAGCGCTTCCTGCGCCGACAAACTTTGTGCGTAGCGAAGCACCCCATAGGCACGCCACACCCGGTCAGCCAGCGCATCTGGCGCATCATTGAGTAACAGCTTTCTCGCCACCCGTTCTTTATCAACAATCTGCTTAACAACATTACTCAGATTGCTAATAATATCCTGCTCACTACGGCCTAAAGTCACCTGGTTGGAAATCTGAAAGATATTGCCGGCCGCTTCCGTACCTTCACCGTATAATCCCCGTACAGTCAGGCCTAACTGCGTGGCAATTGCCACCATTGTCCCCATTTGTTTTGTCAAGGTTAGAGCCGGTAAATGAGCCATAACCGAAGCTCGCATACCTGTGCCAATATTTGTGGGGCAAGCAGTCAGATAGCCAATATGCTCCATGAATGCCAAATCGTGTTTTGCCTCAATAATATCGTCAATAGTAGTGGCTTTATTAAAAGCATCTGTCAGATTAAGCCCCGCTTCCAGACATTGCAGACGCAAGTGATCCTCTTCGTTAACCATAATACTGACGCCGGCGTCATCGCGGACAATGAGTGCCCGGTTTTCCGGTTCTGCGGCGTGGTTTGGACTAATAATATGTTTTTCAACAAGAACATGGCGGGCCAGCGGTGATATCTTTTCAAGTTCGATCAAGGCATATTCATGATCGTCGTCTGCCTGCAGTTCTACCGGCACTTCTTTTAATTCAGCCACAATCTCACCCAGTTTAGCGGTCGAGGCCCGGCCAGGAAACGGCTGATTTTTTAAGTTACGAGCCAAACGAATCCGACTGGAAAGTACGATTTCGTCTTCAGGCCCGCCACCGCTGAGCCAGGGTGTGAGCGGTTCGTTTAATAGGCTTCGCAAAATATCAGCCATTCTGCGCATCCCCTTTCTCTTGGTCAGTCTCTGGAGTGGATAATTGCCTTTCCAGTACCTTTATTTCATCCCTTAACTTAGCTGCCTGCTCATATTCCTCGCGGGCAACGTGCTGCTCCAATTCATGCCGCAGCCGCTTGATAAGTTGTTCAACTCCGAATCTGAGGCCGCCCCGCTTAGGGACTTTACCCGTATGGGTTGCCGTCCCGTGAATCTGCTTAATAAGCGGTTCCAATTGGCCGCTAAACGCTTGGTAGCAGCCGCTGCAGCCAAACTTGCCACTACGGCTAAACTCACTATAACTTAGCCCGCAGTCCGGGCAAACAGGTTCTAATGTTTGTCGTTCATCATTTGGCAGTGTATAATTAAACATCTCTTTCAAAAAGTCATGAATGGAATATTTATTACCCAGAAAATTGTTAATTCCCTTACCTATAATTTCACCTGATTTTTGCGCACACTGTTCACATAAATGTCTTTCGATCTTTTGCTGATTAATAATCTTGGTAATATGCACACAGGCAGGCTCTTTTTGACACTCATCACATAACATACTCTTTTGCCTCCGAACTTATCCTTCATTTTGATTTGCCAAGATCATTAACAATGACCTTAGCATCGGTACCCGCTCTTGAGGAGAAATCCGATCGTAAAGCATGGCAAAACATTTGCAAATAAGAGCGGCTTCGCGAGAGGTCATAAGATTATGACTTCGTAAACGCGCGACAATATCTTGTACCTCTTCTAAGCTTAATGTGTCATCAACTTGATTGGCGGCATCTTGATATTCAATAGGTTGCGCCGGGATGCGGGCAATCCGGACAAAACCGCCGGAACCGCGTCTGGATTCTACAATAAAGCCACGTTCTATGGTAAAACGCGTGCTCAACACATAACTGATTTGAGAAGGGGCGCATTCAAGCTCTTCCGCCATCTCATTGCGTCGCAAAATAATAATTTTATCTTGTTCTCTCGCAATTTGGCGTAATATCCATTGTTCGATCATATCGGCTAAATTGTTCAAATTCCCACCTCCCCACTTTAGTTTTGACTTTAGTTGACCTTTTGACTTTATATTATTTTATTTTGTCTGTTATTGCAATTCCACTTTATCAGCAAAAATACGGATATTCGTTAATGAATAGCAATTATCATTAAATAACTTCTGCTGTAAAACCTTTACTCCGCCATGCACTTTTTTATTCAACTACTTGCAAAACTAAGAATTTAAGATAGTTGGTCTCTGCCGCTGCCGGTAAAATAGGGTGATCCTTAGCCTGTGTACGATATTCGACCTCTCTAATAATTCGCTTGGCATCTCTGGCGGCATCAACAACCACTGCCTTAAATAAATCTCTGTCCATATGATAGGAGCATGAACAAGTAATTAGAAAACCGCCCGGCCGCGTAAGCTTAAGTCCGCGCAGGTTAATTTCCTTGTAACCGCGCGCCGCTCCCTCAATACTGCTTCGACTCTTAGTAAACGCCGGTGGATCAAGGATAACAACATCATATTGCCTGTGTTCCTCCACTAAAGACCGTAATGCATCAAAAGCATTGGCAACCTCAAAATTGCATCGATCCTCGACGCCGTTCATGGCGGCATTTTTTTTAGCTAAGGTAATCGCATCTTCCGATATATCGATAGAGTGTATGCTCTTTGCTCCATATAAAGCACTATGTATGGCAAAGGAGCCGGTATGACAAAAACAGTCCAGTACTTCGGCATCTTTGACAACCGGTTCCAAAAAACGCCGATTCTCCCGTTGGTCATAAAAAAATCCGGTTTTTTGTCCATTCTCTATATCAGCATAGAAAGGAATACCATTTTCCTTTACAATAATTTGTGTTGGAAAACTGCCTTTCAGATATCCTTTGCGCATATCTAAGCCTTCTAACTTTCGTACGGGGACATCATTGCGCTCATAGATTCCATCAGGGGCAAACAACTCCTCCAGCACAGAAATAATGGTTTCTTTATAAAGATCAATCCCTAAAGCCAGGGTCTGCATAACCAGATATTGGCCAAATTTATCAATAATAAGTGCCGGCAAAAAATCTGCTTCTCCATAGACTAAGCGACAAAACTCCGGTTCTGCCAAAAAAGTCTGCCGGTACCGCCACGCTGTTTCAATACGCTTCTTGAAGAAATTCCGGTCAATCGGCTCCTGCTGGCGCGATAAGAGCCGCACGATAATTTGGGATCGTGGATTAATATAGCCTCGTCCAATAAACCGCTGCCGAAAATTATAAACGTCAACGATATCACCTGGCTGAAACTCACCTTCAATATAATCAAGCTCACTTTGGTACACCCAGGGATGGCCATTCTCCACCCGGTGCTGAGCCCCCTTTCGTAAGAAAACTTTCACTTCTTCCATTATTATTTCCTCATTTCCTCTTTTTTTTACGGGTCTTCCACCATTCCCATAACATATAAGCAGTCGCTGCAGCCATCAGTAACATGTTAATCATCCGGAATTCCTGTGACCAATAATTTTCTTCCCAATAGGATACCGGGCTTTCCACCGTATGAAAACTCAACGGAAAAAGATAAAAATTAGAATAGGCACTATGCGTAAGTGCATCAAAAAGCAAGTGCGTACCCCAACCAACAATAATTGCCCGGATATTTTTAATTCCTGGAAAAAAGCTAATTAAAAATGCGCTAAACCAGATAAGCACCGAATGACCCCATAAATCAAGTTTCACCACCCAGGGAAAAAGGGGAACAAGGCTCATCCACAAGCCAGGACTTAAATGAGCAAGATCCGACCATCCCACAAAACCTTTACATAACAGAAATCCCAGCAACACAATATATACATAGTCAGGCAACATGGCGCCAAAAACAAACTGCCATACTTTAGGATGACGCCGTGTAAAAAAATAAATCCAGAACCCATGATGGAGAGTGTACATTCTGCCTCCTTGCGGTATCGTTGTCAACAGCAGTAATAGTGTGGCACCATCATGGCTGCAGTATGTAGAAAGGCAGCGCCTAACAGCACTGCCTTAGTGTTTAAATCCTATCTAACACCTTTTGTGCAAACTCGTAACCAAAATTGAAGCATTTCTCCATTTCATCTGCATCAGGTACCCACTTAAGGGCTAGCCCCGGCTGCATTGCAATTCCACTGCTACCCAGCATTTCTTCCATAGCTTTTTGGGCACCTCCGCCCCAGCCATAAGCACCGAAAGCAGCCCCGATTTTACTTGTAGGCCGCAATCCTTTCAGGTAGGTAGTAAGAGCCCCCATAGTAGGCAACATACCGTTGTTCAGGGTAGGCGAGCCAATTAGCACGCCGCCTGCCTCCAACATATCCCGAACGACTTCACTTCGTTCAGCTACCGACATCTTATACAACTTGCCTGTCGCCCCGGCACTTGCCACTCCGTCAAGTAGCTGCCGGGCCATCCGTTCCGTACTTCCCCACATGCTGTCATAAGCAATTACTACTTTACCGACGGTTTTGCCAGCGCCCCAATCCTGATATTTGGCGACAATAGCCGGTATATGGCTTCGCCATACCACTCCATGACTGGGAGCAATAATCTTTACAGGCAGCTCTTTGAGCTTGTCTACAGCTTTTATTACCAGCTTACCAAATGGCTGAAGAATATTGGCATAGTATTTTTCAGCCTCATAAATGAGTTCTGAAAGATCGTTTTCGTCATCAAAACGCTTGGTTGTAGAAATATGCTGCCCAAAAGCATCATTAGAAAATAATAGTTGATCTTCTGTTAAATAACTGATCATCGAATCAGGCCAGTGCAGCATGGGAACCGGAATAAACCGCAGTTTGTTCCGACCAAGGTCAAGCACATCCCCCTCTTTCACCACCTGAAAATCATAATTTTGCTGATAATGCTTAATAATACCAGTACGGCCATGTTCCGTCAAAAGCACTTTGGCCTGTGGCGCCCTGGCCATTACTGCCGGTAATGCACTGGAATGATCTGGCTCGATATGATTCGTAATGACATAGTCAATTTTGCCTGGATCAATAATCTGGCTTATACGTTCCAGTAATTCTTGAGCAAACGGGGCTTTCACTGTGTCAATCAGGCATACCTTTTCATCCACGATAAGATAGGAATTGTAGGTAACTCCCCGTGGTGTTGTATACCCATGAAAATCACGAAGGTTCCAATCAACCGCACCGACATAATATACCTTCTCAGTTAGCTTAACAATATTCATTATTCTTAGCTCCCTCCAATTTAAAGCCTCAATATGTTAATCTACTAATTGAGGCGCATTGACCAAGATACTTGTAGCTTCACTCACTATACTTTCAATAATCGTAGCAGCAGGCTCAATCTTTTTTAGCGGCAGCAAGCTTTGTCCGGCCAGTACCGCACCCTGTTCAACGTCTCCCTCCACAGCCGCCAGGCGATTGGTACCAGCAGCCAATTTATCCAGTTCCTCCTCCGTGGCCCCTTGACGTTCCATAGTTAAGTACTTCTCGGTAAACGCATTTTTGAGCCCGCGTACGCCATGCCCGTGCATCATTCCTGTAATAACAGTATCTGTATCGATAGCCGCCAATAACTTTTCTTTAACCCGGTGATGAACATTGCACTCCTCGGCAATTAGAAACCTGGTTCCCATCTGTACGCCGGCAGCCCCCATAATGAGTGCTGCTGCCAAACCACGACCATCGGCAAAACCGCCGCCGACTATGACGGGTATCTGTATCAATGGAATAACTTGAGTCATCAAGGACATTGTAGTAAGTATTCCAATGTGGCCACCGGCCTCCATCCCTTCTATCACAATAGCATCGGCTCCGCTGTCTTCTACCCGTTTAGCTAATTTAGCATTAGGCACAACCGGAATTTTCTTAATTTGAGCCTTACTGAACTTTTCAAAATAAGGCACTGGATTGCCAGCACCTAATGTCACAAATGCGGGTTTTTCCTCACAAATAACTTCAACAATTTCGTCCTTATCAGCAGCCATAAGCTGGACGTTGACTCCAAATGGCTTGTCGGTCAATTGCTTTGCCAGGCGTATTTGTTCCCGAACGTACTTTGCGTCATGGCCTCCCGCGGCAATAATTCCAGCCCCGCCTGCCGCAGAAACCGCTGCCGCCAGCTTAGCTTCAGAAATCCAAGCCATACCGCCTTGAATAATCGGGTAGGTAATACCAAGAAGGTTTGTCAGCTTAGTTTTCATGGAAATCCCCTTTCATTAGTTTCTTGTATTTTCTTCACTATTGATGTAAATAATTCCTGCTGCTAGCTATCTAAAAACGACAATTATTATTTTGCTGTACTTTATAGTATCCAATAAAGATTTACAGATCAACAAAAGCAAGACCCTGTGCTGCGTCGGAACGTTACCAGCGTCCTGACTGAAGGAAATCCTTATTAAAATTCATATAATTATAGTTTTACCACAAAATTATCAAATAACTCTTTACATTCTTGCTCAATCTATCTATAATGAACAATTGTATAAATCCCCATCAATTAATAACCTATAGGGAGACATTATCTGTTAAGTATATTTTTTCTGTAAAATAGAACTTCCGTCATTTCCTGCATATCGTCATTATTTCAAAAAGGGGCGAGTTATCATGACACCTATCGGAAGACACCTAACTACTGATATGTACGGTTGTAACCGTGATCATCTCACTGACCTTGAATTTGTTAAATCCGCAATGTTAACATCCATTAAAGAAGCCGGACTTTCAGTAATCGATATAATTGATCATCAAACAGAGCCTCAGGGGCTTACGATCATTGCACTTTTAGGTCAAAGCCATATGAGTATCCATACATTTCCTCAATTAAACTATGCAGCTGTTGATATTTTTACCTGCGGCGACTACAGTCATTCTGACAGGGTAATAACTATTTTAAAGCGTTTTTTGAAACCCGAAAAAACTAGAACAACAAACATCATGCGTGGTGATTTTGGTTTACAAAAAGATATGAAGCCCCGTATACGTGTGAGCATTGCCCCGCTTCGCCGGATGCGCAACACAAGTGCCCGAGTATGGCGCTTTCTACGCAACAGATAATTGGCTTCTGCCACTTAGTTGCTGGCAGAAAACTACGCTGTTCAATCCATAGAAGTCTTTTAACTGAATAAAAAAACAGCCAGTATAGAGGACTGGTTGTTTTTTTTTTGAAATTTATGGGCATCCTATTGACAAATCAAGGAAAATGGATAATAATAATTAATAGATAATTATATCTGTTAATTAAGGAGGATTTTTACAATGAGTACAGATAAAAACCTTGCTGCTGCTTTTGCCGGTGAATCTCAGGCTAACCGTAAATATCTCGCTTTTGCCAAACAGGCTGACAGTGAGGGACATACTCAGGCTGCCAAATTATTTCGGGCTGCCGCAGAAGCCGAAACCATTCATGCGCTTGCTCACTTAAAAGCCATGGGGGTAGTTAAATCCACTGCCGAAAACCTTAAAGCCGCTGTAGAAGGAGAAACTTATGAGTTTGAGGCAATGTACCCCGACTTTATTAAAATAGCCAAAGAAGAAAACCACGCAGCTGCAGCCCGCACCTTTACTTTAGCCAACGAAGCGGAAAAAGTACATGCTGAACTGTACAAAAAGGCCCTTGCCAACATGAGTAACGGTGAAACCTACGAATATTATATCTGCTCAGTCTGTGGCCATATTGCCGAAAAGGAAGCCCCCGAAAGATGTCCGATCTGCGGTGCAAAGGCTCAAGCTTATAAGACTATAGGCTAAATATTAAATATAGACATGATTCTAAAGCCTAACCCATCGGGTTAGGCTTTTATTATGTTTGCAATAACAAAAAACACCCACAACATTGAGTAGGTGTATTAATAAACTATTTACTTTCCTATATTTGTTCCTTGAAAACTTCACAGAAGATAAGCATTGCATAATTAGATACTGATTGTTAGTTCAGAGCTAGAACATTTTTAAGGATGTTATCGCTCCGCTCTAACTAAGCGACTTATACACATTCTCACTTCGCCTTACGGCTCGCGACAATAATGATGTTCTTCGCTCGCTCAGAACTAAGCGATTCGCACAGGTTTTCGCGTCGCTATCGCTCCTAAAAACCTGGCTCTCTGCTTATAAGTCAAGTGCTCGGCCTATTAGTACCAGTCAGCTCCATGGATTACTCCACTTCCACATCTGGCCTATCTACCTTATCATCTATAAGGGGCCTTACTTCTTGCGAATCACAGACCTCATCTTAAGGCTGGTTTCACGCTTAGATGCTTTCAGCGTTTATCCTTTCCGGACGTAGCTACCCAGCTGTACTCCTGGCGGAATAACTGGTACACCATTGGTCCGTCCACTCCGGTCCTCTCGTACTAGGAGCAGTTCCCTTCAAGTCTCTTACGCCCGCGATGGATAGGGACCGAACTGTCTCACGACGTTCTGAACCCAGCTCACGTACCACTTTAATGGGCG
>NZ_FNAM01000051.1 GCF_900101845.1 Sporomusa acidovorans | reverse complement strand
ATCAGTGCTTCCAGTTTAAAAATCAAATGATCAAATTGCCTGCTGTCGCACTCTCCCAAATATTCCTTTAGCGAGGCCTGCGCTTGATCCCATAATACTGTTGCATTTGTCAATGCCAATTTGCCTGCCTTGGTAAGAGTAATTTCCCTCGAACGGGGATCTTGTCCTGAATTAATCTTAATCAGGCCAGCTTCAGTAAGCGGTTTCATATTCCGGTTCAAAGTAGTACGATCAATGCGCATGACTTTGGCAAGTTCAGTAATTTTGACCGGCTCTACCTGCTCAAGATGACGCAATAATGAATATTGAGTAACTTTAAGCCCGCTGGGCTCCAAAATCTTCTCATAAAATTCAGTTACTGCCCGAGATGCCCTGCGTATGTTAAGACACATGCAAGGACTAGGGGCTTTGGGGTAGTATCCATCGGCATGTTTCACCATTGCACTCCTATAGCATTTATTAGTGTATATACACTAATATTTTTATAAATAATATTACAGTATATACCAATACTTGTCAATACTAAAACAAAATTATGTATTAAGCATAGTATTAATATTACCTTTGGTTTCTGTTTTTCTACTCCTATTCAGTTATACACTCAACATCCGTACCATCAAGCAAACTTACCATCAATCTGCCGACATCATGCACTGTCACTTTCTCCACTAGCGTAGAATATAAATTTATGTCAAACTCCGTTAATAGCTCAGTCGTAAGCGTCAACTCAAGAAACACATAGAAAATAGAAAACGCCTACGATATAATGGGGACATTATACTGCAGGCGTTAATATTTACTTTTCTGTTGCAACATCTTGAGGCAACTTGCAGTGAGTCGGCATTTCCTCAGCCCAAGGCAATAGACTTTGAATCGGCACTTCCTCATTGCGCTGAATTTGTGTAAAGACATGCGTTAAATATTCTAGTGGTTTTAGACCATTTTCTAAGGCGGTTTGAATCAGGCTGTAGATAGCAGACGAAGATTTGGCACCACTTGGAGTGCTCCATATATCATTTGTTTAAGATTTCGAGTTCTTGTACGCGAGCTTTCAGTGCTTCATTTTCTTTTTGTAATTCCTGCTGGCTTGGCATACAAGACCCGCACTTCCGATCATTTTATTACTTTAAATTATACCAGAAAACAAGGGGAAAAACCTAGCTATAGAATAATTTCTTGATATATATGTTGCAGTGGTAACCAAAATTGCAGCCATTGGGCGAGACTTAAGGGAAGTTTTAGTTGAGAAACATTTCCCAATTTGGTACAATTTTTATGTGCTAATTTGTTTAGTAACATAAATAAGTTTTAGCACGCAATCCCTAGGCTGTTGAGTCTGGGGATTATTTTTGCAACAAAAGGGAGTTGCTGCACCTAGCAGTTAAATGCTTAGTGCAACAGCCCCCCTTTTCGTATTATTTTAAGTGTTTATCAAAAAAATCAATTACTTTTTGCATTACTTCAGGCTGATTCCAATAAACGCCACCATGCTGCGCACCTTTGACAATATAGCGAGTGGCTTCAATGCCGTGAGCTATCAGCGCCTGATGCAAAAGTTCCGTTTGACTGGGAGATACGACGGTATCTTTGTCACCATGCATCAAAAGAAACGGCGCAGTTTTATCCGAAATATAAGTTATGGGATTAGCTGCTTTGGCTTTTTCGGAATCAACTAAAATACCACCGTCTTTGCCGCCGAAAACCGGGCTGCCGTTTACCCACAACGCTTCTGTTGCGCCAGGAGATTTGTGCGCTTCTTGTACTTTCTCTGAATAATCTGCACCAACTCTTGTCAAATCAGATAAGCCGTAAAAGTCAACTACCGCCTGTACATCACTGCTTTGGTTTAAATATTCGCCTTTATCAAATTGTTTGGTGCCATTGGTAGTACCTGCCATAGCAGATAAATAACCGCCTGCAGAACCGCCCATAATACCGATTTTTTTCGGATTAATATTAAATTTGTCAGCATGTGCCCTAAGGTAGCGAATAGCTGCCTTTACATCTTCAAGCGGCTGAGGAAAAGTTGCAGTCGGCGCAACACGGTAGGTAATACTTGCTACCACATATCCGGCATTAGCCATATCCATACGCTGCTGTATGCAATTGTCTTTATTGGCATTGATAAAACCGCCGCCTGTTACAAAAACGATTGCTGGCATTTTTTCATTTCTCTCTGGTTTTAGCACATCCATCCCCATTGCCACATTATCATAACCCCGGCTGGGTACCTGCTCATAAATGACATTAGATATGAGTCTAACTGTAGGCTCCGTAATGGGAAAATCCAAAGTTTTACTATCTGCATTGCTATCTGCAGCTGAAACGCTGCCGACTAAGCCAGTCATCAATAATCCTGTCATAGCTATAATACCTATTGATTTTTTGAAATTCATTTTTGTTCCCCCTAATACTGCACATTTAGTTTTTTCTTGTTGTATAACCTTCAGGAAGCTGGCTCGGAGTACAGCTTATTACTTCATCATTGTCAGCGCCGCATTCTTCCATAAACGTAATGGTTGCAAATTCGTCCACTACCATTTTAGGATAGGTTGGACCTTGGTCACGATATTGGTTCTTTAAAGGCAAATGCTCATTTTGAAAGCATACTGTTTTTTGTGGATCCCTCGCTACCCAGGCTGGAAAGAAAATGGTACCGTGAATTTTACATGCAGCCAGATTAAATGCTAAGCTTACGCAAGTACCAGTGGGCTCGTCCCAGGAGATTTTATATACATTGTCTGCTAAAGCAACAATATGAGCTTTTTGTCCTTTTACCCAGCGACCGCCGACAATGCCGCTATGAATCCGATAATCAAAGGTTGTATCATTCTTAACATAGACTTCATACTGCCAGCCGTTATCATACGTATAAATAAAATGCTTGCCAATCAAATTTTTTAATTCTTCCTGCATAAATATCGCATCCCTTTGTCTAAAATTTATACATGTATAAATTTACATGTTGATATTGATATATATATTATATATACTGTAATTTTAAATAGTCAAGTAAAAGAGGCGATTTTAATGAATATACTAAGTTATGCTATTTTAGGCTTAATTAATAAAGAAAAGCTTACCGGCTATGATCTAACTAAGATATTTAATGACAGCGTGGCTGATTTTTGGAGCGCCAATCAAAGCCAAATATACCCTGAATTAAAGAAATTAGTACAGGCTGGCTTAATTGAATACGAGGTTGTCATTCAGGGGGAAATCTTAGAAAAAAAATTATATTCTATTACGCCAGAGGGAAAAACAACGCTAAAGAAATGGATTCTGGAAGATGATCCGGTGCTACCGCAAAGTAAGGACATTTTCAAACTGCGGATCTATTTTGCCGAACATCTAAACAAAGAACAGTTATTAGGGAAATTAACAAAACGGCAACAAAAGTGCACTAACCTGCTTAAACGATATCAAATCAAATTTAATGATTACCAGAACATACCTGTCCCACCTATAAAATTAGGTGACTACATTTTATTAAAAGGAGCCATGGCACAGCTGGAAGCTCAGCTTGTCTGGCTTGATGAATCGATAGATTATATAAACTCTATTTTATGAGGTTAATCTTATTAAGTATAGGTTAATACCACCAAAAGCCGGGGAGTATAAATTATTTTGTATAAATGGAGCTTCCCGCTAATTCAACCGCCATCTGCTGTAGGTGTGCTGTCAAGGACGAGCATGTTTTTTCGCTCGGCGCCGCTTGCCGGGTACAACCATGGTTGCTATATTTAATCGTCGATTTAATATCAAGTTGACGACAAATTCTCAACACGCGTTTGTCGTTTACCTTTGTATTGTAATTCATCAATCACCTTAGTTTTCATTATTATCCCAATAAACTGTTTGGCCTTATATCGTTGCAGCACGTTATCGTTATCCAGTCGTTCCCGCCACTTTGATAAAAAAGTAATCCTTATTCTCAATTATTAAATGGAAGTCCTTGTATATGCGTTTGACGATTTTTGCCTGCTTTTCATTGATAGTAAGTTATCGTCAGCATCCTTGTCATAGCCTAAAAACTTAGTGTGGTTAATATGCAGCTTACCTTGCTCAAAAGGAAAATTAATCCTTGACAAGAATCATCAACAGTTTTATAATTTGACCTGTTCAAATATTTATTGAGGTGAAGCATATGGCGCGTACTCCCCAAGACCCCCAAATCCGAATCGATGAAATTTTAGATACTGCCGAACCTCTATTTGCGGCAAATGGCTACCGTAAAACAACCATACAGGATATTACCGATAAAATGGGCGTCGCCAAGGGAATGATCTATTATTACTTTAAATCCAAAGACGAAATACTGGAAGCGTTAATTAACCGTCAACTATCCGTTCTGCTAACCGATATGAAAAATATAGCCTGCTCCAATATTATTCGCCCGCCCCAAAAGATGGAATTCATGATAAATGCCATGTTTCGTACGGCACAATATAAAGACGGATTAATATTGAATTCTTTATATGATGAGAAAAATTTATATCTCAAAAATAAAATATCCCGCCAAGGTACTCTCTTACTTAAACCATTGCTTCTAAAAGTAATTGAGGATGGAATTCAGAAAGACTGTTTCCATGTTGCTAATCCCGCTATCGCCATAAATTTTATCATGTCGACTCTACAATGCATCACGGACGCATTATGCGAGAAAACATCGAATGAACTCATAGCCTGCCATTTAAACATAGCCGAGTCTATCATCGAAAAAATATTGGCCCTGCCGGAAAATACTTTGCATTTATCACTTGAATAAAAAAATTAACAAACTATATAGTCCGCATTAAAGAAGTTTGCAGGTACAGGCGGGTGATGTGTTGAGAGTGTTCCACCCGCCTGCAAAATTCTTTAGCACGTTGTATATAATTCCAACAGAATTTGTTAGATGGTTTTTTTTAAACATTAATTAAACCGGTCAAAAAATAATTTTATTTTCACTACAAGACATAAAACCAACCGATTCTACCTTTCTATTGAGCATAGCCATACTTTCCATGACGAATAAAAGACTATCCCAGATACTATCTTGCATTTACCAATGAATGGGGTAAATCTTCTACAGACCTCATATACCAGCGATCATTCTGTCTGGATATTTTTTTATCTCTTTTATTTGAACCGGTCAAATTTTATTGTGGCATTTTGGGAATACGTACTCATTAACGAATGGGAAAGGAGTAGTACAGTGTGCAAGAATTTACAAGAACTAACCATTAAAGGCATCCCGCTTCGAGCTGATCCTTCCTTATCACCAAAAGAAATCCACCAAATCGTCTGTGAAATCGTTCAAGATTATCCAACTCATCCCCGTAAAATACGTTAAGGAGTGAAAGTATGCAACCGTTTCTTTGGTTTTCTAAAGTTCCCAGGAAAAAATTGTATTACGCGTTAGCTGCAGCAGCCGTTCTTCTCTGTGTCGGCAGTATTGTCATCTGGAAAGTGCACAACCAATCCCACACTGTAACTCAGGATATCTCCCTGGTACGCACTGCTGTGATTGGCGCTGCCAATACCACACAAGGTTATACATACTCCGGTGAAGTGCGCGGCCGTTATGAAAGCCAGCTGGCTTTTCAGGTCACCGGTAAAATCATAAAACGCAATGTACAACTTGGCAGCACGGTGAGTGCCGGCGATGTTCTCATGCAGATTGACCCACGGGATCTGCGGCAAACCGTTAACAGTACTTCGGCTCAGGTCTATTCCGCCGAGTCGCAGCTGAGACTGGCAGAAAGCAATTTACACCGCTACCAGCAATTGTATGCCCAAAATGCCATCAGCCGCGCCCAGCTGGATCAATACGAAAATGCCTACGAAGTGGCACAGGCAGGCGTGCGGCAGGCATCGGCCCAATATGCGCAAGATTCTAACCAATTAGATTACAGTCTGCTCTATGCCGATAAATCCGGCGTTATTTCCAGTATCAGCGCCGAAGCCGGTCAGGTGGTCAGCGCCGGTCAGACAGTACTGACTATTGTTCAGGACGGCGAGAGAGAAATCGAGATCAGCGTACCGGAAAACCGCATTGAAGAATTACGTAAGGCAACACAGCTTACCGTATCCTTCTGGGCTCTTCCCAATATAAAAACAAAGGGCAGTGTTCGGGAAATCGCGCCCATGGCCGACCCAACAACCCGCACCTATAAAGTACGCATCAGCTTGCTCAACCCACCGCCGGAAATTAAACTCGGCATGACGGCTGCAGTTAACGTCGTTAGTGCCAGCGGTCAAAAAGCAGAGGGCACCCTTATCCCTCTGTCGGCCATCTATCAAACAAATGATACTTCTAACGTATGGATTGTAACGGACAATATTATCCATTTACGTGCGGTCCAAATTGGCGGCTTTGGTAATGCCAAGGTCCAGGTCCTCGCCGGACTTAATCCGGGCGACACTATCGTAACAGCCGGCGTCCATAAATTGCGTGAAGGCCAAACAGTACGGATAGTGGACGGTGATAACCAATGAAATCCTTCAATTTAACCGCATGGGCCCTCAATCATAAACAATTGGTATACTATTTCATCGTTGTCATTTTCCTTGGCGGAATTTTTTCCTATCAAAACCTGGGACGGATGGAAGATCCCGACTTTACTATTCGACAAATGGTGGTTACCGTAAACTGGCCTGGCGCTACCGCCCGTCAGATCGAAGAACAGGTTACCGATAAAGTTGAAAAAAAGCTGCAGGATACACCGGGCCTGGATTACCTAAAAAGCTATTCCCGGCCCGGGCAGTCCATTATTTACGTTGTTTTAAAGGATGATGCCGTCACCGAAAGTCAAATCCGCCCCACCTGGCTGGAAGTGCGCAATATGGTTAATGATATCAAAGCCACTCTGCCACAGGGCGTTGACGGTCCTTATTTTAACGACCGGTTTGATGATGTATACGGTTCTATTTATGCCTTGACCGGTGACGGATATACTTATGAAGAATTACGGGAAAGAGCGGAAACTATCCGCCGGACCTTGCTAGGTGTCCCCAATGTAAAAAAAGTGGAACTTGTCGGTGTGCAAACGGAAAAAATTTATATTGAAATGGAAACGGTTAAGCTGGCGCAACTCGGGATGACTCCGGCCGATATTACCAATGCCGTTCAGGCACAAAATGCCATGGCACCGTCTGGCATGCTGGAAACTTCTTCTGATAATGTCTATCTGCGTATCACCGGCATGTTTGAAAATCTGGACGATCTGAAGAATCTTCCGATCCGTGCCAACGGAAATACCTTTCGTCTCGGCGATATCGCCAAAATTGAACGCAGTTATATTGATCCGCCGGACCCTAAAATGTATTACAATAGTCAACCAGCCGTCGGCCTGGCCCTTTCGATGGAAAAAGGCGGCAATATTCTTACCCTGGGTGAAAACCTGGATAAAGTTCTGTCCCAAATCAAAAAAAATTTACCAGCCGGTTTGGAATTGAATACCGTGTCCAATCAACCGAAAATTGTAAAATCATCCATTGACGAATTTGTAGAATCGTTGGCCGAAGCCGTCATTATCGTATTAATCGTCAGTTTTCTTAGCTTGGGTCTGCGATCCGGCATGATTGTAACATTTTGTATTCCCCTGGTCATTGCCGGCGTGTTTATCGCTATGAAAACGCTGGGAATCGACCTGCATAAAATTTCGTTAGGAGCGCTGATCATTGCATTAGGTCTGCTGGTTGATGATGCCATCATCGTCATCGAAATGGTGGTTGTAAAACTGGAGCAAGGCTGGAGCCGGTTTGATGCCGCCTGCTTTGCCTATACGTCTACAGCATCCCCCCGCTTGACGGGAGCCTTGATAACCTGCGCCGGATTTATCCCGGTAGGTTTCTCCAAAGGAAGTGCTTCTGAATTTGTTGGCAGCATTTTTTCCGTAGTCACCATTGCTCTGCTTATATCCTGGGCAGTTGCCGGCATGGTCACACCCCTGTTTGGTTATAATCTGCTAAAAATTTCTCCCGTCAGCAACACACAGGATTATGATATTTACGACACCAAGTTTTATCGATTATTTAAAAAAATATTAATAGGTTGTTTAACGCACCGTAAAAAAGTCCTGGGTGCCACTGTCCTTTGCTTTGTCGGCTCTATCTTCCTGTTGGGACTGGTAAAACAAGAGTTTTTCCCTGCCTCAACCCGGCCGGAATTAATTGTGGAAATACAGTTGCCGGAAGGAGCTTCCCTGCAAGCAACAGAGCAAGAAGCCGAACGGTTTGCCCGGCATTTTACGCAAGATAATAATGTCGCCAGCTATACCTATTATGTAGGGGAAGGTGCGCCACGATTTGTTTTAACCGCTGATCCCAAACTTCCCAATACTAATTTTGCACAATTCGTCATTATCGCGAAAGATTCAAACGCCCGTACCGAACTATCGAAGAAAGCTCACGAACTGTTTGCCACTGAACTTACCAATGTACGCGGCAACATCAGTCTCATAAAACTTGGCCCTTCTGATCCTTATCCGGTCATGCTCAGAGTTAGTGGCCCGAATCATGACAAAGTCCGTGAAATCGCCGGACAAGTACGGGACAGCATGACGGCCAATCCCAATCTTACCGACACCTCTCTTGATTGGAATGAAAAAAGTAAAGTCATGCATTTGTCTATTGATCAAGACAAAGCCCGAATGTTAGGACTGAATAGTCAAACACTGGCTTCCAGTCTCCAAGCCCTAGTATCAGGCACTGCAGTCACGGAATTTCGGGAAAAAGATAAAACAGTAAGCATTGATTTTCGCGTTGATTCACAAAACCGTAATGACCTTTCCCGCCTTAAAGACCTAAATATCCATATTGGCAACGGCAAGTATGTTCCCCTCGATCAAATCGCCAAAATTAGCTACGATGCGGAAGAGGGCCTCATCTGGCGCCGTGACCTGAAACCTACGATTACCGTCCAAGCCAATACGATTGAAGGAGTAATGGGAAATGATGCAACCCAGGCTGTTTACGATAATCTAAAAGAACTCCGTGCCTCCTTGCCGCCAGGGTACAGCATCGATATTGGCGGTCCTTTGGAATTGAGTACCAAAGCTACCCGCTGGCTATTGCAGCCCGTACCGGTTATGGTACTCATCATCACGACTCTACTTATGTTCCAGCTGCAAAACATCCCTAAAATGGTGCTGACTCTCTTAACGGCTCCACTCGGAATTATTGGCGTCAGCTTAGGATTATTGCTGACCGGACGCCCCATGGGTTTTGTCGTGCAATTAGGTCTATTGGCACTGGCAGGCATTATAATGAGAAATTCCGTTATTCTCATTGATCAGATTGAACAACAAATCAAGGCTGGAGAACCGCTGTGGGATGCTATCATCAATGCTACGGTTGCCCGGTTTCGACCGATCCTCTTAACCGCAGCGGCCGCTATTCTCGGCATGATTCCCCTTGTTTCCAGCGTTTTTTGGGGGCCGATGGCCGTTGCCATTGCCGCGGGACTGTTTGGCGCCACCGTGCTAACGCTGCTCGTACTGCCAACAATGTATGCCGCCTGGTATAAAGCCGAACCAAATCAAACACCGCCGCATGATACGCCAGCTGGACAGACGGTTAATCCATAGGAAATAGACAAAAACTAGATTTCTTAATGAAATAAAAGTAAAATTGTTATATAAACCGTATTACAATAATGCTTCCCCGGCATACGGCCTATTGACAAAATGGTAGTCGAGAAGAAAACCTCGACTACCATTTTGATTTGCACCTTAATCCCTGAACAGCAAAAAACCTAGCCATTTATTCCCTGGGTTTATTGTTACGCCAGTGCCTTTACTATTCTTTCAATGTTCAGAGCGAACGCGGATAGAAGGCATTGTTCTTGTACGTTAATAATGCCTCGTTTATACGTTATTGCCATAATAGGCCGCTCAAAGTGGTCCAAACTCACCCCAACCGGCTCATTTTTTCATCACTATTCAATTAGGCATTCAACCTCTGTACCGTCAAGCAACCCCACCGTCAATCTGCCATCGTCATGAACTACCACCTTTTCCGTTAACGCAAAATATAGGTCAACATCAAATTTCTTGATCCGCCCTGTCTCGGCTATGATTTTGCAAACAAACATAACTGCTTCAACTACAATTGGCCCGTGGATTAACATTATTTACTTTTAAATACTCTATGTATTGATTTCCCCATTTCTCTAAACTAATTAAAACATCTTGAAATCCTTTGCCAATGTCACTTAATGAATATTCAACTTTAGGAGGAATCTCCTGATACACAGTCCTTATGATAACACCATTGTCTTCTAAAATTCTTAATTGTTTGAAAGTGTGGTTTGTGTTAAAACTGGTAATTTTCTGTGTAACTCATTGAATCTCAAGGTTTCCTTACTTAAAAGATATAAAATAAGTAGTGTCCATTTACCTGTCAATAATTCTTGCGCTGTTGTAAGGGGACATACACCAAATAATTCTGCTTTTATCACGATAATCCTCCAATACCATCTTAAAAGATACTTACTCTAATAAAAGATCGTACTTGTTAAATTTTAATTACATTATATAATTATAGCATAACTATAACACTTATTTTGGAAGGAGACAATATGTTATGAAAGAAACTTTACATGATTTAAAAACAAGAAGAAGCTGTAGAAAATTTCAGAAAGAACAAATCAAGGAGGAAGAGCTTAATTCAATCCTTGAAGCTGGTACCTTTGCGCCAACAGGTATGGGGGAACAATCACCGGTTATCGTAGCGGTTCAGGATAAAGAAACGATTGCAAAACTTTCAAAAATGAATGCTGCCATTATGGGAGCCACATCTGATCCATTCTATGGTGCACCAACTGTAGTGGTTGTTCTTGCTGATAAGAATGCAGTGACTGCTGTAGAGGATGGAACACTTGTTTTGGGCAACTTATTAAATGCTGCTCATGCTGTAGGCGTTGATTCATGCTTTATTTACAGAGCAAAAGAAGTATTTGAAACAGAAGAAGGCATAGCCTTATTAAAACAATGGGGAATCGAAGGAGATTACATAGGAATCGGCAACTGTGTTTTGGGCTATGGTGCTGAAGGCGGAGTTGCTCCTGCTGCCCCAAGAAAAGCTAATTACATTGTAAGAGTATAATACAGTTGCACAAATAGAATCCAAAAAATATCTATTTCCTAGTAATACCTTTATTGCCGTCAGTGATCGAGAAAAGTATTATTTCATATTAACCAAGTGATCACTTTGATATTGGATTAAAGGAGGATACACCGTTCGGAACAATAAAGTTAATTTATCAAAGAACGTTCGGGTGGTTTTGTAAACCTGAATCCGATATATATCTTACAAGGAGAATTTTTTATGAGTGACAAAAGTCATGTAAATGGTAATAAGGGAAAGTCTAGCATGGAACTCATCGCAATGAATCACATGCACGGCTGGATGGATGACCCGGGTGTGCTTTGTAGTGTTTTCAGAGACATTCTTGGCTTGTCTTGTGAAGAGCGCGACCTCACTACTTATCTTGGACTGCCACTTCTGTCGACGATTACTCGCAAGGGATGGGACTCCGTATGGGTGGAGTACTTTCAAGAATTGGTTCCCGGGGCGCTAGCTTCAATCACCGGGCCCCGTGCACCACGCGTGTTTGCTGTTGACTACAGAGTGAAGGATCTTGACCAGGCGCAGAAAGAACTTGAGGCGATAGGAATCGCTAGGACGCTGGAGGTCCCAATCGGGTCCACACGGCAGTTTTGGTATGATCCAGAGAAGACTTTTGGGTTGTTCATCGAGCTGAGTGAGTTTGAAGGGGATGATGGCTTAATTAAGAACATGACGCCTTTGTGTAAGCCGTTAGTTACCCCGCGGGGAACATTGGGAATCGAAAGGCTTGACCACGTGCATGCTTGGACTACCGACGCCGACGGGGCCGCACGATTCTACTCGGATGTTTTCGGGATGACGACTCATACTTGGATCGACCCAAAGAACAATATCAAGATTGCTCTTCTTAAGGCCAAGAACGACCCCAGGTATATTGAGCTGTTCCAGCCATTGGGGCAAGATGCACTTCAGAACATTGATAGCCCTCGCAATCCAGGGATATTCAGTATGAACTATAAGGTTGAAGATGTGGCAAGAGCCACGCAGGAATTAGAGATGCAAGGCATCAGGAAAGTGTGGAGTGATAATAGAGGCGCGGTGAAGCAAGCCATGTTCGCGTCCGACAGAACCAATGGGGTGAACATTGAGCTAAGCGAGTATTCGGGCAACGACTTCATCAAGGCCGCAGGAATGGAACTGCCTGCATAGACGATGTCCGGTAGTCGGTTGACACACATCCGGAGAACGACGAATAGTACTTAGCCTTATTAAAACAATGGGGAATCGAAGGAGACTACATAGGAATCGGCAACTGTCTTTTGGGACACGGTGCTGAAGGCGGAGTTGCTCCTTCTGCCCCAAGAAAAGATAATTACATTTTTAGATTATACTATAGTCGCACAAATAGAATCCAAAAAATATCTGCTAGTAAAAAGAGGCAATAAAAAAGGTTTCAGAGCAAGGAAAAGCCATTTCGGCTATAACAGATGAGCTAGGAGTGTTATTTAAATGAAAGTATTATTAGTTAATGGAAGTCCTCATGAAAAAGGGTGTACTTATACTGCTTTGGCTGAAGTAGCCGGAGCATTAGAAAAACAAGGTATTGAAACAGAAATCTTTAATTTAGGAGCAAAGCCAGTTTCCGGCTGTCTAGGTTGTTATGCTTGTATGAAAACAGGCCAATGCTGTATGGATGATTCAGTAAATGAATTTTTAAGTAAGGCCGCTGAGACAGATGGCTTTGTGTTTGGCTCTCCAGTACATTTTGCTTCTGCTACCGGAAAGTTAACCTCCTTTATGGATAGGGCATTCTTTGCCAACATGTGGAGCGGGCAATTAGCCTACAAACCTGTGGCGGCAGTTGTAAGCGCTCGTCGTGGTGGGACTACGGCTACATTTGATCAAATTAACAAATATTTTACAATGAGCAATATGCCTATTGTATCATCCCAGTATTGGAATATGGTACATGGAAATACACCCAAAGAAGTTAAGCAGGACTTGGAGGGTATGCAGACCATGCGTACACTAGGTAATAATATGGCATGGTTACTGAAATCTATTGAGGCGGGAAAAGCTGTGGGTTTGGCATTACCGGAAAAAGAAGCTCCTGTAATGACCAACTTTATTCGGTAGAAGGCCTTGTCCCGCTCAGCCTTTCATTACTTCTCGAACAAAAAATCCTACCTAAGACTTAATAGCGGAGTTTTGCGGTGAGGAAAAAATTGAGCCTGTCAATCGGCCCGCCCATAAGCTGCCCCTACCGCTCAAATTCATTTGCACCGCTTGGAAAACAAAAAGCTGGTCAAGGTGACTTCTAATGCCCCCCGACCAGCTCACTTTCTTTTTATTCCATTTCACACTCAATTTGTGTACCATCAAGCAATCTTACAATAATCTGATTTCCTTTAAACACTAACCGCTTCCCATATCTCTTTATCAATAACCACCGGATGGCTATCCGCCACATAATACTGTGACACAAATGTTTTCTAACCTTGTCCGCGGAAACATATTTCACTTTTTTCCACAGCCCACGAAACCAAGCGCCGCCCGGCTTCATGGGTTGTGTTTTCTTTTCAGTAGAACACAACACTCGACGTGCATAAAGTTAACATAACGTTTAAAAAGAACACATGCAATATGTTGTGTTTTTGCGATTCTCGGTAAATACCCATTGCGTATAATGCAAGCAAAAGGGGCAACCAGCCTAGCCAGTATTCACACCGAATAAAATTTTATAAATAGAATCACTTTTATCTTCATATAGCCAAATCAACGGCATCCTACGCTTTTGCAAATAACCCCAATCTATTGTAACTGCAACTACTGCTTGCCACCCGTACCACACCATATATCTCGACAATGGTTCTCCGTATCTGACTCGTAAATTGACTTAGTTTCCTTTCAAGCAAACTTGCTTTGCTATTTTAATTACTATTGGAAAAATTACCGGCTATTAATCCTCCGCAATCTGGGCAGCAAAATTATTCCTATTATCTATTTCTAAAGAAATTCTATCGCAAATAAAGATGAAAAATACAACAATTACTTGTATAGCCAGGAATGACAAAACGCTAATTTTTTCGTAGAAGTTTAATGAGAAATAGCACAGTATATTAATTCCTACACATACGATAAACATTTAATAAAGGCCTGATTACCATACCACCACTCCCCAGCAATTTTATCTGCTCGAGTTACCGAAGCTATCTCTCCTCCCGTGATTTTTCACTATGTATAAACTTACACATTACTCCTGCCTTTTTTTTGATAAAGCCATATAAATAAATGTGGGTCTGGACAGCCCCATGATTGACGCACAGGTGGCCTGCTCAAAGCCCTTGATATCTTTTAAGCAGAGGGCTTCCAGTTCTTCTACCTGCACTATAACCGGCGCCGCTCCCGCCTTCTGTCCTTGCGGGGAAAATTTTCGGCATACTGATTCTTCATTAACTAAACCGCAACAACAATGTCTCGGCACCAGTCCCAGACCTCCTTATTGAGCCTGTACCCAATTACATTATATTCCAGGATATTGCGAAAATCCAATAACAAACAGAGATGGTCCGGTGCTGCAATACCAGCGACCATTACATATGGGTTCCAGCCGAGCCGGACGTACGATCAACAGTATCTCGGTGGGAAACAGTTCGTTAGAATACATCCATGGCAGAATGTTAGGCCCACCTGCAGCAAAGGTATATAAGGCAAAGCCCACCAATATTATCCAGACTGAACCGCTTGGGAATAGTGTCAAAACTAACATCCCTGCAGTCATAACCGCAAAACTCCAGATAATCAGCGGCCGCCGGCCAAAGGTATCAGCCCAGACTGTTGCACAAATTGTGCCAGTGAGAAATACTACATTGATAAGCACATTACCGAGCATAGACTCTTTGCCGTGATTCAAACCCATCATTTCCAAAATGAGCGGCGCAAATGTATAAATGACAAACAGCGGCAGCACTAAGCAGAAGAAAAACCCGCCTACAAAGAAAATCCTTTTCAAGTATAATGGTTCCAGAAGTTTGCTAAAACCGGCAGAACTCACTGCTACAGTTTGATCCACAGCATCAATGTCGGCCTCATGGCCATAGCATTTTTTCAAAATGCTCCGGGCTTCTTCAACACGATTCCTGCTTAACAGCCAGCGCGGTGATTCCGGCATAGTCCTGAGCATAAATACTAATATGGCAGGAACAGCCGCGAGCGCCAACATCCACTGCCAACCGCCAGGTACATCGATGAAGAAATAGCCGATCAAACCGGCAACTGTCGCGCCGACAAACCATTGGACAGATAGGCCGCCCAAAAAAATATGCCTGTATTTCGTCGGGGAAAATTCTGCCATCAGCGAAGTAGAAATGGGATAATTAGCCCCGATGGCAATGCCGATAATAAACCTAAGCACAACCAGTTCCATGGCAGTAGTAATAAATATATGCAAAATGGAAAGCACGGCTAACACGGTCAAATCAAGCATATACATCAATTTTCGCCCGATACGGTCAGTCAGACCGCCAAAAAACACAGCCCCCAGGAAAAGTCCTGCAAGGGAAGCTGCCCCTAGCCATCCCCTTCCAATGTGCGTCAAGCAGCAGCAAGGGAGCCAATTGGACAAGTGCCGGGCCGATTACCACCAACAGATAACCGTCTATAAAGGGGCCGCCGCTGCAAGTAAGGAATAGCCGCTTCAAAAATGGAGTAAGCGGGCTTTCTTCAATATTAAATTTTGACATTAATTTCCCACTCCCTTTTTCATTTATTAGGGTGTGTCTGGGAACTTGCATTAAAACCGGTGTCTCCCCTTATGGGAGAAGAACCTGCAAGTGCAGTGATTTTAACTGTACCTGCCCCGCAGGTTCTCCGACCCCAATGCCACTTGAGTATATTTTGCTTAAAAACGAAGCAGCTAACAAGAGCTACTTCTAGTATTCATTTTACAGAGAGTGTGTTAGGTCTTCTCCAGAGACTCTTTTTTCTTCTATGAATTTGGTCTGTTTCATGAGCAGGTAAGCACCGATGATGCCGACTACGGAGAATGCGATGAGGAGAATGAAAATCTTGTTGAAACCGGCTTCAACATTGCTGGCAGCAGTAGCGGCATCCAGCCAAACCCCGCAGATAGGGGTAACGATCATGTCAGGCAGAAAGGCGATGAAGGAGATAATCCCAGTACCAAGCGGTGTCATTTTTACCGGAATTCCAGCCTGCTCCATAACCGACCAGTAGGTGGATTTCATGACGTTGGCAAGGAAAGCAATGACAAGCGTCAGACCAATGCTAATAGGCACTACTTTGCTTGTGAACATGACAGCAGCAAGAACTACGGCAATAGTACCGAATAGAAGCATGAAGCCTTTGCCTTTGTAGGTAAAGCGGTCGAGAACCCAGCCGCCGAGGAAACCGGCGAGGAAGACGATAACATAACTGCGGATAATACCGAGGGTCGAAGCAACAGATTCGGAAACATCCAGCACACGGACAGTGTAGGTAGTAAGATACCCGTTACCGAGACTCCAGGACATATAGGCGCACATGATGATCCACATAGTGAGCCAAACCCCTTTGTTTTTGAGAACGTCCATGGTGGTGTATTTTTCTTCTTCTTTGTTACTACCGGCAACAGCTTCTTTCTTCTCTTCTTTAGGAAGAAAAATGAAAGCCAGAATCAGGAAGATGCCGGTAGCAGCAGCGCCAAAGAGCATGATATAGCGAAATCCGAGAATAGGAGTGACAGCAACATTCATGATACCGAGGAAGCATAGACCATTGATAGTTTGGATGATCCCGCGGGTTGCTTCACTGCTGCCAAAAAGAGTACTTTGGTTGTTTTCGTCACCGAGGGAACGAATGCCGCTGAGATAGGCAGACCACAGAGTGGCAATACCGAAAAAGCCATAGAGGATATGGATTGCGATAAGTAAGATGTAGTTGGTAGTAAAAGCGAATACAACTGTTAATGCAACGAAGGCTGCCAGGGTAACGCATATCAGGGATTTCATCGAGAAGCGGGCAGCAAAGAAACCGCCGATGGGGTAACACATTATATTGGCAAAATTGACGGCCGTGGCTAAAACGCCCATTTGGGTATCGTTGAGCTGCAGTGCAGCTGCCATTTGGTCGTAGAAGGTGTAACGCAAGTATGGAAGCTGATAAGCAATAGCAACGGTGCCACTGAGGATAATGAAAATCATTAATTTCTTAAAATCGAAATTCTTCATGATTTTCCCTTTCCATAAAATTATCCCCATTCCTCGCGGCAGAGGGGTGTCGCAAAGTAACGGCGTGGTATTTTCGGCATGGGGGAAAACCACCCCGCCCTTCAGGCACCCCTCCACAGAGGGGAATGGGGTTTTATATTACTTTCTTTTTTCGATATAGCGCTTCAAATCAGCGTCTATATCCGCAGGCAATGATGGTTGTACATATTCACCTAACATCTTTTTCCAGCGTGCATTAGCCCGCTCTTCTATTGTTAAACCGTCTTGGTTAACTCTGGCTCTATCACTTAAGAGCGGTTGATAAAACTCAGTACGGAAATGAGAGAAGGTATGTTTGTTAGTGATATATTCTCCACGGGGACCGACCTGTTTAATAGCATCAAGTGCCAAAGTATCGTCGTTTACGGTAACGCCCCGGCCAATCCGTTTTACCATCCCCATAATCTCATCGTCTATCATTAATTTCTCGAAAGATGTACAATTATAAGTATCCAAAATACCGGCAGCGTGGAGAATGAAGTTGCCGCCGGCCATTTGAGCCATCAGCAAGGTCAGCATGGACTCATAGCCTGTTTGGCTGTCGACCTGTTTACTGTCGGAGAGAGTACCGCTTATCCGGCAAGGAATCTTATAATATTTTGCCAGTTGTCCATTGACCAAGGAGAAGAGAGCGCCTTCGGGGGCGCCAATGGATAGGTTGCCAAAACGCATATCTATACTGGAACCGGAAGCGGAATAGACAATCGGCGTGCCGGCATTTACTAATTGAGCCAAAACAATCCCCGCTAAAATTTCCGCATTTTGCAAAGCGATGCTCCCGGCAATAGTTGCCGGCGAGGTAGCTCCGGCAAGGCAGAGTGAGTTGACCAATTGAGGCTGGCGGTATTCGGCATAAGCGATGATAGCGCCGGCCATTTTGTCGTCATAGCTAAGTGGCGTCAATGTGCAGGGAATAGAAGCAATTACGGGCTTATCTTGGATGGTGTCCAGGCCGATGCCATGAGCAATTGCCGTCAGTTCAATGCTTTCTTTGGATGCTTCATATCCCAAAACACTGCCCATAAGCGGTTTGTCACTGTACTTCATTGTCTGGTAAACCATTTCCATATGGCGAATATCGACATCAATATCGCTAGGTTCGCAGGAGATGTGGCTTTGAATGTCGATATTGTTCATCATATGGCATAGTTTTACCAGTTTGATAAAATCATCCAATGTGCCAGGCCGCCGGCCTTTGTCTAGATCTAAGACGAAAGGCGAGCCATAAGGACCCACAAAAGTCGTCTGTTCCGTATTAATTTCAACGTTTTTTTCCGGGTTGCGACCATGCAAAGTAAACGAGGATGGAACGTGTTTCAATTCCCGTTCCACCATACCTTTGGGAAAATAGACTGTTTCTCCCTCAACTTTAGCGCCGCCTTTGGCCAAAATTTCCCTAGCCGGCGCGTAACTAAAGATGATGCCAACTTCCTCCATGATTTTAAGAGAGGTTTCATGGATTTTCTCAATATCTTCCGCGCGAACTGTCTGATATCTTTGCATGTGTTTTATTCCTCCTCAAGAATAGCTAGCTTCCCCTTGAAAATTGAGGCTTGCTATAATTTGTTTACTCTTCATAAAGTCCTTTGCGATGAGCTTTTAAATAGCCCATGCAGTAATCGTCTTTTCCTAACAGGGTCGAGCCGGCATAGATAATGCCCATCATGCTCTTATCTGTGGGATTCAAAATGTACCCATCCATCCCTAATGTCATGGTCTGAGATACAAATAACCGGTTAAGCACCTTCCTGTTAGGCAGCCCGTATGATACATTGCTGAGACCGCACATAAAGTGAACGTGGGGATAGTTTTGTTTTATTAGTTTAATGGTCTCAAGCACTTCAACCCCCGCTGTTTGCACGCTGCTTACCGGTTTTACCAAGGGATCAAAGTAAATATCGTCATCTTTAACTCCTGCCGCAGTCAATTTGCCATACAAGCTGTCCACTACCCGCATGCGATCGGCCGCCGTCTCGGGCATCCCATGATCATCCATGCACAGCGCAACTACCTTGGCTTTATACTTCAGTACCAAGGGCAGGATTGCCTCAAACCGTGGACCCTCGTCGGTAATGGAATTAATCATTGGCGTACCGTATTTAGCCAAGGACAAGCCTGCTATGAGTGCCTGCGGGTTCGGGCTGTCTATACAAAGAGGTGCTTGTACAGCTTCCTGAACACTATTTACCAACCACTCCATATATTCCACTTCATTAAAAACCTTATTACCACAGTTAACATCAATATAGTTAGCGCCTGCCTCTAACTGTTCCCTCGCTACTTGCTGAATATATTGAGCGTTTTTCCCCTCAACCGCTTCACTGATAGCCTTCCGGCTCGTATTAATCAGTTCTCCTACGATTAGCACGATGTAACCCCCATATTACTTATTAACTACCATCTTAGCAGCCATTTCCTTGCAAGTAACAGCATCAACGCAATAGCCATCCGCACCAATTTTATCGGCAAACTCCGGATATAATGGCGCGCCGCCAACCAACACTTTCACTTTATCTCGCAAGCCGGCTGCATTGATCGCGTCGATTGTATCCTGCATAGCCATCATCGTAGTTGTAAGCAGTGCACACATGCCGACAATCTGGGGCTTATGCTGTTTGATTGCCGCAACAAAAGTCTCAGGAGCAACGTCTACACCAAGATCCACCACATTGAAGCCGCCGCTTTCGAGCAGCATGACTACGAGATTTTTGCCAATATCATGCAAATCGCCCTTTACCGTTCCCATTACGAATGTGGACATATTGGCTGAATCTTCCGCGGACAACAACGGCTTTACAATGTTTAACCCTGCTGACAATGCTTGAGCCGACATCATAACTTCCGGAATAAACATTTCTCCTGATTTAAACTTGGGAGCAACTATGTCCATGCCGGCTAACAAGCCCTTGCTAACAATCTCCATCGGATTCACACCGGATTCTATCATACCTTGGGTGATCGTCTTTACCGCAGAATCGTCACCCTGATACACCGCTTCCGCTAACTTATCGAAATTACTCATACAATACATACCTCCTAAAAATTTATTATTTAGTTATGACACAATAAACACGTTAAAAGAACTCACCTCTTTTAAGATTTCCCTTACATTCAGAGCTATTGTGCCGTTGCTTTTAACTATTGCACAATCCGTGCCATTCTTTTGTATGTTATAAAAACAGTGAACAAAATCGCAGGATTTTAAAAATTTCATGCTTTATCCAATAAATTAACTCCATCCACTACTGAAAGGATTCCTTTCACTTGAACACGGAAAAACGCGCACAGTGCCATCATTATTTTTCGAATATTTCAAATAAAACAAAACTTGCTAATTATCTCAAAAAGCGATACAATACACTGAAAGATTTCCTTTCAGATGATAAGAATACTTTCAGATACTTGGTAAACATCTTGCAATATTGGGAGGGGCTGTTTTGATGCTAAGGAAAACTTATGAAGATTTAGAAAATGAAAACCGTTTATTGCATTCCATTATTGATGTGGTATCGGATGGAGTCTATGCCGTGAGCGTAGACGGAACTATTCTTATCTGTAATAAAGCTCATAAAAAAATGGATGGGACAACCCATAACCACGTGGTGGGAAAAAAAGACGTTGACGTATATTACTTAGAGCTTGAAAACTTCCAACGCTATGCTATAACAAAGAATCCCGAACCATTGCTAGATCAGTACATGACTTATACAACAATTGCTGGCAAAAAAGTCGATATTGTATATAATTCATACCCATTTTTTCAAAATGGAAATTTATCTGCGGTTATCTCCATCGGCAGAGATAAGCCATCAATAAACGAATTACTTACCATGGTGATAAATTCATTTAACAATAAAAAATCTAACAGAATCACCAATGGCACCCTATATACACTTGACGATATTATCGGTAACAGTGTCGCAATCCAGAAAACCTTAAAACAAGCCCGCAAGGTAGCGCAAAACCAATCTACAGTGATGCTTTTGGGCGAAACAGGCACAGGTAAAGAGTTATTTGCACAAGGCATACATAATGCGAGTGCATACAACTCTCGCCCTTTTATTGCCGTAAACTGTGCGGCGATACCAGAAACTCTAATGGAAAGCCTGATGATGGGGACTGTAAAGGCGCATTTTCTGGAGCATTAGACACACCCGGTTTTTTTGAGCAGGCCGAGAATGGAACTTTATTTTTGGATGAGATAAACTCGCTCACAATTCCCTTACAAGCAAAGTTATTACGATTACTACAGGATAAAACAGTTCGACGCTTGGGCGATAATAAAGAACGCAAGATTTCGTGCCGCATAATTAGCGCAACCAACCAAGACTTATTTATTATGGCCCGCAATGGCTCTTTCCGGGAAGATCTTTTATACCGTTTGACACCCGTTATTCTGGATATTCCTCCCTTACGCGAGCGAGCGGAAGACATACCTATGCTGGCAAAAGAGTTTGTATCCCGGTTCAATGAACAACTATCGATGAATATAAAACTCATAGCTCAAGATTTGTTGCAACTTTTCTTATCTTATCATTGGCCGGGAAATGTCCGCGAGTTAGAGCATGTAATTGAAAGTGCTATGAGTATGACTGAAAGCACAGAGACAATATTATCTAATGAGCATCTACCTAGACTTTTAAAAAAAAGACTTATTGGTGATCAAGAAACTACCTGCTTAAGTAATATTGAAGCAACATCTAACAAACCACTGCCTGAACTTGTACGTCAATACGAGAAACAAACCATTGAGAACGCATTAATACTAAATAGTGGCAACGTCAGCCAATGCGCTATTCAACTAGGTATTACCAGGCAAAATTTGCATTATCACCTCCGCCGGCTTGGAATTAATTCTGTTTTTTATAAAGCCCAGTCTATCAGCGATACAACTAGTTCTCCTCAAAAGCAAAATTGAGTAGAATGATGTTAGAAAAGAATCTGTCGGTTGAGAAAAATAAAAAACATAGAAAAGAAAAAAAAGCCACCAGATTTTATGCAATCTGATGGCATTTTCTTCAATTGTATTATGAGTTTTCCCAGATGTGACCAGAACCAAAGTGCAAACGAACAAATCCTGTTGCATTGTCTCAAATTCAGCGCGAATCACTTCTGGATTATCCTGTCAAGAACCGCCCTACTTGCTTCGGTACCGCCGACGGATCTCCGCGTTGCGGTACCGGGTGATCTGCCGGCTTGCCGTGGTTTCGCCCCAGCTTCGCTGGCAGCCGATGAGTCATTCCCCTTTTCTTTATATTACACCAGTATCATATTCGTTCTCGCGAGCAAAGTCAAGAAAAGGACCGTGTACGTTCTTCAAAACTCACTTCTTTGTGCACTTGATGCAGCATCCATTGATAGCCGGGCCCGACTCGTTTCCCGCTCGCCCAGCTGCCTGATTACCAGCAGCCCTGGCTGCCTTTCCACTCTGATCTTATCTCCCTGCTGTTGTCATGCATTCTGCGCTTCATGCAGCAGGCTCATCTTCAATTCATAGTAGTACGGACTCATATTTAGATAGTGCTTATGCGGATTTTCAAACCGCTGCTCTTCTTGCCAAATTTCGGTTTCCAATTGTTGCTCTACAAACTTACGGATCTCATCCAGGCTACGCGCCTGATATACCCGTTTCCCATCTTTCACCACAAGCTGCTGCAATTCTTTCACGGTGCAGTTGGTGAAGTAGCGGTTTTTCCAAGGTTTTTCTGGATCGACATATCGGTAGGGTTTGTCCATATCCACGATTTCGTCCGCCCTCGTAATCAAGTCTGCTACCGCGTTTCCTTCCTTACAATAGACGCGATATACTTTTTTAAGCCCCGGATTTGTGATTTTCTCAACGGTTTCCGACATCTTGATCCTCGGTACAAATATGCCATCTTCTTCCACAGCGGCAAGCTTATATACCGCACCGAATACCGAGTCACTTTTCGCCGTAATCAGACGTTCTCCCACGCCAAAGCTGTCGATGCAGCCGCCTTGGTTGAGAATTGAATTAATCGTATATTCATCCAGACTGTTCGATACAAAAATCTTACAGTCCTGAAGCCCGGCATCGTCCAGCATCTCACGTGCCTTTTTCGAGAGGTATGCAAGGTCTCCGGAATCCAAACGCACACCTTTCAGTCGTTTCCCCATTGGCTCCAGAACTTCCTTTGCTACCCGGATGGCATTCGGGATGCCCGAATGAATGACATCATACGTGTCTACCAGCAGCACGGTTGCATCTGGATAATTTTCTGCGTAATGCCGAAACGCCTCATATTCATCTTTGTAGAACATGACCCAACTGTGTGCCATCGTTCCGCTGACAGGAATCCCAAATTGTTTTCCGGCCATGACATTAGATGTACTACTGGCTCCACCGATATAAGCAGCCCTTGCGCCATAAACCGCCGCATCAACATTATGAGCGCGCCTTGCACCGAAATCAGATACGGTCCGCCCGCCTGCAGCACTCACGATGCGCCTTGTTTTCGTGGCAATCAAGGACTGATGGTTGATTTGTGTCAGAATTGCCGTTTCTACTAACTGTGCATCAATGAGCGGGGCTATTACGGTAATAATCGGTTCATTGGGATACATAATGGTTCCCTCCTGGAAGGCGTAAATATCGCCTTTGAACCGAAAATTACTTAGATAGTCCAAGAAGGCTTCACTAAAAAGATTCAGCGAGCGGAAATATTCTATGTCATCTGTGTCAAAGTGCAGATTTTCTACATACTCTATTATCTGCTCTAATCCTGCAAAGATTGCGAAACCTCCATTATCCGGATTTTTACGGTAGAATACGTCAAATGCGACCCGTTTCATTTCATTTTGCCCCGCAAAATACCCGTTTGCCATCGTCATTTCATATAAATCCATCATCATGCTGATATTACGCTGGTTAAACTGAGTCATCGTCTTTTCCTCCGATCACCTCAATCTGACATGTCTTCATTGCATACAGTGCGTTTTGATGTCCTTCCAAAGTCGCACCTGCACAGCAGGATGCGTCAACCACCATCGGAACCTCTGGCATTTTTGCTTTCAAAATCATTGCATTTGAAATCACACAGATATCCGTACAAAGCCCAATCAGCTCGATAGACTGTATTTCCTTCATCCCTGTAATCAGTTCAGCAAGCTCTATTGAACCGAAAGAAGGCTTTTCAATCACCTGACATCCGCTCACATACACCTTTTGCGCAATTTCCCAGCCGGGCGTCCCTTTTATGCAATGCTCAACAGGCAGCTTTTGTCCTTCTTGTGTCTGAAGGTATGCCTCGGTATGGGTATCTTGTGTATAAATGACAATGTCTCCTGCTGCCAGATAACTGTCAATCTTCGCTTTCGCAGAATCAACAATCTTTACAGCTTCCTTCGTACCAAGCGCTCCATTAATAAAATCATTCTGCATATCAATTACTACTAGAACCTTCATTCTTTAATCCCTCCTTACTGTTATGTCAGACCAGCCTTCATAAGAAGCTTTAATTTATTTTCAGATGTCGCTTACATGTTCCCGCAGGAATTGCCTGCTTATTACTTTTCGTATCATGCTCACAGCAATAATCCTCATAATATTCTGCCGCCCGCTTGCCATGTCCCTTATCCAGCCAATCATTGAGGCGGCGAGAGTCATGGAAAATAGCCGCCATGCTAAGTGCGTCCATTTCTTCCTCACTCAGCCCAATTTGATGTGCGATGACCAGTGCCAACAGCAACACGCGGGCGCAATGCTCTTTGGTGTGCTTGACACTGTCCGGCAGCCAAAACTCGATATTTTGCTCCATAAATTCACACCATCGTTTATAGCGCATTGCAACCGGCTGGCCGAAGGGTCATTCATAACCTGTTCTAAAAACATTTTTTTCTCCTTTAGTCTCATATTTATAAAATTCTTTTATTTCATCTGCACTAATTGCTGCAACACTTCCGCAATATCGCCGTCAATACCAATGGATTTAGCAGCAATCACATCTGGAATATAAAGCTCGCCGCCTTTATTAAAAGTAATGTAGGTAGCATATTCCTCAAGACTGGTTAACTTCATAAATGGGGCTTTAATCATTTGATTTCTGGCACCCACACCTAATTCCAGCAGGACTAATTTTTTACCATGGGCTTTATCGATAAAATCCTGATAAGCCTGATAGCTGGTTTGCCAGGACTGGTCTCTTAGAAAATTCCTATCGACTTCGACATGGACTTGCATTGGGTCGCCACACTCAGGACACTTAGGAATAAGATTCGGAGGGACTTTTCCATTCTCTTGGTTTTGGGCCATTTTGCTCAGTATTTCGTCGCCTGGATAAATTCGATTATGACAACCATGCGAACATTGCAGATTCCGACAATTGCCTTCTATTTCGAAGAGGCGCTCCTTAGGAAATCCTGCCAGTGTAAAATGAGCATCTATATTAGAGGTAACCACAAAATAGTTTTTATCTTTCACCAGTTCATAAAGGTTCTTCATGACCGGACTGGTTTCCTTGTTGTATAAAAAGTATTCGAACATACGGCTGAAAAATGCCCACTTTTCTTCCTGGGAAGGATATGGGTAAATACATCCCTGTATGATGCTGCGAAAACCATACTTTTTACGGAAATCGCCAAAATTCTCCTGGAAAGATGAATCATCCGCAAAGATATGAATACCTTCCGAAATGGAGAGGCCGTTACTAGCGCCGATTACAATCGCGTCAGCCTCTTGGATTTTTGTTAAGACCTTACGATATTTCTCTTCCATGTTATCCTCCATTCTTATAAAATTTTGATGAATCTGTGCCGCCGAATAAATTCATTCCTTACAATGCGAAATTATTTATGTTTAAGTGGGAGAGCCTAATGATCCTGTCTTTGCCTGTTCCGCATAATGATAAATACCGTCGTGACAGGGGCGTCCACACTGTAAATATGTCCAGTTACCCTGAATGGCACTGACTTTTTCTTCTGGGAACACTTGTAAAAATTGAGTGTCTTGATTTGTCGTAAGAATAAAATAGTTTTTACCACGCAGAATTTTATATAAATCCTTATAAGGCCGGCCGATGGGGACATCCGCTACAAAGTTGATCAAAGTGGCAAGATATGCCCACCGTTCTTCCTCAGTGCGGAAGCGATAGTAAAAGCCTCCAAAGATGCTGTCGATCCCATATTCTTCAGCAAATGCGTTAAAATACTTTCGAAACATTGCATCATCTCGATACCAGTTATATCCGGCAGCCGCAGACATACCGGCGGCACCGCCAACCACAATCGCCTCAGCTTCGTGGATTTTCTGCAATATTGTGTCTATGTTGTCTTCATATTGTTGTGATAACATACTTTATTTGTCCTTCTAGCGATATTGCTTCATTGTTGAAAACATTCACTTATATAGCACACCCTCAAAAACAAACATTAGAATTAGAGGTGTAATATGTTTTTCTTCCTGTTTGAACCCTCCTTTACTTTGATTTGATTGTATTATATAGTTGATATAGAATTACGGACAAGTATGTACTTTTTTGATGCATACTATCTAGGAGGATAGTGTGAATAATAAATTTTCGTTTTTCGCTAATAATAGGATTATATGTAACAGTTTTCATTTTCTTAGAAAGGCAGGGACCATTATGACAGATCAATTTAGCTCTACACAACAGCGTATTAGCATCCATCCATCTGTGCTTGAAATGTACGAAAAGCTGCACGCAGACGATATGAGCAATGTTTTTGATCGGTATCCACCACAGGAGAAAATCCGTTGTAATTTCTGCTTACAGGGTAACAGCTGTCAACTATGTTCACACGGACCTTGCCGCATCTCAGATAAATCCGGTGCAGTTTTAGGCGTTTGCGGTATTGATCGAGATGCAATGGCAATGCGTGCATTCTTGTTATTAAATGTAATGGGTAGTGCAACTTATACTCACCATGCTTATCAAGCCTTTCGCACCTTAAAATCAACAGCAGAAGGCAAAACACCTTTTCAAATCAAAGATGTCGGCAAGCTTAAGTTTATGTGTAGTAAACTCGGCATTGAAACAACTGCTACGGTTAACGAAATGGCGTATAAGCTAGCCGAATCTCTGACTGAAGAACTTCACCATGATTATGATGATCCAAGTAAGATGATTACAGCATTTGCCCCCAAGCACCGGCAAAAAGTATGGCGTGACCTAGCACTTTTCCCCGCTGGTGTGCTTTATGAAATTCAGGATGCTACCGCCAGTTGCCTAACTAACGTTGACGGTGATTATGTTTCATTAGCGAAAAAAGCCATGCGGTTAGGCATAGCTACAATCTATACTTCACAAATTGGTCTTGAGATGGTTCAAGATATTCTCTACGGTACACCAACGCCTCATGAAGTGGATGTTGACCTTGGTATCATGGACCCTGATTATGTGAATATCGTGTTTAATGGTCACCAACCATGGACAGGCTTTGCTACTATGCAACTGGCCAACGAAACAAAATGGCGTGATGCGGCAAAAGCCGCTGGTGCAAAAGGTATAAAGGTTATAGGCTCAATTGAAACTGGTCAAGAACTATTACAGCGGGCTGAAATGAGCGATGTGTTTGGTGGTCTGACTGGCAACTGGCTTCATATCGAACCACTTTTAGCCACCGGTACTGTTGATGTCTTTGCGATGGACGAAAACTGTTGTCCGCCGAATTTAGCACCTTACGCTGAGAAATATCAAGTTACCCTGGTAAGCGTCAATGACATAGTCAGAATCCCTGGCTTGAAATTTACTTATGACTATAAACCACCAGAAGCTAAATTTATCGCCGAGAAGCTAATAGAGCTAGGGCTTGAGAACTACAAGCACCGTCGTAACAAAATCGAACCTAGAGTTCCTAATTACAAAACAAAAGCCATTGCTGGCTTCTCAACGGAAGCGGTACTCAAAGCACTTGGCGGTAAACTAGACCCGTTGGTTGACGTTATCACTGCGGGAAAAATCAAGGGTGTAGTAGCACTGGTTAATTGCACCTCACTCAAAAACGGGCCGCAAGACTATGTGACCGTCAACTTAGCGCAAGAACTAATTAAACGCGATATTCTTATTGTTGCGGGAGGTTGTGGCTGTCACGCTCTTGAGGTAGCTGGATTAGCGAATCTGGATGCGATTAAATTAGCCGGCCCCGGCCTGCAAGAGGTTTGTAACGCTCTCAAGATTCCGCCGGTATTGCCTTTTGGTACCTGCACTGATACAGGCCGCATCAGTATGCTTGTAACCGCATTGGCTGATCATCTGGATGTGGACGTACCGCAATTACCGATCGCAGTAACCGCACCGCAGTGGTTAGAACAAAAAGCAACTATTGATGGCGTCTTCGCTGTTGCCTACGGTGCTTACACGCATCTTGCACCACCGCCTAGTATCACTGGAGCCCCACGTCTTCTGAAACTGTTAACCGAAGATGTTGAAGGTCTAACTGGCGGCAAAGTTGCAGTATCCGATGATCCTGTGGAAGCAGCCAACGGCCTCGAAGCCCACATTATGAAAAAACGACAGGTTCTCGGTCTGCATTAAAATCTTATCGGCTAATCTGTTGTAAAACTTGCATGAGTATATTTTTAGTAACGAAACAGTTGATTACAGTTTTTGTTTTTAAAGCCCTACACCTTGTATTGCAAGGATTTAGGGCTTTTTCACTTTCATGCTTTCGAATAAGCTATAATCCATATTAAATAATGCTTACTTCCACCAAGTATCAAATGGAGTTACAGGCAACTCCCGTTTATGCTTTGTTACTCCGAATCGGTTTTCAATATTCGCCTTAATACCAGGATCAACTTCGTTACCCAATAAATATTGATCAAGAACATTGTATTCAATACCAAGTTCGTCTCATCCGCTTGCTGAGGTTTGTTATCGAGCAAGTCTGCCGTTGGAGTCTTAAGGTAAAGTTGTTCGGGAGCATTAAGCTCCTTCAAAAGTTCACGCCTCTGCCCTTTTGTGAGGCCGGTCAAAGGAAGGATGTCGGCTCCCCCATCGCCGAATTTGGTGAAAAACCCTGTTACTGCCTCGGGCAGCATGATCCGTACCGATGACCAAACATTGCTGCTCCCCAGCAATCGCGTATTGTGCAACCATACGCATTCTGGCTTTAACATTCCCCTTGTGATAGTCAGCCATGACTTCACCCGTCGCATTAGTATAGGCTTTGACAAAAGCTGCGATGGGATCCTCAATGTTAAAGACAAAGGTTTGATCGGGCTTGATAAATGCCAGAGCCGCTTGAGCATCTTCTTCATCTTTTTGCGTTCCATATGGCAGGCGAACGGCATAAAATTTTGCTTCATAACCTTCTGCCCTAAGTTCTTCAGCCGCCAATTGCGACAGTCGTCCAGCAAGTGTCGAGTCTTGACCGCCGCTGATGCCCAAAACAAAACCTTTTGCTCCCGCTTTCAAACAGTATGCTTTGAGAAAGTCGATCCGGCTCTGAATCTCCTTCTTAGCGTTGATCTCCGATTGCACATTCAAAGCTTGGATGATTTCCATTTGTTTGTTCATTTGAAATCCCCCCTTTTTTTATTGGTACAAATGATTGGTACTGATGTATTCGTAACAACTTTCAGGAAGCAAGTATCGTGGTTCGCCCCCTTTTTGGAACTCATCTCGGATATAGGTCGAGCTGATCTCCATAGCCAGACCTTTGTCGATTAGATGAAAGGTTTGACCATCATCTGCATTTCGCAGAATCGGTGATTTTGCAATCACGGCCAACATGTCGATGCCATTTCGCGCCATGACAATAAACTTATTCTCCTGCACAAGCTCTTTTGACTTTTTCCACTTCTCTTCCCCGATATCTACGAGTAGGTCAGCACCCATGATGAAGTAGACCTCATCGCCTGGATACTTCTCCTTGAAGTGTTCCATTGTAATCCTTGAAGTGTTCCATTGTAAGATAGGTGGCAATGTCCCAAGCGTGCTGCTTCATTTCGTAATCGTCGGCGACAAACTTATCATTTCCGTTAATCGCTAAGCGGATCAGCATTTCAGTACAGCCTTTAAATTTATGTCATAAAGATTTATGAATTATAGTTGTAGGTTAATTCCTCCACATTTTTTTGAAAAGGCGAACCGCCTCCGGATGCCGCATTATCATGATATTTGCGCCAGCTTGCAATAGACTGGTAGCGGTTAGCGCTTCCCACAAAATAGCCCGTTTAGATTGCTCTCCCCAATCGGGGAAATCTTTTTCAGCGGCAATAGCTTCCTTAGCCCGCCAGGCTTCGTAGCCAACATTACAAACAACCGGCATAGCTAACCGCTCATCACCGCCAATTGCTTCTAAGCGGCCTCGCTCCATAACCGAATAGGTATATTCGATTCCATAGCCCAATGCACATGTCCCCGGGTCCATTAAGATGTTTTCGGCAGGTAAGCCTAATTCGGTGATTAAAATCTCTAGTTGTTTACACAAATTGATATCAACAGTTCCCAGTATTAATACTTTATGTTTGTAAACCTGAGCGGCAGCGACAATGGATTTGTAATTATCCTGTTTAGCAACCCCTAACAATAAGTTTTCACCGGCGGCAGCTTCGGCTACCACTGGCAAAACAGCGTTGTCTTTCTCGTCAATGCCACAGCCTACAACAATTAGCGGTACGCCGACGGCGGCTAACACATTCTTTACCACCTCAGCTAGCTGTTCCGGCGTTTTATTCCCCAGATCAGGGTCGCCCCCCTTAAGACGCAGCAGAATCATATCGGCCCCCAAGTCTACGGCTTTCCTCGCCCAGTCCGCAGGGTTGCTGAAAACGTCTGCATATATTTCTTGCAAGACCGGATTCCATTCCGTTGGAACGATATCCCAGATTTCAACAGCTACGACTGCTTTGTTGGGTTGCTTGCCTTCAAAAAACAAAAATGGCAGAGTAGCGTCACCTCCAACCGTTACCGTATGCGTGCGAGTCCCACCTTGCTCTTTAAGCGCACCGAGGGTGACGGTATGAATGTTTCCCTTATACTTTTCCCTTATAAGCTCAATATGCATGTTATATGCCCCTTTCCTATAGAAAACAGTAGCTTCATGCAAACTTCAGACTATGTATTTTTTAAGTGATATGCTTTGGCAAAAACCGGTATGCCAACGGCTTCTTGCGGCCCGACAATAACATCCCAGCCGGATTTTTCTTGCAGTTTACCACTAATAACGGCAACATAACCCGGAATAACCAATGTCCGATGCTTAACCTTTTCCGCAATACCGCATCCGAGGATAAACTCAGTAATTGTATTGGCGTCAAATCTGCCTGATGCCCAGGCAGAAAGAACTGAGTTGCCTTCGGTATCAACCGCGATAATGTATCCGGGAATTTTACTGGCCGCCACTTCACCTTCAACCGCATAATAGGTTAACGAAAAATTGGTGCATACATAAACGGGAGATTCCGGCGTGACAGCGCCAATTTCATATACTTTGGGCTCTACAGCAATAGGCTTTTGCGGGTCGGTATAGATATTCATTCGTAATGTCAGCAATGGCAGTATGTGCGCCTTTTCCAAAGCTTTTATAACAACTGCGCTGGCGTATTTAGCCACAAAAACTCCAGCTTGAATAATTTCTTCATTCGGATCTGCCGCGGTTGTAAACGCAATTGTGGGAAAGCCAAATGGCCGGAATTTCTTTTTAATTGCCAGACGCCGAATGTCGGTCAACGCTGTCAATGTCTCAGCCGTTTTCCGAGTTCCGGGATCAATAACTAATTCTTTATATTCACCGGCGACTAATTCAACTAGATCGGCAGTAGCATTTAACCCGTTCCCCTTAACAATTAGCGGCACAGCATAACGCCGCGCCAAAGCGGCCATCTCCTGCCAGTTATCTATGGTAGCAGAGCCAACCAACGGTTTTCGTTCAGCAATACCGGGTAAAGCTGCTTCTAAGGCAATCGCCTTTTCCGTAAGAAGGACCAAATGAAGGTTGGGGGTATGAGCAGCGACCATATCAACAGCAGCTTTAAATTTGTCGGGTTTTTGAGAACAGTTAGTAATGGCAATGGCGTCCACGCCAATGTGTCGCCCCATCCGCTTCATATTCAGTTTGTTGATAACTTTGACTTTTTCCCAAAGTTCATCCGGGGATAAAGTATCCGAAACCTTGATAACAATCGCTGTTTGATTGATAAAGGTTTTGTCGTGACGGAAAAGTACAGTTTCCCCCCCCAGAGTAATCTGGTTTGGATCAACACCGATTTTTACCGACTGCATAGCAGGAGCAAATGCGGCATCTAATAACCCCTTTGCTTTTTCAGAAACATGCAAACACTTGTCGAGCGATGTCTTGCCGCTAGCCAGTGCCATGGCAAAAGCAAGGCATGTTGACATCCCACATTCTTTACAATTGGTTTTGGGAAGTTGCTTGAAAATATCCAGGCCTGATAATGCCATAATTTTTTTCTCCTTCGTCAAAACTATTTAGCAAGCTGCAGTATTTTCTTTACCAGTAAGAATTAACCCACTCCAAAATCATACTACCGTTCAATTAGCGAATCCGCGAAAAGTAGCCTATGAAACAAAGTAGGTTAGTTTCAGTTGTGCGTTAAACACCTGCTTTTTTCATAATGGCGTTAACTGCCACAACAGCAAGAGAGTCTTCGGGCAGATCAACCAATGGTTTTCCTTCGGTATCAAAGGTAACAGCCTGTTCGTCGTAGGGAATAGTGCCGATTAAATTTAAACCTGTTTTTGCTATTTCCTCTTTGAGCCGGTCAATGCCATTCTCACCCGTCTTGGTGACAATCAAATAAATTTCAGGTATTTCGATCTTCAGCACACGAACGAGTTCAACTACCTTTGCCGCCGAACGGATACTACGTACAGACGTATCGCTAATGATAAACAGCATATCGATATCGGCAACGATACGCCGGCTTATATGCTCCATTCCGGCTTCGTTATCAATGATGACATATTCATAGTTTTTTTGTAACCGTTCCAGATACATCCTTATAAGATTGTTGGGATAACAATAACAGCCATTTTGCTGGGGCAATCCCATTAAAATAAGATCCAGGCCATCTGCTTCTTGAATAATTTGGCTTAGCCTATATTCCGTGAATGAATCTTTGCCCATTCCATCCGGAACATCTTCCCCGATTCTGACTTCCTCCAGGATATTGGCGATAGAATCGTCTACCGTCATGCCCAACGCCTCGTTCAAATTGGAGTTAGGATCGGCATCTACAGCCAAAATCATTCCTTTTTGCCGCTGTAATAATTCTTTAATTAGTAGCGCGGTAAAAGTTGTTTTACCGACGCCGCCCTTACCGGCTACGGCTATCTTCTTTGTCATCAGAAACCCTCCACTCAAAGTTATTTTTTTCAGAATGAACTATTTATTATCAGGAGTAATCCTACCAATAATAGTTTTTCCGCCTTTTACATGTTCACCTTTTGCAACTGAAACAGCCACGTTTATTGGCATAATAATTTCTGTACAGGATCCAAATTTAATCATCCCATATCGTTGCCCTTGCTGAACTCTATCGCCTAGATTGACCCATGAAACAATACGGCGGGCAAGAATTCCCGCAACTTGGATTATCATAACTTTCATACCATTATCATTTTCCAGTCCAATAGCGTGGCGTTCATTTTCGAATGGAGCCGAGCTTTTATAAGCCGGTTTTAACTTACCGCAAATATAGTTTTGAAATGTTATATTTCCTTCTACCGGAATACGGTTAATGTGAACATCAAAAATAGATAAAAAAATGGTTACTTTTATTGCCGGGCCGTTAAAAAATTGATCTTCAAATATCTTTTCAATACTCATTACTTTTCCATCAGCGGGAGCTAAAACCAATTCAGGATCATATATCACATTACGTTTTGGATTACGAAAAAAATAGGTTACGTATAGTCCTAAAACTGCAGGAAGAATGCTCCAATACACGTCAAAAACTTTTTCAATTATAATAGCAATTGTAATAAAAAAGGCAATATAAGGATAACCCTCTTTTGCAATCATTCATTTCACTTCTTTCAGTAATTATGATACGACTGAAGCGCGTTGGAATAAGCGGACAGGTTCTTTTTTAAACGTATCTGTTATCTAGTCGAAAAATTTAGGATTGTACAATTTTAAAACTACTATCGATCTTAATCGTTGTTTTTTTCAGCCATCTTCCTATTATGCAAGCAGTTAATTCCGTTGAGAAAACGAAATATAATGGATTGCTCGTATTCGTTAAAAGTATTCATCAAAGATAATTCCTCCTGTCTGGCTTGGTTATGGTACTTTTCGTGTTCGTTATATACCCGTTGCCCTCTCTTAGTGAGCCGAAAATAAATTTCTTTGTGATTATCTGAGCGTTGGTAACTCTCGATTAATCCTTTGCTTATCATTCTTTTACAAATTTTACTAATACTTCCTCGTGTCATTTCCATTTCGTTTGCTATTTTTGTGACATTTGCATATTGAACTTTACCAATGCGATCAATACAATGAACTTCTAGCAGATTAATTCCATCAAACGTTGCCTCCCACTCATGCGGGAATATATCAGAGCTTTCTTGGATTTTTATGAGTAAATCTAGGATTTGTATGGCTTGGCTCATACAATAGCACCCCCTTTTGTTGCTATGGCAACAAATATAATATACCAAACTTTTGTTGCCGCGTCAACAAAAGTTTGGTATATTATAAAAACGCCTAAAGCAGCTTACCCGACAAAGTTCCGGCTGTTTTAGGTGCTTTTCATGGGAGGAAATCCGTGTAAGAGGATAAATCCACCCCATTTTCATTTTTCACGCATTAGCATCGGTTCCGTTCTCCGTATCGAGTCAAACAGTGCTGGATTAAATATATGTTCTCACTGGCACTTGTACTAAGAATCAAACTTATCAATAGGAAACAAAAGAAGAACGAAATCGCTAGTCGCGATGGCTAAAGATTTTTCTACAAAAGCAAAAAAAATAGCAAAAAGTATGTCTTTTATGGTATTGTTTAATCGCCAAACCAAACAATCCAAAGGAAAGCATACTTTTTACTTTTATGATTATAACATGCATAACAAGCAAAATACATACTACCAATAAAATAATTCGAGCGCCTCCTACCTTTGATGGTGAACAGTCCTTCGCATCTATCACCATCAGGAGGTAGCTTCTATGAAAAACTACGAACAAGAAATCAATCTATATTTTGAACTTAAAGGGACTCCCGAATCTTCTCGCGAGTCCTATTTGCGCCGGATGCAAGCATTTATTACCTATATCCAAAATC
>NZ_FNAM01000049.1 GCF_900101845.1 Sporomusa acidovorans | reverse complement strand
TTGCAGTCGTCATTGTGATGAGGTTTGCAGTCGTCATTGTGACAAGGTTTGCAGTCGTCATTGTGATGGGGCTTGCAGTCGTCATGGTGATGAGGCTTGCAGTTGAAGTTATGATGTGGCTTTTTGCAAAATGCCCCTTGAATAGATGCACAATGTAGATCGGTATGTTTGCAGAAACTTCCATGATTTGGCTTAGACCATTTTTGTTGCGAGTGTTTAGGGATACGAGAAAATTTAAGTTTACACAGTTTTAATAGTACTATTGTGTTAATCTTCCTTGGACTAACAATTTCAGTTTCGGAAAATCTAATTCTGGTTTGCAGGCAAGCATTTAAGTGTTCACGAGCAAACTGGTGAAGCAGTAAACCGTTGAACGGTATCTCAGCTTGCAAAAAGTGTATAGGTTGTGAGTGGTCAGGCGAACAGGCAACATATTCTATACGGATACATACATGTCCAGTAAAAAAAATCTTTTTCCGTATAGTTATAGTTTTATCAATTTTTGCAGTTGTACAAACGCGAAGTATGGATTGGATATCAGGCTTATGTTGAGGTACGGTGAGTATACCGTTTACGGAAATTTGAGTACATCCCATATTCAACTCCCCTCCTATCTTCATGTGATAAAGCAGGTAGTTTGTTTAATAATCTACGGCAAGGGTCAGCATTTTTGTAACAGAACAGCTACCTGCTAAGTACTGTTACTAGCTAGAGCCGGTAATTGGCATTGTCATCATGTGGGGAGGAACAATAGTTGTATGCTTCTTCAAATACCGGGCAGATAAATATAACTGAGGTTACTATCAGGCATCTGCAATCTAAGCAGCGGGCAGAGATATCTTCTATTGCCGCGCATACTTGGATTACTTCATCCTTGATAGGTCCTAATAATATTAAACTGCAAAAGGGAATTTCAAAATGGGCACAATGGACCGACTGACAGGGGTCATCAGCGGCAAAAGTAACCTTGATCTGTTTTTTACCTTCGACAACAACCTTGTTCCCAACAGGAGTGCAAATAACTTTAGCTGATAAAATGACTACGTTTACACACACTTCCAACACATCGCGGATATTAGGATTGGGGTGTGGTATACATAATTTATCAGTTTCACAGAATTCAGTGAAGGGATGCCGGGGAGGACACTTTGGAAATTGTGATGCCGGCGTAATACCTGAAACATCAACAAACTTACTGCTCATGGATTTCCTCCTTATCTATGAAATGTCTTATATCCTTCATTTGTATTATTTTATGGTTTTAGGAGGACTTCTGTTACTATAAATAGATATTAATTCAAATTATTATGTTTGGTTGCGTCTTCTAAAAAAAAAAGCCGGTGCGTCTGTGCGCCCCGGCATCGTGGCTTTATGCTGTAGTATCTGTGAGACAAGCGGTACTGCTGGCTATTCCTAGTGAAGAAACATCATCCCAATTAATTAAAATGTCGGAAGGCACCGTATAAAGTGTTTCGGCGGGTCCGGTGAAGCCGAGTATCGGTGTAACTCTTGAGGCGCCAACTGGGTCGTCGGCATCAAACATCGGACAGCAGATGTTTCCAGGAATACATTCTACTGTCATACGAATAAAGCGAGGGCCCCCGCAATGCCCATCCCCACGTTGATCAGAGGATTCTTCTTTTTGGCTATCATTTGAATCCGATGAGGAACTATCCGGGCGGGTGCTTGTCAGCCCGCTGCAATTCCAATCTTCGATTGTTCCTTGATAGACAATACCGCATCTAGTGACAACAGTAGCCCTTATGTTTCCTAGTATGCAACCCCAATTTAATCTATCTTCATCTCTCGAGGTCATAATTACGTGACTCCTTTCTTTTAATTTTCATATAAGCGAAGTACAGTGTTCGCTATAGTTAATTGTTTGTAAGCACGAAACCCCGGAAGACCGGGGTTTCGTTTTTTTCAACAAAGCAAGACGTTAAGCGGTAACAAGACAGTTGCGGCTTGGGCCTATGACGGCAATATCATCTAAGCTAATTAATATAGTGTCTTCCGGATCAAATAATGCGTCTGCTGCTGTAAGACCTACGATTTGGGCAGGGGCACCTGCTGTTGCTGGATCACAGCACACAAAAGCAGGAGGGCACTCTAGGCGCAGGCAGATGAATTTGGGTTCATTATCGCATTTGACATCAACTTCAACATCAATCGGTTTGGGGCAATGATGTTTTTTATCATCGTCATCTTTGCAGTCTTTTTTATGGTCGTCTTTGTCATGCTCGTAGTCCATAGTCATAGCTGGGAAAACAACCGGGCAGCCGTATTGCGCACGGGTTTTATCGTCGTCTTCTTCAACAACGACTCCTTGGAATATAAAGCCACAGCAGGTTACGACAGTAATATTCACGTTTCCTAATACGCAGTCAAGATTAAATCCTTTTCCTTTCTTTTTCCCACCAAATGGCATAATTGAATCTCTCCTTATTAAATAATTTTTTTGGCGTTCGCCTACTATATACTATGCAACACGATGGTTAAGTGCTTATGAAAAATAGATTTTTTTTATTTTGTATATTGGTTGCACACTGTAATATATGCATCAACATTGCTGGGGTTAATTGTCTACTCAAAAATAATATTAAAGAGCATATTCAATCTACCTGTGTCCCAGGGACGGACGGTGCCCCTATTATTCGTAATTTCAAGGTTATGGTTGATCAAGCAGCTCCTCATCGCAGAGTACCTTTGCACCGCGGTCAATCTCGTCCCGCAGTATCTCAGCGCTGGGGGGAACTGGAACAGGAGTAAGGCCTATTAATTCAATATTCTTTTGCTTGACTATATAACAAAAATTCTTATTAAATATGACAAAGCTGATCCATGTAGTGAGGATCAGCTTTTTTTCACATATTTGTGCCTTTTGGAATAAAGTAATTACTGACATAAAGCTTTAGGAGGTAGTAGCATGCCGGATAGTGCTAAGCAATCTCACTTACCGATTACTATTAGTTTATGTATGATAGTAAAAAACGAGGAAGCTACAATTGAGCGTTGTTTGCGATCGGTTGAGCAAATTGTAGATGAGATTATCATAGTAGACACAGGTTCAACGGATAAAACGAAAGAGCTGGTAAGACAATTTACTGAAAAAATCTTTGACTTTGAATGGATAGATGATTTTGCCGCCGCGCGCAATTATGCATTTAGTAAGGCTACGCAGGAATATATTCTCTGGTTGGATGCTGATGATGTTATTTTGGATCAAGACTGTCAAAAGCTACTCGAATTAAAAGCAACTCTCAGTCGGGAATTTGAAGTCCTTACTATGCTTTATTATTTAAGCTTTGACACAGATGGAAATGTATTATATCAAATACGTAGGGAGCGTTTGGTTAAGCGAGAAAAAAATTACCAGTGGATTGGAGCCGTTCACGAATTCTTAGCAGCGAAAGGCAGCCAGCTAGATACAGAAATTGCTGTAGCCCACAAGCCTGTAAAACACGATAGTGATCGCAATCTAAAAATCTATGAACGACGGCAGTTACAAGGAGAAGAATTTTCACCGCGAGATTTATACTATTATGCCAATGAGTTAAGAGAACATAATCTCTATAACCGGGCAATCGAGTATTACCAAAAATCTTTAGCAACAAAACAAGGGGCGCTGGAAGACAATATTGCCGCCTGCGCTAGTTTGGCCGATTGTTTTTATGAACTCCATGATGGAGAAAATGAGCTTAAATATATATACCAATCTTTTCAGTATAGTACCCCCAGAAGCGATTTCTGTTGCCGGCTTGGTTTTCATCATCTTAATAATAATCAAATAAAACAGGCTATATTCTGGTATACGCTGGCTACCCAGCTAAAGACCGCGAATTCTTCATGGGGGTTAGTGAATAATCAATGTGCAACCTGGTTGCCTTATCTTCAGCTGTGCGTATGTTATTCACGTCTTGGAGACTACCAATTAGCTTACGAACACAATGAAAAAGCGGCAAAATTTATTCCCGATAATCCAATGATTCACCACAACCGAAAACTACTGCAAAGTAAACTGAATATTGAACCTTCGAAAGAGTGATTAACTGGCATGCCAGAGTTGTATTATGAGCCTATAGTAGAGGAGGTCTCAGAGTGGACTGCAGCTTAGGCGATAATAAACAAACTGAAGATAGCGCGGGAACAGACAAATGTAGAACAATTCCACAAGGCCTTACCAGTATTATTGTCATAACTTACAACAAGCTGGAGTATAACAAGCTTTGTATTGAGAGTATTAGACACTATACGGAACCGGACTCTTATGAACTTATTGTTATCGATAACCGCTCAACCGATGGTACGGTTGAGTGGTTGCAAGGCCAGCAAGATATTAAAGTCATTCTAAATAGTGAGAATGCCGGTTTCCCCGTAGGCTGCAATCAAGGGATAAAAGCGGCTAAGGGAAACAATATTCTTTTATTAAACAATGATACGATTGTGACGCCCAACTGGTTAACTAACCTTACAAAGTGTTTATATAGCTCCAGTGATATCGGTGCCGTCGGTGCAGTTACTAACTCCTGTTCAAACTTCCAAAGTATCCCTTGTGAGTATTCCAGTTTGGAAGAAATGATCCGGTTTGCCGGACAAGTGAATAACTCTAATCCGGAATTTTGGGAGGATAGAACACGACTGGTTGGTTACTGCCTGCTGATTAAGGCAGAAATAATAAAGGAAATTGGTTTATTAGACGAGGATTTTTCACCTGGGAATTATGAAGATGACGATTATTGTTTGCGTATCAGAAAGGCTGGTTATCGTTTGGTTTTGTGCCGGGATACCTTCATTCATCATTTCGGCAGTGTATCTTTTAGGGAGCAGACTAATCAATACAACTCCCTTTTGGAAGTTAATAGACGGAAATTTACCGAAAAATGGGGATTGCCTCCGCACCTGGCCGCGCCGTATCAGTTGACACAGGATATAGCGGCAGGAAAATGGTTTACGTATCAGCATGAATTTAGTTATTATCAACATTGGATAGAAAACACGAGAAGAAAATTTCTTTCATTTATTGATCAAGCTGAATTTAGCTTGTTGTCAGGGAATATGGAAAAAGCTGTGATGTTGGTGAAGCAGGCAGCAGATTATGCTTACTACTCTCATCCTGGTTTTTTTGTGTCGCCTAGATTAGAGCTAATTCTTCGTAAAGTTGCAAAAAAGCTAAGTCACCGTGCAACCATACAGCTGCCACCCAAAAGTATGGAAAAGAAAAATATATTGCATGTAGTAAGCCAAGGCTACGCTGCTAGTAGTCATGCTAGAACAATTGAGCGCTGGATATGCACGGATTCAGCGTCAGTTCATTCTATTATAGTCACTCTCAATAGTGCTACTGTTCCAAATTGGTTAGTGGACGCAGCCATTCATTCTGGTGGCTGGTACACTAAGCTGGACGCTGCTAAGCTTGGTCTGTGCCAAAAAGCAAAGGTACTGCGTGATGCAGCTGCTATGTGGGCCGATGTAGTTGTTTTGCATATTCATCCCCATGACCCGGTCGCACCGATCGCATTTGGTGTCACCGGCGGTCCACCGGTGGTCTTTGTTAATCATGCAGACCATGCTTTTACGATAGGTATGAATGTAGCTGACATTATAGCTGATCAAAGGGTCGATGGCCAAAGGATAACTTTGTCTAGCAGGAATGTGAATAATTCTTTTATATTGCCGATCCCTTTAGGAATAACACGGAATCTAATTGATAAGCGAGCAGCGAAAAGAGGGCTAGGTATAGATGAGGATAGGATAGTTTTCCTGACCATTGCTTTACCCTATCAATTGATATCTTGTGGTGAATATAGTTTTCCACGTTTGATTAGAGATCTGGTTAACAGGCACCCCAATATTGAGATTTTAGTTGTAGGGCCATCTGATATTGGAGAATGGTCACAACTTAAGCGTCAGAGCAACGGAAGAATAAGATGCTATGATATCCGGCAGGATTTGGATCAATTCTACAGTGCTGCTGACGTATACCTCGATTCGGTACCTGTAGGTTCACTCGTATCAGCATTTGAGGCAGGTGCCTCTGGTATTCCGGTTGTTGGTTTAGCTACGGACTTTGCCGCACAATTTAGCAGTGAAATAGTACCCGGTATTGTAAAAACCCATTTTAATAGTATTCAAGATCTGTTTATGATTATAGATAATTTAGTAGATGATGATGCTTATCGTATTAATCAAGGAAATTGCTTGAAAACTGTGATACTCCAAAATTATTTTTGGGGAAGGAGTGAGCATTTAGATAAGTTATATTCACTCCTGCCTAAACAGCATCAGCCATTAGAAATCTTAGATGTTATGGATCGAAAGATTGATACCAGCGACATTATTTGGGCTTACTTTCAGCACAGATCGGGATTAAGCCATTCCAGTTTCGGTTAGGTGCAAATGAATAAGTTGTAGAGTGTAATATCTGTTTGTTAAATAATAAATTATTAGAAGAATTATAGGATAGCGGGTGATTCTCATTATATACTTACAGCACAAGATTGAGGGGACGGAAGGCCTGTGCAATCAACTTATGGCAATTTTCGGGACTATAGGAGAAGCACTGTTCTATTCTACTCAAAATAAATCTGTATATATCATTTTGAGTGATGTTCAATCCAGAAATTCGATTGACTTAGATATTTATCCATAATTTTCCAATAAGCATTGAGACCTTTGTTGACGTAAATAATCTAATCTCATTACTTTTGAATAGGAATATCTCGGTTAAACTACCACAAGCATCAAGTAATGAAATCCCTAACAATATAATTACTTTAGACGTTTTCCACGTCGGCGCATGTTACCTAATGAAAGCAGAGATTACCAGATTCGGCTAGGTAAGGGTGCAAGCAAACATTCGCATTATGATGTAAAAGCACATCCCTGAATTGATTGCATATCATGTAAAAGGTAAGTAAAAGTCGGTAAGTTTAATATGTATATTATCAAATTGTCTAGACTGCTGAATAGATAGTTAATAGAGAGTTTGGGGGTAGGCAGGTGAACGCAAATAAAATTTGCTTTATAACATGTGTTAATGATGATGATATCTTCCAAAAGTGCCTTTCCTATATTAAGGATCTGGAAGTACCTGTTGGCTATGTTATTGAAACGATTTCTATAAAAGATGTGTCTTCGATGCCAAGTGGTTTTAATAGAGCAATGCGAAATAGTGATGCCAAGTATAAGGTGTATTTACATCAGGATGTTTTTATCATTAATAAATCGTTTATTCCAGATATGTTAAAGATTTTTGATAACCCACGAATTGGTATGATCGGGGTTGTGGGTAGTAAAAAAATCCCTACTAACGGAATTTGGTGGGAATCAGGTTGTAACTATGGGAAAGTATACGAAAGCCATACCGGGATAATGAAGTTACTGTCTTTCAAAGAAGTGGAACAGGGGTATGAAGAAGTACTTGGTATTGATGGATTGATTATGATTACACAATATGACATTGCTTGGCGGGAAGATATTTTCACTGGTTGGCATTTCTACGATTTATCACAAAGCATGGAGTTTGTCCGTGCCGGTTATAAGGTTGTAATTCCCAGTCAAAGCGAGGCATGGTGTGTTCATGACTGTGGCATTGTAAATGTTACTGGCTATCAGAAGTTCCGTCATATCTTTTTGAAGGAGTATGCAAAAGACTTATTTCCTTTAGTCAGCGTATTGATTCCGGCGTATAATCAAACAAACTACTTGGAGAAGGCTTTACTCAGTGCTTTAAACCAAGACTACTATAATTGTGAAATAGTGATTTGTGATGATAGTACGACTGAGGATGTAAGGATATTGGTAGAACAGTATCTGACAAAACACGACCATATTAGATATTTCAACAATGGCGGACCGTTAGGTGGCAGGGGTACCGTAAATCTACAAAAGTGTTTTGATCTGTGTAACGGAGAATATGTTAGCTATTTACTCCATGATGACCTTTATATGCCCAATAAAATTAGTGTGATGATGGGTTATCTTATTAACGATGTTAACGTAATTTTAGTAACTTCGTATAGGAAACTAATTAATGGAACTGATAATTTCCTGCCGGACCTTCTTGTAACGCGGCCCCTCTATAATGTGACAACCAGAGTTGCTGGTAGTGTTATTGGCAGATATATATTGAAAAACATTGCGAACGTAATTGGGGAAATGTCAACAACACTATTCCGCAAGGCCGACGTTACGGGTAAGTTGCTGGATTTTTGCGGATACCAACTAAGCTGTCTGGGTGATGTAGGTCTATGGTTGAAACTATTGGCAAAGGGTGACTTGATATATATAAGGAACCCATTAAGCTGTTTTCGAATTCATTCAGGACAAAACACATACACCACGGCGTTGGAATTATCAGGAGCAATCGATTGGTATAAATTAATAAATCTGACGTATAAAGAGCAATTATATCTGTCCGATGAAGATTATAAAGCTGCTATAAATGGATGGGTTAGATGTCATAGGCGTCTGATGACAAAAGATACAGTATCTCTTGAGGAAAAGAATCTGCAAGCTGAACTGGTGAGCCTTTATAATGACGCTATAGAGAAACTTAAAATATTCAAGGTGGATACTACCCCTGAGTATCCTACCCGGGCATGAGTCAAACGGTCAGGTCAGAGCTAATTAATATTACGGTGAGGGAGGAAAAGCTATTGACTGTAGCGGTAATTAAAAGCATCGCATCATTCTTTCCTGAAAGTGTTTTGACTAATGATATGTTGATTCGGGAGGGGGGATGGGATTGGAACCCAGAGGATATCTTTCAAAAGACAGGTATTTCCGTAAGACATATTGCCAAGGAAGGCGAGTGTGCTTCTGATCTAGGTGTTGCTGCAGCAAATAGGCTCTTTGATAACGGCTGCTGTTTAAAAGAAGACATCGATTATTTGATATTCTGTACCCAAAGTCCGGATTACTTTTTACCGACTACCGCCTGTATCATTCAGCAAAGACTTGGCTTAAAAACTAGTTGCGGGGCTCTCGACATTAATCAGGGCTGCTCGGGTTTTATTTATGGGCTATCTTTGGCCAAGGGACTTATTGAAACTAAAATAGCTTCTAACATATTATTAATTACCGCCGAAACTTACAGTAAGTATATAAATCCCAAAGATCGTAGTACCAGAACAATATTTGGAGACGGCGCCGCAGCCACCTTAATAGGCACGGCTGATGGAACGCAAGAAAGTATTGGACCGTTTGCGCTAGGAACTGACGGCAAAGGAGCCGCAAATTTGATTGTACCAGCTGGTGGGAAAAGAATGCCCGTAAGCAAGGCAACATCTGTTGAGACAGAAGATGAAGGCGGTAACATTCGGTCTCTCAATAATTTATATATGAATGGTCCCGAAATTTTTAACTTTACTCTTAAAACTGTTCCTAAAGCAACACAAGAGTTACTTGAGAAAACAGGTAGACAACTATTAGAAATTGACTACTTCATTTTCCATCAAGCAAACAAATTTATGCTGGAAAGACTGCGGGACAAAATGAAAATTCCAGAGTCAAGGTTTTTCAATAACCTAGAGTCTGGCAATACTGTATCTTCAACTATTCCTGTTGCGTTAGAGACAGCACTAAAGCAAGACTTGATACAATTAGGTGACGAAGTAATGCTAGTAGGTTTTGGAGTGGGGTATTCTTGGGCAGCCTGTTTAGTTAAAATAAGTGAGAAAATATTAATATAGAAGGAGTAAATATGCATAGAGAAAAATTCCTGAATGAATTAGCTGAGATAGTGGAAGTTCCGGTTGAGAAGCTCCAGGAAGACTATATATTTGAAAAATGGGATTCACTGGCTATTATAGCCACTATTTCATTAATTGACGAATTATGGGAAATTTCGATACCGGGAAAAGTGTTGCTAAGTGTAAAATCGGTTAGGGACATTTTAACATTGATAGAAACAGCATTATTAAAATAAAGTTGATAAGGTGATTAGATATATGCAAAAACTGAGAGAGGAGCTAATTATTGTCGGTATTGGAGAAATCGCGGAAATGGCTTATGAGTATTTCACATTGGACTCGATTTATAATGTCATCGCTTTTAGTGCCGAAAAAAGCTATACAGATAATACTCAGCTTCTAGGCCTGCCGATAGTACGGCTTGAGAACATAGAGAGTAAGTTTAGCCCTGATAGATATAAATTATTCATTGCTCTTGGCTATGACAAATTGAACCGTAGCCGCATGCAGTTTTATCAAGAATGTAAAGCAAAAGGTTATGAATTGGTATCGTACATCAGTTCAAAGGCTTATATTGGCAATGATGTCGAAATTGGCGACAATTGCTTCATATTAGAAGGAAATGTTCTTCAACGGAAGGTGAAAATTGGTAATGATGTGACTTTGTGGAGTGGGAATCATATCGGTCACCGTTCTGCAATCGGGGATCATTGCTTTTTATCTTCACACATTGCCATTTCGGGTTACTGTTCGATTGGGCAAAGCTGTTTTTTAGGCATCAATTCTTGTGTTGCCGATCATATTTCGATTGAGGAAGATTGTGTTATAAGTGCTGGAGCAGTTATTTTAAATGATACTGAAAACGGAAAAATATATCGCGGTAACCCTGGTATTGCTGCCAAGATTGATAGTTATAAAGTGTTTGGTATAAAACCTCGCTTGGAGATGACAATATGATCAAATCTGAATTGTTTGAGCGATTTAAAAGGATAACCTTTGACGATTTCAGAAACTTGGCCGTAGATGAAACTCTTTCAGAAAATGAAAAGATCGGGTTTCCTGACGGCTTTCGAGCTAACGGTAACTTAATCTTAAACGACATTATTTCTAAATTACCACAATTGTTAGAGGATAATATCGTTGCAATGGATATTGGTTGTGGGTGTGGTGAATTAGCATCTACCATACTGGAATTCTGCGAAAAGCGAAATCATAAACTTATACTTATTGATTCCGAAGAAATGCTGTCACATCTAACGGATACCCAGGTTGCCGTAAAAATTCCCTGCCGCTTTCCTTTTCATGAGGGAGAGCTAGATAAGTATGCCGATAAAATTGATGTAATTATAGTCTATAGCGTTTTACAGCATTTGATAGTAGACGGTAGTCTTTATAATTTTATTGATGAGGCATTACGTCTTCTCAAAAATGGTGGCAAATTACTGTTGGGGGATATACCAAACATAACCAAGCGAAAGCGGTTCTTTAGTTCTCAGAAAGGAATAGAAACTCACCAAAACTTTACCGGTACGTCTGAAATACCAACAGTAAACATTTTTCAAATTGAGCAAGAAAAAGTAGACGATGGTATAATTTTTGGGATTTTGCAACGGTATCGAGGCTTTGGCTATGAGACCTACCTGCTGCCCCAGTCAGGCAGTTTACCTATGTCGACGCGGCGGGAAGATATCTTAATCATCAAGCCTGAGTAATGAACTTACTATATAAAGGAATTGATATAATGAAATGGGATAAAATGGGCAAAATATATACTGCGAATGGCCAACAAGCTTGGGCATATTCACATGCCATGATTCCAACACCCGAATTGTTAGGTAATGGTGTGATCAGAATGTACATTACATTTTGTAATAAGCAAGGAATTGGAAGGATAGGCTTTGTAGATATTGATGCGAAAAATCCGGAAAAGGTTTTGGCTATTTCGTCTGAGCCACTGTTAGATAAAGGTCAGCCAGGTTGTTTTGATGAAAACGGTGTAGTGGCGACAAGTATTGTGACTTTGGCTGACGGGAAAAAATTATTATATTATGTAGGCTTTGAATTGGGAACCAAAATCAGATACAGATTGCTCACCGGTCTTGCTGTTAGCGATGATGGTGGGCAAAGTTTTTCAAGAGTCCAGCGCACTCCGGTGCTTGAACGCAGCAATACAGAATTATACTTTCGTTGTGGGCCATTTGTATTATATGAAAATCAGATTTTTCGTATGTGGTATGTTGCCGGGGATCAATGGATTACAATTAACGGAAAGGAAATGCCGGTGTATACCATTAACTACCTTGAATCAAAGGATGGGGTGACCTGGGGGCCAAAAGGTAAGGTTTGTATTGATATTGCCCACAAGGGGGAACATGGTTTTGGCCGGCCGTATCTAATTAAGCATGATGGTAAATATAAGATGTTTTATTCTATTCGAGTGCCCAATCTGGGGTACAGGCTGGGATACGCCGAGTCACAAGACGGCATTGATTGGCAAAGAAAAGACGATGAAATTGGGCTGGATGTTTCACCAACCGGTTGGGATTCGGAAATGGTATGCTACTCCGCAGTTATTGCTGTCAATAACAAGTATATGATGTTCTATAACGGCAATAATTTTGGGCAAACAGGCTTTGGCTGGGCGGAATTTCAAGAATGGTAACAGTAAATAAGTATCAGTCTGAGGACAAAGCAAAATGGGATAGTTACATTAAGTGTTCCAAAAATGGCACTTTTTTATTTTTTCGGGATTATATGGATTATCACTCACAACGCTTCGCAGATCATTCTATTTTGTTTTACGACCTTGATCACAGTCTTATCGGAGTTATGCCTGCAAATGCAGAAGGTGATACAATAATTAGTCATGGGGGCTTGACTTTTGGCGGCATAGTTACCGGCAATAGCATGACAGCAAGTAAAATGATTGCAGCGTTTGATACTCTTGGTAACTACCTGAGTAAAAACGGATTTAAAAAATTAGTTTATAAATGCATTCCCTATGTATACCACAGATTACCAGCAAATGAAGATAGATACGCTCTCTTTCTGCATAATGCAAAATTGTCAAGGTGTGACTTGTCAACAACAGTATTTATGCCCGAACAAATCTGCTTTAGTTCCAGGCGGCGGCGCGGAATAAAAAAAGCGAAGCGTCATAACGTGCAAATACGAATTAGTTCAGATTATAGAAGTTTTATAGACATTGTTGCTAAATTGTTACAAGAAAAATATAATGCCTATCCAACACATAATTATCAGGAAATATCAACGCTGGCCCAAACTTTTCCCCATAGTATTAAACTATTTGCCGCGTATTATGAAGAAACCATGGTAGCCGGAGTTGTTGTTTATGAGCACTCCCTGGTAGCTCATGCACAATATATCGCCGCTAACGAAACAGGGAAAAGAATCGGTGCCCTGGATCTTGTTTTTGAATATTTAATTCAAAACTATTATAAGGAGAAGTTATTTTTTGACTTTGGAATTTCTACAGAGCAAGGCGGTTATTTTTTAAACGAGGGGTTAATTACCCAAAAAGAGGAATTTGGTGCTAGGGCTGTAGTTTATGAAACTTATGAATTGGATATATAGCTGGCGGACAAATATCAGACTGTTCTTATGAAGTTCCGATAAGACGTTTATGAAGTGACATTCTAAACGTCCTGTCGGGGCTTTATTTTTAGGTTAATTAGGATGTAGGGGTTATGAATTAGATGTGGTGAGCGAATGGCATTTTAATTGTAGTCTGCATATCATAAAAGAGGTAATTAAATGTGATACTTTAGAGTTTTTTTGAATGGGGGATAAGTATGGGGCTAGAGAGATGGAAGACAGTAGAGTTACCTATAGTGCATGACTCTCGAGGTAATTTGACATTTATAGAAAGTAACAGACATGTTCCATTCGATATAAAAAGAGTTTATTACCTATATGATATTCCCGGAGGGGCGCAACGAGGCGGACATGCGCATAAGACTCTGCAGCAGATGCTGATAGCCATGTCAGGCAGTTTTGACGTAATATTAGACGACGGTTTTGTCAGGCAAACGCTAAGTCTGAATCGTGGCTACTGTGGAATTTATCTAGAGAAGCTCATATGGCGTGAGTTGGTAAATTTCTCATCAGGGGCTGTCTGTATGGTGTTAGCTTCTGACTTTTATGATGAATCAGATTACTATCGGGAGTATGATGAGTTTATCAAGGCAGTTAGAGGTACACCTGAGGCACTAGGGAATAAAGCACTACATGAGTGATATCAATTCGGTTGTAACTTGCATATTATAATTAAGATAAATTAGTATGTAAGATCTTATAATTCTGCGAATGGCATAAGTAAGTTTATCGGTGTATGGCTTTTTCTGAAGGGGGATAAGGTGTTCAGGCGATGAGTTTTTATCAAGAGTCGAAGGCACAGCTATTGGGAGGTGGGGGATATCATGCATGTTCCATTTTTAGACTTAAGGGATACCTATTATGAAATTAAGTCAGAAGTTGATGCTGCCTATCAAAGAGTTATGGAGTCCGGATGGTACATTCTTGGCGAAGAACTTAGTGCATTTGAAGAAGAATTTGCACGATATTGTGGTGTAAAGCATTGTATAGGAGTTGGAAACGGTTTGGAGGCGTTGCATCTCGTATTACGGGCCTGGGATATTGGCATGGGCGATGAAGTAATCGTTCCCGCCAACACCTATATTGCTACATGGCTTGCCGTAACCTACTCTGGTGCTCATCCTGTTCCTGTCGAACCAGATATCAATACGTATAATCTAGACCCGGAAAAAATTGCAGCAGCAGTAACTGAGAATACCAAGGCTATTATTGCCGTTCACCTTTATGGGCAACCGGCTGATATGGATGCGATTATTAAAGTTGCTAAGCAGTATAATCTAAAGATACTGGAAGATGCGGCGCAAGCCCAGGGAGCAAAATATAGAGGTAGACTAACCGGCAGCTTGGGAGACGCAGCCGGTTTTAGTTTCTATCCTGGGAAAAACTTGGGTGCCTATGGCGATGGTGGTGCCGTAACCACCAATGATGATAATTTGGCGGAAAAGGTACGGTATCTTAGGAATTATGGTTCCAGGATTAAGTATAGTAACGATTATCTGGGGTTTAACTCTCGTTTAGATGAGCTGCAGGCAGCATTTTTAAGGGTAAAACTAAAGCACCTGGATGAATGGAATAGACGGAGACGGAGTTTGGCTGAAGTATATTTATTAAAGCTGAAAAACCAACATGTGGATTTGCCATTTGTCCCAGAGTGGGCAGAGCCTGTTTGGCACCTATTTGTTGTTAGAAATAGAAGTAGGGATTCTCTACAGTGGACGCTGAAAAAGAAAGGTATTGAAACTTTAATTCATTATCCAATACCGCCTCATTTGTCAGGCGCTTATCGTATTCTAGGTTTCAAAGAGGGGGATTTTCCTCTAACAGAGCAACTAGCAAAACAGGTCTTAAGTCTGCCAATGGGACCTCATCAGAAGATTAGTATAGTTAGTTTTGTGATAAAGGCTATCAGTAGCCGGTAAATAACTAATCAGTGTTGCTGAGTACTATACGGCAGGTACCTATTAAATTTAGTCCAGGGAGAAGTTTTATGATATCAGTTACTATTAGAAATCTCTATGAATGGTTAAAAGAAAAAAAACAAATAATTTACGAAAATTGCCAGGAGCCTATCCTAATTGAAGAACCCAAGTTAATAAACTCAGATAAGCAATGTGGCTCGACAATAACCCGTCCACCCGATAGTTACATTGGCCTCTTACACAGTGTTTACGTTGTTGGAGGAACTCGAATTATTATCAATAGCGATAAAGAACTTCTTTATGATGAACTGGCCCTTTTTCAGCACAGCGATTATGGAGTGAAGCCGCATTCAATATTACAATTAACAGCAAAAGATAAAGCTAATATAAAAGCATGGACAGTTACAAGCATAATTAAGGAAGGTATATTAATTAATTGTGACCACGATGCAAACTACTTTCATTGGTTAGTAGAATGTCTTCCCAAATTAGTGTTTTTAGATACCTTTGAAGAATTTAGAGATATTCCATTATTAGTCAGAGAAGATTTGCATCCCAACTTGCTTCAGGCCCTAGAACGTATCAACAAAACACATCCGATTATTCATGTTAAGTATGGGCATCTTTATCTAGTTGAGAAGCTCATTTATGTATCAGATTTATCTCGTATTCTGGATCGGTATCATGGGACATGGAATCTCGAAACTGACAGTGTTATTGGGCCTTATTGGTTAAAGAAGCTTGTTGAAAAGTTGACGTTAGGCTATCATACTGCTACTCCGTGGCGCAAACTTTATTTGTATCGGGGAAACAGGTATCGTTGCTTATTAAACGAAAGCGAGGTTGAACTTGAACTATTAAAAAGGGGCTTTGAGATTATTGATTTACAGGCACGAACGTTTGAATTTCAGTTGATTCTATTTAGTCAAGCTGAAACTGTTATAGCCCCTTCGGCCGCAACTTTGACAAATATACTGTTGTGTCAAAAAAACACTAGGATTGTCGCACTAACACATGACTACGAAGGAATAGGTTTTCATATTTGGCCACAGCTTGCCGCCGTATCCGAGGTGTTTGTGGAGCAATTTATCGGACGGCGTGTGCATAAGCAAGAATGGGTACATGATGACTATACTATTCCACTGGACCGGTTTTTCGCATACCTCGATAGTGTAATGCATAGTGGAGGAAGGTGCTGATATGCGTTGCTATGATACCTTCTTACCTGACGTAAAAATTTTCGAGCCGAAGGTCTTTGAAGATAGCCGGGGATTTTTCATGGAGATCTGGAATGCCTCCCGTTGTCGTGGTGGTTTTGTATTAGGTCTATCGACTGAGAGTATCTTTTATGCTTGCAAGCGCTGCTGTCTTATTCGTGAGACCTTGTGTCAGAAGAGTTTTTGTGTATCATATAATGGACAATGATAATGAAGAGTAGTAGAGTAGGCTTACTAACGGCTAGGGAGTGTTGAGTATGATTAAAAAGGGTATTATCTTGGCTGGCGGCTCTGGTACAAGGTTGTATCCGTTAACCAAAGTAATCAGCAAGCAGCTTATGCCTATTTATGACAAGCCGATGGCCTATTATCCACTTACTACGCTAATGCTGGCAGGGATATCTGATATACTGGTGATTTCAACCCCGCAAGACTTATCGTTATATCAGCAACTTCTCCAAGATGGAGCACAATGGGGATTAAATATCTGTTATGCGGTTCAACCGCGTCCTGAGGGAATTGCTCAAGCGTTTATCATTGGACAGCATTTTATTGGGCATCAAGACTGTGCTTTAGTATTAGGGGATAATATTTTCTATGGTGATGGTTTAGCGGCCAAACTTCAACAGGCTGCCCAAAAAACTACAGGAGCAACTGTGTTTGGGTATTTGGTTAATAATCCGGAGCAGTATGGTGTCGTTGAGTTTGATGAAACCGGAGCGGCTGTCAGTCTTGAAGAAAAGCCCCAAAAGCCTAAATCAAATTATGCGGTAACAGGCTTGTATTTTTATGATCACCAGGTAGTCGATATGGCGAAAAATCTCAAGCCCAGCGCCAGAGGTGAACTTGAAATTACCGACATAAACAGGCTTTACCTTAATCAAGGTCAGCTTACAGTTGAACGTTTGGGGCGGGGGTATGCATGGCTGGATACAGGAACGCCCGGATCACTTCTCCAGGCAGCGAATTTTATTGAAACAATTGAGCAAAGACAAGGGTTAAAAATTGCATGTCCGGAAGAGGTTGCTTTCCGGATGGGCTATATTTCTGTTCAACAATTAACTAACATTGCTGAATCCTACAAAAATAACGGTTATGGCCAGTATTTGCTACAACTTGCACAGGGGGGAGGCAATTCGTGAGGGGGTATCATACAATCTTACTTGATATAGAAAATATTGAACCGGAAGCTTTTGAAGGTAACCGGAGTTTTCATGGAAACGTAGTTAAGGCCACCTGGGAGATTACATACTAGGTGGCCTTAACTTTACGTTTGTCCTTTTACGTTGTATATAGAAAAAGTTTAGTACGCAAGCACTGCGTTCATCGCTATTTCATAATCTATAGAGAATGAACTAATTATTTCAACGTATTGCGGAGGTATTATTTTTATGATTGCCGGTGGCAGTAAAAATATAAAAACTGATGAAATAGGCATTGTCATACAAGGACCAACAGCGTATGTTGATCCGGTAGTTCAGTGTTATTCCAGGGCAAATCATGTCTTATGGTCTACCTGGGAAGATGAGCCGGAAGCAAACTTTAGAGTAATTAAAGATTCTGGGATGAAGTTAAATCTTACCCCAAAACCTGCTTTCACTGGATATTGGAATATTAACCTGCAGTGCCTCTCGACCTATACCGGGATTTTAGAGTTGGCCAAGGACCCCAGGCTAAAATACTTTGTAAAAATCAGGTCAGATATTGTTGTAGATAATATTGAAAATTTTATTGAGGAAGTAAAGATAGCCCTAGCCGAAACCCCGATCGCCTTTCTTGGCTATATCGAAGATGAAGGCGGCTATTTACTTGATTACATTGTTGCTGGATCATTGTCTGCCATGCTTACTTTCTGGACTCCGGAGATTAAGAGTGACAGTGGTTTTCCGGCTCCGGAGATATGGTTGCAGAATCGCGCTTTTCCATTACTGCGGGAAGGTAACGCTATAGATGCATTCAGAAACTATTTCCCCTACATCAAACTTAAAGGGTATACACTTTACTTTTATAAAAAGAATAGATCAATCAATGAAATAGCAGCATCAGATGGTCGATATAAGGTGAAAGAATAGGGATGAAAATGAACATTATCAGTCATAGGGGGGTTTGGACGGCAATAGCAGAAAAAAATACCCGGGATGCTTTTATACGGTCATTTCAGTCGGGATTTGGCACAGAGACAGATATTAGAGACTTTGATGGACAAATAGTAATTTCTCATGATATACCGCATGGCAGCGAATTGAATCTGGAAAGTTTTTTTAGGTTGTATCAGACTTTTGGCAAAGGGTTGCCGTTAGCCCTGAATATCAAATCAGATGGGTTGCAGGTGGAATTGGCTAAATACCTGAGACAAAATGGCATTGCCAATTATTTTGTATTTGATATGTCTATTCCTGATACGATTGGTTACTTGAAAAACAATCTGCACTATTTTATCCGGCAAAGTGAATTTGAGGTAGTTGCCGATTGTCACTCACTGCTTTATGCAAATGCGGCAGGCGTTTGGCTGGATGAACTGTATGAAAGCTGGATAAATCCAGATATTCTATTAAGCCACTTGGCAAATGGCAAAAGGGTTTGTATTGTTTCGCCGGAAATTCACGGACGGGATTATCTTGACAAATGGCGTCAATACAAAAAGGCTACTAAAAACTGGGCAGCCGACAAGTTGATGCTTTGTACTGATCTGCCTGAACTGGCAAGAAAATTTTTTTCTGAAAATCTTTATCCGATAGCTAACCGCCGCTAATACTCCCGCTTCTTTAAGCGGGAGATAAGCGGCGCTAAGCTCCTGGATAAGGGTGACTAACCTTCAGATGGGGTTAAAACCCCACCTGAAGCTAAGTCTACTTTATCGGAAGCTATAGGGAAAAGAGGCGATAGGGTGATTAAAGCGATCATATTTGACATGGATGGCGTGTTGATTGACGCCAGGGAATGGCATTATATTGCGTTAAATAGAGCTCTCCAGCTTTTTGGCTTTGAAATAAGCAGATATGAGCATTTAGTGACATTTGATGGCCTGCCTACTAGGGTAAAACTAGAAATGCTTAGCATTGAAAAAAAATTACCCAGAAAGCTACATTCCTTTATAAATTTAATAAAACAACAATATACGATGGAATTGATTCATACTTATTGCAAACCCGTATTTTATCACCAATACGCTTTGGCAAAGCTTAAATTACAGGGATATCATTTGGCTGTTTGCTCTAACTCCATTTTGGCTACTGTGCAAACTATGCTTAATAAAGCGAAGCTAGAGGAGTATTTTGACTTTTATTTGTCAAATGAGGACGTCAGTAACCCCAAACCCAGTCCGGAGATTTATCTCAAGGCGATAGAACGATTGACTTTATTGCCGGAGGAGTGCCTAATTGTCGAGGATAATGAAAACGGTATAAAGGCGGCACTGGACAGTGGGGCACACGTAATGAAAGTTGGTAATGTTGAAGAAGTGACCTACTGCAATATTATAAGGCGAATTAAGGAGGTTAAGGAACAAGGTGTTTAACATTTTGGTGCCACTAGGCGGAACATCTGCTTTTTTTAATTCGCCTGAATATATTTTTCCGAAGCCATTAGTCGAAATTCAGGGTAAACCTATGATTGAAATGGTAATCAATAAACTTGACTTAATTAGTGACGAGAAAAAATATGTATTTGTTGTCAAATCATCAGATTGCCATAAGTATCACTTGCATAATGTCTTGCAACTCATAACAAATAAGCAATGCGAAATTGTAAAATTGGAAAATGAAACCCAGGGAGCGGCTTGCAGTGCATTACTGGCAATCGATTACATCGATTCTGATGATGAATTACTGATCGTCAATGGTGATCAAGTCATTGATTATAATTTAAATATTGTGATTGCCAGTTTTAGACAAAAAAATGTAGATGCCGGTGTCATCTGTTTTGAAGCCGTTCACCCTCGGTGGTCATATGTCAGACTGGATGATCAAAAATGCATTGTGGAGGCAGCTGAAAAGGACCCCATCAGTAAAAATGCGATTGCTGGCTTTTATTACTTTAAACAAGGAGCTCTGTTTGTGAAGGCGGCGATGAGCAGCATTGAAAAAAATGCCAGTGTTAACGGAATGTATTTTATTGCCCCGGTATTGAATGAACTGATCTTAGAGAACAAAGTATTAAAACCGTATTATATAGATAAGCGAAAGTATCATTCTTTTTATTCGCCACAAAAAATAAAAGAATATGAAATGAAATTATATGACAGTGGCTTATCCGATGAGTAACCTATTTTTCGATCGATGGAGGATTCAAAATGAAAATTTTCAAAGGGTATGAGGCTTATAATAACCTGTTAAAAGGTATTGAAAATCGCACATTTCGTTATCCTGCCAAGAACGAGACGGGTTATTACCAAGGGATGCTGTTGCCGAAACTAACCCCCAAATTCCGTCTTAAACCCAATGAAAAGATTTTTACCATTGGCTCATGCTTTGCAAGAGAGATTGAGGCTAGGCTTATTCAACTGGGCTTCGATGTACCTGTAGGTAAGTTCAAAGTCGGACAATCAGAAATTGCCTATGCAGCACCGCATTTGCTTAATGAATACAACGCGGGGACGCTTCTTCAAAGAATAGAAAGTATCTTTGGCAAGTTTGTTTATAATGACAGCATGGGGATTGAGGAGCGTAAACAGGGTTTCGTTGATTTATTTCTGCATATACACAACAAGCCGGTTACGTTAGCACGCCTCCTTGAGAGAAGGCGGCAGATAGACCTAGTGTACCAAGAGCTTCTTGACTGTGATACTATTATTATCACTCTTGGTTTGATAGAGACTTGGTATGATAGTAAGCATTGTTGCTATTTGAATAAAGCACCGGGTAAAACAGCGGTCAACCTGGAACCAGACCGGTATTATTTTCACAGAATGGATGTCGATGATGTTTTTGGCAGGCTTAAAGACGCTATCTGTTTAATTAACGCGCATTCGATGAAAAAAATAATACTTACAGTTAGTCCCATTCCTATTGAAGCTACTTTTTCAAATACTAATGCTATCATAGCAAACTCATTTTCTAAAGCGGTGCTTAGAGTTGTAGCTCAGCTTTTGAGTGAATCCTTTGATAACGTGGATTATTTCCCAAGCTACGAAATTGCCATTTCCGGTGGGATGATTTATTTTGGCGAAGACAATGTTCATGTTACAGGTGAAATGGTTGAACAGATTGTCAAACATATGCTGTCCAACTACTTCCCAACTGAAGATTCAGTTGATGCTCAGGCAGTGATTCATGAGGGGTACATTGATTTTGAAGTTTATGAACGCTTAAAAATATAGCCTCCACCATCCCAATTGTTTAAAGGAGCTGACAAATATGAATATTGTCATACCTATGGCCGGTGCCGGCAGCCGGTTTGTGAAAGCGGGATATAAAAGTCCCAAGCCCTTTATCGATGTTGCCGGTCAACCAATGGTAGCGCGTGTTGTTAACAACTTGCGCTACCATCAGGCAAGATATTTATTAATTGCCAGGAAAGAGCATCTTGAGTCCGAAGCACAAACAGTTGCCCTCATAGAAAAAGAATATGATGTAAAATTTATTGCCATTGATAAGCAAACCGAAGGTACAGCCTGCACGGTGCTGTATGCTAAGGCGCATATTGATAACGATGAACCATTGTTAATCGCCAATGCCGATCAACTCGTCGACTTAGATATTAGTCTTTTTATTAATGATTGTCTTGGCAGAGGATTGGATGGTTCGATCCTGACATTCATAGATAAAGAAAAAAGTCCCAAATGGTCTTTTGCCAAGACAGATCACTTTGGTCTGGTGCAAGAGGTAAAGGAAAAAGAACCGATTTCGGATATTGCAACAGTTGGAATTTACCTGTATTCAAGGGGGAAGGACTTCGTCAATTACGCTATCCAAATGATTATTGAAAATGACCGGATAAATAATGAATTTTACACTTGTCCCACTTATAACTATGCGATAAAGGACAACAAAAGAATCGGTATCTATATGATTGACTTTGAACAAATGCATGGGCTGGGAACGCCGGAAGATCTAGCCGCCTATCTGGGGAGAATGGCATGATATCCTGTATTGTGCCGTTAGCAGGGCCGGATTTTAATACCGAAAAGCATGGGATAAAACCCTTAGTTCCTATTGATGGGGAGCCATTAATAAAAAAGGTATTAAAATCGCGTACCTGGTACAATTCTTTACTAGGAGAAGAAGCAATAACGTTTGTTCTCCGGGACACCGAAGGTACAGAAAAGGTAATCTCATACCTTCAGGAGGAATTTTCCGGCTGCCATTTTGTAAAGCTTTCGGGGTTAAGTAAGGGAGCCTTATTATCCGCGTTGGCAGGGGCAGCGCTGCTAAACAACTATGATCAACCTGTTGTCGTTGATTTAGTGGATATTATTTTTCAGAGTGAGTTGAATCCTGTCGAAATATTTGCGAACAATCCGTTTATTGGCGGAATTATTCCTTATTTTAAATCGAACAATCCGCAATATAGTTATTTAGAGATGTCCGGGCAATGGGTGAAACAAACTGCCGAGAAAAAGGTAATTTCCAACGCGGTATCTGCCGGGGTTTACTTTTTTAGAGACTTACCATTATTTTTAGAGGCCGCGGCTGATAGCATACGATTTGATAAATTATATAGTTATAACAATACTATGTTCCTGTGTCCGGCCATGAATGGAATTATTCGCCGTAATAAACTAGTCAAGGCGGTTCCCGTACAGGATGTCGTTGAACTTAGTTTGCTTTTTCATACTTAATAAGTCGTGTTTCTGTTCTTTATACAACGTACCAAAGATATAGGAATTTCTTTTGCAAATTTAAAGTACACAACAAGTGCAAGTTAAGTGCACCAATGTTGTGTACTTTTTTTGTTTGCGATTTTCCGGTATTTAAGTATTCTTTAGTACGCTCGCCTATTTTCAATATAAATCTTGAATTAGTTGCCTTGAAGTTTATTATCCTGCTTATCTTCCGGCATTTGCCAGAAGTAGGCATCCGGATCGATTATACTGTTGCGATATTGGGCGTAAAAGTGCGGCTGGTTACCATGAATTCTAGCCAGTTCTTTTAAGCCATAGGCGGCGTATTGGGTGTACAATCCTAAGTAGTTTTTTTGGAATTCCTCGGATAAATTCGGCAATAAAAATCTTTGTCCGATTGTTTTATGATAAACGCATGAGCGTAACCAGCGTTTTGGTCTCCATTTTTTCGATGTACCCAAATAATAACTATAACCTAATAACAAGCTATCATCCTCATAGCCTTGTTTTCCAGTTAAAAATCCAACATCATAGGCTGGTATATTTTTCAGGATACTGACTTTATGAATAACAGGATGGACAAATCCTTCTACAATGCCATCTTTAGTGGATTTCTGCAGTAAAGCCATCACTTCTTCTACTGTATCAGGGAAGCTGCTGATTGTTTCCGCATTATCACTAAACGCATAACAGTTATTTTCTGCTGTCAATATACGTGGGGAAATTAAAGGTTCTTCGCTGCTCTCCAGATAATCAATTAAAGGCATGTGCCAGTTTTGCGAAAAAATCATATCCACATGGATTTCTGCAATATAGTTTGCAGCACTATATTGTTGATATATATATTGCAGTGACCGGTATCTGGCCATCGTTATGCCGACATTTATTCCATCTCCAATTATGTCGTAGTCAAGAGCAAAGCGCTGCAGATATGCTGTTAGCTCCTGATTGGTTAGACCGCCTTGGTTATAGATGACTAATTTCAGGTTTTGACTGTAGGCTAGACTTTTTAAACAATCATGGGCCATTTTCATGTCAGATTCATATAAGGATTCATTCTTATTGATAAAAAAGGGAAGCATACATACACAATTCATGCGTTGTTTCACTCCTCTCCATTAGAAAAGCAGCAACCAGATCAGTATTCTTTGATCGAAAACCTATTGATTTTGGCGCTTATTTTTTAACCAATAAACGAAAACAAGTTAAGCCGCCATTGATGTTAGAGTATAACGCATTATTGGGGAGTGTTAAATCCAGATGGCCGACAAATGTAAATCCTGCCTGTTTTACACAGTCAGCTAAAAAACGTAATTTCATCGCCGGATTATCGATGGTTATGATTAACAAGCCTGTCTTTGTCAGCGTACGGTAGAATTCAGCAAGAATTTCCTGGATTTCCTTGTTAGCTAAATCATTTAAGGCAGATAGGCAATATATTTTATCAAACATATCGTTTTTGTAAGGTAATGATTTTAATGAACATACGGTAAAGTTGATGTTGTCAATGCGGGTTTTGGCTTTCTCAATATCCTCTGCTGAAAAGTAATTGAGCAGCATTTGTAATTGTTCTTCTTTATCTAATATTCTTCTATCTAAATCGCAGGCATATACTTCTTTGCAGGTAGCGCTTAAAAAGTATTTAAATGGATGGATTACGCCGCAACCGGCATCTAAGCAGATATCATTCTTTTGAGCAAAGCATGCTGCCCAATGATACTCATAAAAGCGGCTCCACCAACCATCCGGTATTTTTAATAAACATGTTTTACTTTGTTCGTCTGTTTCTAAGATATACCGCGAATTGTAAATATCAAAAGTCTCGTCAGGCTGTTTTGCTTTTGCCTGTTGCCACAAATATGCCTGACGATCCATAACGCTGTTACGATATTGAGCATAAAAAAACGGATGATTGTCATGAATTCTGCTTAGTTCTTTTAACCCGTAGGCGCCATATTGAGTAAATAATCCCTGGAAGTTTCTTTGCCATTCCTCACGTATATTGGGGAGTTGGGAGCGCTGCCCCACGACTTTATGAAAAACACAGGAATGTAGACAGCATTTGGGTTTCCACCGTTTGGCTGTACCCAAATAATAACTATAGCCTAATAATAGGCTATCATCTTCAAAATTTTGTTTTCCTGTTAAGAAGCCGACATCATAAACTGGTATATTTTTCAAGATACTGACTTTATGAATAACAGGATGAACAAAGCCTTCTATAATACCATCTTTAGCCGAATTCTGCAGTAAAGCCATCACTTCTTCTACTGTATCAGGTAAACTGCTGACAGATTCCGCATTATCAAAAAATTCATAAGTATTATTTTTGAGGGATAATATGCGTGGGGAGATTAAGGGTTCTTCGCTGCTTTCCAAACAGTCAATTAAGGGTTTATGCCAGTTTGGCGAAAAAATCATGTCCACATGGATTTCCGCAATATAGTTTACCGCACAATACTTTTGATAGATATATTGCAGCGACCGGTATCTGGCCATTGTAATGCCGACATTAATTTCATCACCTATTATGTCATAGTCAAGATCAAAGTTCTGCAGATATTCGTTTAGCTCCTGATTCGTCAGGCTACCCTGATTATAGATGACTAATTTCAGATCTTGACTGTAAGCTAGACTTTTTAAACAATCATGGGCCATTTTCATCTCAGATTCAAATAAGGCTTCATTTTTATTGATAAAAAAAGGAAGCATACAAACACAATTCATGCACATTCTCACCCTTCTGGAAGAAGATTATATTGTTGTCCGACCTTGAGTACAGATACTTAAGGTTGTGTTCTGATTCGCGTTTAACGAACAAAAAGCTACGCGGGCATAGCGAGTAATGGTATCAGGTGCCAAGGCTACAGTTTTTGAGGGGGCGAGTATGTTGAGAGCGGACTGCTCCAGCCAGTAAAGACCATCGGCGCTGACCTGCAGGCGAACTAAAGCGGGATTGGTACCGAAATTGCTAATGGTATAGGAGTAATTGTAAAGTAGTATATCAAGCGGTATGGTATAAGACCAGTCGCCGGCTGTGCGTACGATGTCAGATACATTAATCGTTTCTGGTTTATAAATACAGGGAACTACGTCGGGTGAATTATAGTTAATTTCTATAAATGGCCAGCAGTAAGAATCATAATAATTTCCACTAAATAATGAGACTGAACTATCAGAAGAAACCGGTTCCGACATCCTAAGTAAGAGCCCCAGATTGGCGGCTTCATTATTTTGCCATTTTTTCACTAACGCAGTGATACCAAACGATAGTTGTTCGGTAGTGTTAGAGATTGCTGCTGTGGCAATGGGATTACGGGTTGTGAGGGGAGGATGACGCAAGGATGCAGAGAATGACTTCCAGCGGGAAATGATGGGGTAAGCTTCGATTGCGTTGGGGCATTGTGAATTATTATAAGCGATAAAGAAATTTGCTGTAGCGGATCTAATATCCAGATCATAAGGAAGTGAACTCAAATCCCATACGGCAATTGATTCATAGTATGAATTTAAATGTCTCCCTACTAATAAGTAGCTATGCTTCATGGTTTTTGCAACTGTGCGGTGGCGGGTGATATAGGCGTCAATAAGAGGGGGCTTAATATACGTGCTAGGCATAAAAATTCACCTACATTTCACATAAAAAGTAACAAATAACATTTGGCTATAAATACGTTTCCCCCATCAGTAAGATGGGGGAAACGTATTGAACATAAAGCAGCATTTATTCCTATAACATACTACTCAACCGCATTGCCTTGTAAGAAGATATTGAGTGTTACGGCACTTGCGGTACCGCCTTCCGCATAGTAGTATACACGGGCATATTTGAGGAAGATAGAGTTGATAAGGACGCCTGTGCCGTTGTAGGCAAGTGATATTGTTGCGCCGTCCTGTATCCAGTTGGTTGCATCCGGACTAACCTGAAGGTATGCTTGCGCATTATTGCCAGTTGCGGAGTTATTCACGATACCGTACGTCCATTGCCCAAGACTCAGTACCTGGGCTTGTGCACCAGGACCGCCGCCACCGATGTTGGTGATAGGGCCAAAAACGACATCGGTTGTAGAGAGCGCAACGGAAACCGGGATTGTAACAGTTGGGCAGATAGGCAAAGCAGAGGCGGCAGTTATTGGAACATCGGAAGTCGTGCAGATAGGCAAGGCCGAAGCAGCGCTGACCGGAGTAGTGGCAGTAGTACAAATCGGCAGAACGGTAGTCGTGCAGATAGGCAGTGCCGAAGCAGCACTGACCGGAGTAGTGGCGGTAGTGCAAATCGGCAGAACGGTAGTCGTACAGATAGGCAGTGCCGAAGCAGCACTGACCGGAGTAGTGGCGGTAGTACAAATAGGCAGAACGGAAGTCGTGCAGATAGGCAGAGCTGAAGCAGCGCTAACCGGAGTAGTGACAGTAGTACAAATAGGCAAAGCAGTTGTGGTGGTTATTGGAACATCGGAAGTCGTGCAGATAGGCAGTGCCGAAGCAGCACTGACCGGAGTAGTGGCGGTAGTACAAATAGGCAGAACGGAAGTCGTGCAGATAGGCAAAGCCGAAGCAGCGCTAACCGGAGTAGTGGTAGTAGTACAAATCGGCAGTGTAGTGCTAGCGCTAACGTCCAAACTTCCGTTTGTGGTTTTTAATGCCGAACTAGTATCATTACCATAGATTTGCACCTTCATTTGTTGGGCTTGATCTTGAAAGACCTTAAAGTTAGGCATTTTTTTATTCCCCCTTACGTCGAAATGCGAATATTATGCGAGGTGATGACGATATTTAACATAACATCAATGATGTTACCTCATGGTATAGTCTATGACCCTTGATAAATAGAGGTTAATGGTCTAAACATAAAAATTAAATTATTTTATATGTATATATTCCGCTTTTGCCAACACACCACCCGCCTGCAAATCTTTAGTATATTGTATGTAGTTTAGTATAGGCCTGGAAGTCACCACCGTGACCGGCGAAACATATATTAATTACGTATTCAGGGGGTGAGGAAATGCCGACAATTAGTTTATGTATGATTGTTCGTGATGAAGAAAAGTGCATTGCCAAGTGTTTAGCCAGCGTCCAGGGGGTAGCTAATGAAATTATTGTTGTTGATACCGGGTCAAAAGATGAGACGAAAAAGGTTGCCGCCGGTTTTGGCGCCAAGATAATTGATTTTATTTGGACCGGCAGTTTTGCCGATGCCCGCAATGCTTCATTGGAAGCTGCCAACGGGGATTGGGTGCTGTTCCTTGATGCCGACGAATATCTTGAGCTTCCTTCACATGAGGCATTACGTAAAGCTACGGCTCAGGTTGACGTAGAGGGCTATTATATACCTATTGTTAATATCTATGGAAATGATCAAAAGCCTGAGCAGTGCCGGGACATCTTATTTCGCCTGTTCCGAAACCGGAGTGAATACAGATTCCGTGGCATTATTCATGAGCAAGTGTTAAATTCAATCCTGGAAAAAGATCAAAATGCCAATATTGTTATTGCCCATGATGTTGCCATCTATCATTATGGATATCTAGATAGCCAGATTCAGGAAAAAGATAAGATCAACCGCAATCTTGCTATTTTAGAACAACAGATAAAAGAATATCCTGAAGACAACTATGTGATCTATCAATACGGATTGGAACTTTACCGGGCTGAACGCTATGGAGAATCTATTGAAATGCTGAAGAAAGCACTGGCAGGCCTGAAGCCGGAGGGGCCTGCAAGTATGTATTATCCAAAACTTATCCGACTGCTTGTCATGGCTCATTACCAGGAGCGCAGGAATGAAGAGGCTATCGAATATGTGAAATATGGTTTATCCTTATATCCGGATTACGCTGATTTATACCATTATGGCGGGCTTTGCTACTATGAACTTAATACTTATGGCACAAGCTTCGACTATTTTATGAAAGCCACGGCTCAAGGGGAACAGGCCTATATATATGGTGCCTATCCCGGCATGCGAGGTTATAAAAGCTATTATTACCTGGGCAAAATTTGTGAACAGTTTGGCAATGAGGAAGAAGCACTCAGATACTACTTGGCAGGCTTGCAGGATAACCCTTCTTTTCACAGCGCTTTAGAGCAGATTATACGAATTCTGGTAAAAGGTGAGGAAACTGATGATGTGAGAATTGCCCTTGCCAATATGTGTGATTGTTGCACGGCGGAAGCTAAATTCATTGTGGGGCGCATGTTGTTCATGGAGTGTGCCTATCAATTGGCTGGGGAATACCTTGAGGCGGCAGTTGCTGCCGGTTTAAATACAGCTGAAGCCAAGATTTATCTGGCTGTTTGTCTGGGACAGCAGGACCGGGTTATTGAGGCATTAAGGCTGCTTGATGAATATGTGAATGACAGCGAACAGTATGTAAGAGTAATGGTTAACAAAGCTATCATCTTTTGGCTTCAGGATAATGCGTTCAAAGTGCGAAGTATTACCGATAGTCTGATACTCTTAGGCTTGGATGAGGACTTTATGGCAATTGTTAAGTTGCTGCGGGCGAGGCCGAATGAGGAGCTGGGTTTGGTAACCTTAAGGACGGACTCTTCGGAATTACTTTTCGATATACTGGTGAGGGCCCTGGATCATAGGGATTTTAGAAAAGCAGATGAGATTTTAGTCAGAATGCAGCAAGCGTGGATAAAGACGCATGCCTTAAGGCTTATGCAGATATATTTGAGATATGACCGGCTTAACGAGGCCGAGCGGTATGGGCACATTTGTTTAGCTGATAGTCAGGTTAGTTTTGATGCTCTGGTGTGTATGGGGGATATAAAAAGTAAAAAAGCAGAGTACTGGGAGGCAACTGAATATTACCGAACGGCGATAAATTCTGCCCCTTATAATCCCAGGGCATATGTCAACTTATTGAAGATGTATGATAAACTCTGTCTGGTAACTTTAAAAATGGCTGTAGAAAAGCATCCCGATGTAGAGCTATTTAAAACTATGCTTGAACAGGAGAAAGCAAAACTATGACCGGGCTGCTCAGTATTGCGATGATTGTAAAAGATGAGGAAGCTGTGCTGAGAGCCTGCTTAGATAGTGTTGAGGAGATAGCTGATGAGATTGTTATTGTGGATACCGGATCGGCTGATAAAACTGTAGAGATAGCAAAAAATTACACAGATAAAGTATATAGCTATTTATGGCAGGACGATTTTAGCGCTGCACGTAATTTTGCCATCGATCAGTGCTGTTGTGAGTGGATTCTGTTTTTAGATGCAGATGAACGCTTAGCGGCCGCGCGTGAATCATTGAGAGAACTAATTACAAATACAACCAAAGAAGCCTTTATGTTGCCAATGAAGAATTATACCGGTCCCGTCTGCAGTGCATATAATGTCATTGGTGTGTTAAGATTGTTCCGCAACCTGCCGCACTATCGCTATATTGGTAAAATACATGAACAAGTTGGTATTGCAAATCACGAGGTTGTCGGCTATAGTGACTTCCCGGTTATCAGTCACAGCTATAGCGGGCCTTGTCAGCGGCAGGATAAACGCAGGCGAAATATAAAAATTCTTTCAGAACAGTTAAAATGTGAGCCGGAAAATGAAGCATTTATAAAATACTATCTAGGCTGTGAATGGCTGGGACTGGGACAGTATCAGCAAGCTTATGCCTGTTTTCAGTTTGCTTATGAACAGTTTGACAACAGCCACGTATTTTTTAGGTCAAGTACTGTCCGGAGTCTGATTGCCTGCTTAAGGTTTATGGGGAATTTTAGAGAAGCTTTGGCAATTTGTATGAAAGAAACAGCGGTATATCCGGAATATACCGATTTGTTTTTTGATGGCGGGGTCGTGTTGGAGCAACTAGAAGAATACGAGATAGCGGCTAGATGGTTTAAGGAGGCTGCCCAGACGGGGACACCGCCGATGATATATCAGCATACTCATGGTACGGAAAATTTTTTATCTCAGTATCATCTGGGGCATTGTTGCCAAATTCTTGGGAAGTGCGAGGAGGCCGCCCAGTGGTACGAAAAGGCACTTACAGCAAATAAAAATTTTATTTATCCGTTATATGGTCTTTTTATGGTGTTGGTGACGAAGAAAAGTTGCGAAGAATTAATAAATTATTTCACTGAACGTGGTTATGTGACGGGTGACGAAGGCCTGCAGGCGTTGGGGGAACTTCTGTTTGCCAGCGGCCGGCCTGATTTGGCGGTAAAAGTATGCAGTCAGCCGGAAAAAAACGTTATGCCCTCAAGTCAGTTGATTAAGTATTACCTTTACAGTGGTAATTTTGAACAGGCTTTAGCTATGATCGAGGAACTTCAGACAATGCCAGGCATGAATGACACTGCAACAATGCAGGCGGAAATCCTTTGCTCTCTGTTTCTCACCGATTTAGATGCTGCTAAGGAAAAATGTCTCAATATGTGGCAGGCTGAATCTTTGCGGGCTGAAGCGATAGCTCTTTTGGCTCTTACTAGAAGACTTGGCGGCCACAGGCTGGTTGTCAGTGAGCAATATCAGCCTGTTTTAATAGAAAGTTTACTTAAGATAATTGCCGACTGCGCGCGTTCCTATGGTGGAAATTCAAGCGTATTTATTAAGATTGCCAAATGCTGTGAAGAAATCTTAAGCGACTTTGAACAAGGCAGCAAAGCTTTGCTTGCCTATTGGCAGAGTGAAATAAAAGGCGTAGAGATGCTGCTTGATCTAAGATATAAATGTGTGCGAGGTTTATATGTATGGAAAAAGGCTGGTCGCTGACAGTTTGTCTTATTGTCAAAAATGAGGAGCATTGCTTAGGGGATTGTCTTGACAGTATAAAAGATTGGGCGGATCAGATCGTGGTTGTCGATACAGGCTCAACAGATAACACACTGGAAGTCGCCAGACAATATCATGTACAAATTGAGTATTTCACATGGGAGAATGACTTTGCCAAAGCGCGGAACTATAGCCTGCAATTTGCTGTGGGTGACTGGATTTTGATATTGGACGCGGACGAACGAATTGAGGGAAGCCTGGCAACCCTGCCGGATCTAGTGACTAAAGATTATGAAGGCTACTATGTTACGATAAAAAGTCCTCTAGGAGCAGGGGCGGTTGAGGCCGAAGATCATGTTGTGAGGTTATTTCGTAATGGCAGGGGATATAAATTTAACGGGGCAATCCATGAGCAGATTGCCGGCAGTATAAAAGAGGGCAAGGGTCAGGCGGCAATTGGCTTTTCAGGTATTATTGTCAGGCACAGGGGATATGAGCCTGAAGAAATTTTACGCAAACAAAAGACGGTAAGGAATAGTCAGATAATTCAGAGCCGGCTAGCCGAATGCCAGGATGATACCTTTATGCTATACAGCCTTGGTACTGAACTTATACAACAGGAACAGTACGGAGAAGCATGCGATTTGCTAAAGAAAGCGCTGCAACATATGACCGGAAAAGAAGGGTATTTTAGGGAGGTTATTGTGCTGGCACTGATGGCTAGTTTAAAAAGTGCCTATGCAGATAATGAAGACTTGTTTGCTAAAGCCTTGGCAATGATGCCCACGGATAATGATCTGTTATTTTTGGCAGGATTGCGACAGGCTTTAATGGGAAATTGCACCTTTGCAGCGGAGATGCTGGTTAAAGGAGGCATTAATACCGTACTAGCGCCACCGCAATTGCTTTTTGCGATTGCTGGAGAACTCTTTTATATACAAAAAAACTGGCAGGAGGCATATCGTTATTTTAAGTTGTCACTAAAGGCAGCTCCCTCATTATACAGCGCGGTGCGGATGATTGAAGTTATCAGCCAGGGGGAGACAAAGTCTTTTACGGAGTTGGCTGATGCAATAGGAGGAGACTTCGTCCGGCTGGTTCAGGAAGCTATCCGGCAAGACGATTATTATGCCGCGGCTATTTTTTGCCTTGCTGTTATCGATAAGGATAGTAGCAAGAATATTAGTCAGTGGAAAAGTTTATATCAGTCCGCAATAAAACAAGCGGGCAATATACCCGCTGTCATTAAAGACTATCTGGGCATTTTGTGTCAGCAAATCGAGATATGCAATGTTGTTTTAGGCGGGGACAAAAATTGCCGGATCGCACAAAATTATCGGGCAAAGGCGGTAAATAGAAGTCTTAGAATATGGCTAACGATGTGGCCGGAGCATGTCTTGTCAAAAAGTATCTGGGAGTGTTGCTTGTGATTAAAGTAGTCATTGGCAGTCCGGTAAAGCAGAAAGCGGCTATTTTGGAACAGTTTCTGCAATCGATGGATAATCTGGATTGCGAAGGGTTATCGATAGAGTATATATTGGTTGATGATAACGAAATAGCAAGCAGCCTGTTGTGTGATTTTGCCGCTAAACATGCCAATACCGTGATCGTTAAAGGGGAAAACCCTATAGAATACCGGTGTGATGAAAAAACACATTGTTGGCAGGAAGCTCTTATATGGAAGGTTGCTGCCTATAAAGACAGGATCATCGAGTATGCTTTGCAGACAGAAGCAGATTATTTATTCTTAGTTGATTCAGATCTATATTTGCATCCACAGACAGTTAAACAACTAATCGGTTTAAAAAAAGATATTGTATCTGAGGTATATTGGACTAGCTGGTTAATGGATAAGAGTCCTTTGCCGCAGGTATGGGTAGGTGACCAATACCGGTTGTTTCCTATAGAGCGGGGGGAGCAATATAGTGAGGCTGAACAAGCAAAAAAAAGTCAAGAATTCATCAATATGCTGAAAATTCCCGGTGTCTATAAAGTTGGCGGCCTGGGAGCCTGTACGCTGATCAGCCGCCATGCACTTGAAAAAGGTGTAAGTTTTAGAGAAATATATAATCTTGGTTTAATTGGGGAAGACCGGCATTTTTGTATACGGGCGGCAGCGTTGGGACTGGAGCTTTTTGCCGATACCCGGTATCCGCCGTTTCACATCTATAGGGAATCGGAACTGGCAGCCCTGGCAGAGTATAAATCTCGATTAACGCGAAACACAGAGCATCCTAAATTGACGGTGGGCTTACTGGTGAGAAACGAAAGCGGCCGCTATTTAGAAAGGGTGCTGCAGCATATTACAGAGTATGCAGATGAAGTGGTGATTTTGGATGATGGCAGTACAGACGATACTGTCGCTATCTGCCGTGAGCAATTAGTCAATATAGCCCATCGTATTGTGGAAAACGGAGCAAGTAAATTTGGTAATGAAGTGGAACTGCGTAAAATGTTATGGGAACTGGCTGTGAGCACGCAACCGGATTGGATCATGATTTTGGATGCGGATGAACGATTTGAACAAAAGGCGGCAGAGCCTATTAGAGAATTAATTAAAGATGACACGTTTGATGTGGTTTATTTCCGGTTATATGACATGTGGAGCGAAAGCAGCTACCGGGAAGACGGTTATTGGCTTGCTCATAAGGTATACCGGCCGTTTTTGGTAAGGTATTGTTCGAATTTTGTATATGAATGGCTGGAACAGCCGCTCCACTGTGGCAGATTTCCCATGAATATTGTTAAGCTTCCCGGAAAGCAAAGTGAATTACGGGTACAGCATTTTGGCTGGGCCCGGCCGGAGGACAGAGTCGCTAAATATTTCAGATATAAAGAACTGGACCCCATAGCGAAATATGGAGTCCAGGAACAATATCTTTCTATTCTTGCTCCTAAGCCTAATGTAATACAGTGGCGGGATGAAGAGTAAAAATTATTAGTTACAAAAGGTTAAGTTCTTTGGCAATCTGCTTGGTTATTTCTCTGGCTTTGCCGCCATTTGCTCCGTCCAATGAACTAACTGTGGTTTCATAATCTTTCTTCAACTGCTGCTTAGTCTCTTTCTTCCCTCCGTCTAATGGCTCAATATTGGTTGCTACGATATAGCGATGACCTTGGTTTTCTATGCACCCGACAAACCAGCCCAGCGTCCATTTGCCGTTCTCTAAACCTGAACCGGTTTTGCCCATAAGTTTAATGCCATTATTGTCCGAAAGAGTGATATTCTTTTCTACGATTGCTTGCGTAGTTGCTGAGAACGGCAATTGATTGGCATACAGTTTATTGAGCAGGTTTACTTGTTCGAGAGCTGAGATTTTTAACGAGGAGCGCAGCCAAAAGGTCGTTAATCCTCCGGATATATCTTTGTTGCCGTAATCAATTTTATTTAGATATTTTTGCATGCGCTCCTGACCGATGCGCGAGGCGAGTTCCTGAAAATACCAGACAACCGACTCTTTAGTGGCGGAAGCCAGTGTGTGGTCATGATTCCAGTAGGGAAAATCGTATTTTTTTCCATTCCATTTAATTAGGGTAAATACATCTTCCTGGTCCAGTACGCCTGTTTCCAGTCCAATAAGGGAATTATAAATCTTAAAGGTAGAACAGGGGGAGAGCCTTTTTTGGCTTTGCGCTTCGTTGTAGATTACATAGTGGTCTGCTGCCGGGTCATACATGACAAAGGTACCGGTAAAACCTGTGAAGTATTTTCCTAAATCGTCCCTTACGGTAACTTCAGACGCACTTGCACCGCTTATAGTAAAATTGAGTGCCAGCACACACACTATAAGCATAAGTATCCTTTTCATTTGATTTCCTCCTTTATAGTGCTGTTTCATTAATCAAGCATACTCTCATACGCTATTGAAAAAAATTGCTATATCCTTATAATTTCATTACAAAATCCAAAAGCTGCCTATATTCATTTTTTGATGTAAGCAGCTTTTGGGGTCAAACAGAATTTTTGTTGATATAATAACCAGCGGCTAGTGCATTGGTCAAAGCGCTAGCCGGTTTTTTTGCATTATCAGAGAGCAATAATCCCTCTCTGATAATAAGAAAGAACGATTAAGGCTTGTGTCAGAGTCCTGAAAGACACAAGCCCAGTCTTTTCTTAAAATTCGAATATACAACCCTGGCCTCGGCGTGTTTTTATTAAATGACGATAGGTGCCTAGCTTTCGGCGGAGACGGTAAAGCAACAGGTTTATTTCGTCTGAACCGACACTGGGGATACCATTGTCCAGGAAGATACGTTCAGGCCAAACCACTGTTTGTATATCCGCATAGCTAACGAGTTGATTGCGGTTTTGGTATAATAAATCCAGCAAATACCATTCTTTTACCGACAAAGGGATTTCTATATTGTTGATATAGAGCGCTTTTTGCAGCGTGTCAATCACTACCGGGCAGGCTGGACGAGCTTGTTTCATAGTCTGTGGTGATTGTGTATCATCAAAGTCAAGTGTTTTTTCCAATTCCGGTGAGACAGCAAAGCGGATGGACACAATACTTGCGGCCAGGACGATGCGATCGCCGTGCTGTAAGGTATACCAATAATGCGGTTCTAATAATTTCTCATTTAGTAAGGTACCATGTTTGCTGCCTAATTCGGAAATGGACCATATTCCGTCCAAGTTGGCAATGCGGCAGTGTTTGCGGGATATGAGCAAGCTGCTGAATGATATATTAGGGTTAAACGACATGGTTGCCCGGCCAATGATCATTTCAGGCTGTGATAACGAAAAACACATTCCTTTTTCGTAGGGGGCGCCTCGTTCCACAACTAACCGGCCCAAAGTGGGTTTGCCTTGCACCAGCATAAAATCACCTTCGATAATTGCGATAATACTTTTACTGTATACCAAACAAAACAGGAATGCAAACCTTATTTGCCTGCGCTTTTATAATTGCTGTTGATTAGCAGTTAACCGTGTAAGGTTTGGCCGGATTTAAGAATTTGCCCACCGCTTTGGGGAGGATTACACTCTGCGCGGGAGAATACACCTATAGAAACGATCAATGTATAAAAGGTGGCAGTATGAGAAAAATTACGGTAATCGGGGTTCCCATGTGGCTGGGGCAAACCTGTTTTGGTACACAGCTAGGGCCTGGCGCCATTCGGGCAACCGGGCTTAACGAATACTTGCAGTCGACTTATTTTGATGTTGTGGATGCCGGAGATTTACCGTTTATTACACAGCTATCTACAGAGACTCCGGTGGCTGACGGAACTATCCGGAATTTCGAGGCTGTGTTGCAGGGAACAATTTGTTTGCATGAAAAAATCTCGGCAATTGTGGCTAACGGCCGTTTTCCGCTTATTCTTGGCGGTGATCACAGTATTGCTATCGGTTCCATCGCGGGTATTGCCAGGCACTATCATAACCTGGGGGTTATTTGGTATGATGCTCACGCCGACAGCAATACGCCGGAAACTTCACCCAGCGGAAATATTCAGGGGATGCCGCTGGCAGCCAGTCTTGGCTTTGGACATCCCCGCCTGACAGGCATTGGCGGTTACCGGAAGAAAGTAAAAGCTGAAAATATTGTGCTGCTTGGTGTTCGTGATCTGGATCCGGGGGAAAGGCTGTTTATCAGGGACCAGGGAATAAAAATATTTTCCCCAGAGGACATCTATCACAAGGGAATAGGCTCGATAATTGAAGAGACGATTGCCTATTTGACCAAGCGATGTGACGGAATCCACTTAAGTTTTGACTTGGACGTCATTGATCCCTGCGAAGCCTGCGGGGTTGGGACGCCGGTAGCTGACGGCGTTGCTATGAAGAATAACCTTGAGGCAATGAGCCTGTTGGCGCAGCATAACATCATAACATCGGCAGAGTTTGTTGAATTGAATCCTTTGTTGGATAAGGATGGCCAAACGGCTGCAGCCGCAAGTGCACTTATCCGGACGTTGCTTAAAAATTAATTCTAAGTCCGAAAATCAAAGGGGTGTTATTATGGTTAAAAGCAGAGGGATCGAGCTAACTCAGGAACAGCGAAAAGCAGCAGTAGAACAAATAAAAAGCTATTTCCTGACTGAAAAGGAGGAAATGGTTTCCGATTTGGCAGCCATGCTGTTATTAGATTTCTTTTTGGAAAATATAGGCCCTTATATTTATAATCAGGCAATTAAAGATGCTCATTATTTTATTACGCAAAAGTTGGAAGACATCTATGCACTGGAAAAACCTGTCCGACAAATAACTGATCCATCATCATAATGTATAGAAATTCAATAAGGATTTTCTCCTGACAGGGTGTTATTGGAAGTTCTATATTTATTGCAGACTTAAAAATCAGATTGATTTTTGTATACACAGATGCTATAAT
>NZ_FNAM01000079.1 GCF_900101845.1 Sporomusa acidovorans | reverse complement strand
CCATTATCGGCAGAGTATAACGGTGCAAAGGGTGCTTCATCAATCTGGCTGAAAACGTGTTCGTAAAATATGGGAGCCCAACTGGCCATTAAGCGTTTTTGTTGACTGGGGTGTAAATGCTGGAAGTCATCAAACAAGCGTTCCTGAAGGTTTGAATTATTTTTGCGAAACATTTATATTCGCTCACTTTCAAATATCGTTATGTTTATAATAATAATATTCGACTTCAAGCAGAAAATCCCTGTTCACAATACCTACAAAACCTTATTTCATAAGGGCTTTAGGTCATTTTTTCTCGGTAACTGATACCCCTGTGCAGGGGGAGTTTTCGCAGTAGAATCATCTATATACTGTCCAATAGAGATTTACAGTCATGGTGGTAGTAAATGCAAAAGTAATAGCCGGCTCTGGAGCGTTACTAACATCCTGTCAGAAAAAATCCTTATTTATTGGCTTTCATATAGGTCATGGAGATGGTAATAAAAGAACAGCTGATTTATTTATCAAATATAAAACTTTAAGGCAATGACTTTTGTTATCGTCTTGCCGGAACTATCAGCGTTACTACTTTACTTTAATTCAGGAGTGATACAAAATTATGACTAAACTCGCAGACATTGATTGGGACAACTTGGGATTCAACTATATAAAAACAGACTTTCGCTATATTTCCACTTGGAAAGATGGGAAATGGGATAAAGGGCAACTCGTAACTGATAATAAACTTTTAATCAGTGAAGCGTCAACCGCATTGCATTATGGGCAGCAATGCTTCGAAGGCTTAAAGGCATACAGAACAGCCAACGGAAACATTCAGCTTTTTCGTCCTTATGAAAATGCCAAACGGTTAAATCTTGGCGCTCGTCGCCTGTTGATGCCGGAAATTCCCGAAGAAAAATTTGTAGATGCCGTCCTCCAAGTAGTACGTGCCAACGAAGGTTATGTTCCACCTTATGGCACTGGTGCTACTCTTTATATCAGACCGTTACTCATTGGCGTCGGTGACAACATCGGTGTCGGCGCGGCCCCGGAATATTTATTTTCTGTTTTTTGCGTTCCGGTCGGCCCTTATTTCAAAGGGGGTATGACTCCTGTTAATTTTACTGTTTCCGACTTTGACCGGGCAGCCCCCTACGGGACAGGAGCCGCCAAAGTAGGAGGCAACTACGCCGCAAGCCTGTATTCCTATCATTTGGCTAAAAAAGGCGGGTTTGGTGATTGTATCTACCTTGATCCGCTGACCCATACAAAAATTGAAGAAGTCGGCTCAGCCAATTTCTTCGGTATTACCTGGGATAATGAATTTGTAACGCCAAAATCGCCTTCGATTCTACCAAGTATTACAAAATATTCCCTTCTCTATCTGGCTAAAGAATACATGGGATTAAAAACGGCAGAGAGAGATGTTTGCATTGACAATCTCCAAGAGTTCAAAGAAGCGGGTGCTTGTGGAACGGCAGCAGTGATTACGCCCATTGGCGGTATTCACTACAAAGACAAACTCCATGTCTTTTATAGCGAAACTGAAGTTGGTCCGATTACTACCAAACTCTATAACACGCTCTGTGGTATTCAATTTGGCAATCTAGAAGCGCCTACCGGCTGGATCATTAAGGTCTAATTTGGAGGTTATGGCTTTTTCATCAACTTTGCTGGTAATAGCACACAAAATAAACTTCCCTTGCCCATTACGCTCTCTACCTGCACTTTGCCGCCATGAATTTCCGTAAGTTGTTTGACAATTGCCAAACCAAGTCCACTACCCCCACTTTTTCTATCCCGTGATTTATCCCCCCGGTAGAAGTGGTCAAAAATGAAGGGCAGATCCTTCTCATTTATACCTGGACCATTGTCGGCAACACCTATTTTAATCCAGTCTTGTTCTGCATACTGGATTAACTCGGTAGAAACCGTCACACAGCCGCCGACAGAAGTATAGCGAATCGCATTGGTAATAAGGTTGTAAAAGATTTGGCTAATTCTATCCGCATCGGCTGTAATTGCGGGCAGCCCAACCATCAAGTTTTGTTTAACGGTAATTTTTTTCTCGTCGGCAAGAGGTTTCAGCATATATACGGTCTTTTCCAGCGTATGATTAACATTAACGTCTCTGACCTCCAGCGATAATTGCCGAACCTCTGCTAATGACAGGTCCTTTAAGTCTTTAATCAGTCGTGACAAACGAACCGCCTCTTCATGGAGAGAGCTAAGCTTTTTGGGGGTTGGTTCAATAATACCGTCAATCATGCCTTCCAAGTGGCCCTGAATTACAGCCAACGGGGTTCGCAATTCATGAGCTACGTTTGCAAGAAACTGCTGTCGAAGTTTATTGTTGCTGTCAAGAGTTTCAGCCATTCGGTTAAAGATTAAAGCCAGGCTGCCAACTTCATCTTTAGAATTAATGGGAACCTTCTGGGCAAAATTGCCTCGCTCGATCTCCAGTGCAGCCGCACTAAGCTTTCTCAGCGGTGTGGTAATACTGCGGGCCAAAGCATAGCTGGCAGCCAATCCGACAATTAATATAGCTATGCCAACCCAAATCAATGATTGATGCACAGAAGTTAAAAAGTTTTGCTCAGATATCCCCATCATACCGGTTTGTTCTTGAAAATCCGGACTCATATGTGTCATTATACTGTGATGGACTTCCATTTGTTGGATAGTTACGTATTCCTGAAACAGATCCGTCATTTGCGCATTAGCAAGATAGATAAGTAAAAATACGGTTATTGCTACCGCCAAAAACATCAAACCGGTAATTCGATAAATAATGCTATTCATTCTGATTCCCTGCCATTCGATATCCCACTCCATACACAGTTTGAATAAATATGGGGTCTTTAGGGTTATCCTCGATTTTCCGTCGCAGGTTTTTTACATGCGCATCAATTGTACGTTCATAGCCCTCAAAAGAATAGCCTTGCGCCTGCTCAACGATTTGTAATCGGCTGAATACCCGGCCCGGACTAGACGCTAAAAGCTCCAATATTTTAAACTCAGTGGGTGTTAGTTCAATAGGTTGCCCGTCCTTTGTTACTTGATGCTGTTCAATGTTAATAACGACATCTCCCATTTGTAATGGCTGCGTTTTCACTGTTATTCCTTTTGTTCGGCGGAGTATCGCTTTGACGCGCGCCACTACTTCTTTGGGGCTGAAGGGCTTGGTAACATAGTCGTCAGCGCCAATTTCTAAGCCAATAAGTCTGTCGCTTTCTTCATCGCGGGCAGTGAGCATTAAAATTGGCACCTCACTTTCCCGCCGAAGTGTCCTGCAGATATCCCATCCATCCATTCCAGGAAGCATCAAGTCGAGTACCAGTATATCCGTTTTTTTTTCTCTAGCGGTTTTTAAGGCTGTCAATCCATCATTGGCCGTGTATACGATAAACCCGTCCTTCTGAAAATATAATTCCAGCAACTCTACCAACTTTATATCATCATCTACAATTAATACTGACTTTTGTGTCATCGATTACCCTCCGCTCTCTATTAATATACCTATATTATACATGCCAAATAGGAATTACTTTATAGCATGAAGATATTTTAACTTTTTATAGGATTTGTTTGGGCGTAAAAACAGTCCTCTTGCTTGAGGACTGTTTTTGCGGTCAATTATTGCTGTGGAATGGTTGTCGTGCTTTGATCACCGGAGTGACAAACCGTATTAGAGTTCATCATGGAACCCATACTGGCCATATGATCATCCATAACTTTGGCTTGCTCCGGCGTTAATGTACCGTCTTTCACATGCTGATCTACCATTTTCTTGTGTATCTCGTACATTTGGGTTTTATCCGTCATACCCGTTTTAGGTGACTCCGCAAAAGCGAAGGTTGCTCCCAATGCGACTACCAAAGATGCAGCTAACCCAATAATTAAACCTTTTTTCATTATATGTCCTCCTTTAGCTGGATTTGCCTTAATTATAACAAGCCATTATGAAGAACCTGTGAAGATTGTTTGAAGAATTGGTGTGATTTAGTGCATGCAGAAATTAGCTCAATAGATAATTAACCCCCATAAATTAGCCCTAATTGGCTATCTATGGGGGTTATTAGCCAACAGAAAAATTTACAAAAAAGTTATTATCGTCTGTCGTTCTTTATTGTCCGCCAATCATCCCTTTGCACTATTCCTCGCTTGTAACAAAAAGCCCACCACCACAACACCAACCGATAATCCAATCTCAATAAGTCCTTCATATCCCTTAGTCAAAAAACTAACAGCTTTATCACCTATGATCATTTCCGCAGCCGCATAACCAAGAATACCGGCGCCTAAATATACAATTAACGGAAATCTATCCATTAGTTTCATCAGTATCTGGGCCCCAAAGATCACTAATGGTATACTCGTAGCTAAACCGACAATAATTAATGCATACTTACCGGTTGAAACGGTTTGGGATATGGCGGCAAGCGCCAGCACATTATCTAAACTCATTACTAAATCAGCCAAAAGAATTACCTTAATTGCTTCTTTTAAGGAAATCGCTTCCTCATAATTATTTCCCTCTTCATTCGCATTTAATAGACTAATTGCTATCCATAACAGCGCTATACCGCCGGCAAGCTGAAAATAGGGAATATTCAGCAAATAAGCAGCTACAAAAGTAAGCACAATTCTTAAAATAACTGCCCCCGCGCTCCCCCATAATATCGCAGTTTTTCGTTGTTCAGAAGATAGATTTTTGCTTGCTAAGGCAATTATGACTGCATTATCGCCACTTAAAATTAAATTCATAAAGAGAATGCTTCCCAATGCAACAAACCATTCTGTTCCGAAACCAATAAAGTTCATCCATTATCCTCCTGCACTTCAGCTTGGTAGCATTCTTTATTATTCGCTCTGGCGCTAATAAAATTCATTTTCCCCCAAATATAATCCTAGACTTACTTCAGCGTCAAACTCGCGTTTTTCACGTAAATACCGCCATTCAAATACACAAGGTTTACCCAACGAAAGCTTTTTTCTGATATCGCGAGCCTTCGGCTTTGAGGTTTGCCCATTCGGCTGGTATACCGGTGACAAAGCTTCCGGACTGCAACCAATAATATCTTGATAGGAAAGGTCAAAAAGTAATTCTGTACAATAATTGCAATCTACAATCACTCCATTATGTAATATAAAAATGGCTTCATTTGCATATTCAAATAAAGTTCGAAATTTTATTTCGTTTTGGCGTAAAGCTTCTGTTTTTTGTTCAATTACCCTCATCAGTTGATTGAATCCGATAAGAAGTGTCCTCCTTAGAGGAAAATCCCTGATTATATTTTTGGATAATAGGATTTATCGTATTTAAAGCTAATTCTGTCATGCGCATCAGTTCTAGTTCACGGTGTTCATACGTCTTTTTCTCAAATTCATCCATCAAAAAGCCCATAGTTATCATTAATCCAATACCACATACCACATGCAAGAGAAGCTATCAAAAGCCTTGCCCACGTTTTATCAAGCCACAATACAAATTTCCGCAAGTTTTTCACTCCATAATAAATTAGTCGTAAAGGCTTGAATTTTATTCTCTTACAGCCTCATGAGTCAGGCAATTTTGCCAGGTTCGGCACAATTGCCTGTACATATAGCGAGCCTTTAATAGGAATATCTAGTATTCCCAACCGATCCCCAACATACCGTTGTCTGTTTGTCTGCTTATACTTGTCAAAATTCGCCATTGATTCGTCATTCCCCTTTGATTCGACACTATTTTCTGTAATGTTTTGTATAAAATAACCAGCCGATATTTTGCCGGCTGATTATTTTAACATTTTGAAATGCATATGCATAGGTTTCAGTAAAAGGCAACTGTATAATCCCCTGCCTTACTTATTGGCAAAAGTAGTAAAACCTGTTGCTGAAATCAGATGAATTTCTCTCCATTCTGGATTAAACTATATCCATACTTTACCGACTGAGAGGTCAGTTATGAAAACAGTATTTTTGAATGCCGCTACATTAGATTCTTCTTTTATCCAGGTAAAATCTATTAATGTGGTAAATGAGAAAGTTTAATACCTAATAGGTTGCAGAATTCCAAAACAAGTTGTAAAATATTAAAAACTTCACAAATTGTCCGTTCCAAAGCCAATTGCACAGGATAATCAAATACGGCCACTTATACAGGTATAGGAGGTGTACTAGTGCAAACAAATGTCACTAGTGAACAAAAGGTATTTGCCATTACCGCACATATCGCTTATTTATTAGGCATTGGTTTCATTTTAGCTCCACTGCTCATCTTGCTTTTGCGAAAAGATGATCCCTTTGTAATCCATCACGCCAAACAGGCGCTAGGCGCTCATGTAATTATTCTCATTCTTTCTTCCATCGTATTTTTTTTGTGCATGTTTCTTATTGGCATACTGCTAATTCCAATTCTAGCTATTCTATGGATTCTTTTGTTAGTAACATCTATTATCGCCGCGATAAGGGCTTTAAATGGTGAACTATATTATTATCCGTTTATCCAATCGATAATTAATAAGTTTTAAAAATATGAATGCCCCAAGTTCTCATTTCACGAGCTTGAGGCATTCATTTAGTTTATCCTACAGCACACCGATATACCAATTAGTCACATACTAGTCATTATTTTTTTGGGGGCTTACAATGGCAACTACCCGCAGATACCTGGCACGATCCATTACTGCCACAGTTACAAACGTCTTTACCGTTAATTCCCCGCCAAATTAAATAAACGATATATCCCAAAGCCGCTGCAACAATTCCTCCCAAAACTACTGTTTCCATTTTATACACCCCTAATAATCAATTTATTCTAATACCGGCGATATTGCCCAAACGAAGTTTTTCTTCAACCGCCCGCCATGATCTCTTGGCATAAATCAAAGGGACGGAACGTGACTTAGCTATATATTTCACCGTCCGGGCCGTGCCATGGTTAACGTAGTCAGTAAAGATTAAAACAAAGGCTGTGGCCTTTGGCAGGCTGATTTTATTTTTATCCAGAGCCTTTCGTCCGGATATATGTAACAGTTCCGTAACCCCAAGCGAGTATAAGTTTTTTTCAATTCCCCCAAGATAATCTCCACCAATAACCACAACCGACATCGGCTTCACCCTTTCTTACTTGTTTTTTAGTTAAACCCTACTAAACAGCTTGTATATCCCTGCATGTATCTAAATTCCCCCTTGCTCTTAAGGGAAAACAAGATATCAATAACCGCCGGATCAAATTGAGTTCCCCTGCACTTCTTCATTCCCAGCATAGTTTTATCAAAACTAAGCGCCGGCCGGTAGGCCCGTGTACTTGTCATAGCATCGAAAGCATCGGCAACAGCGACAATCCTGGCACCTAAAGAAATTGCCTCTCCCTGAAGCCCGTCAGGATATCCCTTCCCGTCAAATCGTTCGTGATGATGTCGTACTATATCAGCGACCGGATGAAGCACGCCTATTTTGCTGACAATGTTATTACCAATTTCAGGATGTTTGCGGATCATAGCAAACTCTCTGTTGGTCAACTTACCCGGTTTATTAAGAATAATGTCGGGAACTCCTATTTTGCCAATATCATGCAAGTGAGCGCCGATATGAATTCTTGTTTGTTCTTGAACAGGCAGGCCCAGACCGTTTGCGAGCAGCAAAGATAATTCCGCAACCCGTTCAGAATGTCCGCACATAAAAGAATTTTTAGCGTCTAACGCTGCAGTTAACCCCTCTACTATTTCGTGTAAATCTTCCGGTGTAAAATGATTCAACATAAATAATCCCTCCCCGGGTATCAACTGCAGACAACTTGATTGATTAGACCGGTATCAGGGTCAAAACTTGATACACGGTTACGGCCAGTACGCTTAGAATAATAGCTTCCCACCTTCACCCGGTAACTTATGTTAGGTTAGATGTACAATACTATGAGACGAGTCATATATGCTTTTTGATACAGCCCGAACAGGTTCGAGCTGTATCAAACTTTTTTATGGCTCTTACAGAATCAATACCCCAAAAATTTTCCGATCTGGTATACAGCCAAAGCTAATACCCAGGCTAATACGGTTGAATAGACCGAACTAAACAAAGGCCATTTCCATGAATTTGTTTCCCTGCGAACAACGGCTAACGCTGCCAGACACGGCGAATAAATTAGCGTAAAAATCATCAAGCTATACGCAACCAGCGGACTAAAAGCACCATCATTAGCTAACGCCTGCTGCAACCCTGTAGAATCATCTTCGACATCGCCAACACTGTAGATGGTACCCAATGTACTAACAAGTACTTCTTTCGCTGCCACTGCCGAGACTAGTCCGACGCCCATTTTCCAATCAAAACCTAAAGGCTGGATAACCGGTTCCACAAAATGACCGAACTGACCGGCGTAACTAAGGGACAGTTTTTCGGAAGCTTTCTCTTCATCAAGTTTTTCCACAGCCTCTTTCCGCGCATTGTCCATATTCCAGTAAGATAGCGCATAAGGATACAGCACGGGATTCGCTTGTTTAAGTTCCAGAAGCTGCGGATTATCGGCAGTCTCATCTTCACTTTCAGTTAGGCCGTTGGCGGCTTGCGCGTCAGCGCCTTCTTCTTCCTGTGATTTAATTTCGTCTATTTGTCCCACTAAGGCTTGCAGCGATGCATTATCTTCCAGTTTTTCTAATTGCAGCGGCAGTAAAACCTTTTCCGTTACCTGATTAGTAAAAGATTCTTCCACAGTTGCTTGCAAACCATCAAAATCTTTGCTGTATTGCACCTCACTGGGATAATTGACTAAAAACCAGACAAGAATAGCTGCCGCTAAAATTAAGGTACCGGCCTTTTTAAGATATAGCACGCTGCGCTCCCACATGTGCGTCAGAATGCTGCGAAGTGTCGGAATGTGATATTGCGGCATTTCCATGACAAAAGCTTCAGTGGTTCCCGGGAACAAGAATTTACGGAAAAGCAATGCCATAACGACAGCTAATAAAATGCCAATAAAATAGATCGAAAACAATACACTGCCAGCTAACTCTTCCGGAAAAAAAGCGGCAATTAAAATAGTATATACCGGCAAACGAGCGCTGCAACTCATCAACGGACTCACCAATATGGTCACCATCCTGTCCCGCGGATTATCCAGCGTACGGGTGCCCATAATGGCCGGAACGTTACAGCCAAACCCCAAAAGCAGCGGAATAAACGATTTACCATGCAGCCCTACAGCCCGCATCACACGGTCCATAACAAAGGCGGCCCGGGCCATATAGCCGGTATCTTCCAGCAAAGCAATGCCAAAAAACAGCAACAATATCTGCGGCAAAAAGCTGATAACCGAACCTACCCCGCCAATAACACCGTCTATCAGCAATGATTTAAGATCACCTTCAACCATGTACTGCCCCACAAAATCGCCGACCCACGTTATGGCATCTTCGAGCCACCCCTGCGGATATTGCCCAACAGCAAAAACGAAATTAAATAATAGCCACATAATGCCAAAAAAGATGGGTAATCCCATAATCCGGTGGGTTAAAACATTATCAATTTTATCCGATATGGTTTGCATCCCGTTAGTGTGCGATGCAATGGCTTCCTTGCAAATCTCTCCTACAAAGCGGTAACGATATTCGGCAATGATAAGGGCAATGTCATCATGATAAACAGCTTCCAGGTCTGTCCGCGCTTTTTCGGCCAGGGACAATATTTTTTCGCCGCCGGCAATAGTTCTGATTGCACTTACTACATCCTGGTCATTCTCTAAGAGTTTGATTGCCAGCCACCGCAAGGGATATTTCACCACCGTAAGCGAAGTAATGCCGGCAATTATTTCATTTATTTTTGTCTCAATCTCTGTGCCGTAATTCATGGCAAAAGGCTGCGGTTTGTCTGTATTGGCAACCTTCGTCACTGTTTCAAGCAACTCATCAGTTCCCTGATTGCGGTTACCTACCGTACGAACCACCGGCACACCAAGTTTGCGTGTTAACGCATCGTCATTTATTTTCTGCCCCATTTTTTCAGCCATATCGGCCATATTAAGCGCCAACACCACTGGCCGTTCCAATTCCAGCAGTTGGACAGCTAAATATAAGTTTCGCTCCAGATTGGAAGCATCCAGGATATTGATAATTATATCGGGTCTGTCATTAATGATTACATTTCGTGCCACCAATTCATCCAAGGCATTTGCCGTCAAGCTGTATGTACCGGGTAAATCAACAAAGAGCAAGTCCTTACCCTGATATCGGCAAAATCCTTCCCGTTTTTCTACCGTTACACCGGGATAATTACCCACATGTTGGCGAGCCCCCGTGATATTATTAAAAATGGTCGTTTTACCAGAATTGGGATTACCGGCCAAAGCTACTGTCATACTTGTAGTCGCCATTTCATTTCCTCCTCGTTTTTTCCAGCTTATAGTTAGCTGTGTTCTTGCACTTCGATCAGTGCAGCCTCTGATTTGCGCAAAGAAAGGTTAAAGTTCTTCACCTTAATTTCCATCGGATCACCGAGTGGAGCGTACTTTTGTACTTTTATCTGTGTTCCGGCAACAAGCCCCATGTCTATGATGCGGCGCTTTATCGCCCCACTACCGGTAACCTTTGTCACCACAGCCTTATCGCCGGTTCGCAACTGATTCAGTGTTTTTTGCATAATTACCTCCCAATTATATTAAAATTTGATATTAATAATCATTCTCACTAATAGAGCAAAAGAAATATCTTTGACAGGCAAAGATATAAAATACTCTTTTGTCTTCAGTGTAAGATTAGCACTGCATGGTTTTTATAATAATAATCATTCTCAATTAGTAGAATAGCACAGCCTCCATTTGTTGTCAAGTTCTCTTATCCTGTATCCTGAAATTTATTTCTGCCTTAGACCTTTCCGGCATAGGCCTCTCACCAATGTCATTCCGTTATACCTTTGCTAACAGCAAAAAGGCGAGACAGAACTCGCCTATAACTCAGCCAAACGCCAGACTTCAGTTTTTTCCCCTTGGCGAATGAGAGCTGCACCGCAGGCTGTTGGCCCGCTGCCATCAGTGATTCCTATCACTTTACCAGCCCCCATCCGCGTCAGGTACTCGGATAAGCTTATGAGCGTCATGTGATTAGGTACGCTTTCCGTACAAATAGCCTGTACTCTAGCAGGCAAATCCGGTATTTCCCGGTCGGCGGCCAGACCTGGTCCACCGGGAAAAGTTAACAGACTCCAGCCATTATTCATGGCTTCACTGCAGCCTCCGGCCGAACAGGCTGTTTGACCCGGATCCCCCAGCACTCCGCCGGAGAAACCGGCAACACCTGGTACATGCAGTGTACAACCGGCCAAAAACGTTGCTGCCGCCAGCGATTGCAGGCGATTTGCCAGCAAACAGTCCAGCGTTACAGGGTCGCATTCTTTAGAAACTATCAAAGACTGCAGCTCATAACCCGCTGAAACAAACAAATTATAAGCCTGTTCGTCAGGAATGCAGCCTGCCAGTATGAACGGATACCCCTGACCGGTACGTCCGCCAAGCATCAGTAAATCAACGATTCGGTATATACGCATAGAAAACAGCTACCACTTTCTGCGCTAATATTTCAAATGCCCCTTAGAGCCACAAAAATGGCCGCCTGGTCCAAAAAGCAGATGATTAAGAACAAAGGGTTTGATTACCCCCTCCAAAGCAGCGGCAACTTCATCCGTACGCCCCGGTAGAGCAATAATATAGATGGCTCCTTTTTTGATAACAGCGGGTGTGGCAATAGCCGACATCGGACCACAGGCTAATATCATAGCAGCAGATATCGCCCGTTCCAGCGGGGGTAGATGCCTGCCCGCAATCTTTTCCAAAGCTTCTGCCGTATTATCGCGATCCATCAAGCCTGTCCCGCCGTTGGTTATCACCAAATCAGCAGTTTCCAGTAATTGCAAAACATTTTCCTCAATAGCAGCCACATCATCGGTACACACCCGATACTCCACAGTGTTGAAAAACGGCCCCAGTATTTCCTTAATCTTAGGTCCACTCAAGTCTACGCGTTTTCCCACAGGTACTGAATCTGATATTGTCAAAATTGCCAGTTTCATCGAATATTGCCTCCGCTGGGATATTGGGCTAATACTGCGCTAGCTACTTGCTCGGCAATGACTGTCAGGTCCACGCCTGCGGCTATTGCCTCCAGCAATGCCTTGCCAGCTGCGACAGCTTCCGTATAAGGACCGGGAACATTTGCCACCAGACAATTTTCTCGCATGCGGCCAACCACCAGGCGAGACCACAAATGTCCGTTAAATCCGTAAATTTCTTTAACCACTTTCCTTGTAAGCATGCTGTCAAGAGCTATATGCGTCTCATCGGCTGCCAAATCGGCATCAAATTTCTTACCGCCGCCTGATCCGCCAATAACAATGATGAGATCACAGGTTTCATAGCGTTTTATTGTCTGGCAGATGGCATCAAGGTTATCAATAACCGGGGTAATCCGCTGAATGCAGGCTTGGGGGAATTTTCCCAAAACCATCGCCATCAAGGCCGGGCTGTTGGTATCAAGGACTACGCCGTTATACACTTCATCGCCAGTGGGAACAATCACTACCTTGTTTACAATCATTATAATCCCACCCATTTCTCTTTTGGGCAAACGGCCTTCGGTCTGCCTGCCAGTTCGGTTGTGGAAACCTCCCGTGCCTTTTCGGCGGCTGCAATACAGGCCACATCCGATGCCGTCAGACCCGGTATTAAGGAAATAGCCGTAATCAACCCCTGCTCATTACGCAGGATAGCTTCAGGCTCCAGACCATACACATCCATTTTAATAGACTGGCTGCTCACGCCGATTACGCGCACCGGACAGCCGATCTCCCGGGAGACGACAGCTTCCAAATCCACCGGTCTGATCCCTTTGACGTTGATGCCGGTAATTTTTACAATGGTTTTGTCCACATAGGCCACAATTTTATCTTCCGCATTGTCTGCCATCAGTTCCCCCCCCTTTCTTGTAGCAGTTTTAAGCCTCAATCTCCATCTGTTTGAAATAGTCTGTTGACTTAACCCTTCTGGGTTCTACCAGTCCGGGAATTATTTCGTCGGCACGGGCTAAAATTTCATCACGGGTCAGATGCGGCGACGGATTAAGAAACTGTTGTCTGGATAACCCGACACTTTCAAGTTCCAGCCAGGCACGGTCCTGAATATTTTTCATCGCAATATCACTGCCAAAAGCATGAGCCACACATAAAACGGCCGGCGAACAGCCAAGATGTTTTCCGGGAATAATTCCTTGTTCTAAAACATCAAGGATATGCTTGGCCAGAATGTCTTTAGGCGCAACAACACAGGGAATGCTGGCCTTGAGAGTTTGGGCATAAGCACCACAGTTATGGGCCGTCTCGCCGGCAGCGAATTGGCGCGTCGGAAAAACGCGGCCAAATTTTTCAGCCACAGTCATACCAATGCCGACAGACATAACCCCTCCGGTTACGGCAAAAACAATCTCTCCTTCATTCATTACCTGTAATTGTCCTAAAATGGGAAACAGCATTTCCTCCATAGTAACTGCATTCATCATTTCCGTTGCCGAATTATTATTAATTGCTTTACCTGTCATACAAACATTGTGGACAGGTATCAGCTTTTTAGCCGGGTCAGGACCACGGAATAAACGACAGTTCGGGTACATATGCGCTAAAGGCCGAAGATGCGGCTCTTCTGCTAAAAGCGCTTCATCCACCTCAATTTCCTCCATATGCAATATGCCAAATTCCCGGTGAATCTTGCCGCCATCTGCCGCCGCCATGGTAATAATAGCTCCTTTAACAATTACTCCATCGCTGGTCGTAGTCACAGCATCAAGATCAAAAACATTAATAGCCACTGGTCCGCCGATGGCAGATGCAATGCTCTTCAATGCTTTTTCTTCTGAAACTGCGGCCATTTCTATAGCCTTTTTATCGACAAGCGCAATACCAATTGGTGCACCGGTTTTGGCACCAACACCTTTTTCTAAATAGCGGAACTTTAAATTACCCATGTTACACCTCTATTTTCCATATTAGCTTTTAATGGCAGCCAAGCAATGGACGCCGGTCCTCAACTTCCTTAAAACCTTCTAATTCCACCTCTTCCGTTGGATGGATAATATTGATTACTTCCATAATTGCTTTGGTAGGTTTGCCTTCATCGTCAAAACCTTTAATCACCACAGTATGCATTGTTTCCGGTACTCGTGGCAATACAACCACTTCCACCCGCCGGGTTTGTTTCTGACCGGCGACTTCGGATATAGCATCTTCGATCCGGCCAGTACGGAGAGACTGCATTTTTGCTGATTTGAGATTTTCTACGCCCCGCAACTCGACTTGTTTATTAGGCGACTGTTCAATGGCCGCCCCCTGCATTTTTATTTTGAACTCTGGCAGACTCGTATGCATGAGCCTCATAGTTTTCAACTCCTTGTTATAATAAAAAATTTGATTTTTGTGCTTACCACGACAATATTAAATTATTATCGCTATTAAAAACTTCAGTGACAGCAGTAGCTTCCACAGCATATTCCGCCGGTACTTCCCTGATTAATGCCGGGGAAATATACATCTTGCTAAGCGAGACCGTGTTTTTTATAAACACGATTCGCGCGCTATCCCAATCTACCGGGCGCCCGCACGTTTTGAGCGCAACATTGATGGCTTTGTAATCATCCGGCATTTTGATAGGCACGAACCCCCGCTCTATAAAACCTGAGGTGATGGTATTGACATATGTTATTGCGAAATCCACTTTATTATACAGGCGCTCCGTTATCACGTCCGCAATTCCCATGCCATTGCCGTTACCGCCTGATTCCTCAGTCAGATCCAACACCACGATCCGTTTTGGTGCTCCAGGCTCACGGGGCGCAGCTTCAAGACGCATCCGTCTCGTAACATTAGGATCAATGCCGACACCGGAAATATTTTTTCCCATTTCCTGAATAACAAGTACATCCAAATGATCAAAAGGAATTTGCGGCAACAATTTCTTGGAATATATCAACAATTCCTTTTCCCGGGAGAAAATATTCTCGCGTCCCAACACCTCAATAAATGCTGTCTCGTCAAATTTATTTTCAATAATGGCAACCGCTGCTATAAGCGGAATCCGTTTCAGAACAGCGTCCGATATTTGCGGAATGAGTTTTATTAGCCCCCCGCTGCCGTGACGATGGACACCCTCAGCCTGTACCTTCTTGCCTATGCCAATGGTTAACATTTTTACCACGCCGCTTTCATGCGGGCCATGAAAATCAGTATGTGCTTTTACTCTGTTAACAGGTACGATGCCATCTAAAGCCACAGCGTTTCTGTCGGCATACACCGGCTGGCCGCCAACATTTCCCACCTGTTCCACTTCCATACCGGAAACAACAGGCGCTCCGAGATATTCTTCCGTAAGGCCGTATTCCGCCAAAACAGCCTTCTGCCCTTCAGCAGTAGCCCCGCCATGGCTGCCCATGGCCGGCAGAACAACTACCTCCGCCCCGGCTGCCTGCAGCAGCTTGACAACATGCTTAACAATTTCTTTATAATTGCAGATTCCCCGGCTGCCTGCCAAAACGCCAATTTTTTTACTTTGAAGTGACTTTCCCGCTGTTTGCCGGTTAAATCCGTCATCAATGAGGCGAAATATGTCCACAAGTTCTAATTTTCCCGGTCGATCCATGTCTTTAATTAAGTACAGTTTTTGTTCCATACCTATACCGCCTCCCAACTTTACGCATTCGCAAGTCCCGGGCAGGCAAGATTATTCTTGCCCGGTAGCCAATCTTTTATAATTTTCCAGTCTTTCGCTGGCATCACGCTCTGTTTTCTCAAACAAATTCTCAGCCAGATCAGGATATTGCTGTTTCAAGGCCGAATAGCGTACTTCACCCAGCAAAAACTCTCTAAAACTCATAGT
>NZ_FNAM01000095.1 GCF_900101845.1 Sporomusa acidovorans | reverse complement strand
CACAGCGAATGCTTTGGGTGAAATCAGTTGCAGCACTCTGGCAAAGGTTAAACGGCTTGGTATACCGTTTTCCAAAGAAAGGATCGTATTAAGCCATTGCTTTCGGCTAACCGCGAAATCATAGATTTCTAGCGCACTATTAGCATTACAGGTTACTGCAAATAAACAGATGAGTAATATGTCCGATAGCTTATGTTTAATCTTCCATGCCTGTCGTGGATCTGACACTTTTTCTAATATCGCAATGAGATTTTCCATCTTCTTCACCTCATTGCCTTATATTTTCTATTTCTCTCTTTTTTCCTCTTTTTTTATAACTTATTTTTCATGAACATCCCCTGGCTAACTGGACTGGCGCACAGCAACGACCAGCGTTTCGGCGACAAACCGGTTCAAATAGTTTGCCAGTTCCGGGTTGTCGGCAAACTCGCCCGTCTCCGTCCGCTCGCGGCAAGCGTAATTGTCGCCCGCCGCATACCTCCCGGCAAATAACGGTCGGCAACGCTGTCACCGGCACCGAACTGGTCGGCAGAAACTCCCCGCCCAGCAGCGCATTATCAGGCTGCTCTTGCCCCGTTTAAACTGGCCCAGCACCGCCAGGTGAAACCGATCCTTCTGCAGCCGGGCTGCCAGTTCATCCGTCCGGCATGCGGAGCAAACCGCCCGCCGGCCTGCCTTTATTTGTTCAGCCGCCTCGTCCAGCAGCACAGCTAAGTGTTCTGCCTGATTTGCTGTACACGCATCTTTCATCTTGCCCCCCCGTTTCCGGCGCTGTCACTGTCAGTGTATGCGGTATTTATCGCCCAATAATTAGTGTCAATATCACCACCTAGTCTAGATAATGTCCCCCCCAATTTCCATCCTTTTGCAGGACTGTAGGAAGCATCAATAGCATAAGCGGGGGTAGTGGACCCAGTTCCCCAAACTTTAGTGGCGACGAAGGTAAGATTAGTATCGCCGGTTTTACCCCAAGCAATTAGACCGTCAAGTGCAGCTTGATTTTTACCCATGTAACCAGTGGAATCATAAAGCAAGCCTTGGCCGAGCGCACCATCTTGACGGCCAATCTTATAGTTAAAACCTTTACCTTTAATTAAAATACCCCAACGGTCAATAGTAGCTGCACTGCTATTATTGTAATAATTCTTATCAAAATCAGCGCCAATTTTGTCGCCGCCAAGACCTTCGGCTGCAAAACGAGTATACAAACTGACATTGTTTGAAAATTGGGTATTAGCATTCAGACGGAAAAATGCTTTACCACCGTTCTGATCATAACAAATATATAAAACTATGTCGAAAAATATCGTTGGACGGGATTGCCGACATTCTTTTTATGCTTTTGAAGACAATGCCTCAAATTCCCGTATGCCAGTCACTTGATTACTTGTTAGGACGATACATGCCCCCCAAGACGGTAATTGAATTTAAATCAGTAAATCTTCTATAATAAAAACGCCTAAAGCAGCCGACAAAGTTCCGGCTGCTTTAGGCGTTTTTCATGTTGGAGTAAATCCGTGTAAGAGAATAAATCCACCCAATTTCATTTTCACGCGTTAACCATGTTTTCGTCATTATCATTGGTTCCGTTCTCCGTATCGGGTCAAATGATGCGGGATTAAATATATGTTCTCACCGATATACTGTCATTTGATAGACAGACAATACTGATACTCGAAATAAGCATTGTACTAAGAATCAAACTTATCAATAGGAAACAAACCATCACTTTATTTCCGCATAGCGGACTTTCACCGCCAAGATATCGCCCATGCCGGGCACACAAGAATAAAGAACGGTAAGCATAAACTTACCGTTCTTTATTTCTCGGAACAGGCTTGGGAAGCCTCGCAATTACATCTTCCGCGTTCTTTCTGAGCGTTCCATTATCCGTAACCGGAACAATCATGGAAACGCTGCCGGGAGTATGTCCGGGCGTTAAAAGAATTTGTACGGTTGTATCACCCAACTTTATCAGTTGCCCATCCTCAAGTCCCATATCGACTTTCGGTCTAGTGAAACCAAATTTAGTTTCATGGGGCATAACTGATAAAAATCTTTTATCGACCAAATTCATCGCAATTTTTGCATCCGGACTGTACTTGTCTTTTATGAATTGCGAACCGCCGTAATGATCCGAATGCCCATGTGTTACCAATGTATACTTTATCTCTTTTGGGTTAAGCCCCAATTTTTTCATGCTATCCGCCAAGTTATCCGCATATGCCTCATCCCAGCCTGAATCAATGAGAATAATTCCCTTACTGTTTTGATAATAAACACGTAAACAGATAACTCGCCGGCATAGTAAAGATTATCAAAAATCTTAAAAGGCTCAATTGCTGTTCTATTAGAAGGATCAACCGCTATTATACTTTCCAAACTCATTCGATATAATACTAGAACTTGACCCGGAAAGTGTCTCTGCCGCACTTGCTATATTAGCAGTAGCGGTTATAATACCACCGTAATTTTCGGAGCTGCGCCAGAACTAATTGGCCCCACTCCGGCAAAATATTTTAAAGCTATTTCGATCATTTACCGCCCCCGTAGTTCCCCCCGCCATCTTAGCTAATGAATTTTCTCGTAAAGAAGCGTTATGTTTTTTTGCTTCCTGACTCCAAAGGTCTTGTAGCGTTTTCAGCGTATCCGGATACTCGCCGGTAACATTATGAACTTCGGAAAAATCCGCATTAAGATTATATAGCTCCCATTTATCCTGCTCGAAAGGTTGTCCTCCCTTATGGATAGCAAGCGCTTTTTGTATTATAAAATAGAGTACGCAATGCCGCTCCGCATAAGTGTAGGAAAGGCAATGAATTCCGCCCTCATTGCCTTTAACCAAATATTAAGATGGGTGAATAAAAAAGCAGAAACTGTCAGAGGGAGGGAGGACGCCGTTTAATTATCTCGTGTTTTATATCTCTTTATAAACGCTATCACTTGTTCCAATTCCTCCGGGCTAATCTTAGCTTTGACAGCATGTTTTACTACCTCGAAATAGTCGGAAAAACTTTCATCTGCGAATATCGTCGCCAATTTATTATTAATTTTAATCTGCTCCAGCGTCTCCACATCTTCGCGCAGAAAGAATTCAACGGGAATACATAGTTTATTAGCCAATAAGATAATTTTGTCACGACCAAATTGCCGGCGATTGTTTTCCACATGGGATATATAGACTGTGTCACATTTAATAACTGTGCTAATTGTTCAGTAGTTAACGAAAACTTCTTGCGCACGTATCGTACTTTGTCACCAAAATTCACAAACAATCCCTCCCAGTCCCGTGAATCATTAGGCTTTCAGCGGCAAACTGGTAGAAGCTAGAAGGGGATGATTTATAAGCTTCGAAGGCAATAATGCCCGCCCTAAACTCTTTATCAAAAGGATTCATAATCATCATCAAGACCGCGATCTATAGCCATAATGCCAAATGTTCTAATTGACTTACCTATCAGTCGATAGTATTTGCCCCCTATCACAATCATCAGATTTTCGCAAAGTAGGAGGATCATGTTCCACTAATTCGAAAATTTCTCTCGCTATATTTTTTATTTTATTTATAGTTTCAAATACGTTCCGTTGATTACTATTACTATCATCCAAATTACTGTAATTTTGGAGGCAATATGCAAACGGCTGCTCCGTTACCTCATTATTAATGATCATATTACGATCACGCTGCATAAATTTTTTACCAGAACAAGAATCTAAAAGACTTGCAAGATGACGTTGATCCTCAATTGCCGCATCCAACAAATCACCGTTTAAACGATTATGCTGCATATCATCCCCCCAGAAAATTATTCCTGTAACGTAAATACCATCCACTTTTATTTAGAACCTTACCTTGCTCTGAGATATTTCCAGAATTTGAGGTACAATAAATCAATTGTATATTTACAAATTACTAAGGATACTTACGTTTTTATAGAAAACTATTCTGAAAACCTGAACTGTATTGCATTTTGCGAACACCACAAATGGTTGGTATAAGCTTACATTAGACCCCATTAAAATACATTTATTAGTCTCAATAATATATACTTACCAATGAGCGGTTACTAAGTACTATATTTTAATGTAAGGAATTTTAACGCCTTGGCATATTCTCGTTTAAATTCCGGTAATACTGCTAAGTCAAGATGCTCAATCTTTTTAGCTATTGCTTCACTTCGCCGGCGTTCACGCATCGACACAAGTCCCATACAAGCTCCCGTACCCGCAGCATTACCAACCTGGACAAATCGCTCAATCGGTAATTGGGGCAGCATCCCAATGTCAATTGCACTTTCTATTTGCAGAAATGAACCAAATGCTCCCGCGATTATGACCTTTTCTACTTCATTAACTGTAATTCCGCAAGATTTTAATAATAAATTAATGCCACTCATGATTGCTGCTTTTCCAAGCTGAATTTCGCCAATATCCTTTTGCGTTATAACAATATCATTGCCGCAGCCACTAGCTGACCGGGGGACAACCAAGAATTCCGGCAAATCGCCGGGAACAACCCGAACCCTGGGGTGGGATAAATCCAGCCTGCCGTTAGCGGCAATAATACCAGCCTTATTAAGCCCGGCTACCAGATCAATAATACCTGAGCCGCATAACCCGATAGGCTTCTGGGCACCTATCGTCTTAATATTAATTTTCTGGTGACTGTCAAAGCTTACTTCGCTGATTGCGCCATCAACCGCCCGCATTCCCTGATAAATATGCCCGCCTTCAAAAGCCGGACCTGATGCGCATGAGCACGCCAGCATTGTTCCCTTACCGGCCAAAACAATCTCCGTATTTGTGCCAATATCAATGCCTAAGACAACACCCTTGGCCTTATCTATACCACTGGCCTGAATCATTGCTACATGATCGCTGCCAACAAAGCCACCAACGAGTGCTGTCGTATATACCTTGGCCTCACAGCCTAATTTCAGCCCAATAGTGCTGGCATGTATTGTTAAGGAAACAGTAGCTGCCGGAATATAGGGGGAAAGAGCTAACTGTTTTATCGGCAGTTCAAGCAGCAAGTGGTGCATCGCTGTATTAGCGACAATAACTGCTTCGCTTATCCGGCTGACCGCAAAGCCGCAACGAGCGGCCAGCCGCTCGGCCAACTCATTAATACCGTCCGCCGCCGCACCCGCCAGGCGTTTGGCGTTTTCGCCATTTTCCATGGCAAATGCCAGGCGGCTCATCACATCTTCGCCAAAGGCGATTTGAGGGTTTAAAATACCGTCCGCTGCCAGCACTTCCCCCGTGTTAAGCACGACTAAAAAAGCAGCGATTTTAGTCGTGCCTAAATCGACTGCCAAACCTAACGGACAATATTTACTATTAAGCGTAACAATATCCACAATTTCATTGCCGCGTACAGCTACCCTGGCGTCGTCTTCGTAAGCAGCTAGGCAATCAACGCGGCGCATCAGACTGATACTTGGGACCAGCCCGGTTTTGCCATATTTTTCAGCTACTATTCGTTCAAGTTGCTGCCATAAAGAATGTGGGTATTGTAGACTTGGTTTCTGCAAATTGCTTACAGCATACCACCTAACAGGATAATCTGGTTCGAGTTTCGCCCCACAGCCGTCTACTTGCAGTTGTTGACGGCCAATAAGCGATGTTACCGGCAATTCTACTTTACAATCACTTAATACCCGGGCTTGGCACGCCAGTCGATATCCCTGTTCTAGCTGCTCTTTTGACAGCCTCTTGCTTTCATGTTCTGAGGGTATTGTCAATTGGCCGCTAACCAGTCTTATCTGACATTGACCACACAGTCCTTTGCCGCCGCACGGAGCATAGATACCATGCGAAAATAATTCCAACCCCAGGGCTGCTGCCAATACCGTCTGGCCGATTTCGGCCTGTACCCGCCTGCCTGTAGGCTGGTACTCAATGATTACCTTGGATTTGTTACCCCGTTCGCAACCAGTCATATTTCCACTCCTCCGTCACTATCCGGAAGTCAACAAAAGAACGAAATCGCTAGTCGCGATGGCTAAAGATTTTTCTACAAAAGCAAAAAAAATAGCAAAAAGTATGTCTTTTATGGTATTGTTTAATCGCCAAACCAAACAATCCAAAGGAAAGCATACTTTTTACTTTTATGATTATAACATGCATAACAA
>NZ_FNAM01000047.1 GCF_900101845.1 Sporomusa acidovorans | reverse complement strand
TGGCGTGGTAAAAGTTGGCGATACGGTTGAAATCGTTGGTATGACCGACAAGCCGAAATCCACGGTAGTAACGGGTGTAGAAATGTTCCGCAAACTCTTGGATCAGGCAGTAGCCGGCGACAACATCGGCGCACTTTTACGCGGTATTGAGCGTAAAGAGATCGAGCGCGGACAAGTACTGGCCAAACCCGGCAGCATTAAACCGCATACCAAATTCAAATCCGAAGTATACGTACTGTCCAAAGAAGAAGGCGGCCGTCATACCCCGTTCTTTAACGGCTATCGTCCGCAATTCTATTTCCGGACAACCGACGTAACCGGCGTAGTTACCCTGCCGGAAGGTGTGGAAATGGTAATGCCTGGCGACAACATTCGCATGGACATTGAACTGATTACGCCGATCGCTATCGAAGAAGGCCTGCGTTTCGCAATTCGCGAAGGTGGCCGTACCGTAGGCGCTGGTGTTGTAACTGCTGTTGAAGCATAATTTCTTTTCATAATATAATATCGGACAAAGGGCGGCATTTGCCGCCTTTTGCCAGGATATTGACCGGCGATGACGTGGAAGGTGGCCCGCACGCGCGGGGAAATTTCCACCGAGAATGTCCGTTCAGAGAAACTGGGCGATAAGGAGGAATAATTAAATGGCTAAGCAACAAAAAATCAGAATCCGCCTTAAGGCATATGACCATAAGGCGCTTGACCAAAGCGCAGTCAAAATTGTTGAAACCGCAAAACGTACCGGCGCAATGGTTTCTGGTCCGATTCCGCTTCCTACAGAAAAAAATATCTTCACTATTTTGCGTTCACCTCATGTCAACAAAGACTCCCGCGAACAATTTGAAATGCGGACACACAAACGTCTGATTGACATCCTTGAGCCGACACCTAAAACAGTAGATGCCTTAATGCGTCTCGATTTGCCGGCTGGTGTGGACATCGAAATCAAGCTGTAGGAGGAGGTGCAATAATATGGCTAAAGGAATTTTAGGAAAAAAACTGGGGATGACCCAAATCTTTACGGCTGAGGGTAGAGTTATTCCGGTTACCGTTATTGAAGCCGGCCCCAATGTCGTGGTGCAAAACAAGACAGTTGAAAATGATGGCTACAACGCAGTGCAACTCGGATTTGGCGCTGTTAAAGAGAAAAAGGTTAATAAACCGATGCAGGGCCACTTTGCCAAGGCCAATGTAAAACCGGTGAAATTTATCCGTGAACTGCGCCTGCCTGGAGCCTCTGAATATACAGTAGGTCAAGTCCTTAATGCTGACGTGTTCAGCGAAGGTGAACTTGTTGATGTAACCGGTACTTCTAAAGGCAAAGGTTTTGCCGGCGGCATTAAACGCCACAATTTTGCGCGTGGACCTATGGGTCACGGTTCAAAATCACACCGTGAGCCAGGAACTATCGGTTCCCGGATGAGCGGTGGCGGCGGTAAAGTATTTAAAGGCAAGAAACTCCCGGGTCGTATGGGCGGTCAAAAAGTTACCGTACAACGCCTGCAAGTGGTTCGTGTTGACGTGCCTCGTAATCTTCTCTTAGTTAAAGGCGCTATTCCGGGACCCAAAGGCAGTTTCATCATTATGAAAAATACCGTAAAACCCAATAAGTAATCGCAGCTTGCAACTTTGCGTTTTTTTCGTAGAGTGTAGGTTGCGAGCATCGAAAGGAGGATGTGCTATATGCCGAAAGTGGCAGTATATGACATGACCGGTGCGAAAACCGGTGAAATGGAACTTAATGATAGCGTATTTGGCGTAGAAATAAACGAAGCCCTTGTTCATCAGGCTGTTGTTATGCAAATGGCAAGCCAACGTCAAGGCACTCACGCAACCAAGACCAGAGCTATGGTACGTGGCGGCGGTAGAAAACCCTGGAAACAGAAAGGTACCGGCCGGGCACGGGCTGGCAGCATCCGGTCTCCATTGTGGGTAGGAGGCGGAGTTGCGTTTGGACCGCATCCGCGCAGTTACAAATTCAGCATGCCCCGTAAAGCTCGCCGTTTAGCAATTAAATCGGCACTGACTGCGAAAGTCAACGATGGTGGCTTAATGGTGGTTGAAAATATTAGCTTTGCTGAACCCAAAACCAAAGACGTAGTAAAACTTCTTGGCAACTTCGAGGCGCAGGCAGCAAAAGCGCTGATTATCACTGTTGACAATGATGAAAATGTTGAAAAATCGTCACGCAATATTCCTGGTGTAAAAGCCATTGGAACGATTGGACTTAATGTAATTGACCTTCTTCATCACGACAAAGTGCTGGTAACCAAAGAAGCAGTCGCCAAGATTGAGGAGGTGCTGGCATAATGGCAAATCCACGCGATGTTCTCCTCAGACCATACGTCACAGAAAAAACTACTGCGATGATGGCTGACAATAAATATACTTTTATTGTGCCGCTTACCGCCAATAAAATTGAAATCCGTCAAGCTGTTGAACAAATCTTCAAAGTAAAAGTTCTTGACGTTAATACCATGAGGGTAATGGGCAAGACGAAACGCATGGGTCGTAACGTCGGCAAGCGTCCGGACTTTAAAAAGGCCATTGTAAAACTGGCTGCCGGCGAGCGCATTGAGTTCTTTGAAGGTGTATAACCAAATTCTCTAAAAAGGAGGGGCACACATGCCAGTTAAAAGTTTTAAACCATACGCTCCTGGCAGAAGATTTATGACGGTAGCCGATTTTTCGGAAATTACCGTGGATCGTCCCGAGCGTTCTCTTACCGAGCGTCTGCAACAACACGCTGGTCGTAACCAACAGGGTCGTTTGACTGTCCGTCATCAAGGCGGTGGCCATAAGCGTCTGTATCGTGTTATTGACTTTAAACGTAATAAAGATGGCATTCCGGCAAAGGTTGCAACCATTGAATATGATCCTAACCGTTCAGCACGGATTGCTCTGTTACACTATGCTGATGGTGAAAAACGTTATATTCTCGCTCCTAACGGCCTTAATGCAGGCGATACCATTATGAGCGGCCCGGAAGCCGATATTAAAGTAGGTAATGCGTTACCGTTTAAGAACATTCCGGTAGGTACGCAAGTACACAATATTGAAATGAAGATCGGCAAGGGTGGCCAATTAGTACGTTCCGCTGGCGCGGCTGCTCAGTTGATGGCTAAAGAAGGCGACTATGCCCTGCTTAGACTTCCTTCCGGTGAACTGAGAAAAGTTCACATTAATTGCCGGGCCACCATTGGTCAGGTAGGCAACCTGGAACACGAAAATGTTACCATTGGTAAAGCTGGCCGCTCTCGCTGGCTGGGTATTCGCCCTGCTAACCGCGGTGTTGCGATGAACCCAATTGACCATCCGCATGGCGGTGGTGAAGGCCGGTCGCCAGTTGGCCGCAAACATCCTGTTACTCCTTGGGGTAAATGTGCGATGGGTGCCAAAACCCGTAAAAAGAAAGCTTCTGATAAGTTAATCGTTAAGAGACGCGCTACCCGCGGAAGCCGATAAACGATAAGTCGAGGTTCGAAGTTCGCAAGATAATGTAAACGTAAGCGAACATGCGAATGCAAGCGAACATACGAAAGGAGGCTATTTTAGGTGTCAAGATCAATTAAAAAAGGGCCTTATGTGCATGAAAGCTTGACCAAGAAAATTGATGCACTTAATGCTAAAAATGATAAAAAAGTTATCAAAACCTGGTCACGCAGTTCAACCATCCTGCCGAGCTTTGTCGGACACACGATCGCTGTGCATGATGGCCGCAAACATGTGCCGGTATATGTTACCGAAGATATGGTAGGCCATAAACTGGGCGAATTCGCACCAACCCGGACGTATAAAGGCCACAGTGGTTCTGAACGGTCCACCGGCGTAAAATAAATTTCTTAGCAAAAATCCGGGAATCATAGCCGGAAGGGGGTTAAATAATGGAAGCTAAAGCAATTGCCAGACACATTCGCATTGCTCCCCGCAAAATCCGCATTGTAATTGACTTAATTCGCGGCAAGAACGTGGGCGAGGCTTTTGCAATCTTAAAATACACTCCGAAAGTCGGAGCTGAAGTTGTGGAAAAGGTGCTGAAATCAGCTGTCGCTAATGCCGAACACAACTATGACCTGAATACCGATGCCCTTTATGTATCACAGGCATTTGTCGATCAGGGTCCAACATTAAAGCGTATTCATCCCCGCTCACGCGGACAGGCGTTCAAAATTTTAAAACGTACCAGCCATGTAACATTGGTTGTTAAAGAAAGATAACCTAAGACGAAGGAGGGAAAATTAGTGGGGCAAAAAGTTAATCCGCATGGTCTTCGCCTTGGCATTATCAAGACTTGGGACGCAAAATGGTATGCCGACAAAGATTATGCAAAAAACCTGCATGAAGACATCAAAATCCGTGATATGCTGAAAGCAAAACTTTACACTGCGAATGTGTCGCAAATCGTGATTGAGCGTGCGGCAAATAGGGTGAAGGTTACGATTCACACAGCTAAACCTGGGATGGTTATCGGCCGTGGTGGCAGCGGAATTGAGAATATTAAAAGATGGCTCAAAGAGCTTACCGCTAAAAATATTGATGTTAATATCGCTGAGATTAAACAGGCCGAGCTTGATGCTACGTTAGTTGCTGAAAATATTGCTGCTCAGTTGGAAAAACGTATTGCATTCCGCCGGGCGATGAAACAATCAGTAACCCGTACGATGCGTATGGGGGCCAAAGGAATCAAAGTAATGGTAGGCGGTCGTCTGGGTGGAGCTGAAATTGCGCGTAGTGAAGGCTACCGTGAAGGCAGTATTCCTCTGCACACTTTGCGGGCCGACATTGATTATGGCACAGCTGAAGCGCATACCACCTATGGCCGTATCGGCGTAAAAGTTTGGATCTATAAAGGCGAAGTACTGCCTGAAGCCAAGAAAACTGTTGTTGCCGCCGCTGCCACTGAAGGGGGCGAATAAACATGCTTATTCCAAAGAGAGTAAAACACCGCAAACAATTCCGTGGCCGTATGACGGGTAAAGCCACAAAAGGAATTACCGTTTCTCACGGAGAATACGGTTTGGCGGCTCTTGAACCGGCTTGGATTACCAATCGCCAAATCGAGGCAGCCCGTATTGCCATGACCCGTTACATTAAACGTGGCGGTAAAGTTTGGATTAAAATATTCCCGGATAAACCGATAACTGCAAAACCTGCCGAGACCCGCATGGGTAGTGGTAAAGGTTCACCAGAATATTGGGTAGCTGTTGTAAAACCCGGTCGTGTTCTGTTCGAAATGGACGGCGTTCCTGAAGAAATCGCGCGGGAAGCGATGCGTCTTGCTGCTCACAAGCTGCCGATCAAAACTAAGTTCGTTACGCGGGAGGATACCGCGCATTTGGATATGGATGCACCGGGTGCTAATGCTAAAGCGGGTGGTGAAGTACATGAAGGCTAATGATATCCGCGAAATGAGTGCCGCCGAACTTGACCAAAACTTAAACAAATTGAAAGAAGAACTGTTTAACTTACGGTTCCAGCATGCTACCGGCCAACTGGATAACCCTATGCGGATTCCTGCCGTCAAGAAAACAATTGCCCGCATTAAAACTATTCAGCGTCAACGTGAACTTAAAGCTCAGTAAAGTAAGGGCACCAGGTAAGTGAGTATGAAGGGAGGCAATGTAAAAGTGACCGTTGAAAGAAACGAGCGCAAAGTCCGTATCGGCAAAGTCGTAAGCGATAAAATGGAAAAAACAGTCGTGGTAGCGGTTGAACGTTTAGTACAGCACCCGTTATATCATAAATCGGTTAAAAATACTGTAAAATTTAAAGCTCATGACGAGAATAATGAAAGCCATATTGGTGATACTGTGAAAATTATGGAAACCCGTCCGTTATCGAAAGAAAAACGCTGGCGTGTGGTTGAAATTCTCGAAAGAGCAAAATAAGTTAGCGCTAGCACCGAAAGTAAGCTTCTGCGCTCTAGCGTGCCAGCAGGCACCGAGCCGCATGAGGAAGGAGGATAAGCACACATGATTCAACAGCAGACTATCCTGAATGTTGCTGACAATACCGGCGCAAAGCAGATTATGTGCATTCGCGTACTGGGTGGCTCATACCGCCGCTATGCCAATATTGGTGATGTTATTGTAGCAGCTGTTAAAGACGCTACACCCGGTGGCGTTGTCAAGAAAGGCGATGTAGTTAAAGCCGTTGTTGTTCGTTCCAGTAAGGGGCTGCGTCGTCCGGATGGTTCCTATATCCGGTTTGACGAAAATGCCGCAGTTGTCATAAAAGAAGATAAAAGCCCGAGAGGTACACGGATATTTGGACCTGTAGCCCGCGAACTCAGGGACAAAGATTTCATGAAAATTATCTCACTGGCGCCGGAAGTTATCTAGAATAAGGAGGTGTCCGGAGTGTCCGAAGCCCAAAAATTGCATGTAAAAAAAGGCGATAAAGTAGTTGTATTGTCAGGAAAAGATAAAGGCAAACAAGGCAAAATCGTGGAGGCTCTGCCGAAAAAGGGCAAAGTTGTGGTTGAAGGCGTAAACAAAGTTAAGCGTCATACAAAACCCAGCCAGAAGGCGCCTCAGGGCGGCATTATGGTTAAAGAAGCTGCTCTTGCTTCTTCCAAGGTTATGCTGGTATGTCCTGCTTGCGACAAACCTACCCGAATTAAAAAAACGCAATTAAATAGCGGCGTATTTGCGCGTGTGTGCAAAAAATGCGGCGAAGTTATTGATAAAGACAAGTAAAACCATTCTTTCCTGAAAGGAGGTTAACTCATGGCTGCAAGACTGAAAGAAAAATATATAAACGAAGTAGCTAAAGCAATGATGCAGAAGTTTGGCTACAAAAACGTTATGGAAATACCAAAAGTTGAGAAAGTGATTATCAATATGGGTGTCGGTGAAGCCGTTGGTAATCCTAAAGTTCTCGACGCAGCAGTAAACGATATGACTCTTATTGCCGGACAAAAACCGGTCGTAACCAGAGCAAAAAAATCAATTGCTGCTTTTAAAATTCGTCAAGGTATGCCGATCGGTGCCAAGGTAACTATGCGTGGCGCGCGGATGTATCAGTTTTTGGATAAACTCATCAACATTTCCTTACCCCGGGTACGTGACTTCCGCGGTGTAAGTCCGAAATCTTTTGATGGCCGTGGCAACTATACACTGGGTATTAAGGAACAGTTGATTTTCCCGGAGATTGATTACGATAAAATAGACAAAATTCGTGGTATGGATATTGTTATTGTTACCACAGCGAAAACTGATGAAGAAGCTAGAGAACTGTTAAGACTGATGGGTATGCCGTTCAGCGCGTAAAATTGTTTCAACAGTTAACAAAGGAGGGAATTCGGTGGCCAAAAAGGCTTTAATTGAGAAGTGGAAAAACGAGCCAAAATTTAAAGTGCGTAAATACAATCGCTGCAAGATCTGCGGTCGTCCGCACGGATATATGCGTAAATTTGAAATGTGCCGGATTTGTTTCCGGGAACTGAGCTACAAAGGCGCCATTCCTGGAGTAACCAAGGCCAGCTGGTAGTAGTAGCACATATAGGAAGGGGGTTCTAAACCATGGTAATGACCGATCCGATTGCCGATATGCTGACTCGCATTCGCAATGCCAACTCGGTTTATCACGATAAAGTCGAAATTCCGGCATCAAAAATTAAGCAAGCCGTAGTACAAATCCTGAAAGACGAAGGTTTTGTCAGAGACTATGATTTGGTTCAAGACGGCAAGCAGGGTATGCTACGGGTGAGCTTGAAATATGGTCCAAACCGCGAAAAAGTAATTACTGGAATCAAACGCATTTCCAAGCCCGGTCTGCGCGTATATGCCAAAAAAGAACAATTGCCACGCGTGCTGGGTGGCCTCGGAATTGCGATTATCTCGACATCCAAAGGCATCATGAGCGATAAAGTCGCACGTAAAGAAGGTCTGGGCGGCGAAGTAATCGCATACGTCTGGTAGTTTAGTGATACAGGAGGTGCAACATGTCTAGAATTGGTAGGAGTCCCATCACTGTTGCTGCTGGCGTTACCGTAACGATCGGGGATGACAATGTAGTAACAGTTAAAGGCCCTAAAGGCGAACTGACACGCCAACTCCATAAAGATATGATTATCGAGATGGAAGGCAATGTTATTAACGTCAAACGGCCTACAGATAATAAAGAACACCGTTCGCTTCACGGTTTGACCAGAACTTTGCTGAATAACATGGTAATAGGCGTAACGCAAGGATTTTCCAAGACTTTGGAAATCGCAGGTGTCGGTTACCGTGCCGCTAAAGCTGGTCAAAAACTGGCGCTCACTTTAGGCTTCTCACATCCGCTGGAAGTAGAGCCTCCCAAGGGCATCACCATTGATGTTCCTGCGCCTAATAAGATTGTCGTTTCCGGCATTGACAAAGAAGCAGTTGGCGAATTAGCCGCTAAAATTCGTGGTTATCGCGAACCGGAGCCGTATAAAGGTAAAGGCATCAAATATGAAGGCGAAGTTATCCGTCGCAAAGTCGGTAAAGCCGGCGGTAAAGGCAAGAAATAAACTCATGATAGGCAAATTAAGCGAAAGGAGTGAACACCTTGCTGCGTAAACCGAGCAAACACATCGCGCGTCATAAGCGCCAATTAAGAGCCCGGAAAAACCTGATTGGCAGCGCTGAACGCCCGCGTCTTAATGTATTCCGTAGTTTGAAGCATATTTATGCTCAGATTATTAACGACAAAACTGGCGTGACCTTGGTATCAGCCAGTACGGTAGATAAAGAATTACAGGCCAAAGTCGAGTATGGCGGCAACATTGATGCAGCTAAAGTTGTAGGTGAGGCCATCGCGAAGCGAGCCCTCGAAAAAGGCATTACGAAAGTAGTATTTGACCGCGCCGGCTATATCTATCACGGCCGTGTCGCTGCGTTAGCAGCTGCAGCCCGTGAAGCTGGACTTGAATTCTAAGAAAAGGAGGGAAATTAATGGCCAGAATTGATTACACCGGTCTTGACCTTAAAGAAAAAGTTGTATTCATTAACCGGGTTGCCAAGGTAGTTAAGGGCGGTAGACGCTTTTCCTTCAGTGCTTTGGTAGTTGTTGGCGATGAAAACGGCCATGTAGGTTTCGGTCTGGGCAAAGCTTCGGAAGTACCGGAAGCTATCCGTAAAGGCGTAGAAGACGCCAAAAAGAATCTGATAAGTGTTCCTATTGTCGGTACCACAATTCCTCATCAAATCATGGGTGTGTTCGGTGCCGGCAAAGTGTTGTTAAAGCCTGCTTCAGAAGGTACAGGCGTAATTGCCGGCGGTCCGGCGCGTGCTGTGCTTGAACTTGCCGGCATTCATGACATTCTGACTAAATCACTCGGCTCATCCAACGCCAACAATATGGTTCGCGCTACAATCGCCGGCTTAAGCCAGCTTAAACGTGCTGAAGAAGTTGCCAGCCTGCGCGGCAAAACTGTTCAGGAACTGTTGGGTTAAGGAGGTAACACAATGGCGAAACTTAAAATTACTTTAACCCGTAGCCTGATTGGCAGACCAGAAGATCAGCGTGCAACCGTAAAAGCACTGGGTCTTAAAAAAACCAACAGCTCGGTCGTTCAGGAAGATAATGCGGTAATCAGGGGCATGGTTCGCAAAGTGGAACATCTTGTTACCGTAGAGCAAATTGCAGAATAAAATCCACGTGGCAATAGCCAAACATATTAGTTCAAGGAGGTGCTGTAAATGAAATTACATGAATTAGCTCCAGCGCCTGGTTCAAAAAAAGTCCGTACCCGTGTAGGCCGTGGTTTAGGCTCCGGTCTGGGAAAAACCTCCGGTAAAGGCCATAAAGGTCAGAAAGCCCGTTCCGGCGGCGGTGTGCGTCCTGGTTTTGAAGGCGGCCAAAAACCCTTGTACTTGAGACTGCCAAAACGCGGTTTTACCAATATCTTTGCTAAAGAATACAGCGAAATTAACGTAGCTGAGCTTAACCGGTTTGACAACGGCTCAGTTGTCGACTTGGAAGCTTTGGTCGAAGCCGGTGTCATTAAAAAAGTACGTGACGGTCTTAGAATATTGGGTAATGGCGAGCTCACCAAGGCTTTAACTGTAAAAGCCAATGGCTTTACCAAGTCGGCTGCTGAAAAAATTCAGGCTGCCGGCGGTACAGTCGAGGTGATTTAATTGCTGGGAGAGCTCTCGAACGTTCTAAAGATTACTGAACTAAGGCAAAAAATCGTATTTACCTTGGTCATGTTCCTGGTATTCAGACTGGGCACACACATCCCGGTACCGGGAGTCAATGCCGCCGTTATTGAGCAGTTGTTTACCAGTGGTAATCTATTTGGGTTGCTGGATATGTTTTCCGGTGGTGCTTTAAGTAAATTCTCCATATTTGCGATGAGCATAACACCCTATATCAATGCTTCGATTATTATGCAGCTACTCACCGTAGTTGTGCCGAAATTCGAACAGTGGGCCAAAGAAGGCGAAGAGGGCCGCAAAAAAATTACCCAAATCACTCGCTATGGTACTGTTGTTCTTGGTTTCATTCAGGCAATTGGTATGGCTTTTGGACTGAAAGTGGCCATCATTAATCCTGGCTTTGGATCCATTCTCATTATTGCGCTTGCGCTGACTGCTGGGACCACTTTCCTCATGTGGGTCGGCGAGCAAATTACCGAAAAAGGTATTGGTAACGGCATCTCCCTCATCATCTTTGCCGGTATCGTATCAAGACTGCCAAGTGGCATCTATACTATGTACGAGTACGTTAATGCAGGATCCATTAATGTGTTTAATGTCTTCCTGTTCCTCATTATCGCAGTGGCCATGATTGTGTTTGTTATCCTGATACAACAAGGCCAACGCAGAATTCCGGTACAGTACGCCAAACGAGTAGTTGGCCGAAAAATGTACGGCGGACATTCTACTCACATTCCGCTTAAAGTCAATCAAGCGGGTGTTATTCCAATCATCTTTGCGTCATCTGTGCTGATGTTCCCGGTAACCATTGCCCAGTTTATTGATGTACCCTGGGTAAAAACCGTGGCAGGGTGGTTTGCGTGGGGCACGCCGCTGCAGACAACATTGTATGCGCTGCTGATCATTTTCTTCACGTATTTCTACACTGCGGTTACTATGAACATATCAGATATGGCAGAGAATATGAAAAAACACGGCGGGTTTATCCCGGGCATCAGGCCAGGTAAACCTACCGCCGATTATTTAGACCGGGTTATGACCAGAATTACCCTGGCCGGATCAATCTTCCTGGCCATAATTGCCATACTGCCGAATTTTGTAGGAGCAGTCACCAATATCCAGGGGGTTTACTTTGGTGGCACCGCTCTCTTAATCGTAGTAGGTGTGGCCTTGGATACCATGAAGCAAATAGAGGCGCTAGTCCTTATGCGTCACTACCAGGGCTTCATGAAGTAGGAGGTAGTGGTCATGTTTATTCTGTTAATGGGACCGCCGGGTGCCGGTAAAGGCACTCAGGCCGCTCAACTGGTAGAAAAATTTAAAATCCCGCACATTTCAACAGGCGACATGTTTCGGGCCGCTGTAAAGGAAGGCACTGAACTTGGCAAGCAGGCCAAAGCCTGCATGGACGCCGGGCAACTGGTGCCTGATACGGTAACGATCGGTATCGTCAAAGAGCGTTTGGCCAAGGCGGATTGCAAGCGAGGGTTTATCCTTGATGGTTTTCCCCGGACTATTGCGCAGGCAGAAGCCCTTGATCGCACACTCACTGAACTGGCGATTAAACTTGACAGAGTCGTCAATATTACAGCACCCGGTTCCGAACTGGTTGGCCGTATGACTGGCCGGCGGATTTGTAAAGGCTGCGGCGCTACCTATCATGTAGCGTTCAATGCACCAAAACAAGCTGGCGTTTGCGATAAATGCGGCGGTGAACTCTACCAGCGGGATGACGATAAAGAAGAAACCGTTCTTAACCGTCTGACTGTTTATCAAGCCCAGACTCAGCCGTTAATCGAATATTATCAGGACAAAGGCTTGTATACCGAAATTAACGGCTTGCAGCCGATCAAGGATGTCCTGAAAGATATTGTAAACAGCCTGAGAGGCGGGCAAGTATGATTATCTTGAAATCACAAAGGGAGCTAAATTACCTGCGTGATGCCGGGCGGATAGTGGCGGAAGCGCTTAATGAAGTGAAAAAAGCGGTGAAACCTGACGTCACAACCCTTGAAATCGACAGGATTGCCGAACAGTATATCAAAAGCAAAGGCGCGGTGCCTACCTTTAAAGGCTACAACGGGTTTCCGGGTAATATTTGCGCTTCAGTCAATGAAGAGGTAGTACATGGCATTCCTGGATTAAAAAGGTTGAAAAATGGAGATAATGTAAGTATTGATCTTGGCGCAACAATAAACGGCTATGTCGGTGATGCCGCTATTACCGTGCCTGTTGGCCAAGTGGACGATGAAGTAAAAGAACTGATTGAAGTAACCGAGCAGTCGCTCTATAAAGGGATTGAAAAAGCTGTGGCGGGAAATCGTTTAAGCGATATCTCCCATGAGATTCAAACCTATGCTGAGAGCCATGGTTATGGTGTGGTGCGTGACTATGTCGGACACGGCATTGGCAGAAACATGCATGAAGACCCGCAAATACCTAACTATGGGCCTCCCGGACGCGGCCCGCGATTAAAATCTGGTATGACATTAGCAATAGAGCCTATGATTAATGCCGGGACTCACGAGGTCAAGACTTTAGGCGACGACTGGACTGTAGTGACTGCTGACGGCAAGCGTTCGGCCCATTTTGAACATACCATTGCTATAACGGCTAATGGTCCGGAAATATTAACAAAACTATAGGAGGAGACGGCTTATGCCGGATGGAACTATTATTGCAGGGCATATTGTCCTGTCAATCGCAGGACGTGATGCCGGCCATAGGTATGTAGTTCTTGGGTGGTATAAGCCACAAACCCTTCTGGTAGCGGACGGACGCGGACGTAAAGTCACAAGTCCCAAAAAAAAGAACGTTAAGCATATTAAAAAGCTTAACTCTATTGCTGACAATGTGGCGGAAGCTTTACACGGCGGCAAAATACCCACCGATGAAGTGATTCGCCAGGCCCTCGCCCACATCGAGGTGACCGGATAAGTTTTTAAAAGCGGACGAGGAGGGATAAGCTCATGTCCAAACAGGATGTAATTGAAGTAGAAGGTACGGTCGTAGAAGCACTGCCCAATGCCATGTTTCAGGTAAAACTGGAAAATGGTCATATTGTGCTGGCGCATGTATCCGGCAAAATTCGTATGAACTTTATTCGAATTTTGCCTGGCGATAAAGTGACAATCGAACTTACACCATATGATTTAAAACGTGGCCGTATTACCTATAGGTTTAAATAGCTTGTGTTGTTCGTGGGTTCGTAGGTTCGTTAGTCAAGTTGATGAACGAACACGGACTGGCGTACCTGGCGGACGCACTAAAGGGAGGTTTAATTATGAAAGTAAGGCCATCGGTTAAGCCTATATGTGAAAAATGCAAAATCATCAAACGGCATGGCAGAGTTATGGTGATTTGCGAAAATCCTAAGCATAAACAAAAACAAGGTTAAAAAAGAGGGGGTGGATTAATACATGGCACGTATTGCCGGTGTAGACTTACCGCGTGATAAACGCATCGAAATTGCTTTAACATACATTTTTGGCATTGGATTAACACTGTCGAAAGAAATTCTGAAGGCTACCGGAATCAATCCTGATACCAGGACCCGGGACCTGACCGAGGAAGAAGTTGCCAAACTGCGTGAAAACATCGATAAAAACTATCGTGTTGAGGGCGACCTTCGCCGGGAAGAAGCATTAAACATTAAGCGGCTCATTGAGATCGGCTCTTACCGTGGCAAGCGGCATCGCATGGGACTTCCGGTACGCGGACAGCGTACCAAGACCAATGCCCGTACCCGCAAAGGCCCGAAAAGAACTGTCGGCGCTAAGAAGAAGAAGTAAGGGAGGGAGTTACCTTTGGCTCAAAAGAAAGTTGCAAGACCAAAACGTAAAGAACGTAAGAATATAGAACATGGTGTTGCCCACATCCGTTCGACTTTTAATAACACCATTGTTACCATCACTGATACCAGAGGCAATGCCATTTCCTGGGCAAGCGCCGGTGGACTGGGCTTTAGAGGATCACGGAAAAGTACCCCGTTTGCTGCGCAAATGGCTGCTGAAACGGCTGCCAAAGCTGCCATGGAGCATGGCCTCAAGCAAATTGAAGTATTTGTAAAAGGACCAGGTGCCGGCCGTGAGGCTGCTATCCGCTCCCTGCAAGCTGCAGGCCTTGAAGTTAACATGATTAAAGACGTAACACCCATACCGCATAATGGATGCCGTCCGCCAAAAAGAAGAAGAGTTTAAGGAATTGGGAGGTGTTTGGTAAGAATGGCAAAATATACAGGACCTGTTTGCAGATTATGTCGCCGGGAAGGTGCAAAGCTGTATCTTAAAGGCGACAGATGTTATAGCGATAAATGCTCTTTTACAGAGCACGGTTTTGCTCCCGGCCAGCATGGTGCCGGTCAAACCCGTAAAAAAGTTTCTGAATATGGCATTCAGCTTCGTGAGAAGCAAAAAACCCGCCGTATTTACGGTGTGCTTGAACGCCAGTTCCGGAACTACTTTGAGAAGGCGGAACGCCAAAAAGGCATTACCGGTGAAAACCTCCTGGTTATGCTGGAAAGAAGACTGGACAGTGCAGTTTACCGCATGGGTCTGGCTGAAAGCCGCAATCAGGCAAGACAACTGGTTCGTCACGGCTTATTTAAGGTTAATGGCCGTCGCGTAAATATTCCTTCCTTCCTGGTAAAAGCCGGTGACGTAGTTGCCGTACGGGAAGAAAGCAAAGAATCACCCATCATGAAAAAAATCGCTGAATCGCTTGGCCATAAGACAATCCCAGCCTGGATTGAACTTACGGCTGCCGATATGAGCGGTAAAGTTATGCGCTACCCCACCCGGGAGGAAATTGATATTCCTATCCAGGAACATCTTATCGTAGAGTTGTATTCAAGATAATCTGCCCTCAACCGTGGCGATGGCGTAATGTAAGAGTTTGGCCAAATGAGGAGGGTTTTTCCGGATGATTGAAATCGAAAAACCGAAGATCGAAATAGTAGAAATAAGCGAAGACAACCGCTATGGAAAATTTGTATGGGAACCATTAGACCGGGGCTTTGGCATTACGTTGGGCAATAGTTTACGGCGGGTGCTCCTATCCTCTTTGCCTGGCGCAGCCGTAACCTCAGTAAAAATTGATGGTGTGCTTCATGAATTTGCTACTGTTCCCGGTGTTCGGGAGGACGTCACCGACATTATTCTAAACTTAAAAGAATTATGTCTGAAAATGCATAGTGACGAGCCTAAAGTTTTACTTGTTGAAGCGACTGAAGAAGGCGAAGTCACTGCAGGCGATATCAAGGCCGACGCCGATATTGATATTTTGAACCCTGAACTCCACTTAGCGACAGTAGGTGCGGGCAGTCAGCTCCGCATGGAAATCATGGTTGAAAAAGGCAAAGGCTATGTACCGGCTGACAAAAATAAAAAACCCGACCATGTAATCGGGATTATTCCTGTTGATTCCATCTTCTCACCGATTGTTCGCGTCAATTACAATGTTACCGATACGCGTGTTGGTAACGTAACCAACTATGACAAACTAACATTAGAAGTATGGACAGACGGCAGTATGCGTCCCGAAGAGGCAGTCAGCAAAGCTGCTGGCATTATGGTGTCGCACCTGAAAGTGTTTCAAAATATTGCCGGAGAACCTCCTGAAGAGGATGAGGATCAGGGTTTGGTTTCAGAAGAACCAGCTGAGGGTAAAAACAAAGTAATGGAAATGACCATTGAGGATTTGGATCTCTCAGTGCGTTCTTACAACTGCTTAAAACGGGCCGGAATTAACACAGTGGCAGAACTCGTGCAAAAGAGCGAAGAAGATATGATGAAAGTTCGTAACTTAGGCAGAAAGTCACTGGAAGAAGTTAAGAAAAAAATTATTGAAATGGGTCTGGGACTTGCAGAACATGAAGAGTAAAGGGAGGGAAGAGTTGTGGCCTACAGAAAGTTAGGACGGGACACTAGCGCGCGTAAAGCGTTGTTTCGCAGCATGTTGACCTCCTTCTTTGCCTATGAGCGTATTGAAACAACGGAAGCTAAGGCGAAAGAAATCAGCGGCCTTGCCGAGAAAATGATTACTTTGGCCAAGCGGGGTGATTTGCATGCCCGCCGCCAAGTGTTATCATACCTCTACGACGAAGAAGTCGTGAAAAAGCTATTTGACGTAGTGGCTCCGAAATATGCCGAGCGTCAAGGTGGTTATACCCGGGTCATGAAGCTGGGACCGCGTCGGGGCGATGCTGCGCCTATGGCGATTATTGAATTAGTGTAACAAGTAAAAAACAAGGCGGCCCGGCGGGTCGCCTTTATTCTTACAAGCGGTTTTGACTGGTGTCAGTGCACGGGGGGCATAGCTAATTGCTATTGCCGACTAACTGATTATTTGTAAAGGGGTGCCAAACCTCAACATGGGAGAATTAATTAAAATTGAAAATTTGCGTCATACGTATCCTGGTTATGAAGGTCGGGAGGTAGTTGCGCTTACTGATATTAACTTGACAGTCAATCAGGGAGAATTCGTCGCCGTTATCGGGACAAATGGTTCCGGCAAATCGACACTGGCCAAGCATTTAAATGCCCTTATTTTGCCTACAGGTGGCAGATGTCTGGTAAACGGAATCGACACGACCGATGCGGAAAGGGTCTGGGACATTCGCCAGCAGGTTGGCATGGTTTTTCAAAACCCCGATAACCAGATTGTCGCTGCCGTCGTCGAGGAAGACGTTGCTTTTGGCCCGGAAAATTTAGGGATTCCTCCGGCGGAGATTGCCCGGCGGGTTACGGAAGCTCTGGAGCTTGTCAACATGGAAGAATACCGGCATCATGGTCCTCACTTATTATCCGGCGGGCAAAAACAACGGGTGGCGATAGCGGGCGTGCTGGCCATGCGCCCCAAGTGTCTAGTCCTTGATGAGCCGACGGCCATGCTTGATCCCCGTGGCCGCAAGGAAGTCCTTGATTCGGTATGCCGTTTGAATAAAGAAGGAATTACCGTTGTCTATATTACCCACTTCATGGAGGAAGCGGTAGTCGCCCACCGGGTAGTGGTCATGGAGCAGGGGCAGATTTCCCTCACGGGGACTCCGGCTGAAATTTTCAGTCAGGTCGAGCGACTAAAAACGATGGGCCTGGATGTTCCGCCTGCTGCTGAGGTGGCTGCCTGCTTACGGAAACGGGGGCTTAAGCTGGATAAAAATATCATAAGTGATGAACAATTGGTGGTGGCGTTATGTCCATAATCTTTGACAACGTAACCTATACCTATATGCCTGGTACCCCTTACCAGCGGACCGCCATCCAAAATATTAACATTACCATCAACAAAGGAGAATTTGTTGGCATTATCGGTCATACCGGTTCAGGGAAATCTACATTGGTTCAACATATGAACGGTCTGATCGCCCCTTCGTCCGGCAAGGTAACGATTGACGGTATTGACCTAAAAATGAAAGATCAGGCCGCAAGAAATGCCAGGCGGCAGGTTGGCATGGTTTTTCAGTATCCTGAGCACCAGTTATTTGAAGAAACCATTTATCAGGATATTGCCTTTGGTCCTAAGAACCTGGGCTTAGCGGCAGAACAAGTTGATCAGCGTATCCGCCGGGCGATGGAATTTGTCGGCCTTGAATTTGAAACCTTCAAAGACCGGTCGCCATTTAATCTAAGCGGCGGCCAAATGCGGCGGGTCGCCATTGCCGGTGTGATTGCCCTTGAACCGGATTATCTGGCTCTGGATGAACCGGCAGCAGGGCTTGATCCGTGCGGCCGTGATGAAATTTTTGGGCAGATCGTAAAATTGCATCAGGAAACGGGGAGTACAGTTATCCTGGTATCGCACAACATGGAGGATATTGCCCGTTTTGCCAGCCGTGTATTAGTCATGAATCAGGGACAAATTATCTTAGACGGGCCGCCTAAAGAAATTTTCAGCAGTGGCCGGGAAAAACTGCAGGAGGCCGGTGTGGATGTGCCGCCGATTACTGCACTTATTGATAAATTAAAGGCCAAAGGATTACCTATTAGCAACAATGCTATGACCGCCGAGGACGCGGCTGCAGAAATCTTTAAAGCTGTCAGGGGGAGAAGCCATGCTCAATGACATTACGTTGGGCCAATATTTTCCCGGAAAATCGCCTATTCATCTTCTCGATCCCCGTACTAAGATTTTAGGTGTTATTACTTATATCAGCACGATATTTTTAGCGGAGGATTACCTGGCCTATGCGATTCTGATCGCTTTTGCCGCTATGGCAGTAGGCTTATCGAAAATCCCGGCGCGCATGGTGGTAAAATCAATAAAACCGTTGTGGATCATCATTCTTCTGACCTTGGCCATCCATGTTTTTAGCACTCCGGGCTCAGTTGTATTTACTGTGGGACCACTGCTAGCCACCAGCGAAGGGATTCATATGGGCACCCTTATGTCACTTCGTTTAGTACTCTTAATTGCCGTATCTTCGCTCCTAACGTTTACCACTTCACCAATCGCCCTGACTGACGGTATAGAGAAACTGCTAAACCCGTTTAAACGCATAGGGGTGCCGGCTCACGAACTGGCAATGATGATGACGATTGCGCTGAGATTTATTCCAACACTGTTGGAGGAAGCCGACCGAATCATGAAAGCGCAAATGGCCCGGGGCGCGGATTTTGTTTCCGGCAATATCCTGAAACGGGCGAAGAATATGGTGCCGTTATTAGTGCCGCTTTTTATCAGTGCATTTCGCCGGGCAGATGAATTAGCCGTGGCAATGGAGGCCAGATGTTACCGTGGCGGTCAAAATCGCACCAGAATGAAAGAACTGCAGATGGGCACACCGGATATCATTGCCGCTGTTATCCTGGTGGCATTAATTGCTATCCTGGTTACCATCAAAGTTTTTAAGCTTGCAGCATGAGAAACATAAAACTGAACCTTGCTTATGACGGCACAGCCTACCACGGCTTTCAGCGGCAAACCAATGCCATAACGATTCAGCAAGTGCTGGAAGAACAGCTGCCGAAAATCTTTGGGCATCCGCTTACTGTTTGCGGCGCTGGCCGCACCGATGCCGGCGTGCATGCCTACGGTCAGGTTGTCAGCTTCTTCACTACCGGGACGGTACCGACTGAGCGCATTCCCTTAGCCGCTAAAAGCGTATTGCCGCATGACATTGTTATTACCCACGCGGCAGAAGAATCCGTAGAATTTCATGCCCGCTATTCGGCACAAAGCAAGATTTATCGTTACCGGATCGTCAATTCGCGCCTAGCTAATCCGTTTGAACTTAAGTATGCCTGGCATTTTACCCGGCCGCTTGACATAGCGCTTATGCAAGCTGCGCTGCAGGCCATCGTCGGCACGCACGATTTTTCCGCTTTTCGGGCTACCGGCGGGGCGCCGATCAGTCCAGTCCGTACGATTATGACGGCAGATTGCCGGGCGGCGGATGATTCAATAATTGAATTTGAATTCTGGGGCACCGGCTTTTTGTATCATATGGTACGCAATTTGGTGGGGACGCTGGTCGAGGTTGGGCGGCGCCGCATGACCCCGGCTGGCTTTGACGCTGTGCTGCAGGGCCGTGATCGCCGGGCGGCCGGCGTAACAGCCCCGCCGCATGGCTTATATTTAGTTGAAGTTAAATATTGACTGACGCTTTACTAACACCCTGCCTGAACTCTTTATGAAATAGTAAAAAACACGGGAACAGGCAAACTTTGTCCAAAATATTTTTTGGTGGCAAGGCTTAACGCTTGACATCAGGTAACTAATTTATTACAATAGCTTTATGAGATTTTTGCCATGACTTCCATTAGCCCCGGAATTCAAGGTTAATTATCATAGCTTGTCTTTCAATAGCAGAGTCCTTTAGCTTTTATGAGGAGGATAGACAATGAAAACTTTTATGGCAAACCCGGCCAACATCGAGCGCAAGTGGTATGTTGTCGATGCTGAGGGTCAAACCCTTGGTCGCTTGGCCGTTGAAGTCGCGAAAGTTCTTCGCGGCAAAAATAAACCAACCTTTACTCCCCATGTTGATACCGGCGACCATGTCATTGTGGTTAACGCTGATAAAATTGTATTGACTGGTAAAAAATTAGAACAAAAAACGTATTTCCATCACTCCGGTTATCCGGGTGGCACTACCTTTACAACTGCCGGGAAAATGCTGGCAAGCAAACCGGAACGGGTCATCGAAATGGCTGTTAAAGGAATGCTTCCCAAGAACAGCATTGGCCGTCAAATGTTTCGTAAACTGAATGTTTATGCTGGCCCTAACCATCCACACGCCGCGCAAAAGCCGGAAGTGCTGGAACTCAATATTAGGTAATACCGGAAAGGAGGAACATATAAATGGCATTGGTTACTTACTACGGCACAGGTCGCAGAAAAACCTCGGTTGCCAGAGTTCGTCTGGTTCCGGGTGAAGGCAAAATCATCGTAAACAGTCGTCCGCTAGACGAATATTTTGGTTTAAAAACGCTTGAGCTTATTGTTACTCAACCGCTCAACATCACCGACACGGTTGGCAAATATGATGTATTAGCAAAGGTTGAGGGAGGCGGTGTATCCGGCCAAGCCGGCGCAGTTCGTCACGGTATCGCCCGTGCACTGTTAAAAGTTGACGGTGAATTCCGTCTGCCGCTGAAAAAAGCCGGTCTCTTAACTCGTGACCCGCGCGAAAAAGAGCGTCGTAAATACGGCCTTAAAAAAGCGCGCAAAGCGTCTCAGTTCTCCAAGCGTTAATATTGGCAAAGCTTATCCCTGCAAACTCTGTGTTTGCAGGGATTTTTATTTACCTGAGAATATTTTTTGAGCAGCGGCGATAACTAGTCTCATTTTGGCAGGCCTGTAGAGGAAACATCACCCTGTAGCTAGAATGACTCTTTTTAAAGATAGTAATGAATAAGGAGTGAAAAGGATCAGCAGTTCGGCATACAGTAAGGAAAATACTAAGGGGGATTTATTTGATGGAACGAGTAAAACAGGCTATTGCCAGCGGAGATTTGTTTGCAAAATATGTAGGCATTGAATTAATTGAAGCCGACAAGGGCTATGCCAAAGTAAAAATGGTGATCAAAGACCATCATTTGAATGGTGCCCATATCGTACATGGCGGGGCCATCTTTACCCTGGCTGATTATGCGTTTGCATTAGCCGCTAACAGCGAGGACAGAGTAGCGATAGGAATTAATGCCAGCATTGTTTATGCTCAGGCGGTGAATCAGGGTATACTGTTTGCTGAGGCCAAAGAGATATCATTAAGTTATAAATTAGGAAATTATCTTGTTACTATCACGGATGATAACAACAATGTGGTGGCAACTTACCAGGGAACGGCCTACCGGAAAAATGAAAAGTGGTAAAAATAAAAATCCGGCCAAGGGTTAGCCGGATTTTTGGCTTATTTAGCCAGTAAAATGGGTGTTAATTTTGCCTCCTGTGCCTGGGACGGGCCGATATAATTATAACGTGACATGGCCGCAAGTACGATTGCCTGTCGCTGTTTGGCGGCGTTAAAGTTTACATAGGGCGAGGTTAGCGACGGTGCGTTTGGCAAGCCGGCTAACATGGCGCATTCAGCGAGATTAAGATGGAAAGGCGGTTTGCCAAAATAAATGGTGGAGGCCTCGCCGATCCCTGTCGCCCCCGAACCAAAATAAATGGTATTCAGATACATTTCCAAAATTTCTTCTTTCGAATAGCGCAGCTCAATATCAACAGCCAAAATAAATTCTTCGATTTTCCGGACAAGTGTACGGTCCTGAGAGAGAAACAAATTTTTGACCAATTGCTGGGTAATGGTACTGCCGCCTTCCACGTAAGAGCCTGTTTGCACATTGACAAGCGTAGCCCGCAAAATCCCTTCAATATCAAATCCCATGTGCTGATAAAAACGATTATCTTCGACAGCGATAATTGCCTGCTGCAATGCGAGGGGAGTATCGGCAAGACGAACATAACTTTTTTTATCCAATTTGGCATCAACGGCACTTTTCAAAAAAAATATCCTGTGGATTCGCCCCCAAAGGCCGGAGATGCCTGACATGGTATCGGTAACCGCACCGGTCGGCAGCGGATTGACTTTAGCCAGTGAGGAGCGCAGGAGAGAATCTCCGCCTGCCCAAAGAAAAGTAAGGGAAAATAGCAAAATCAGGAGGGCCAGGAGACGGCCTATTCGAACACGCGGTTTCACGCCGATCACCTCGAAAAGCTTTCTAACTTTCTTTCTATATTATTTTAGCATTTAATTGGCAAATAGAGAATACAGTGTAAATAGCAATTGAGCACTCCGGGGGAAGAAAGTGGGGGTAAGGATGCGGGTACTGGCGATCAGGCGTAAAAGAGTATTGAGTGCGCTTCTTTTTAGTATCGCGGTAGTGGTATTAAATCTTCTGACACTGCGGTATTTGGTTATGGTGGATCTTGACAATGTTGATTTAACCGTACTTAACGGCAAAACAATTGCTATTGACGCCGGACATGGCGGTATTGACGACGGTGCTAAAGGGAACGGCCTTGTTGAAAAAAATATAAATTTGGCGATTGCCGCCAAGCTGGCCAGTATCCTGGCTGACAACGGGGCAAAAACGGTATTTACCCGCGAGGGTGATATCGATTATTATACTAAAGGCAAAGGCGGTAAACGCAATGACCTGCTAAAACGGGCTGAAATCATTGACGCGTCTGGGGCAAACCTTTATCTCAGCATTCATTGTAATGCCATTAAAGGCGCAAATTGGTCAGGAGCGCAGGTATTTTACAATCCCAAATTAGAAGAGAACAGGCAGCTTGCCGAAATCGCGCAGCAAGCTTTAAGAAATTTTCCTTCTGGAAATAAGCGCCAGGCCAAGCAGGATTCTGACATTATACTATTGAAAACTGTTACTATACCAGGTGTGCTTATTGAAGCTGGCTTTATCAGCAACCCAACAGAGGCTGCCCAGCTTAATACGGAAGCTTATCAACAAAAACTGGCTGAAAGTATCGCCAAAGCACTAGCGTATCATTTTAGCCAGAATGTGGGAAGATAAAAAGCACCAGTACCTGAAGGGAGCGATACTATGGACAATTTGGTTGGCTGTGCGCTCATGCCACATCCCCCGATTATGATCCCGGAAGTGGGAAACCAGGAATTGGAGAAAATTAAATCGACAGTTGACGCGGCAAAGCAAGTGGCGGAAATGTTAAAGGAAGGAAATCCCCAGACTATTGTCATTATTACACCGCATGGGCCGGTATTTGAAGATGCAGTTACGGTTAGTATCCATCCTCGCCTCAGGGGAAGCATGGCTCAGTTTGGGGTTCCCGACCTTGTTCTTGGCTTTGAGACAGATAATCTGTTAATCAAACATATTATCCGCAACTGTCAGCGTTTGGGAATTAATTTAAATGAATTGACCGATGATATAGCCAAAAATTATCGGGTATCCCTGCAGCTTGATCATGGTGCCTTTGTGCCGCTTTATTATCTGGCCAAAGCCGGGTTCAAAGGACAGATTGTGCATTTAACAATTGGCATGCTGGCTTATGAAGAGATGTATACCTTTGGGAAAGCGGTTCAGGCAGCAATCGGGCATGTGGACAAGCGGGTAGCGGTTATTGCTTCAGGCGATTTATCGCACCGTCTGACAGCGGATGCTCCGGCCGGCTATAGCCCTAAAGGCGCTGAATTTGACCGTCAGGTTGTAACTGCGCTTACTAATATGGATGTCAAATCTCTGCTCAATATGGATGGAAATTTGATTGAGGAAGCAGGGCAATGCGGCCTGCGGTCAATTTTTTTCCTGCTGGGGGTTATGGGAGGATTGGAGGCGGAAGTAAAGACATCCTCCTATGAGGGGCCTTTTGGTGTTGGTTATGCCGTTATTTCTTATAAGCTGAAAGGTAAGAAATAGGAGGTGTTAGAATGGACAAACCAAGTGCACCGGTAAAACTTGCCGGGGATAGTCTTGCCTATTACCTTGCCCATGGACAGCTCATGGACAAGCCCGCCGAACTGCCGGAAGTTTTACGCGGGAAGGCGGGAGTATTTGTTTCTTTTAAAAAGAAAGGGCAGTTGCGGGGGTGTATTGGGACATTTGCCCCGACTCAGCCGACAATTGCCGAAGAAATCATTCAAAATGCGGTCAGTGCCGGAACTCAGGACCCGCGGTTTCGGCCCGTTGAACCAACCGAACTCGGTGAAATGGAAATCTCCGTTGATGTATTGGAAGCGCCGGAACAGATTGACAGCATAGATGAGCTTGATCCGAAAACATATGGGGTCATCGTTCGTAGAGGGCGGCGCTCCGGTTTGCTGCTGCCTGATCTTGAAGGTGTTGACACTGTCACTGAGCAGGTTGACATCGCCATGCAGAAAGCAGGCATCCGGCCGGAAGAAGAAATTGATTTATACCGCTTTACCGTAACCCGCTATAAATAGCACAAAAGCAGGTGAAGAGAAAGTGCAGGAGGCACTACATTACAAACAGCAAAACAATGCCGTTGTTTGTGGGTTATGTCCGAAAAACTGTCTGATTGCCGAGGGGCAGACAGGCTTTTGCCGGGTACGGCGCAATCTGGACGGCAAGCTGTACAGTTTAAATTATGCACAGGCTACCGCGCAGGCACTGGACCCGATTGAAAAAAAACCGCTTTATCATTTTTACCCCGGCAGTGCTATTTTGTCGCTGGGAACCTGGGGCTGCAACTTTGCATGTAAGTTTTGCCAAAACTGGCAGATTGCCCAGGCTCAGCCGGCGATGACCCGCCTGGAACCGCAGGCTGCGGCAGCGCTGGCGGGCAGGTTTGTCGAACGGGGCAATATCGGTATTGCGTATACATATTCCGAACCTAGCGTGTGGTATGAATATATCCTGGAAACCGCGCGCCTCGTTCAGGCGGCCGGACTACGCAATGTGCTGGTTTCCAACGGCTTCATTAATGAGCGGCCGTTGCAGGAACTCCTGCCTTATATTGCGGCGATGAATATTGATGTCAAAGCTTTTACCGACGATTTTTACCGGCAAGTATGTGCCGGTAAACTTGACCATGTCAAACGAACAGTCGAACAAGCGGCAAAGCAATGTCATGTTGAGATTACGACCTTGCTGATACCCGGGCTAAACGACTCGGCAGAGGAAATCGCCGCGTTGGCTAAGTGGCTGGCCGGTATCAATGAGGATATGCCGCTGCACCTATCGCGCTATTTTCCTAATCATAAAATGGATGCCCCGCCAACGCCTGTCAGTACGTTGGCGCAAGCTCATAAAACGGCCCGTAAGTATCTTAATTATGTGTATCTTGGCAATGTCGGCGGCGAAGGCTCCCATACCTATTGCCCGCAATGCGGTTATAAGGTGATTGACCGTCTCGGCGGTTATAGCCGCCTGAGCGAGTCGGAGAAAAAATGCCCGCAGTGCGGACAGCGCATACCCATTTGCGGTGAAGTCAGGTTTCACACAGAGGCTGATACTCCTAGTTAGGCCTCTTTTTCTTTTGTCCCGACAGGCCTGGCTACCAGTTACAGGCCGGAAAATTTAATGTATACATGAACACAAAAATACTTGCATTATTATTCATATGTAATGTATAATATTACAAAAGGAGCGAGGACTATGAAAATAAGCATTGTTGGCGCTACCGGTTACACCGGTGCGGAATTACTGCGCATACTGGCATCCCATCCGGCTGCCGAAATACAATATATTACTTCCGAAAGTCAGCCAGGAACGGCCATTGCTGATATATACCCTCATCTTACGCGATTTTATACCCAAAAACTGACCAATCTGGCAAGCTTAGAAAAAATAGCAGCAGACAGTGATGTTATTTTTATTGGGCTGCCGCATGGTCATGCGATGGAAGTGGGGCGGAAGGCAACGGCCATTAATGCCAACATCAAAATTATTGATCTTGGTGCCGATTACCGGTTTAAAAATCATGACACATACGAACAATGGTACAAAGTTCCCCACACCCACCGGAACGCCAATGCCGTATATGGTCTGACCGAACTAAACCGCAGCCAGATCCGGGAGGCAGCCATTGTCGGCAATCCCGGCTGCTATACAACAGCCAGTATTTTAGCGCTGGCACCCTTAGTTAAAAATAAACTGGTCGATTTGACGACTATTATTGTGGATGCAAAGTCCGGTGTGTCAGGGGCCGGGCGGGGACTGAATCTCGGCTCGCATTTTACGGAAGTCTTTGAGAGTGTTAAGGCTTATAACGTGGGCGGGCACCGCCATACGCCGGAGATTGAGGAAGTGCTGGGCAGATTGGCCGGCGAAGACATAATCCTTAGCTTTACGCCGCATTTGATTCCTATGGCCAGAGGCATTCTCAGCACCTGCTATGCCAATCTTAAAGCAGGTGTTACGGCGGAGCAGGTTGATGCAGCCTATGTTTCCCTTTACGGTAAGGAATATTTTATTCGCTTGCTGGGGCGGGGTGGCTGTCCGGCGACGAAAAATACCCGCGGCAGCAATTTCTGCGACCTGGGCTGGCATATTGACAAACGTACCGGCCGGGTTGTTGCCATCGCCGCGATTGACAATCTGGTTAAAGGTGCGGCCGGTCAAGCAATTCAAAATATGAATGTACTATTTAATATCGATGAGCGGACTGGGCTTGATTATGCCCCCGTGTATCCGTAGGAGGAGTGTTAATGTTAACTAAAATCACAGGCGGGATCACGGCGCCGCAAGGGTTTAAGGCCGCCGGCGTGCATGCCGGTATAAAAAAGAACGGCAAAGAAGATGTAGGCATTCTTTATAGTACGGTTCCCGCGGCAGCGGCTGCCAAATTTACGACTAATAAAATGGCGGCTGCGCCTGTGCTTGTCTCCCAAGAGGCTGTTAGCCGCGGTAGAGCGCGCGCCATTGTTGTTAATTCCGGCTGTGCCAATGCCTGTACCGGTGAGCAGGGCCTTACCGATGCCCGGACAATGGCTCATCAGGCAGCCCAGGCCCTTAGCCTCGATGATTATGAGGTGTTGGTGGCCTCCACCGGTGTCATTGGCATCAACCTGCCGATGGCCAAAGTTACACAAGGCATTAACCAGGCGGCTGCGGCATTATCCCCGAGCGGCCACGAGTCAATGCTGGCTGCAATCATGACAACCGATACATTTTCTAAATCCTGTGCTTATGAATTTACCCTGGGGGGTAAACTCTGCAAGATTGCCGGCATTGCCAAAGGGGCGGGTATGATTCATCCCAATATGGCAACCATGCTGTCCTTTATTACCACCGACGCCGCCATAGAGCCCTCCCTGCTCAACCAGGCGCTTAGCCAGGCCGTTGAATTGTCTTACAATATGATTTCTGTCGACGGCGATACCAGTACAAATGATACGGTGGCTGTGTTGGCCAACGGTCAGGCCGGCAATGAACTAATTACGGCGACCGCCAGCCCAACTTACCAGGAATTCTATAAAGCGTTACAAACAGTTTGTACGGAACTGGCGCAGCTCATTGTGCGTGATGGCGAAGGGGCAACTAAATTTCTCGCGATTACGGTGGACGGTGCGGCGTCTTTTGCTGATGCCAAATGTGTTGCTATGGCGATTGCCAAATCGCCGCTTGTTAAGACTGCCTTCTTTGGTCAGGACCCCAATTGGGGCCGCATTCTCTGTGCTGCCGGCTATTCGGGTGCAAACGTGCAGCCGGATAAGGCTTCGCTGATGATCGGCGGCTTAACGATCGTTGAGAACGGCCAGGGAGCGACCAGGCTTGATGCCGCAAAACTCAAAGAAGTAATGGCGGCTAAAGATATTGCCGTTACAGTGCATTTGGGCATAGGCGCTGCTTCGGCTACGGTGTGGACCTGTGATTTTTCTTATGAATACGTCAAAATCAACGGTGAATATACGACCTAAATGGTTAAATAATAGTTTGGGAATTTTTAAAATTGGGAAAGGAATGATTCTATGATTAATTCGGTAGAAAAAGCGGCTGTGCTGATTGAAGCCCTACCATATTTGCAGCGGTTTTCCGGCAATACAGTTGTCATTAAATATGGCGGCAACGCCATGCTCAATGACGAACTTAAAAAAAGCGTGATGCAGGATATTATTTTCCTAAAATATGCGGGCATCCGGCCGGTAGTTGTTCATGGCGGCGGCCCGGAAATAACCGGCATGCTGAAAAAACTGGGCAAAGAGTCCAGCTTTGTCAGCGGCCTCCGGGTAACCGATGCCGAGACTGTAGATATTGCCGAAATGGTGCTTGTCGGCAAAATCAACAGCGAAATCGTAAAATATTTAAATTTTCTCGGCGCAAAAGCAGTCGGCTTAAGCGGTAAAGATGCCGATCTTATTATTGCTGCCAAGCACTTGGCCAAAGTTCGCGAAAACGGTCAGGTTAAAGAAGTCGACATTGGTTTTGTCGGTGATGTTCTGAAGCTAAATATTGGGATTGTTGAAAATTTCTTAGAGCAGGGCTATATCCCGGTTATTTCACCGATAGGCGTCGGCAAAGACGGCGCTACCTATAACATTAACGCCGATTATGTGGCCGGCGAACTGGCGGCCGCACTGGGGGCCGAAAAACTGGCCTTGATTACGGATGTTGAGGGTATTTACCGCGACTACAATGATAAGAGCAGTTTTGTTTCCACCTTGTCGCTGGCGGAAGCGCAGGAAATGATTAAAACCGGCAGTATTGACGGGGGCATGATTCCCAAGGTGGAGGCATGTGTGAAAGCGTTGGCTGCCGGCGTGGCCAAGACCCATATTATTGATGGCCGCAAACCCCACTCTTTGCTCTTGGAAATTTTCACCACCGAGGGCATCGGTACTGAGGTGGTCAAATATAGGAGGTATATCAGTGGATAAACAGACGGTATTTGACGTTGATAAAGAAAATTATCTGCCGGTATTTGCCCGGTATAGCATAGTTCTTAGTCATGGCGAAGGCCCTTATGTCTATGATATTGAAGGAAAGAAATACATCGATTTTCTGGCCGGTATTGCCGTAAATGTTTTAGGACACGCACATCCCGCCTTGGTGAAAGCCGTTGCTGATCAAGCAGGAAAAATGATTCATTGTTCCAACCTGTACTACACCGAGGCACAGGCTTTGCTTGCCAAGAAACTGGTGGCGTTAAGCGGCCTTGACAAGGCGTTTTTCGGCAATAGCGGCGCCGAAGCCAATGAAGGGGCTATTAAGCTGGCACGTAAATACGGCAAAACGATTGCTGCCGATAAAGTTGACATTATTGCGGCCGAACATTCTTTCCACGGGAGGACGCTGGCTACTCTGACCGCCACCGGCCAGCCCAAATACCAGCATGGCTATGAGCCCCTGCCGGGCGGCTTTAAGCATGTTCCGTTCAATGACCTGGCGGCGCTGGCAGCGGTGGTGTCAGACAAGACTTGTGCCGTAATGCTGGAACCCATTCAGGGAGAAGGCGGCGTAAACATACCGGACAAGGATTATCTGGCCAAAGTCCGCCAGTTGTGCGACAAATACGGGGCCCTGCTCATTCTGGATGAAATTCAGTCCGGTATCGGACGGACCGGCAAGATGTTTGCCTATGAGCTTTTTGGCATTAAGCCCGATATTGTTACCTTGGCCAAAGGCTTGGCAGGCGGTGTGCCGATTGGCGCTTTTATCACCACCGATAAAGTAGCCGCCGCTTTCGGACCAGGCGACCACGGCACCACCTTTGGCGGCAATCCGTTGGCGTGTGCGGCCGCTAATGCGGTCCTGAAAGTTATCGAAGAGGAAAAACTGCTGGAAAATGCTCAGACAATAGGCGACTATCTTGTGGCAAAACTTAATCGGCTTAAAAACAAATTTCCGGCACTGATTACCGAAGTGCGGGGCAAAGGCTTGATCGTGGGGGCCAAACTCACCCGTCCGGGCCGGGATATTGTAAACGAGTGTATGAACCAAGGTGCGATCATTAACTGCACTGCCGGTGATGTACTCCGGTTTGTACCGCCGCTGATCATTACCAAAGACCATGTTGATGAAATGACGGCCATTTTAGAGAAAACACTGGCGGCTGTACAACTTTAATCTGGGGGAGTGTTAGGAATGAGTCTGAAAGGAAAAGACTTTCTGTCAATACATGATTTATCGGTTGATGAAATATATCAGATTTTTGACTTTGCCAAAATACTCAAGGCAAGGCAAAAGGCTGGTGAGCCGCATCCGTTGTTAAAAGGCAAGACCCTGGGCATGATTTTCCAAAAAGCATCCACCAGGACAAGGGTTTCCTTTGAAGTTGGCATGTACCAGCTTGGCGGCACGGCCCTGTTCTTGTCTTCTCATGACCTGCAAATCGGCCGGGGAGAGCCGGTTAAAGATACGGCACGCGTACTGTCCCGTTATCTGGACGGTATTATGATTCGTACATTTTCCCATCTGGAAGTAGAAGAACTTGCCGATTATGCGAGTATTCCCGTTATAAACGCCTTAACCGACCTCTTACACCCTTGTCAGGCAATGGCCGATATATTTACTACCCTTGAGCATAAAGGCAGCTTAAAAGGGCTTAAATTGTGCTATATTGGCGATGGCAACAATATGGTTAACTCGCTGTTGCATATCTGTGCCAAAGTGGGTATGGATATCAGTGTGGCTACGCCGCCCAACTATGCGCCGGATGCTACCATCGTGGAACAGGCGGCGGTCGCCGCCAAGCTTTCCGGCAGCAAGATCACGATTGTTGACGATCCGTTCGCTGCCGCCAAAGACGCCGATGTGCTTTACACCGACGTCTGGGCAAGTATGGGCAAAGAAGGCGAGCAGGCGATCCGCAAGCAGGCGTTTGCCGGCTTCCAGATCAATAGCGCCATCATGCAGGTAGCCAGAAAGGATTCGCTGGTTATGCACTGTCTGCCGGCTCACCGCGGTGAAGAAATCACCGACGACGTGATGGAAGGGCCTAATTCTGTTGTGTTTGATGAAGCGGAGAACCGGCTGCATATCCAAAAGGCAATAATGGCTCTATTAATGGCTGATTAAGCGGCCAATACGATAGAACTTGTTATAAACGCCCATCTGCTTCGTTTCTCCTGCGGGGGCTTGCTTACGTACGACTGTACGCCGCGCTGCACCTCCTCGTCGTGCCTCGCATCTGGACATTTCTAACAAGTTCCGGCTGCTCATAACTTTCTAGGTTACGGGGGAAGACGAAACGCAAGATATCCGTCATTCTTTCTCGCAATGACCTGTTAAATGGTTAGCGCGAGCTTGGGTGTGGCAATCCTACTTTTTGCGCTTTTGAATTGCAGGAACAAAATAGCAGATAGCGAATAGTTTATAAATTTATCACCAATTACTGTCATACCAATTCAAGAATTAGGGAGGAAATAGATCATGAGTGACATTAAAAAAGTTGTCCTGGCTTATTCGGGCGGCCTGGACACCTCGGTTATTATTCCTTGGCTTAAGGAAAACTATGGCTGCGAAGTGATTGCGATGTGCGCCGATGTGGGGCAGGGCGACGAACTGGCGCCTGTGCGCGAAAAAGCGATTAAGTCAGGCGCCAGCAAGGTATATATTGAGGATTTAACGGCCCCGTTTGTTAAAGACTATGTATGGCCCACATTAAAAGCGGGTGCGGTTTATGAAGGCAAATACCTGCTGGGGACTTCCTTTGCCCGGCCGATCATCGCCAAAGCGCTTGTGGATATTGCGATTAAAGAAGGGGCTGACGCCATCTGTCATGGCGCCACAGGCAAAGGCAACGACCAGGTACGGTTTGAACTTACTGTAAAAGCGCTGGCTCCCCATCTCAAGATTATTGCTCCCTGGCGGCTCTGGAATATCCGTTCCCGCGAAGATGCGATTGATTATGCGGAAAAGCATGGCATTCCGGTACCTGTTACCAAATCACGCCCCTACAGCATGGACCGGAATATCTGGCATTTGAGCCATGAAGGCGCTGATCTTGAAAATCCGGCCAATGAGCCTAAAGATGATGTCTACATGATTACAACGCCGCCGGAAAAAGCTCCGGATACACCCCTTTATATTGAAATTGGTTTTGAACAAGGGACGCCTGTTGCCGTCGACGGCGCGAAGCTGGATGCTGTGGCTCTGTTGACCAAACTCAACGAAATCGGCGCCGCTAACGGCATTGGCATTGCCGACATTGTAGAAAACCGGCTTGTTGGCATGAAATCCCGCGGCGTGTACGAAAATCCCGGCGGCGCTATTTTATACTATGCGCACCGTGAACTGGAATATTTGACACTGGACCGGGCTACTCTCCACTATAAAGAGCAAGTTGCGATCAAATATGCGGAATTGGTTTATGACGGCATGTGGTTTGCGCCACTGAGAGAAGCCCTTGACGCATTCGTCACTGCCACGCAGCAAACCGTTACCGGTACTGTCCGCCTGAAACTCTATAAAGGCAATATCATAAGCGCCGGCGCTACATCGCCATATTCCCTCTACAATGAAAAAATCGTAACCTTTGGCGACAGTGAAGAACTGTACAACCATGGCGACGCTGAAGGCTTTATAAACCTCTTTGGCCTGCCGCTCAAGGTTCGGGCTATGATGAAAGCAGAGGCTAAGAAAAACAATGAGTAAACTGTGGGGCGGACGTTTCGCCAAAAACACGGATGTGATGGTGGAGGAGTTTACCTCCTCCATTTCTTTTGACAGTCGCATGTACCGCCAGGATATTGCCGGCAGTATTGCTCATGCCAAGATGCTGGCGAGTTGCGGTATCATCAGCCAGGAAGATGCTACGCTGATTATTGATGGGCTCCAAGGCATACTGGCGGATATTGAGGCTGGCAATTTCAGTTTTGAAGTATCCTTAGAAGACATTCATATGAACATTGAGAAGCGTTTGACTGAGCGCATTGGGGCGGCAGGCGGGAGGCTGCATACGGCCCGCAGCCGGAACGACCAGGTTGCGCTTGATACCCATATGTATGTTCGTGAGCAGGTGGGCGAAGTTGCCAAGCTCTTATTTGACTTAGAGCAGGCCGTTCTTGATACGGCAAGCAAATATCCCGATGTCATTATGCCTGGCTACACGCATCTGCAGCGGGCACAGCCTATTTTATTTTCGCATCACATGCTGGCTTACTTCTTCATGTTCGAGCGGGATTTCCGGCGATTGGGCGGGGTATGGGAATCCGCCGATATTATGCCGCTGGGCGCCGGCGCTCTGGCGGGCACGACGTTCCCCATTGACCGGGAGCAGGTGGCCAGAGAACTTAACTTTGGCCGGATTTACGAAAATAGCCTGGATGCTGTCAGCGACCGGGATTATATCCTCGAATTTTTGGCGTTTGCCTCGATTCTTATGATGCACTTAAGCCGTCTCAGTGAAGAGATTATTCTGTGGTCCTCAACCGAATTTTCCTTTATTGAGCTTGATGACGCTCACTGCACCGGTTCCAGCATTATGCCCCAGAAAAAAAACCCGGATGTCGCCGAGTTAGTACGGGGCAAAACCGGCAGAGTGTTTGGCCATCTTATGGCTATGCTGACAGTGGCCAAAGGACTGCCGCTGGCTTATAACAAAGACCTGCAGGAGGACAAAGAGGGCCTGTTTGATACCATAGATACCGTTAAGTTCAGTCTGACAGTCTATGCTGCCATGCTGCGCGGGACGAAAGTCAATGCCGGTGCTATGCGCCAGGCGCTGAAAACTGATTTTTCCAATGCCACCGACATGGCCGACTATCTTGTTAAAAAAGGTTTGCCCTTCCGGCAAGCACACGAAGTCGTTGGTAAATGCGTAGCCTACTGCCTAAATGAGCATAAGACGCTGACAGACTTAACACTTACGGAGTTTAAAGAATTCTCGCCGTTGTTTGCAGCAGATATTCTGGAAGCCATTTCGGTAGAAACCTGCGTAGCGGCACGTAATTCCCTGGGTGGAACATCGCCCACTCAGGTTGGACAAACCATCGACATTGCCAAGTCCGTCATGGAGAAACAACAAAAACGCCTTGACATGTATACAAAAATCAAACTATAATAACCATAAATATACATCCAAGGAGGCCTGTTAACATGACAGATATTGCTGTTACACTGGCTGATAAACGCGGCACACTTCCCGCAGAAGACAAACTGGGATTTGGTAAAATATTTACTGACCACATGTTTGCAATGGACTATGTCGAGGGTAAAGGCTGGCATAATGCCCGCATTGTTCCATACGGAGATTACGATATATCCCCGGCGGCTATGGTGCTACACTATGGCCAGGCTATTTTTGAGGGGATGAAGGCTTTTCGTACGGAAGATAACCGTATTGTAATGTATCGGCCCATGGATCACCTGAAACGCTTTAACAATTCGGCGGATATTCTGACAATTCCCCGGATGGACATTGATGTAGTTCATGCCGGCCTGAGACAACTGGTTGAGCTTGAAAAGCACTGGGTACCTAAAGCATTGGGAACTTCCCTGTATATTCGGCCTTTTGTCATCTCCATTGATCCCTATGTCGGCGTAAAAGTTGCCGAACAGTATACTTTATTCATTATTCTTTCCCCGGTTGGCGCCTATTACGCCTCAGGCTTTAAACCTGTCAAGATTAAGGTTGAGGAGCATTTTGCCCGCGCTGTTAAAGGCGGTCTGGGCGAAGCCAAAACCCCGGCCAACTATGCCGCCAGTCTTAAAGCTTCTGAAGTGGCTAAGGAAGAAGGCTATACGCAGGTTCTGTGGCTTGATGCCATTGAAAAAAAATATATTGAAGAAGTTGGTACAATGAACATCTTCTTCAAAATTAATGACGAGATTATTACCCCCGAACTTGATGGCAGCATCCTAAATGGCATCACCCGTCGTTCCGTGCTGCAGGTTGCCAAGTCCTGGGGCATGAAAGCTACGGAACGCCGCATTTCGATTGCAGAAGTTTATGAAGCTCATGCTAAAGGACAACTGCAGGAGGTCTTCGGCTCCGGTACAGCTGCCGTTATTTCGCCGGTTGGCGAGCTTTCCTGGAAAGGGAAGAAAATTACGATTAACAATAATCAAATCGGCGAAACCTCACAAAAACTGTTCGACTATATTACCGGTTTGCAACAGGGCCGTGTAGCCGACAAATTTGGCTGGGTTGAAGAAGTAGCGAAACTATAATTTGTTTTTATACACACATAGACTAAATTAGGCTTGTGCCGTTAGGGCGCAAGCCTAATTTAGTCATGCAAACCGGCACTTATCATAATGATCAGCCTATACGTAAAAATGAATTAATAATTTTTCAATAAACCTCATTTTTCTAAAAGGTTTTCCTATTATTGGGTAGAATAAAGCTATAGGTTACTGAATTTTTTATTCCGTGCTGAGGTGTATAGCATGTTATTGCAAATAAGGGGCATAATTTCAACAATTAGTTTCCTCGATATTATTGATATTGTAATTGTTGCCTATTTTCTATATAAATTCTATGTTATGATCCGCGATACCAGGGCTGTAGCGCTATTGAAAGGCCTGATTGTTCTATTGCTGGCTACCATGGTTAGCCGGTGGCTGGAGCTTAATGTGATTAATTGGCTGCTGCAGAAGACGATGACAGTGGTATTAGTCGCCTTGCCTGTCGTTTTTCAGCCTGAACTTCGGCGGGCGTTGGAGCAACTGGGACGGGGGCGATTTTTTCAAAACAGCCGCCAACTGAACGCCGAAGAAAAAGAAAATCTTTTTAGCGAACTGGCCAGAACGGTTACCGCCCTGTCAAAGAATAAAATTGGTGCGTTGATTGTGCTGGAACGGGAAACCGGGTTAAATGACTATATTGAGACAGGCATCAAAGTGGATGGATTAGTATCAAGCGAATTCTTAATTAATATTTTTATCCCCAATACTCCACTCCATGATGGTGCCGTTATTATTCGCGCTAACCGGGTGCAAGCGGCCGGTTGTTTGTTGCCCCTGTCTGACGATCGAACCCTGACCAAGGAACTGGGGACCAGACACCGGGCGGCAATTGGTATCAGTGAACAAACTGATGCCGTGGTCATCATTGTCAGCGAGGAAACCGGGATTATCTCTCTGGCCCGGGGCGGCAGGTTGCACAGATATATGGATGCTGAAAGTCTGAAAGAGCAACTAACGCCGCTTTTCGCGGCCAAAAGCTCTTCTTTAAGCGATCTACTTAGCTGGAGGCCGTCGTAATGCTTTTTGAAAACTTCTTTAAAAAACCGGGGGAAACAAAGAATATAACACCAAAGATTTTGGCTGTTGTTCTAGCTGTTATCCTGTGGATGTATGTTATGAATGAGCAAAATCCGCCGTTTGAAGCTTCCTTTACCCTGCCGCTGGAGGTGCGTAATGCGGCGACAAGTATGGTAATTTCTGATGTCCCTGAAACAGTCAAAGTTAAAATCCGTGGCCCGCGCAGCGTGGTGGCAGGCGTGCTTACCAAAGACCTCAAGGCCTTTGTGGACGTCAAAGGATTAAGCGAAGGAGTTCACAGTGTCACTGTTAGTGCCACTATTCCCTCGAATATAGAATTGGTTGAAATTATTCCTGACAAGGTGAATGTAAGGATTGAAAACATTATCAGCCGGCAATTGCCTGTTGAGGTACGGTTAACGGGCACACCGCCCAAAGGAACGGTGGTTGGCAAGACGGCTGCGGCAACCGAGTCTGTCACCATCGAGGGACCTAAAACCATTGTGGAGACAGTGGAAAAAGTAATAGCCGCGGTCGATTTAGCAGGAAAAAATACGGATATTACCGCCGATGCGGTGCTGGTTCCGCTTAATCACGCCGATAAAGAAGTCGAAGGCATCGCCGTTTATCCGGAAAGAACCCGGGTAAGCGTCAACCTGGTAAGCACACTTAAGAAAAAAACGCTGGATATAAGACCGGTCACACAGGGGGAATTACCGCCGGGTTTGTCGATTAAGAGTATTGTGACTCAGCCGGATAAAGTTGAAATTACGGAAACAGTGCCAGGCAAAGATATTGAAAAACTGGAGGCTATTTATACCGAACCTGTCAATTTAGCCGATATAAATAAAGATACGGAAAAAGAAGTCAAGCTGCTATTGCCGGAAGCCACAACCGGTACGGTGGGGACGGTTACTGTCAGGGTTAAAGTCGGACCACGCTAAAGGAGTAGGAACCATTGCTTAGAATCAGTAATTTTCGTGTACCGTTAACCGATGATACGCCACTCAGGCTACTGGCGGCCAAGCGGTTAAAACTGGCGGCCGATGCCATACGGCAAGTGGCTATTGTCCGGCAGGCGGTCGATGCCCGCCGGAAGAATCATATTACTTTTGTCTATACGCTGGAGGTCACGGCGGCGGTCCCGGACGGTCAGGTATTGTCCCGGCTCCGAGGGGATAAGGATGTTGTCCGGGCAATCCCTGCTGCCGGGGAAAATATTCAGTTTGGCCAAAAACATCTGACAAATCCGCCGGTTGTGGTAGGTGCGGGACCGGCAGGCCTGTTTGCCGCCTATGTGCTTGCCCAATACGGCTTTAAACCGCTGTTAATTGAACGCGGGCGGGACGTGGAGCGGCGAGACCGGGATATTGCCGATTTCTGGCGTACAGGTAAATTGGATGAACAAAGTAATGTCCAGTTCGGCGAGGGTGGGGCGGGGACATTTTCCGATGGCAAGCTTACCACCCGGGTCACTGATCCCCGGATGGCCCAGATTCTTGCTATTATGGTAGCTGCCGGTGCACCGCCGGAAATCAAGTATCTTCATAAACCGCATATTGGCACAGACAAACTGCGGCAAGTCGTAAGAAATATTCGCAAAAAAATAATTGAGCTGGGCGGTCAGGTTGAATTCGAGGCCAAAATGACAGGCATCGCCAGGAAAGATGGCCGTTTGACCGGCATCACCATCAATGATAATCGATTTTTGCCATGTGACGCCTTATTTTTGGCCATTGGCCACAGCGCGCGTGATACCTATCAAATGCTTTTTCAGGCCGACATCGCGATGGAGGCCAAACCGTTTGCGATCGGTGTGCGCATTGAGCATCCCCAGGAACTCATTGATACGGCTCAATACGGCGCCGCCGCCGGCCACCCCAAACTGGGGGCTGCTGACTATGCCCTGGTCTATCAAGACAAGGCGACAGGCCGGGCGGCCTATTCTTTCTGCATGTGCCCCGGCGGGCTGGTCGTAGCGGCCGCTTCGGAAGCCGGCGGCGTAGTAACCAATGGGATGAGTTTGTTTAAGCGCGACTCCGCCATTGCCAACAGCGCGCTGGCGGTGACGGTTAACCCTGCTGATTTCGGCCCCGGGGTACTTGCCGGGATTGAATTTCAGCGACGCTATGAACGGTTGGCGTATGCCCTGGGTGGTCATAGCTATACGGCCCCGGCCCAGACAGTCGGCGATTTTTTGACAGGCAAAAGCGGCAGCCGCAGCTATCTTGTCCAGCCTAGTTACCGACCCGGCGTAACGCCTGCCGACCTGCATGGATGTTTGCCGGACTTTGTTGCAGGGACTTTGGCCAGGGCTTTGCCGGATTTTGGGCGAAAGATTCGCGGTTTTGATCATCCGGGAGCCGGGCTTACCGGTGTCGAAACCAGAACGTCAGCCCCTGTCCGCCTGCTGCGCGGCCAGGATTTTGCGTCAGTGAACACGGCCGGGCTTTATCCGATTGGGGAGGGTGCCGGTTATGCCGGGGGTATTATGAGTGCCGCCCTGGATGGGATGAATGCGGTCATCCGATTTTTTGGCGAATATAAGGCATGATTTCGCACTGCTTACACTAAGAAACCGAAGGGAGTATCAACATATATGACACGATTGTTTGGAACAGACGGCGTACGCGGGTTGGCTAATGCTGAACTGACTCCTGAACTGGCTTTTAAAATGGGCCGGGCAGCAACCTACTATTTTGGTAAAGAACATAAACGCCCGGTTTTTTATATTGGACGCGATACCCGTATTTCCGGGCATATGCTGGAAGCAGCGCTGGCGGCCGGTATTTGTTCAGCCGGTGGGGAAGCCGCTTTACTTGGGGTGATTCCCACGCCCGCAGTAGCTTATCTAACCAGGCGGTATGGAGCGCAAGCCGGTGTCGTTATTTCGGCGTCCCACAATCCTTTTCCCGATAACGGCATTAAATTCTTCGCAGGCACCGGCTATAAGCTGCCGGATGCCGTCGAAGACGAACTGGAAAAACTCATTACAGCCGACAAGGATACCATGCCCTGGCCAACCGCCGACGGTGTCGGCCTTATTACCTACAAGCATGATTTATGGCATGAATATGTAAAATACGCTCTGGAAACGGTTGATGCTTCCTTAGAAGGGTTAAAAGTGATAGTAGACTGTGCCAACGGTGCCGCCTATGAAGCAGCTCCCGCAGCCCTGCGGGAATTGGGGGCGGAGGTTGTCGTCATCAATGATAAACCTGATGGCATCAATATTAACGCCAACTGCGGATCTACTCACCTGGAACAGTTGCAGGCGGCCGTCGTTCACCATAAAGCTGACTTTGGGCTGGCTCATGACGGGGATGCCGACCGCTGCCTGGCTGTTGACGAAACAGGCGAACCCATTGACGGCGATCAGATCATGCTCATCTGTGCCTTGGAAATGCTCCGGCAAAATACGCTGCCTGACAAAACTCTGGTGGCCACGGTGATGAGCAATCTTGGCCTGCATCAGGCTATGAAAAATGCCGGCGGCAAGGTGCTTGTTACCCCCGTAGGCGACCGCTACGTACTGGAAGCCATGCTCAAACATAAGCTGGTACTAGGCGGCGAACAATCAGGCCATATCATATTTAGCCAGCACAGCACTACCGGCGACGGTCTGATTACAGCCCTGAAGCTTGCTGCCGCCTTAAAACAGAGTGGCCAAAAAATGTCGCAACTGGCAAAGGTCATGACCAGATTTCCGCAGCTATTGGTAAATATTCGCGTTAAGAGTAAACAGGGCTGGGAGAATAACCCTAAGATAATAGCCGCCATCAAAGCCGGTGAAGCCGAACTTGGGGATAATGGCCGGATTCTGGTGCGGCCTTCCGGGACAGAGCCGCTTATCCGGGTAATGGCGGAAGGACCGGTATTATCTGATCTGGAGCGGATTGTCGCGGCCATTGCCGAGGTCATTAAACGGGAGCAGTCATAATCAGTACGTCAGGGCATGTTCATGAAAAAAGGCAGGGATTAAAAAGGACTTT
>NZ_FNAM01000018.1 GCF_900101845.1 Sporomusa acidovorans | reverse complement strand
CGAGAAAAAGCAGTGGAGTTATTCAAAGAGTTTTCACGGCAGGAAAACCAGGATAGTTTTATTGAATACAAGGAAGAAGAAAAAGTAAATAAGACAATACAAAATGAGCAAGAGGCAAAAGAGTATATCATCGAGCAATTACGAACACATAATGTATCTTTGGAAGAAATAACGAATGTAGCAAATATAAGAATACGAAATGACTTAATAGTGAAATTAAAAAACAAGTCAAGCTTATCTGTGCGTCAAATAGCGGAAATATTGGGTATTGGTAGAAATATAGTTCAAAGAGTCCAATGAGTCAAGGAACCGTCCCCTGACTCAGGACGTTATTATGTGTTTAACAGACGGATTTTCTTAAGTTTTGATGAAAAGTCAGGGAGGGGAATTTGGTTGAGGAAAATTGACGCAATCATTCGTCCGGACAGGCTGAATGCGGTGAAGGAGGCTTTGGTTCAGATCGGTGTCAAGGGGATGACGGTGTCCGAAGTGTTTGGCTGCGGGTTACAAAAGGGGCACACAAGCGTATACCGTGGACAAGAATACAAGATTAATTTATTGCCAAAGGTAAAAATAGAAATTGTCATACCGGCCGGCATGGTGCAGGACGTTGTTACGGTTATTAAGGAGCAGGCATATTCCGGCAAGATTGGCGACGGCAAAATCTTTATTTATCCTGTAGAAAATGTATATCGAATACGCACAGATGAGTCTGGAATAGCGGCTTTATAGTACATAAAGAAAAATAGTAGGTAAAATGTATTGCGGAATTAGGATACTATGCTATAATATAACTGAATTTCATACTAAAATCATGGCGAAGAAGCCAGTGACACTGATGTAATAGTTACATGGGTGTTGCTGGCTTTGTATTTTTTAAGGAAGGTGAGTACGGTGGAATTATCCATTAATTCATTGGCTGCCGGTATTGATACGGTTTGGGTGCTGTTGTGTGCTGCGCTGGTATTCCTGATGGAGGGCGGGTTTGCAGCGCTGGAAGCCGGCTTTGTCCGCAGCAAGAACTCATTAAATATCATTATGAAAGTGATCATGGATTGTACGGTCGGTATCTTAGGATATTTTGCAATTGGTTTTGCTTTGATGTACGGGTTGGATAAGGCCGGAATGATTGGCTGGTCGGGTTTCTTTTTAAAAGGTGATATGGACTATTTGGGGTTAAAAATACCTGTTTATGCATTTTGGCTGTTTCAGGCGGCTTTTGCCATTGCGATGGCGACCATAGTGTCCGGTGCGGTGGCCGAACGCATGAAGTTTATGCCTTATCTGGTCTTTTCGCTTGTTGCCACAACGGTTATTTACCCGGTTGCCGGGCATTGGGTCTGGGGAAATGGCGGCTGGCTGAATAAACTTGGAATGCTTGATTTTGCCGGATCGGCTGTTGTTCACTCGCTGGGAGGCTGGGCTTCTCTGGCCGCAGTGCTGGTGCTGGGACCACGGACAGGAAAATTTGGCAAAGACGGTGCTGTGCATGTTTTGCCTGGTCACAATTTACCGTTGGCAGCGCTTGGTGCTTTTTTATTGTGGTTTGGCTGGTTTGGTTTTAATCCGGGCAGTACCCTGTCAGGGCTTGATATGAATATTGCCCGTATTGCTGTTAATACGAATTTGTCCGCTGCGGCAGGCGGTACGATTGCGGCTCTCTATACAGCAATAAAATGGGGAAAGGTTGATCCAAGTATGGCGATTAACGGTGCATTGGGCGGCCTTGTGGCTATTACGGCCGGGTGCGCTTTTGTAGAACCTGTCAGTGCCATGATTATTGGGGGAATTGCCGGATTGCTGGTAGTGTTTGCCGTACCGTTTTTTGACCGTCTGCGGGCTGATGATCCGGTTGGCGCCATCGCCGTACATGGGGTATGCGGTACATTTGGCACAGTGGCTGTCGGCGTTTTTGCCGAAAAAGGCGGGTTACTCTATGGAGGCGGCCTGGCACTGTTAGGTATTCAAGCGCTGGGCGTTATCGCTGTATCCTTATGGGGATTTGCCGCTACTTACGGATTGTTTTCGCTGCTCAAGGCGGCGGTTGGCATCCGGGTATCGGTGGAAGCGGAGACAGATGGTCTGGATCTGAGCGAGCATGGGATTACGGCCTATAGTGATCTGGAGTGTAATCCGCTTACAACTTTTGGGCCGATTGGCAGTGCTAAGCCGCTGCCTGTTGGCCAGCAGCAACTGGCAGAGTAGTTTATAGGGCTTTACGTTTACCAAAAATCAGCACAGCCTGTTACTCAGGGTTATGCTGATTTTTTTCTTTAGCGAAATTTTTCTGGAGGAAATTACTTTTGTTTGATGGAATTTATCAAAAGAATAGCAGGTAAACTAATGGAAGTACAAGCTAGACAGCCTAGATGAACCCAAATGCGGATTCTCTAGATCAAGTGCGGTAATTCTGCTTTTGGGTTAGATAGAAAATAATTGCGGTAGGGTGATGGATTGGCAAATGTTGGTTGCTTTTATCAAGGGAAAGGGGTTTCTATGTGAGGAAAAAATTGCAGCAGCTTACCTACTATAAATGGATGCTTTTTGGTGTTGTCAGTGTAGGAACTTTTATGTCGACAATGACATCTTCGATTGTTAATGTGGCTTTACCGCCTATTACCCTGGCTTTGCATACCGATATCCCCACAGCGCAATGGGTGGTGACAGGGTATTTGCTGACGATTACCAGTTTGCTGCCGCTGGTGGGGCGGCTGGGTGATGTCCTGGGCCGGCGCAGAATGTATGGTTATGGTTTTATCGGTTTTACGCTGGGTTCTTTGTTATGCGGCCTGGCCGATTCTATCGGTATGTTAATAGGCTTTCGCATTATTCAGGCCATTAGTGCCGCCTTGCTCATGGCCAACGGTATGGCTATTGTGACGGCAAACTTTCCCGCCAATGAACGGGGCCGGGTGCTGGGAGCTGTCGGGACAATCGTAGCGCTTGGCGGCCTGAGCGGTCCGGGATTGGGAGGATTGCTTGTCGAAATGTTTGGCTGGCATGCTATTTTTTATGTCAACATTCCTATTGGTTTGCTCGGTTATGCCGGTGTGCGGCTGATCTTGCCGGCAGATCGCAATTTACAGCAGGAGAAAATAGATTACTTAGGGGCAGCTTTATTTACGGCAGGGATGGTTAGTTTTTTATTGCCCCTGAGTTATGGAACCAAGTGGGGCTGGCTTTCATGGAGCACACTTGGCTGTCTGGGAATTGCCGGTGTCATGTTTATGCTGTTTATTTGGCAGGAAAAAAGCATCGACTATCCGATGCTGGAATTGTCCATATTTAACAATTGGGAGTTTTCTGCCGGGAATTTGGCCGGGATGCTTTCCTTTATGGCTATGTTTACTAATACATTGCTATTGCCGTATTTTCTCCACGATGTACTGGCTTTTGCACCGTCTAAGACCGGGCTGATTATGTCGGCGTTTCCTGTTGTTATGGCAGTGGTTGCACCTCTTAGCGGCAGTTTGTCGGACAAGATCGGTACCGGGCTGATGGCTACGATTGGTTTGATTATCCTGGCATTAGGCCTGGTTTGGACCGCCAAGCTGCCGTTGGATGCTGCATTAGGAATCATCATGGCTTCGCAGGCCACAATGGGATTAGGTAATGGCCTGTTTCAGTCGCCGAATAATAACAGTGTGATGAGTGCCGTACAACCAAACCAATTAGGGGTGGCAAGCGGCGTCAACGCTTTAGCGCGCAATTTCGGGATGGTAAGCGGTACGGCTATGGCGGTATCCATTCTGGAATACCGGCGCTCTGCCAGCCTTAACGGGTTAAGCCAGCCAACCCCGGGGCAGCAGATAGCCGCCTTTATGGATGGCTACATGGTGGCTCTGCTGGTGGGGGCAGGTTTGGCTGTTGTCGGCGCGCTGATTTCTTTTCACAGGTCAGGGACAAAACGGTGATAGGGGTGAAAAACTTTTTTTACGAACCAAGAATTTTATTCAGTATACCAATAGGGAATAGGCGGTTGATCGTATGCTAAAGGCCGGACGGCTGTTTCGATTTTGGGGTTGGTTAAAACTTTTGCGTGACAATGCGTTGCTATTATATTATGCCTGGCGGCATCCGCAGACACCGGGTTACCTTAAGGGGTTACTGGCGGCACTCCTGCTTTATTTGTTCAGTCCGATTGATTTGGTGCCTGATTATCTGCCGGTAGTGGGCATTGCGGATGATGCGGTGCTGCTGACCAGTGCGATGCTTTTTCTAACTAATTTGCTGCCGGCTCAGGTAGTGGCGGAAAGCAGGCGGCAAAGTGAAAAGTGGCGCCGGCGAATGCCTTATATCACGGGGATTATCGCTATTGCGGTTGTTGCCTGGCTGGTAGTCATCTTTATGGTTATTCGTAAGATCATGCAATAGAAATCTTTTTGGGATAGGATAAAGGAAGTGATTCTTTGCGCTTGAAAAAACAATTTTGGCTGATGCTTTTGCTGACAATAGTAACGATTTTTGTTAATCTTGGCAGCATACCGCTGTTAGATCCGGATGAACCGGTTTATGGCGAAACTCCCAAAGAAATGATTCAATATAATGACTACTTATCGCCACGAATCTATGGCGAATTCTGGTATGATAAACCGCCGATGTACTATTGGCTGGTGGCGGGAGCCTATAAATTGCTGGGGATTGTCGAACTGGCGGCCAGACTGCCGTCAGCCGTCCTTGCCGTACTTTGTGTTGCAACGGTTTGTTATTTTACGACAAAATTATTTGATTCGCGCACCGGGATACTCAGCGGCTTGGTACTGGCAACCAGTTTGGAATTTTTTTATTTGGCAAAAGCGGCGGTTACCGATATTACGCTAACTTTATTTTTAACACTTACGCTGCTCTGTTTTCTAAACCGGCATTATCATTTGTTTTACTTTTTTTCCGGTTTGGCAACCTTGACCAAGGGACCCATTGGTCTGCTATTCCCGGGAGCCATTGTAATCCTTTGGCTGATATTTACCCGGCGGTTGCAGGAAATACGGCACATGAAAATTCTGCCGGGGATCATAATCTGGTCGCTTGTGACTTTGCCCTGGTATGGGGCGATGGCTTATATTCATGGCCTGGATTTTGTTAACGGCTTTATCGGGATAAATAATATCGCACGTTTTGCCACGCCGGAGCATGTGGAGACAGCAGGCTGGTACTTTTTTATTCCTGTGCTACTGATTGGCTTTTTTCCGTGGTCAGCTGTGCTTATTCCGGCGGTTATCAAGGCATTTAAAGCAAGGAATAGCGATCTGTTTTCAACAGTAAGTTTTCTTAGTATTTGGGTGGCTTTTATTTTTCTGTTTTTTACCTTATCCAGTACGAAACTTGTGACCTATATTTTACCGATATTTCCTGCACTGGCAATTCTTGTTGGCTGGTATATCAATAGCTGCCGGGATGAGGATTCAACCGGATACAGACTTGTTTGGCCAATTACCCTGACTGTACTTGTATTACTGCTGCTGGGAGCCATGGCGAAAGGTCTGTTTCTGTTCCCGGAAGTAGTAGGCGGCCTGACTGCATTAGCTGTTGTTCTAGGTATAATGGTCATAGCGGTTTGGTGGTTTGTGTATCGGGGTAAGCCGGCAAAAGCAGTGTGGGGACAAGCCGGGGCAATGGTGATGGTTTCTTTTATCTTGTTTAGCGTAATTTTGCCGCCGCTCGCGGATAATTTTCATAGCCGCGGGCTTGCACAGGCTTTTACCGGTGTATATGATGGAAAATCACCTGTTTATGTCATCAAATTTCTTCATCCCGGTTTTGCCTTTTATACCAATATGTATGGCAAGGAACTGAAGCCGGATGCGGAATTAAAACAATTTGTTGCATCGGCAGAGAAAGGCTACCTGATTATCCAGGAATTTGATTATCAGTTGTTGAGCGACCTGGAGAAGGAACGGCTGGATATTCTGACTCAGTTACATGGCAAAATGATAGTACTCAAAAAGTAAGAGGTTATTTATGAATGATTGGTTCATATCATGATATTTACGGTTCTCTGTTTAGCTTTTGCTTTTTTTGCCTTTTTTTCGGCGGCTTCTTCGCCGGCAGCCTTTAATTCGGCATCTTTCCGCTGGCGGGCTGCTTCAGCCGCCTTTATGCCATAATCCACTGCTTCGTTAAGGTCACTTTGTATTTCTGCGGTTTTCGTTGTAAAGCCGGATTGAGGGGACTGGCTGCCGGTTGTTTCTGCAGGCGATGGGCTTAAGGATAAGGACGGTTCCGTCCCGCCTGACGCTTGATACTGCGAATTCTTTATAGCGGCCGAAAGCAGTTTGCCTGTGCTGGCATTAGTAAGAGCACGTTCCTGCTTAGCCAGCGCCTTGGCCCGTTCCCGTTGGTTCTTGGCCATAGCCGCTTCTCGTTTCAGTCTTTCTAACTCAAGTTTCCTGGTTTCTTCTTCATATATCGTTTGCTGAATTTGTTTGTCGGCCGCTTGCAACTCGACAATAACCTGCTTGCGGTCTGAAGAAGCGTTATTGGTCTGGTGATCGGCGTTTACTGTTGGCTGATTACGCGTTGCTTGTTCCAGTTTATTTTGCAGCCCGTCACGATATTCTTTTAAAGCTGTTAACTGGCTTTTGGGATTGGCCATTGCCTGTAACATGTTTAAACTTGCCTGATCAATCGACATGGTAGTTACTCTCCTTACTTGTTATGCGTTGTTACTATAACTCCTATTACTTTACTATCGAGTAAATCGTGGAAAAAGTTAACAAATAGCGGAAGAATGAATAAAAACTGCCGGCAATTAGCTTTGTCGGCAGTTTTTAGTACTGGATTCATTTCTTATCTTATATTTGGACAAGAGAAATTCATAGTAGTCAACAAGACTATGTCTTGCTTCATGAGGCAGGTTTTCAAGGGCAATATGCTGCGAATGAATCGACTCACTGTAAAGGGACTGTTGTTCGCAAAATATGGTCTGCTCATTGTTTTTCAGATATTCGGCGGAGGAGTTTGCTGGTTCAAAAAGGTCGGTGGCACTACTGGCAGGCAAGTTAAAATAACTGAGTAAAGCGCTAATCAAATTTACAGTCAGATTTTTGCGCGTTCCTGTCTCAATCATGCTGAGATAAGAAGTTGAGATCCGGACGCCATAGTGTTTTTCAATTGCTTTAGCTGCTTCTTCCTGACTAAGCTGCATATTTTCCCTGGATTGTTTAATAATTTCTCCAAATCTCACAGGCATCACCTAATTGAATGTTTAGTGAATTGTTTGCAATCTCCTGTTAACTAATAGTAAAATAAAAATTAACTGATAGTAATTGACTTAGCGCCGATTTATCGTTATAATGGTGGCAAAAAGAAAAGGCGTGATACCAAGTGATTCGATACCTAGATGCCATCAGCAATGAAAGGAGTAACGGCATGGAGCACAGCCAACTGGATGAAATGCTGACCGCCGTGAAAAAATTTAATGAAGCACTGGAATTATCCCGGGAAAGTGCCGACTGCCTGCTGAATATCCTGGCAAATTGTCAACAAAATGCCGGTATTAATGCGGATGACAAAGCAGATATCATTGATGCCATGCAGCAGCTGTTATATTTGGAAACTAAGATTGGGAAGGTTAAAGCTGCATTTGATCATTGGGATGTGCTGAGCTCGCCTGCCAGGGAGACGGCAGTACTGACTCTTACGTAGCCCTTCTTGCCGGTTATAATCACAGTGTCGTAAGAGTGTAGCCGTTTTATGCAGTAACCACTCAGCCTTACATTATAATTATTTTGAAAACAATGATAAAAGATGCACCAAGACGTCAAATTATTACTGACGTCTTTTTCATATAGGCAATTAAAGAAACAAAAGATTTGTAGTGGTCAATTCAATCATAATCTGAATTTTGGGGATAAATTAGACGGAATTTTTATAGATACCAGACCGATTTGGGACTAATGTCCTAATGACAAGAGACTTTATTCCTAACTTTTTATTGACTTGCGAATCATTGAGTGTTAAATTATAGTTAAAGTTCCATTATTCGACATAATTATATAGTAGGCAAACTTATCGAAAGATAAGGACGCAAAGCTATGGGTCTAAGGACAGATGGGTCTATGATTGCCAAGTTGCCGATTCGATAAAGAATTGTACACTGGACACCAGTCTGTTTTTGGATTGGTGTCTTTATTTTCAATAGATACGGGTATCTGTAAAGTACATCGGTTACAAGGAGGAAAGCATGGATATAGTAACAGAGAATGTATTTGTCGTCTTGTTGGGAATGGGCGTTTGTGTTCTGGTGGTGCCATATTTATATTCAAAAACGCATCCTCGTAAAAGTATTTTTCAAAAACCAACCAACCATATTGAAATACGGACATGGCGGATTAAATAAACTGCTACGGCAGTAATGATGAACCACCTGATTTTGCGGTATAGAAGCGCTGCCTTTTGTCATTTTTTACATAAGCTTTATTAAAAAAGTTTGGGAATACTATAAATGTGCATTCATAGTACTTTTTGAGGAGGGATTTAATGAAAGAACTTATTCCCGGCATGTTTTCCAGTGTATCTGATGCTGAATTGCTCTTAGCAATGTCTGCCTATGATGAAGATGCATCCGAAGACGTAACAGATAAGTTTAGCGAGGATGGCAGCGACAATAGCCAAACCGGCGCAGAAATTAACTCCTCCCCTGTTTCCAACAGTTCCGTCCAGTAAGCTTTACGCATAATTTTGCGAAGAATCCCCACAAACTGAATTGTGGGGATTTTTATCGTTGGCAGGCGCTGCGCCGCATTAGCGATTATAAATGGTATAATTAATCAGGTTACTGCCATTTGAGTCGACAAATTTAATGTGGATAGGATTGTCAAAGTTTAATGTTAACCGATCTAGCGGAATCACGTCATTGGTTTTGGTAGGCCATAATTTATCAGTTTCCCAGGGGCTTTTCAGCCTGACTGTAACAGTCAGATCATTGCCTGTTTGGACTACTTTTTCAATGCCAATGCCATAGCCTTTGGCGGCAACCGAGCCAATATGCGCATACAAGGCGAGCTGCCGACCAAAGTCTATCGTATCCAGTTTATCAATAATGACACCGGGAATTTCCGCAGTATCGGCTGACTGCGGTTTAAGGAACAATACACCCAGCTTCATGTCAGCCGGATAGGTAGTTTCACGCCAGGACCAAGCGGCAAAGCTGTTGTTGGTATATAAAACCTGCTCATTGATGGTGGCAACCGGACCGGTGGCTGCCCCCAGAGTTGGATAGCCGTAAAGACTGGCAGGCCGGTAGGTGGCAGGGTAAACGCTGTTGCCAATACCCCGAATGGTGGTAATAATCCAACTGCCGGCGCGCCGTTCCAGATCAACCTTGAAAGTTTGGCCGCTGGTTTTTACTTGCACAATGGCTTTGCCGCCAGTTATGGATAAGAGGGTAAAGTAATCATTGTCGGCGTCGAAGCCAAAGGTTGCCGCATTGTCTTTTACAACCTCTACCGGGTCCCCGGCCTGAACGCCGTCACTATATCCGCCGGTGACAATTCTTTTTACACTGTCAATTGTCCAGGTACCATTATCCAGACTTAAATGAACTTTAAAGGTAGTTCCATTTTCTGTCTGCACGATAACCATCGCGTCGGTTTCACTTTGCCAGGCCAGCGAAAACTTATCATGGTTTTGATCAAAACCATATTTGGCAGCGGCGGCTTTAAGGGCTGCTATTGGTGAGGTGGCTGTGTTGCGTTCCCGCTCATGCCGGGGCTGTTTATCAGGTTTGGAGCCTTGGTCGTTGACAGGTAACTGGTTTTTTTCTGGGCTAGCGTTTTGGTCAGGCTGATTTTGCGCATCCTGTCCGGGAGTGGCAGTTTCGGCGGCAGTTTCGCCAGCCGGTGAGGCAGTTACTGTTTGATCGGCAGCATGTGCCTTGGAGATAGGAAGACCTGGCAGCAGAGCTGTGGAGACTAAAGCGGCACCGGCAAGAGCGGCCATAAGCTGCTTATATTTGCGTTTGGTAGTTTTTCGGCGACTGTGATGTTTCATGGTTTGCTCCTTTCCTGGTCCAATTATTTTCGTTATTTTATTGTTTGCAGAAACAACACACAACAACCAAGTCAGTTTATGGTTGTGTTGTTGCCAATAATACTTTTTTCATCAAAGAGAGTTAGACTGAATAAATAGTTGCATAAACAACTATTTATTGATAGGATTATGTTTGTAGCTAGAAAAATAAAGTGATTATTTTGCCAGGCATTTCTAAATAAATTCTAAAAATAGGATTATACAATTATAAAAAATAGCGGATAACCTTGTCCAAATAGTTGCGCAAACAACTTTTTGCCGAGGTCCTGCATGGTGCTTAATTTGAGTGGCGGTGATTACTATTAAACGACCTTACATAGGTAAATTTATTTCGATTTTGTATCGAATGGCACAAGCGTTTTTTGATAAGCACTTTGAAACATTCGGTGTCGGCAGTGGACGGTTTTCTTATTTGCTTTATCTCTATCGCCAGGAAGGGGTCAGTCAGGATGTTATGGCCAAGCACTTCTATGTGGATAAAGCCACAACGGCGCGCGCCATGGCCAAGCTGGAAGAGCTTGGCTATATTCGACGGGAAGAAGACCCTGTCGATAGAAGGGCTTATCTGGTTTACCTGACGGCTAAAGGCAGGGATTTGGAACCGAAGATCAGGGCGGTGCTGAAAGAATGGGCGTTGTTGCTTACCGAGGATTTAAGCCCGGAAGAACGCGATGTAAGTTATCAGTTACTTAAGAGAATGGCCGAAAAGGCTGGCATTGCCAAAGAACAGCAAAGCTATGGACAGAGAATCATGTAAAGGTTGAGGTACTTTAATTGGCGTTAGGCGTTATATGATTACAACATCAACCAAGCCGGGCTGGAGACGGCTAGGGGCATTGCGGTAAACGAGTAGGAGTACGGGCAAAGGAGCGATTCAGGTTATGCGGCATTTTACACCGAATTTAGGAAAAAAGAAAAAGCTCGTTATCTTTGGTGGCATCATTATTTTATTATGCGCAATCGTGGCGGTTACCAGACTGGTCCATCCTGCCGGGAACCAGGGAACGGCGGCCAGACTGCAGACAACGGTCGATGCCGCCAGTGTGCAGCGGGCTGACCTTGTCAAACATATTTCTTTGACCGGCCAGACGGTACCCGCAGCACAGGTTGACATTGCCGCTAAATATCAGGGGAAGGTTGTTGCAGTAAATGCTGTTCTGGGACAACAGGTCACACCGGGAGAAGTATTGGTTGTCCAGGATACCGGCGATGCGGAGTTGACAATTGGCCAAAATCAGGCTGCTTATAGTCAGGCTGTGGCGGATGCGATCGCCAGCGAGGCTACGGTTAATGCCAATTATGATAAAGCCAAAGCCGATTACCGGAAGGCATTGGCAACTTATCAACGGAATAAAACCGTATATGATGTCGGCGGTATTTCTTTGGACGAATTGGAATTAAGTGAACAGCAATTGGCCGACGCCAAGGCATCTTTGGATAGCCTGACAAACCAAATGAGCTCGGGTGTACCGGCGGCGGTTCAGTCATCACGTGCTGCTGCGCAAAAAATGCAGATTGCGGTAAGCGCTGCCCAAAAACAGAAAAATGATTTAATTATTACGGCTCCGCGTGCCGGTGTAATCGGTTACCGGCAGGCGGAAGTCGGCGATATGGTTGCAGCAGGGCAAAAACTAATCAGCATTTTTGATAATAGCCGTATTTACGTTGACTGTCAGGTACCTGAACAAGATTTGGGCGCACTAAAGTTAGGCCTTGCCCTGGGAGTGCAGATCGAATCATTAGGAAAAACATTTCCCGGTAAGATCATTTATATTAGCCCGGCTGCCGACTCGCAGAATCTTGTTTTCACGGCGCGGATAGAGCTTGATAATCCTGGCAATGATGTCAGAAGCGGTATGTTTTCCCGGGTGGCCGTTGACGCCCCGCTGCGGCAGGGTGTTTTGATCGTGCCTAAAGAAGCCGTTCAGGAGAAAGACGGACAGAGTTTTGTATTTGTCATTGGCCAGGGAAATGTTATTGAGAAAAGAATCGTTGAAATTGGCGCACGGAGTGACCAAAATATCGAGATATTAAGCGGACTAAACGAAGGTGAACAGATTGCCGCGACAAATCTGGCCCGGTTGCGTCCGAACATGATTGTCGCCGTACGTACGCCGGGCGCCAGAGGTGACAGTCAGTGAACATAACCCGCTTTTCCATCCAAAAGCCCATCGGCATTTCGATGATTGTTATGCTGTTTGTGGTGCTTGGTTTATTTAGCTTTTACCGTATCGGCGTTGAACTGTTACCGGCTATCAATATTCCCTACGTTACAGTAACCGTCAATTATCCAGGCGCCGGCACGGAACAGGTGGAGCAGGACGTCATCAAGCCCTTGGAAGACTCGCTGTCGTCGCTATCCAATTTAAAACATATGACATCGGTTGCCCGGCCGGAAAAAGCACAGATCACTCTGGAATTTGAGTTTTGGGCCAATGTCGATACTTCGGCAATTGACGCCACACAATATGTTAATCGCACCTTAAGCAAACTGCCCACCGGGATTCAGACGCCTACGGTAATCAAACGTGACGTCAATGCGCAGCCGATTCTGGAAATTGCGGTTATCGCCGATAAGCCGTTAGCTGATGTCTATACTTTGGCGAATGATGTCTTTGTGGAACGGCTGCAGCGGGCGAGCGGGGTATCCGACGTCCAGATTTACGGTGGCCGCGACAAAGAAATCGCTGTCGAGGTTGATAAAGATAAGCTGTCTTATTTTAATATTTCCATGAATCAAATTGCGACAAGAATTAATCAGGAAAATGTTTTAACGCCGGCCGGTTCGGTTTTTAACAATAATACCGAAACAAATGTCCGGTTGACAGCACAGTATACTTCCCCGGAAGAACTTGCCACAATCCATGTCACCAATGCCAAAGGTGTCAATATTCCGCTTAGCAGTCTGGCTACGGTCAAAGAGCAGGACCAACGGGTAACCCGCTATGCCCGCACCAATGGGCAGGAAGCGATTTCCCTGACGGTATACAAAAACAGTGATGCCAACCTGGTCGATACGGCCAAAGCGACAAAAGAGCAACTGGACAGTTTGCGGGCGGAATACCCTGACTATCAATTTATTCTTATCACCGACGCGGCCACTTATGTACAGGATTCGCTGCACAATACGCTGGAGGCGCTTATTGAAGGCCTTTTCACCACCGGCTTGGTGTTATTCCTGTTTTTACGGGGATGGCGTTCGACGGCGGCGGTGCTTATCGCGATTCCGACATCGCTTATTTCCACTTTTTTTGTCATGTATATGGCCGGGTTCACTTTTAACATGATGTCGCTCATGGGCATGTCGTTATGTATCGGCATACTTGTCGACGATTCTATTGTGGTGCTGGAAAATATTCACCGCCATTTAATCATGGGCAAGGAAGCCAAAGTTGCGGCTGAGGAAGGGCGGATGGAAATCGGCATGGCCGCCATCGCCATCACACTATGCGACGTGGTGGTGTTTATGCCAATTGCCTTTATGAACGGCATGACAGGCCAATATTTCCGGCAATTCGGCCTGACTATCGTGTTTGCTACGATATGCTCCTTATTTGTATCGTTTACGCTGACTCCCATGCTGGCATCGCGTTTTTTTAAGACAGGTGTATACAATCCGCAGGGCCGCATCTGGAATTTTATGGACAGGCTGGAACAAGGTGCAATCGAAAAATATGAACGGCTGCTGCATTGGAGTTTCGTTCATCCCCAAAAAGTTGTAGTCGCAGTAACCGTTATTTTTTTAGGGGCAGTCGCCCTGGTTCCCACCGGCATAATCGGTGCGGAATACATGCCGAAAACCGATGAAAGCACGTTCCGGATCAATTTGCAATTTCCTGCCGGACAAAATATTGATAAAACGAATAATGAAGTCCGGAAAATCGAAGATTATCTCACCACAGTGCCGGAAGTAGACACCTATTTGTCCAGCGTCGGTTCACCGGCCGGCAATTACGGCGGGGTAAGCGTAAAGCTTGTCGACCGCAAGGAGCGAGATAGGTCGGTTTGGCAGGTAACTGACCAGGTGAGGGGCTTTTTGCGTCAGAATTTTCCCCAGGCGATCACGCAGGTTAGTGAAACCCAGTCCTCGGTAGCCGGGGTGTCGGGCGGTACGGGTACCGGCGGTGGCGGCCCCAATAATTCGCCGGTGCAAATTGAAATTCGCGGCTCCAGTCTGGAGAATATTATTAAAGCGTCTTACCGGGTGCAGGATATCTTGGCAAAGATTAAGGGCGTCAAGGATGTTCGCAGTTCCTATTCCGAGGGTGCACCGGAATTACGGCTGGTTGTTGACCGGGAAAAAGTGAAGTTTTATAATACTACCGTTAATCAGATTAACAGTGTATTTTCCGGTGCTATGGCCGGAACACTTGCCGGATATTTTGCCAATGACCCCAATAACAATAACCAGAATACAGATATATACGTACGGTTAAAAGGCAGTGACGGATTTAAGGCATCCGACATTCGCTCTATTCCGGTTCAGGCCGGCAACGGCCTGGTAAGGCTGGGAGACGTAGCCAGAGTGGAAGATAGCACCGGACCGGTTATGCTGCGGCGGGTTGACAAGCAGGAATCCATCAATATTGGCGCCAATATTACCGATCGGCCGTTGCAGGAAGTGTTAAATGAAATTGCCCAAAATATTAAACCCGATGATTTAGGCCAAAATGTAACTTACCGGTTTACCGGCCAAGCCGACAACATGAAGACTACCTTCGGTGAAATGGCACAGGCGCTGGTCCTGTCCCTCATTTTAGTCTATATGCTCCTTGCTACCCTGTATGAGTCTGTTTCAACGCCGTTTATCCGGATGTTTTCGCTGCCGTTTGGCTTGATCGGCTCGCTGTTTTTTTTGGCTGTGACCCGCAATACCATAAATTTATACACATTAATCGGTATTTTGGTTATGGACGGTGTTGTCGCCAAGAACGGGACATTGCTGCTGGATTACACCCTAACGCTGATGGGGCGGGGGATTGCTGCCAAGGAGGCAGTTATCGAGGCCGGAAAACACAGATTAAAACCTATTTTTATGACTTCATTAACTATGATCATCGGTATGCTGCCTACTGCCCTGGCAATGACTGCAGGCTCGGAGACTAGGGTGGGCATGGCTTGGGTGGTTATCGGCGGGTTGATCACGTCGACCTTCTTTACGCTTATCGCCATCCCCATTATTTTCTTGTACTTCGAAAATCACCCGTTAAGCAAATGGATGAATTTTGCGGCGGCAATGGCCGTGCTTAAGGCGCACTGGCAACGGCTGACCCAATAAACCGACCTCTGTTGGCATATAATAGGAGTCTGCGGTTGTGATATACTAATATTTGGTTATTAAACAGGAAAGGAGAGTGATTTTATGAAAAAATATCTAGCGGCGGTTATTGGAATTTTTGCCATTGTGATGGTTGTTGCCGGTTGCTCTGGCAATAGTGCCACTACACCGCAGCAGACAGAGAACACGCCCCAGCAAACACAAACCGATAATACCGCCAAGAAAAACAGTGTTGCCCTGTTTGAAACTTCTAAGGGCAATTTCCGTGTGGAACTCTTCGAAGACAAAGCGCCGAAAACCAGCCGGAATTTTATTACGCTTGTCAACAAAGGCTTTTATAACGGCTTGATTTTTCACCGGGTGATTGACAATTTCATGATTCAAGGCGGCGACCCTAAAGGCAATGGCACAGGCGGTCCCGGTTATACGATCCCCGATGAGTTTCACCCTGACCTAAAACATGCGGCCGGCGTGATTTCCATGGCTAACGCCGGTCCCAATACAGGTGGTTCGCAGTTCTTTATTACGCTGAAACCGACTCCCTGGCTGGATAACAAACACGCCGTATTCGGCAAAGTGATCGAAGGTATGGACGTTGTACAGGCCATCGGCAAGGTTAAGACAGGGACGCAGGATAAACCGCTGGAAGATGTGGTGATTAAGAAAATTACCATAGAACCGGCGAAGTAAGCAAATAGTGATACAGCCGGAACTTTTAGGTTCCGGCTGTATCACTGAGGTTTATATGAATTGCCGCTAAGAAAATTTTCATTGGGTTGTAAACAGATGAGAACGTAGTCAATATATGAGAGGAGAGCGACAAAATGAAAAACAAAATTAGGATCACAACGGATGCCCAGGAACGGGAAAAAGCGTTTGCCATTCGGCGCAAAGTGTTTATAGAAGAACAACATGTTCCAGAAGAGCTGGAAATCGATGAGTACGATCAGCAACCGACCACCCGGCATGTGCTGCTGGTGAATCAGGATGAGCAGGCAATTGGTACAGCCAGATTTCGTCCCTATAAGGACGGTATGCTGAAAGTGGAAAGGGTAGCGATACTCAAAGAGCAGCGGGGAACCGGCGCCGGCAGGAGGATCATGGAGGCCATTGAAACGGAAGCCCGAAAATCAGGCTATCAGGGTATGAAACTGGGGGCTCAACTGCACGCCAGAAAATTTTATGAACGCCTCGGTTTTCAGGCGCAAGGGGAAATCTATCTGGACGCCGGGATTGAACATGTGGACATGGTAAAGAAAATAGAGGTCGGACAAGGTTAAAGGATGAGTCTGTGCAAGGGCATCCTCGGGCTTACCGGCAGGGGATAGTCCCTGGTATAGCCGACTCTTAACAGGAGTTGGACATCTTCGGTAATCCCCAGTGTTGTAAGGAGGTCTTTTTTTATGGCCGATTCTTCCAGCATCTGCGTCATGGGGTGGACGGCAATATTTTTTTCTCTGGCAGTGAGCCACATTTGCTGTAAGTTCCGCCCAACCCGGATAAGTTCGGCGAGGGAAGAATCTTTACTTGTAAGCAATAGCCAGCCGCTGCCGGTGGCTACTTGCTCCTGGACTTTTTTAACCGTTTCTGCGCGAAACCGCTGCGTCAATACCGATTGGCGGTTATAAAAGTTTTTTACATACCATCTTGCCAAGCCGGTGATTTCCATTGTTTCGGCGGTTAGGCCATTCCCGGACTGTTGAATCTCCTGATTGGACCAGCGGACCCAGTTGGCCAATTCCTCTTGTGCAGGACTTTGATATGCCTGCATTTGATTGGCCAGCAGAGTTCCTTCGGCCAGATACTGGCCTTCCCGGGACTGCCTGGGAAAGTAAATAAAGTGAGCTTTATCGTTGGCTGTCAGAAACCTGATGTCTTCCTTGGATAAATCATCGGTAAGCAGGCTGTTGCGCACAGTTCGGCGCAGTTTGATCTTTTCAACGTCAAAATGGTTTGCTTCATCTTTTTTATATAGTTTTATCTCCAGCAGGTCTTCGTCCTTAGAGTTTTGCGATAATAGATTAACACTTACCTCATAGCCATATGCACCTGCCGCCATGACTAAGTTTTCTAAAAAGGCGCCTAAGGAAATCAGCATTTCCCTGTTTTCCGGGTCAACAACCGGCAGCCAGCGGGAGGAAGCGGTACCGATCAGCCAATGCTGCGTGTCCAGCAGCCTTATTGTCCAAGGCTGGGCGTTATGCCCGCTGGGAGCCAATGAGGCTAAATACAGTATGTCAACATAAGCTTTTTCCAGTTTGTTGGCAATGTCGGGCACAGCTCTCGGGACTGTTTCTAATTGGGCAAGAGACTCAAACAGGGGGAATCCCCCAACGAAAGCAAGAACTGCCCCGCTCCGGATAATAAATTGCCGTCTGTTCATCAAGCCACCTCTTAATACAAAATTAGTTTGATAAAACTAACTATTTATCTATATAAAACCCGCTTATGTGCGGGTAATATTATCCGTAACCTTATTCAGCAGCAAAGCAAAAGTTTCCCGTTCGGTTTCATCCAGGGTAGCCATAATGTGTTTGGCGAATTGATAGTATCCCTCATCCTCAAGTTGAATTAACCGTTTTCCTTTTGCTGATAAGCGTATATGGTTTACGCGCAAGTCGTTTGTTGATGGAAGTTTCTCAATAAAATCGCGTTCTAAAAGTTTATTGATCGCCACAGTGACGGTTGATTTTTGCACACCGAATATCTCCGCAAGTTCAGTAATTGTAGGGTTATTGTGTTCTCTTACGGCATGGAGATAATGCAGTTGCGTTATGGATAGATTAAATAATTCCCTGCTGGCAGGCGTACTTTCTTTGTACTTTCGCATAGACTCACGCATGGAATCCGATAAAATAGTAATCGCCTTAACGATGGTATCTTCCGTGGGCATAGTAAAATCCCTTCTCATAATTAGTTTCATTAAACTAACTATATGCTGCCGGCAGTTTTTTGTCAAGCACAAAAATTTGCAATCAGGACAGACCGAAGCAGGCAAAAGTGAAATATATGTTGAACAGTTACAGAAATGATAGGCAATTGATCAAAAAAGTATCATGGAGGGAGTACCTTGGAACTACATACCATTGAGCAAGCAGCAGCCGCTTTTATTGCCCAAACGCCACTTAATGCGGCGGCCGAAATCAAGCTGACTCAAATCTACGACCAGCCGTTAGTTGGTGTGGCCAGCGCGGCAGATCCCATGTTTGCCATGCTGAAGGCAGACACGATTGTTGGTGAGCAGCATAAGCTGCCGGACGACTGGCTGCCTGCGGCGCAGTCGGTGGTTGCTTATTTTTTACCCTTCAGTCAGGCTGTCCGGGAGGCCAACCGGCAGGGCGGGCAGCCGGCTGTTGAGTGGCTGTACGCGCGAATTGAAGGTGAGATTGTCAGCAACGCCCTGCGGAAGTTTCTGGTAGAATGGTTTGAACAGGCCGGCTATCAGGCTGTCGCCCCCGGGCTTGATTCCCGCTTTACGGTCGTTAACCGCAAGAGCAATTGGTCTGAACGGCACGTTGCCTATGTGGCCGGCTTAGGAACTTTTAGCCTGAACCGGTCATTTATTACCCGCGCCGGTGCAGCCGGACGCCTGGGCAGTGTCGTTGTGTCTGCTGCTATCGCACCCACGCCGCGCAGCTATCAGTCTTACGATGAATATTGCAGCCAATGCGGGGCCTGCATCAGGCGCTGCCCGCCTCAGGCTATCGATGAAACAGGCAAAAATAATGAACTTTGTGCCCGGTATCTTGACAGTACGGCCGAGCGCTATAAACCCCGTTACGGGTGCGGCAAATGCCAGACAGGTGTTCCTTGTGAAGCGTCTGCGCCGGTAGTTACAGATCATTAGTCTTTGCTAAAAGAACAATATCCTGTGAATTATGCCGTAAATGCACGATTTTTTGTACAAATACCATGCCGTTTGCCCAAACGGCGCTTTTTATTACTTCCAAACTTTAATACGTTAAAGTACAATAGAGATAGAATTTGGGAGAGTGGAGGAGTTAATGTGAAAAAAGTACTGACAGCTATTTTAGTGGTACTGATGGCCGGAATGCTGGTGGCCGGCTGCGGCGGGACCGATAAGAAAAAAATCGTCGTTGGTCTTGACGATAATTTTCCGCCTATGGGTTTTCGGGATGATAAAAATACGATTGTCGGCTTTGACGTTGATATGGCCAAAGAAGCAGCCAAACGGCTGGGTATGGAAGTGGAATTCAAACCCATTGACTGGAACAGCAAGGAAGCCGAACTTAGCGGCAAGCGGGTTGACGTACTGTGGAACGGCTTGACCATTACCGAAAAGCGTAAGGAGAATATTCTCTTTACCAAGCCTTATATGGAAAACCGCCAAATCATCGTTGTAGATGCTAATTCGCCGATCAAAACCAAGGCCGATTTGGCAGGCAAGGTAGTGGGGGCGCAGGATGGCAGCAGCAGTATTGAGGCCCTGGAAAAAGATGCCGCAACCATGAAATCTTTCAAAGAACTGAAAAAATTCGGCGACAATGTTGCCGCCCTGATGGACTTAAAAGCCGGACGGCTTGACGCTGTGGTTGTGGATGAAATTGTCGGCCGTTATTATATCGCTAAAAAGCCGGGTGAATATACAATCCTCAAAGATAACTTCGGGTCTGAAGAATATGGCGTTGGCTTGCGAAAAGACGATAAAGAACTTGTAGGCAAGCTGCAAAAGGCACTGGATGAAATGAGAAAAGACGGTACTTCGGCTAAAATTTCGCAGCAGTGGTTTGGCGAAGATATCGTAAAGTAAGGAAGACATAAATGGACTATGTATTAGGAATTTTGCCGCCGCTGCTGGCAGGCACGGTTGTGACGCTGCAAATGTTTTTTGCCACCATTGTCCTTTCTTTGCCACTAGGATTGCTGTTGTCCTTGGCCCGTATTTCCCGGTTTAGGACTTTGAGCGGGGCTGTTGGCGTCTATATCTGGCTCTTTCGGGGAACGCCCCTGATGCTGCAGCTTTTATTTATTTACTTCGGTCTGCCGTTCTTGCCGTATGTTGGCATCCGGCTGTCGGATTTTCCGGCTGCGCTGCTGGCCTTTGTGCTTAACTATGCCGCCTATTTTGCCGAAATATTCCGGGCAGGCATTCAGTCTATTGACCGCGGCCAGTATGAGGGGGCAAAGGTTCTCGGCATGACCTATATCCAAACCATGCGCCGGATTATTTTACCCCAGGTAATAAAAAGAGTGCTGCCGCCTGTAAGCAACGAGACCATCACCCTGGTCAAAGATACCTCCCTGATTTACGTTTTGGCAATGAATGACTTACTGAGAACGACCCGGGCCATTGTCCAGCGTGATTTTAATACCATGCCTTTTATTGTAGCTGCTGTTTTTTATCTGATTATGACCCTGGTGCTCACCTGGGTGTTTCAAAAGCTGGAAAAGAAGTATGCCGTATATGACGAGTAGGAGCAAATGGTTATGAATATGATTAAAGCAGTTTCTATTTATAAGCAGTTTAATCAACTTGAGGTACTAAAAGGCATATCACTGGCAGTGGACAAAGGCGAGGTAATTGCCATTATCGGTCCTTCGGGCTCAGGGAAAAGTACGTTTTTACGCTGTCTGAACAGGCTGGAAACCATTGACCGGGGAACTATCGAAATTGAAGGCGATGTGTTGGCGACTGATCACGGTGAGGGGAAAGTCAATTACGCTGCCGAGACGGAGGTTAGAAAAATCTGCCGGCGGATGGGAATGGTGTTTCAGCAATTTAATTTATTTCCCCATCTGACCGTGTTGGAAAATCTCATTGAAGCACCCATTACCGTCAAAGGCATGAGGCAAGAGGCGATTGTGCCTAAGGCCGAGGATCTGCTGCGCAAGGTCGGACTGGCGGAAAAACGGGACGTGTATCCGTCCAGGCTGTCTGGCGGCCAAAAGCAACGGGTAGCCATTGCCAGAGCACTGGCGATGAATCCGGATATTATGCTGTTTGACGAGCCGACATCGGCGCTTGACCCGGAGCTTACCGGCGAGGTCCTGAAAACCATGCGCCAGCTGGCGGAAGAACATATGACTATGATTGTTGTTACTCACGAAATGGCTTTTGCCCGGGAGGTGGCCAACAGGGTCATTTTCATGGATAACGGTGAAATTGTGGAAGAAGGGCTGCCGGCAACCATCTTTGGCTCACCGTCGCAGCCGCGGACAAAAGCCTTTTTAAACAAGGTATTGTAAATTTTTTAGATGCTATATAAATAAAAGCGAGACTGCCTGGACGGTTCACAGTGATTTGCGAACACATGAGCAGTCTCGCTTTTTTGTTTGGCCAATGGATTCATTCAAAGAAGCGGGAAAGCTTTACGGTTTGATCGTTTCCTTGTAAACTTGCTTCCCGTCTTTCATTTCAATGATGACTACGCCGCGGACAGCATCGTGCGTAGCGTTTAATTTCATTTCGCCGCTTACGCTTTTAAAGCTTTGAGTTGCGGCCAGCGCCTCACGAATTTTATTGGGATCAGTGCTGTTCGCGCGGGTAATGCCGTCAACCAGCAGATAGGCGGCATCATAACCCATGGCCGCCATGGAATCCGGGATTTGACCGTATTCTTGCTTGTAGGCTTCCACGAAAGCGTTGGAGGTGGGGTTTTTATCCTCTACGGAATAAAAATTCGTAAAGTATGTATTGTTTAATGGCTGCGGACCGCCAATTTCCACTAATTTAGGCGAATCCCAGGCGTCTGCTCCCAGAATCGGCACCGTTATACCCAGCTCGCGCGCCTGTTTGACAATTTTGCCGACGTCTTCATAATAGCCGGGAATGTAGATCAGATCAGGGCTTTGGGCTTTAATTTTGGTGAGGATGGATTTAAAATCCTGGTCTTTCTGGAGGTAGGCCTCTTCAGCAAGGATTTGGCCGCCTCCTGCCAGGAAGGTTTCTTTAAAAATCTGGGTTAACCCTTTGCTATAGTCACTGGAATTATCCGTCATAATGGCGGCCTTTTTGGCTTTCAGGCTGTTTAAGGCGAAGTTGGCACCCACTGTGCCTTGAAACGTGTCAATAAAGCAAGCCCGGAAGGTATAATCTTTTACTTTACCGGTTTGATCATTGATGGTAACTCTGGGGTTGACAGTGGCGGCGGCAACAAAAGGAATTTTGTTGGCTTCGGCCACAGCCGACCCGGCAATTCCACAGGAACTGACGGTAAAGCCAGTAACTGCGATTACTTTATCCTGGGTAATTACTTTCGACATAGCATTGGTTGATTCGGAAGGTTCACCTTTATTATCGGCAATAACCAACTGGATTTGTTTTCCCAGTAGGCCCCCTTTGGCGTTGATTTCTTTGAAAGCCAGTTTGGCGCCGTTGGCGGCGGAAGTTCCGTAAGAAGCCGTATTACCTGTTAACTCGTAGACCATACCAATTTTGATGTCTTTGCTTTCACTGCTCCCGCAGCCGGCAACCAGACCGGTAATTAGGATAAGAATAAGTACAAGGTAACCAATGTAACGAAATCTCTTTACCATTATTACCCTCCTATGCATTATTAAAAAATAACGGAAAAATAGTAAAATTATTCTATTTTTTTAAACATTTGTCTCCACCTCACATAATTAAATTAGCATATTGCTGAATATGGTAAAATTATAACGCTAACATGTAAACTGGTGCAATAGGAAAGGACTTGTAATAAAAAAGTATACAATCCGCAAAATATGCGCAGCAATGGGCAAAACAAAATAATTGTCGATTGGTGAAAATGTTATAGCGGTTAGGCCTGTTTATCTGGGGCATTCCTTGTTGACGGCGAGGACAAAAATCCCTAATTATAGGAACAATACAGAGTAAAAACAAAAAAATAGACATAAAAAAGGATTTTGACAGTTATGGGAACCTTACGCTAAAATAGAAAGGTATTGCTACATATTTAATTAAGGAGCAAAAAATGAGTGTTTTAACTGTTGATAATGTATCTCACGGTTTTGGTGCCCGCGCCATCCTTACGGAGGCTTCCTTCCGCCTGTTGAAAGGTGAACATGTAGGTCTAGTTGGGGCTAACGGCGAAGGAAAATCAACCTTTTTAAATATTATTACCGGCCAATTGACACCGGATGAAGGCAAAGTGGAGTGGTCTAATCGCGTTACTGTCGGTTATCTTGACCAGCATTCTGTTTTGACTAAGGGAAAAAGCATCCGTGAAGTATTGCGGGAAGCTTTTCAAAAGATGTTTGACATGGAAACCGAGATGCTGGGGTTGTATGATAAAATGGGCGAAGCTTCTCCGGAAGAAGTAGAAAAAATGATGGAAGAAGTCGGCGAAATCCAAGACATGCTTGAACATGGCGGCTTTTACACTATTGACGCCAAAATTGAGGAAGTGGCGAATGGCTTGGGGCTGGGGGATATCGGGCTTGAACGGGATGTGACTGATTTAAGCGGCGGCCAGTGCACCAAGGTGCTCTTAACTAAGCTGCTTTTACAAAATCCCACTATTCTTATTCTGGACGAACCTACAAACTATCTTGACTTTGAATATATTGAATGGCTGAAGCGTTATCTCAAAGAGTACGAAAACAGCTTTATTCTTGTTTCCCATGATATTCCGTTTTTGAATGAAGTAGTGAACGTCATCTACCATGTGGAAAATGCTATACTTACCCGTTATACGGGTGACTACGAGCAATTTCGGCAAATGTATGCTATGCGCAAGAGCCAGGAGGCCAAAGCCTACGAACGGCAGCAGCAAGAGGTTGACCGTCTGGAGGACTTCATTGCCCGCAACAAGGCGCGGGTTGCGACCCGGGGGATGGCGAACAGCCGTCAAAAGCGACTGGATAAAATGGAAATACTGGAAAAGCCACGGGAGAAGCCGAAACCTACCTTCCAGTTCCGCGAGGCACGGACACCTGCCCGGTTTATCGTTGAGGCCAAGGGTTTGGTGCTGGGCTATGATGAGCCGCTTACCAAGCCGGTGGATATTGTGCTTGAACGCGGGCAAAAGGTAGCCATCAGAGGCGTTAACGGTTTGGGGAAATCGACATTATTGAAAACCTTGCTGGGGTTTATCCAGCCTGTTGCCGGTACGGTTGAACTGGGCGACTATCTGCAGCCCGGCTACTTTGAACAGGAATCCAGCCGTAATAACAGCCGGACTGCCATGGAAGAAGTATGGGACGAGTTCCCCGGTTTGACTAATTTTGAAGTAAGGGCCGCACTGGCGCGCTGTGGTTTGACAAACGAGCATATCACCAGTCAAATGATGGTGTTAAGTGGTGGCGAAAATGCCAAAGTGCGGTTATGCAAGCTTATGCTCAAAGACATTAACTGGCTGGTGCTGGACGAACCCACCAATCATCTGGATGTTGAGGCCAAAGCCGAATTAAAACGGGCACTTGTCGAGTATAAAGGTACGGTTCTCCTGGTGTCGCACGAACCTGATTTTTATGAGGATTGGGTTACGGCTGTCTGGAACGTGGAGGACTGGACGACAAAGATTGTGTAGCTACTCATGTATTCCTGGGTTTTACTAGTTTATTCAAAAAGCCATTCCAATCTTGGAATGGCTTTTTTGCATAACAAATTATTAAGAGATTAGTAACATTTCCCCAATAACAAAATCAGTGAAAACAAAGATCCAATCATCAAATAATATAACCTGTCAAATATATCTTACAAAATATATTTGACAGGTTATATTATATAAGATACAATATAGACAGATAAATGCAAAAATAAAAACAATTTAGACTTGGGAGGGGATGTTTTAGACATTATACGAACAAGCTTTTCGATAAAAGGAAAAACTACAAAAAGGGGGCAGGGTTAATGGATGATCAACAACAAAATGCGAACAAAAAGCAAATGATGAAAGTTGTTCTTGGTAGCTATGCAGGGGCCTTAATGGAATGGTATGACTTTTTTATTTATGGAACAGCGTCCGCCTTGGTGTTTAATAAATTATTTTTTCCACAAATGGATGCGGTAATGGGAACAATTTTAGCCTTTGCTACCTTCGGCGTCGGTTTTGTTGCCAGACCACTAGGCGGTATTATTTTTGGACATTACGGAGATAAAATAGGCCGCAAGAAAATCTTAATTATGACGATAATGATTATGGGACTTGGTACTTGTTTTATTGGATTATTACCAACCTATAATCAGATTGGCATATGGGCACCAATTTTGTTGACGATAATGCGTATCCTGCAAGGAATTGGCCTTGGCGGTGAATATGGCGGCGCAGCACTCATAACAATCGAGCATGCGCCCCGTAGCGAGCGTGGCTTTTGGGGAAGTTTACCTCAGTCTGCTACTTCGGGGGGAATATTGTTAGCTACAGGTGTATTTGCAATCATTAGTAAGATGCCGGAAGCCGACTTATTAAGCTGGGGCTGGCGGATTCCCTTTTTAATTAGTGTTGTGTTATTGATTCTCGGCGTGTTTATTCGTTCGAATGTATCGGAAACCCCTGAATTCGAAAAAATGAAAGCAAAGAACAAGGGCTCGAAGATTCCTCTGTTTGAGTTATTTAAGAAATATCCTAAAAACATCATGATTGCTTTTGGCGCACGTCTAGGGGAAACCGTATCTTCCAATATCTTAAATGCATTTTGTATTGCCTATATCAGCAATAATTTGGGAATGTCGAAAAATGATGCGCTAACAGGCATATTGATTGCATCTATTATTGGTATGTTTATCTGTCCGCTATTTGGTTATATTTCGGATAAAATTGGTCGCCGGCCAGTATATATGGCGGGCGCTGGATTTTTAACACTGTTTGCCTTTCCGTTTTTCTATCTGGTTAACATGAAGGACATGAATATATTATGGATAGCTATTATTTTAGGTTATACATTTGGACCGACGTTGATGTTTTCCGTGCAGTCAGTATTTTTCTCTGAATTGGTTGGCACGCAAGTAAGATACAGTGGATTATCAATTGCTTATCAAGGCTCAGCAATAATTGGCGGATTTACACCGTTAATCGCTACAACCTTATTGGCTACCGGCGGTGGTCAGCCCTGGCATGTAGCCGGCTATCTCTGTGTGATATCGTTATTGTCCTTTATTTGTACTTATCTGGCAGCCGAAACCTTTAAGAAAGACGTATCGGAAATGGAAGACGAAGAAGCGAGTATTTGAACGGGGGGATAATTATGCGTGAGGCAATAATTGCCAAACCTAAAGTTATGGAAATAAGAGAAGTACCGGAAGTGACCCGCACGCCGGGGTATGCAATCATCAATGTGGAATTTTGCGGCGTTTGTGGTTCAGAGTTGCATGTATATTTGGGAAAACATCCCAAAGTTAAGCCGCCGACGGCTTTTGCCCCTGGACACGAGGCCTCCGGCATTATTGTGGATATTTCTGAGGGTAACCACGATTTCAAAATTGGGGATAAAGTTGCTATTGTGCCGCTGGTAGGTTGCCAGGAATGCGTGTATTGTCAGAACGGTTATCCCAATTTATGTGTAAATCGGCGGGTTATCGGGTTCCAAATGCCAGGCTGCTTTGCCGATAAAGTGGCTGTGCCGATAGAAAATCTAGTGCGGTTGCCGGAAGGATGCGATGCAATTGACGGAGCTTTACTAGAACCGATGGCGGTTGTGGTACATAGTGTGGCATTATTAAATCAAGTACCTTATAAAGCCTCGCAGGCTATTATTACCGGGGCAGGAACGATTGGACTAGCAATAGCCTTATATTTAAAGCAGTTTCATAATATGACAGTGCATATCGTGGAAGTAAATAAGCAAAGAAAAAAATTAGCAGAAAAATTAGGCTTGCAAGTACATGAAAGCGTGCAGGATATTTCCCTGGGCGGAATGCGGCCTGTGATATTTGAATGCACCGGTAACAAAGCTGTTTTAAATTCAATAATTACCTGTGACCCGGCTCCGGAAGTTTTAGTTATTTTGGGAACGTTTGACCGTAGTGAAGAAGTTAATCTATTTGAATTATGCAAGCGGGAAATAATGGTGATCGGCAGCCAGATGTACGTTAAATCCGATGTTGAAAAAGCTGCGCAAATAATGTCATCGCCATTCAAAAATGAATTGCGTAAGATTGTTTCAGATAAACTATTCTCTTTAGATGAAATTCAGGAAGCTTTTGAGGAAGCTCTGGGCGGCGTAAAAGGGACAAAAGTATTAGTAAAAGTTAAAAAAGGATAACACACAATTTATTAGCATACTTTGTTGCCTGAAAATCTATTTATGGATTTTCAGGCAGTCGGGTATTTACTGGAGACTTGGAGGCTAGTAAAGTGGTTATCGATTTAGCGAACGATTGCATTGCCATTTCGGTAAAGTCAAAAGGCTCGGAAATGTGCAGCTTGAAAAAAAATAATACGCAATATATATGGCAGGGAGATCCAACACATTGGCCGTGGCAGGCACCTGTTTGTTTTCCGATTGTAGGCGTCTTAGCAAACAGTTTCTCCCCGTTTTCACATAATGAGTAATTTGTGTTAAAATAGGTATAAAAGATTTATAATAAATGCAGATATGTGAGAAACGAAAGGGTAGATTGCCGAATGTCGCTTGATAAGGAAGTTCCGGTACAGCTACATTATCAGCTAACCAATGAATTACGTAATTGTATTGAAAAAGGTCATTGGAGTATTGATGATATTTTTCTGACTGACAGAGAAATTATGGAAAAATATAATGTAAGTGGCACTACTGTCCGCCGGGCAGTAAAGCAATTGGTTAAAGAGGGCTGGCTGGAACGTAAGCCGGGAAAAGGAACATTTATAAGAAAAGAACAACTAAACGAGTCTTTAGGTCGACTTACCGGCTTTTTCGAAGAAATACGGGCTAAAGGGTTTATTCCCAGTGCCGAAATTTTTTCATCTAAATTAGTAAGCGTAAATTCTAAGTTACTTAATCAATTTCCGGCATTGGAGGCTTTTCAAGAAAATGAATTAGTCATGTTTGAGAAGTTACATAAGTGCAATGACAAGCCGTTAGTTTATGTGGAAAGTTTTTGGCGAGCTAAATATGGACAGAAGATGTTAGAAGATGACTTAGCTTTAGAAGGTTTGTATGAAATGGCCGCAAAAAAGCTGAATTTAAATTTAACAAAGGCAGATCAAACTATTTCGGCAGGCGCGGCTTCTGAGAAAGTAGCGCATATTTTGCAAATAAAAAAGAAAGATCCTGTTTTAATCATGGAACGTTTTGCTTATGTGGAAAACGAACTGGTGGAATTTTCTTATAACATATACAGATCTGACCGTTATCGTTACCAAGTTGTACTGCATAATGATCGGCCAAATGGAGAAATGATTATTGTTCCCTAAGAATGTATATATAGATTAGGGGAAACGCAATTTTTAGTGAAGCTTTTTTTATTTTTTTTACCTTCAAATATATCTTATAGAATATATTTTACGAGAACTTTATTATAAAAAAACGGAGGGTTACTATGTCAATTGCAACACTGAGAGAAGTGCTTAAGACAGGTCACGACAGGGGGGCAATAGGGGCATTCAGCACATATGACTTATTTACTGCGCAGGGTATCATGAACGGTGCTGAAAAAGCGGGCTTGCCGGTAATTGCTATGATAGGGGCACCTGTACTTAATAAACAGGGCAATGAGGAAATTGGGAGGCTTATGGTCAGGCTGGCTGATAAAGCCAAAGTACCGGTAGTGGTATTTCTTGACCATGCAAAAGACTTTGAAAGCTGCATGAAGGCGATACGCCTTGGTTTTAGTGCGGTAATGATTGATGGTTCGCATTTATCATTTGACGAAAATGTTCAGTTAACAAAAAAAGTAGTAACAGTAGCTAAAGCTGTGGGTGTGTCTGTTGAAGGGGAAATTGGTGCCCTGGCCGGTGTGGAAGATGGTGAAGGGGTCGTAAGTTCTAAAATGACTAATCCGGATGACGTACCTCGTTTTGCTGATCTCACGGGAGTGGATGCCTTAGCGATTTCTATCGGCAATGCTCACGGGTTATATAAAGGAAAACCTAATTTAAATTTTGGCATTTTGGAAAAAAGCGCAAAATTGACCCAGACTCCCCTTGTCCTTCACGGCGGCACGGGAATAGAGAAAAAGCAGTTTGCCAGAGCAATTGACCTTGGGATTAAAAAGGTTAACATTGGTACGGAGGTTAAGTGTGCCTTTATGGATACTTTCACCAAGCTGCATAGCGAAAACAAAGAAGCTTATGATTTGGTTGGCATCCCGCAAGCGATAAAGCAGGCAGTGGCAGAAGTCGCCGAAAAAGATTTAAAGTTCTTTGCGGAGCAATGGCGGGAGTATTTGAAATAAAGGGTATACTGCGCGTACGTGGAGGTCAATATTTATGCAAGAAGTTTTACATAAAAGGGAGAATGGGAAAATTCCCAAAACAATCATAGTTGCCCAAACAGGCGGGCCAAGTGCCGTTATAAATTGTACGTTAGCTGGAATTGTTAGTAGATGCCAGGAAAATCAGGTCAAAGTTTTAGGTTTGGTAAATGCTTTTGAAGGATTATTAGCTGGCAATATAGTTGATTTAAGTGGGCTTGACGCAGAGACCATACAACGTTTATATTCAACGCCGGGAGCTTTTCTGGGGTCAAGCCGTTTGCAATTAACAGCGAGTATCTTAAAAAAAATTCCGTATCTTATAAAAAAACTTGGGGGAGAGGGCTTATTATTAATTGGCGGCAATGGAACTATGTTTGCCGCTCATATCATTAGTGAAGCTGCTAAAATGGAAAATACAGCATTACAAGTTTTAGGTGTTCCCAAAACCATTGATAATGATATCGTTGGGTTGGAACGAACTCCTGGGTTTGGCAGCGCAGCAAAATACGTAGCCCAAGCTGTTCGGGATATTGGCATTGATTTAGAAGCGATGAAAACTTTTGAACAAGTGCGTATCATTGAGGTAATGGGCAGGTCGGTAGGCTGGTTGGCAGCTGCCGCAGGACTTGCTAAAAATCATCCGGCCGCATCGCCGCATCTAATATATTTACCTGAGCAGCCGTTCGATGAAAATGAATTTATTTCGGAAATAAAGCGGGCATATGAAAAATACGGCTTTGTGGTGGCTGTTGTTGGCGAGGGAGTAAAGTATCAGGACGGAACGCCGGTAGGGGCATCTCCTTTTGCCGAATTGGATAATGGCAGTCGCATTTATGGTGGGGCCGCAAATTATCTGGCTGACTTGGTAAATAACAGGCTGGATGTTCGGGCCAGGGCGCAAGATTTGACTATGGCCCAGCGGTGCTTTAAGCTTTCCCGGTCCCCCGTAGATGAAAAAGAGGCTTATACTATTGGTCAATTAGCTGTGAACGCGTTTTTGGATGGTTGCGATGACAGTATGGTTTGTTATGGAATGAGTGAAGATACCTATTCCTTATTACCGCTTAGCGATGTGGGGGGAAAAGAAAAAAGTGTGCCAACTGCATACTATGATAAGCATACTAAACAGGTTACGCCGGCTTTTTTGGAATGGCTACGTTTAGCAGTTGGGGATTGGGACTACTCGTATTTAACATTGAGAGATATCGGCTATGAAAGGCCTCGCTAACATAAATGGACTGCGTTTATATTTTTAATAGCATGAGGGGGAGCGCGCATGAAAATCGGATATATTGGATTGGGTTTAATGGGAGGACCTTTAGCGAGAAATTTAATTCGGGCAGGACAAAATGTATTGGTATATGATTTAAATAATGATGCGATAGCACGGACTTTAGCTGCGGGAACTACCGGCAGTGCGGCTGCCAAGGCTGAAGATATGGCTGACTGTGATGTAATTTTTACAAGTCTTCCTTTACCGGTGCATATTAAAGAAGTGATGATGTCTGAGCATGGTTTGTTAACTAAAATGAAACAAGGCAGTATTTATATTGATGTTAGCACAATTGACCCTACTACTGCCGAAGAAATAGAGAATTTTGCAAAAGCTAGAGGAGTTGGTTTTGTCGGTTGCCCCCTCGGTAAGGGACCGGCACAGGCGGAAAAAGCGGAAGAACCCATTTTTGCCGGGGGAGATAAAGCAACTTTTGAAAAAGTGCTTCCTATTTTAAATAGAGTAGGAGCTCCCGTGCATTATTTAGGAGGGGTAAAACAGGCCTATGCCTTTAAAGTTATTAGTAATATGATTGGGATGACGAATCTTGCGGTTTTAGCGGAAGGCCTGCATTTGGGGAACCAAGCCGGTATTGATGCTAAACAATTCTTGGAACTGCTGGCTGAAACCGGAGCAAACTCCTTCCAGCTGCAGGTGAGAGGACCCTGGATTGTAAACAATGATTTTGCTAATCGCTTTGGCGTTAGTCTCGCCCTTAAAGATGTCCGCTTAGGCTGTGAAATGGCTGATAGTTGGGGATATGACGCCAGATTTACCAAACAAGCAAAGAAATTCTACGAGCAAGCCGAGCAGAAAGGTTTGGGTAGAGAAGATTGCAATGCTGTATATAAAGTTCTTTAAAAGATTTAAAAGTTGCTTTTTTTTGATTGGAATTGAAAAGCGGTCGGCGGAAAATGAATCATTGTAGCTTTTGTTAGATGCAATAAGAGCCCTTCCGGGTATGTTTTATGAACGGAGGGGCTTTAGCGTTTAAATATTTTAAAAGTTGTTACGAGATATATATTCCGCATTAAAGAAGTTTGCAAAATTCTTTAGCACGTTGTATATAGATGACAGAAAAACGAAGATAGGAGAATTCCATGGATGTATTAAGTGTAGTTTTATTTGGGATAGTAGTCCTCGCAACCCATTTTATGGAGGGAATAACGGGGTTTGGCTGTACGGTTCTGGCTCTTCCTTTTTGTATTGCTTTAGCAGGTATAAATGTCGCTGTGCCTGTTCTTATCGTATTAGCATGGTTACTGTGTTTTTATATTGTCGTAATTGATTTCAAAAAGATTATTTGGAAAGAATATATTAAAATAATTTCTTTCGTTATTCTCGGACTGCCGATAGGAATGTGGTTATTTACGAGCATGCCGGAAAAAGTATTGAAAACCATGCTGGGAGTCTTTATGATCGTTGTAGCACTGAGAGGCTTGTATATATCTTATGGTTCCAAGCACGAAAAAACTAATGCAAACAACGATATGAATAAGATGACGAAAGTTAAAAAATACTTACTGAATGTATTGCTGTTTTTGGGGGGGATTATGCACGGGGCTTTTAGTTCAGGCGGTCCCTTTGTGGTGATATATGCTTCGCTGGCTTTGCCGGATAAAAGCAACTTTAGGGCTACTCTTTGTGCAATGTGGGTTACTCTTAATTTAATTATGATTTTTAATAACATTAGAACAGGCGTAATGGCCGGGCCTGTTTTGGATTTGATTTTCTGGACGCTGCCATTTTTAGCAGCGGGTACACTTCTTGGAAACTATGCGCATAACAACATTAAGGGAGAAACTTTTATTAAACTTGTCTATATTGTATTGTTATTGTCAGGAATTTTCATGCTCAAATAGTACCATTTAGTAAGTATGCTCGTTTTAGAGAACTCGTCAGTAAATATAATATAAGGTAATTTTACTTCTTCATGACATTTGGTGCCAGTTCATTAAGGGAACAAAAACCCGAGTAGATACACAGTAAAAGATAGAGCTAGGAAACTCCTGCCATAAAATACAAGGCAGGAGTTTCCTTTGTGGAAAAAGAAAAAAAGAGACTGTTATCACAGTCCGATGTATTGTTGGTTATTGGTAGAAGTTTTTTGGCTTTTTTCCATAAAAAATGTCTTTTCGACAGGCGCGCGGCTATGGTATAATTCGAACTATGAGTTAAAAAAAATATCGAACGTTCGGTTATGGAGGATGGAAATTGTTCACATTGCGTACAGTAGCGCAACCGGATACACTGGAAGCTGCTTACAAACTAGTAACGGAAAAAAGAAACAATACCATACTTGGCGGCTGTGCCTATCTCAGACTGGGCTCGCAAACCATTCCTGTGGGGGTGGATTTGTCGAAGCTGGGTTTACAATATATTACGGAACACAGTAGCACCATTGAAATCGGGGCTATGACCAGCTTGCGGGAAGTGGAAACCCACGCCGCCGTAAAAAACTGCGGAGCCGGTCTGTTGTCCAAAGCAGTGGCCAATATTGTCGGTGTGCAGTTTCGCAATATCGCTACCGTTGGCGCGTCTGTTTTTATGCGCTACGGTTTTTCCGATTTTCTCACCGCTCTGCTGGCGCTTGATGCCGAAGTTGAATTGGTGAAAGGCGGGCGGATGAGCTTAATCGCTTTTTTGGACAGCCCCCGCACCAAGGATATACTAACCAAAGTCATCATTCGCAAATGTAACGGGCATGCGGCTTATCAGGCTTTGCGCAACTCAGCGGCCGATTATCCTTTGCTGACAGTCGCCGTATCCCGGCTTGACGGCAAGTGGCGGATTGCTGTGGGGGCGAGGCCGACCCGTGCCAAGCTGGCGGCGCAGGCTGCCGCCCGGCTGGAAAATGCCGGCCAGGAGATTACTGCCGCTGTCACGGAAGAGGCAGCGCGGCTGGCAGTAAGTGAGCTGCCTTTTGGCAGCAACCGGCGGGCCTCGGCCGCATACCGCCAGGCTGTGGCTGAAACTCTTATTAAGCGGGCCATCGCGGAGGTAGCAGCATGCAAATAGCAGTCATCATTAATCATCAGCAATTTACCCTGGAAGTTCAGCCTGACGATTTTCTCGTGGACACGCTGCGCGCACAGGGCTTATATAGCGTTAGAAGAGGGTGTGAAACTTCCAGTTGCGGCTTATGCACCGTTTGGCTTAACGGGAAGCCGACCCTGTCGTGCTCGCTGCTGTCTTTTCGTGCTGCTGGCCAGCATATTACGACAATCGAGGGCCTTCGCTCCGAGGCGGAAGAGTTTGCCCAATTCATGGCGGCAGAGGGAGCGGACCAGTGCGGTTATTGCAGTCCCGGTTTCATCATGACTGTACTGGCGATGAAGCGGGAATTGGTTAATCCCACAGAAGCAGATATGATTCATTACTTGACAGGCAACCTGTGCCGTTGTACCGGTTATCAGGGGCAGCTCAGGGCAGTCAAGAAATACCTGGGGGTGTAGGATCATGAAGTATGTCGGTAAAGCCCTGCCCAAAACAGATGCTCTCGCCATCAGTACCGGCAAGCCTGTCTATACGGAAGACTTAGCGCCGGACAATGCGCTGGTGGTAAAAATTCTGCGCAGTCCCCATGCTTTTGCCAGAATCAAGTCTATTGATACAACAAAAGCGCACTCGGTCAAAGGGGTCGAATGCATTCTTACCTATAAAGATGTGCCGCAGGTGCGCTTCACGCTGGCCGGGCAATCCTATCCCGAACCATCGCCTTATGACCGGCTGATTCTTGACCAGGTCGTCAGGTATGTTGGCGATGAAGTGGCTATTATTGCCGCTGCTGACGAACGGGCTGCCAATGCGGCAATGAAGCGAATTAAAGTAGAGTATGAGGTTTTTGAGCCGGTGCTTGAGTTTGAGCAAGCCATTGGCCATGCCTCGGTTGTTCATCCGGAAGCGGATCTTTCCTGCAATTTTGATATCGGCATGGATAAGGCGCGCAATATCTGTTCTTCACATATCCTGGCAGAAGGCGATGTCGAGCAGGAACTGAAAAAATGCGACATTGTTATTGAAGAAACCTATTATACACAGGCGCAGGCACCGGCGATGATGGAAACTTTCCGCGCGTTTACCTATCTTGACCATACCGGCCGGCTGGTAGTTGTTAGTTCCACGCAAGTTCCTTTCCATATAAAGAGGCAGGTGGCGAGGGCGCTGGAATTGCCGGCCAGTCAAGTGCGGGTTATCAAGCCGCGGATTGGCGGCGGCTTCGGCGGCAAGCAGACGGGGTCAGGCGAAGTATTTACCGGACTGGTTACCCTTAAGACCGGTAAACCCGCCTTTTATATCTATAACCGCAGCGAAACTTTTAGCTGCACTACCAGCCGTCATGCCATGCGGCTCAAGGTCCGGCTGGGCGCCGACAAGGAAGGGGTTATCCGCGCTCTGGATATTGAGAATTTGTCCGATACCGGTGCCTATGGCGAACATGCGCCAACTACTTTTGCCGTATGCGGCGATAAGACATTGCCGCTATATAATAAAACCAGGGCGGTTCGCTATCATGGTCATGCCGTATATACCAATAAAATGCCGGCAGGGGCGCTCAGAGGATATGGCGCTACACAGGGAACCTTTGCCCTGGAATCGACTGTTAACAAACTGGCGGCCAAGCTTGGCATGGACCCCGCCGAACTAAGACTGAAAAATTTAATTAAAGAAGGCGAGACCTCCCTTGCTTTTCATGGCAATGTGCTTGGCAGCTCGGCTTTAGATCGTTGTATTGAAAAAGGCAAAGAACTGATCGGCTGGCAGGATAAATATCCCCGTAAACAATTGCCCAACGGCAATATACGCGCCGTCGGCATGGCTGTTACCATGCAAGGGTCCGGCATTGCCGGGATTGATACGGCTTCCGCCTCCGTTCGTCTGAACGAGGACGGCAGCTATTGCCTGCTGATCGGTTCAACCGATATGGGGACAGGCAGTGATACCATGCTGGCGCAGGTTGCGGCCGAGGTGCTTGCTATGCCGCCGGAAAAGATCATTGTCCATGCTGCCGATACGGATATTTCCCCGTATGACCCCGGTTCTTACGCCTCAAGTACGGCCTATGTGACCGGCATGGCCGTATTACGGGCCGCGGAGGACCTGAAAAAGCAAATCATTACCCAAGGCGCACGCATGCTGGAAGTTGCTCCCGCACAAGTTCAATTTGACGGACAGCAGCTTACCGCCCCGTCAGGCCGGGAGATCAGCATTAAAAAACTGGCGGAATTGCTGGTTGTGGGGACGGGAAACTGTCAGTTGGTGGGCAATGCCACCTATGGTTCACCCATATCGCCACCGCCTTTTGTGGCCGGCTTTGTGGAGATTGAACTGGATCCGGGAACCGGCAAATTTGAGATTATCAATTACGTAGCTGTTGTCGATTGTGGCACCGTGCTTAATGCCAATCTGGCTAAGATCCAGGTAGAAGGCGGCATAGCCCAGGGTATCGGCATGGCCATGTATGAGGAAGTCCGCTATGACGATCGCGGCAGGATGAAGACCAATAATTTTATGCAATACAAGATTCCCTGCCGGAAAGATGTTGGCAAAATTACCGTGGCCTTTGAAGAAAGCTATGAGCCGACCGGCCCGTTTGGTGCCAAGTCCATTGGTGAAGTAGTCATCAATACACCGTCGCCGGCAATTGCGCAGGCAATTTACAACGCTGTGGGCGTCAGTATCGCCAGTTTGCCGATTACTCCGGAAAAAGTATTTATGGGAATGAAAGGAGCTATGATTCATGCAAAACAATCAGATGAAACATCCGGTTGATGAAATGCTGCCGTTGGGTCAGCTCTTTACCTATGGTTTGCAGCATGTCCTGGCAATGTATGCCGGAGCGGTGGCTGTGCCGCTTATTATTGCCAATGCTTTGGGCTTAAGCAAAGAACAGCTAATTTACCTGATTAACGCTGATTTATTTACCTGCGGCATTGCGACGCTGATTCAAACCTTGGGCTTTTGGAATATGGGTATCAGAATTCCGATTATTCAGGGAGTAACATTTGCCGCGGTGACACCGATGATTATTATCGGCAAGACCCATGGACTGACAGGAATTTACGGTTCGATTATGGTGGCCGGTCTGGTTACCTATTTAATGAGTCCTTATTTTAGCCGTCTTATCCGCTTCTTCCCACCGGTCGTGACCGGAACTATCATAACCATTATTGGGGTTACGCTTATGCCGGTCGCTGTCCGCTGGGCCGCCGGAGGGAATCCGGCCGCTAAGGATTTTGCTGCCTTTCCGTATATTTGTATGGCATTGATTACCTTGGTGCTTGTATTATTTCTCTATCGCTATTTTAAAGGTTTTTTAAGTAATATTGCCGTTCTTTTGGGACTTATCGTCGGCACGCTGATCGCTATCCCGTTTGGCATGGTCAATTTTTCGCAGGTTTCCACTGCTGCCTGGCTGGGAATTACCACGCCGTTTGCTTTCGGACTGCCGACTTTTGATGCGGCGTCCATTATTGCCATGGTGCTGGTTATGCTGGTTGTAATGACGGAAACGACAGGCGATTGTATTGCCGTGGGTGAAATCATTCAAAAGCCTATTACCCAGCAAGACCTGACCCGGGGGCTGCGTGCCGATGGCTTTTCCACCATTCTGGGCGGTATTTTGAACAGTTTTCCCTATACTGCATTTGCCCAGAATGTCGGTTTGGTCGGTTTGACGCGAGTCAAGAGCCGGTTTGTTGTGGCTGCAGCCGGCATAATTCTCATTGTTTTGGGATTATTCCCCAAGGTGGCCGCCATTATTTCCGCTATTCCCAACCCGGTCCTGGGCGGCGCCGGTATTGCCATGTTTGGCATGGTAGCTGCCAGTGGCATCAAAACGTTATCCAAGGTTCAATTTGATGGTACCCATAATATCATGGTGGTTGCCATTAGTTTGGGTGTGGGGATGATCACGCTGGCTGTGCCTAACTTCTATCAAAATTTTCCTAGCTGGGCGCAGGTTATTCTCCACAGCGGCATTACGGCCGGCAGTGTGGCGGCCATCCTTCTCAACGCAGTGCTAAATGGTACTGATCAACCGGCCAAAGCTGATATTGGCAAGCAGGAATACATTGGCTAAATGGCGAAACAATAGAGGCGACAACTGCTTAATGTGGTTGCCGCCCTTATTTATTTACAGATTAATTATTATAGGAGTCAGCATGCGCGATTTAGTCATTCTTAAAGGGGGCGGTGATATTGCAACCGGTATTGCTCACCGCTTGTATCAGAGTCGATTTGCTGTTGTTATCACAGAAATACCACGGCCAACGGTCGTTCGGCGTACGGTGGCCTTTGCCCAGGCCGTAGCGAATGGTCAGGCGGTTGTTGAAAACGTGGCGGCCCGCTTGGTTGCGCTGCGGGAAGTGCCGGCGGCACTGGCTGCCGGTTTTATTCCGGTAGTGGTTGATGAGGCTGCTGCCTGTGTGGCTGAACTCAAGCCGCAAGCCGTAGTGGATGCGATTATTGCCAAACGCAATACCGGCACCAGGCTAACTGACGCGCCGGTGGTGATTGGCGTAGGCCCCGGTTTTGAAGCGGGCACTGACGTACATGCTGTTATTGAAACCATGCGCGGTCACGATTTGGGACGGGTAATTTACCGGGGAACGGCAATTGACAACACCGGTATCCCCGGCGACGTGGACGGCTATACGCTGGAACGTCTGATCAAGGCACCGGCGGACGGTGTGTTTATGGCCTGCCGGACAATTGGTGATCAGGTATCAGCCGGTGAAATTGTCGGCCATGTGGGGGAAACGCCTGTCAAAGTTACAATTTCCGGGGTGTTGCGCGGTTTGATTCAGGCAGGGTTGACAGTATCCCAAGGGTTAAAAATTGGCGATGTTGACCCGCGCTGCCGGCGGGAACATTGCTTTACCATTTCCGATAAGGCACGGGCCATCGGCGGCGGGGTGCTGGAGGCCTTGCTGCATCTGAGAAGGGGGTAATATGCTGAAGGACGCATTAGGTTTGAAACAGCCCGGGGTAGTGGCCTGTGTGGGGGCAGGCGGCAAGACTTCCGTAGTGCAGTCGCTGGCCGCCGAACTGGACGGGGCTGTTGTGGTTACAAGTACAACCAAGATGTTTTGCCGCCAGGTAGACAATTATGCGTTGGTCATGCTTGATCATTGCAGCGACGGGGTGGCTGAGGTTGCAAAGCTTTTGCTCAAACAGCCGAGGGTGGCCTGGTTTGCCGGGCAAGTCAGAGAAAAAATAATCGGCTTGCCGCCGGAATGGGTGGACAAACTGGCTGTTTGTGTGCCTGACGCTTATATTTTGGTCGAGGCCGACGGCGCACGCCGTTGCCTGCTTAAAGCTCCGTCTTGCAGTGAGCCGGTTATTCCCGAACGTACGGCAATGACTGTCGGGGTATTAAATATCGGCGCTATGGGCCAAATGCTATCGCCGGAGAACACGCACCGGCTGGAATTGGTGACCGCAATTATCCAGCGGCAGCCGGGAGACAGAATCACCTGGCAGGACATAGCCCGATTGGCTGTTCATCCACAGGGAATTTTCCAATATGCCAGAGGAACCAAGGTGCTGTTGCTGAGCGGAAATCAAGGCCCGGTTGCCAGACAGGCCGTGAAAGAGATAGCCGGCTATGTTAAGGCGGCTCAGGTGGGCATTGAGCGGGTAGTGGCAGCAACCGGATATGGTGACGCGATGCGGGCGAGTGCGGTGTTTGTGCTGTGAGCAACAGGCTGGGTGCAGTGATTTTGGCGGCGGGAACCGCCAGCCGGATGGGAAAACAAAAGTTATTGCTGCCGCTAAATGGACGGCCCTTGTTAACACATGTGCTCGATACGGTGCACAAAGTCCCCTGGAGTGACTGTATGGCCGTTATCGGTGAGCCGGCAGCGGAATTGGCCGCTCTGTGCCAACAGCGGGGAATCCGGTCTGTGTATAATTCGCAGCGGCTGGAGGGACAGGCCACCTCGCTTACCCTGGCGCTGCGGCATTTAAGCGGTGATCTTGCGGGAATTATGTTTTTTTTAGGTGATCAGCCGCTCGTATCCCTGGCACTGATTGAGAGCCTCATTGCCCAATTCTTTCAGGCAGGCAGTACTAAGGTGATTATTGTGCCCTGCCAGCAGGGGCAGCGCTATAGCCCGGTGCTGTTTGGCAGTTATTGGCGCCCGGAGTTGGCTGTTTTAACCGGCGACACCGGCGGCCGGCAGATTATGCGCGCCAATCCGGCTCACGTTATTGAGGTAGAATGGCCGGAACCGGCATGTTTTTATGATGCGGATACGGAAAACGAATATCGGCAGCTCAAAAACCTTCTGGACAATAAGCGGGGCTGACGGATAGCGGTATTTTTTGCTTGGTATAATTAAGAATAAGAGGCGATGACGTTGTATTTTGATACTGCTGAGGGGCCGGTATTTCGTCCGCCCAGTGAGGCGCACAGTTTTATTTTGCGGGTAACCATCGGCTGTTCGCACAATGCCTGTTCATTTTGCACGATGTACCGCACGGTCGCTTTTCGGGCTCGACCGCTGCCGGAAATTCTGTCGCAAATTGACGCTGCCAGACCATATGCCCCGCATATCCGTCGCATCTTTTTAGCCGATGGCAACGCGCTGGTCTTAGCGACAGATAAACTGCTTGCCATACTGCAGGCATTGCGGGAAACGTTTCCCCGCCTGCAGCGGGTATCCTGCTATGCCGGTCCCAAGGATATGTTAAATAAAACACCGGCAGAGCTTGCTGCGTTGCGTGAGGCCGGGTTAAAGCTGGTGTATTACGGTCTGGAATCAGGAGATAACCTGATTTTACAGAGAATCAACAAGGGAGTGGGGACGGCGGAGGCCATTGCCGCCGGTCAACGTATTGTCGCGGCCGGTATAAAACTGTCGGTTATGGTCATTGCCGGTCTGGGCGGTCAGGCTCATTCCGATAGTCATGCGCTGAATACGGCCAAAGCAGTTAATGCTATTCAACCACAGATGCTAAGCGCATTGACACTCATGCTATATCGTGGCAGTGAACTGTTAACCGAATATGAACGCGGTGAGTTTGCGCCCCTGTCACCGGCAGCGATTATGGGCGAACTTTATCAGTTTGTCAGTCATATTTGTTTGCCGCAAGGCCATCACTGTTTGTTTCGCAGCACGCATAGTTCTAATTATGTTGCCTTGGCGGGGACTTTGCCCAAGGATAAGGACAGACTGTTGCAGGAACTAAAGGCCGCGGCAACCCGGCTGAGCCGGATGACAGACTGGGACCCTTATAATAATGTCGAATGAAACGTCTTTTTTCTGTCAAGGTATTCCATATCTTGACAAAGGCTGTCCCAGGGATTAAAATGATGAAAGCTTTAACAGCTATGAATGGAATTATTGATGAATTAGGAGGGGTTTTATGCGACGAATAATTCAGGTTGAAGAAAAGCTGCCACTGATTGAAACATTGCCGTTAAGTCTGCAACATCTGTTTGCCATGTTTGGGTCTACCGTACTTGTGCCTATTTTATTTAAAGTTAACCCGGCCACGGTACTGTTGTGGAATGGTATCGGCACACTGCTCTACATATTGATTACCAAAGGCAGGATTCCGGCCTATCTGGGATCAAGTTTCGCTTTTTTATCTCCGGTATTTTTAGTTTTGCCTCAATTTGGTTATAATGCCGCTCTCGGCGGTTTTATTGCCACCGGCCTTATTTTTTCCATCGTAGCTTTGAGTATTGGTATTGTTGGCACCAAGTGGATAGATATTGTTTTTCCGCCTGCCGCCATGGGCGCCATTGTGGCTATCATCGGGCTGGAACTGGCACCGGTTGCCGCTGAGATGGCAGGCCTGCTGGCCAAAACACCGGATCCTATCGCGATCACGGTTTCCCTCTTCACCTTAGCGGTGACCATTCTTGGTTCCGTATTGTTCCGCGGCTTTATGGCCGTTATTCCGATTTTAATCGGCATTGCGGCCGGTTATATTCTGGCTTTGGCCTTTGGAATAGTAAATCTGGCAACAGTTTACGCAACACCGTGGTTTGCCCTGCCCACCTTCTATGCGCCGGAATTCAATCTGCAGGCCATCCTCATTATTATTCCTGCGTCTTTGGTGGTTATTGCCGAGCATATCGGCCATCTGGTTGTGACCGGCAATATTGTGGGCCGTGATTTGTCAAAATCGCCCGGCTTGCACCGCTCCTTGCTGGGAAATGGCATATCAACCATGATATCAGGCTTTTTTGGCTCGACACCCAATACTACCTATGGAGAAAACATTGGTGTTATGGCCTTGTCCAAGGTCTACAGTGTATGGGTAATCGGTTTTGCTGCTGTTATTGCCATTGTTCTTTCCTTTGTCGGTAAATTGGCAGCTCTGATTCAAAGCATCCCCGCCCCGGTTATGGGGGGCGTATCCCTCCTGCTGTTCGGTGTGATTGCAGCTTCCGGTGTGCGTATTCTGGTGGAATCCAAAGTGGATTATAATCGCTCCCGGAACCTGATTCTAACAGCCGTTGTGCTGATTATCGGCGTCAGCGGCGCGCATATGACCTTTGGGTCGGTTACCCTCAAAGGCATGGCGCTGGCGACCATTGTGGCCATTATTCTGGGCTTAACGTTTAGAATTCTTGATCTGCTTGGCCTTACCAATGATCGTGATCCGGCCGATACACAGAGTAGAGAGGATTATCTTGACTAATGGGGCCATACGGGGCCGGTTTGCCCCCAGTCCTACCGGAGAAATCCATTTGGGAAATGCCTGGACGGCACTGCTGGCCTGGCTGCAGGTTCGTGCCGCCGGCGGCACTATGGTTCTGCGGATTGAGGATCTTGATCCTGACCGGTCACGTCCTGCCTACAGTGAAGCTCTGATCGCCGAAATGAAATGGCTGGGGCTTGACTGGGACGAGGGGCCGGATAGCGGCGGAAAGTATGCGCCGTATTGCCAGGATGAACGGCGTGGCTTATATCAGGCGGCGCTTGAGCGGCTGGATGCGGCCGGGCTGGTATACCCCTGCTATTGTACCCGGACTGAATTGGCGGCTTCTGCGCCGCATGCCGGCGAACAGGAACGCGTTTACCCCGGTATCTGCCGGCAGCGAACAATCGACCCGGCCCGGCGAGCAAAACGGCGGCCGGCGCTTCGCCTGGCTGTGCCGCCTGGTGAAATTTCTTTTACTGACCTGCATGCCGGTTGGATTAGCCAGGATATCAGCCGGGAGGTTGGCGACTTTGTCGTACGCCGTTCCGACGGGGTTCACGCCTATCAACTGGCGGTTGTGGTGGATGATGCCGCTATGCAGATTACCCATGTCTTACGCGGGGACGACTTGCTGCGTTCCACGCCGCGCCAGTTGCTGCTGTACCGGCTGCTGGGTTTGAAAGCTCCGGTATTCACCCATGTGCCGCTGCTAATCGACAACCAGGGCTACCGGCTGTCAAAACGGCAGCAGGCATTGTCGATTGCGGCGCTGCGCTCACAGGGGGTTAAGCCGGAAGCCATTATCGGTTATTTGGCTTGGAAGGCCGGGCTGCTTGATCAATACCAGCCGGTCAAGGCAGCAGAGCTTGTCGGCAGCTTTGCGCTTGCTAGGATGCCGTCAGGGCCGGTTGTGGTTGATTGTCCGCTGCCTGTATAAAAAAGCATTAATGACAGAAAAAATCCAATTCGTATGCAAACTGCAGCCTGTTGAGATATTAGGGCTGCCTTTTATTTTGGAGGACGGGAATTGCGGATAGTAAAAGTTAATAATGACTTAGCAGCGGTATTCTTGACTTAATTTTCTCGGTAGGTATTCCACATCAGAGAGGTCTGCAAAAATCTTCCGTACGTTGTTAAAAGCAATGTTGGAGTTATTTTGGAGAGGCTGCCTGCTATATAAAAAAATTATGAAAGTTGGCATAAGATTTGCATTACAGATAAGAAAGAGGCGAAATGCAGCGGACTCCGTCAAAGGCCAAGCAAAATGCACGGCAGTGTGCCAACCGGGAGGTAAGTCAAAAAGTGTTCGGTTTAGATGGGATTCTTAAGAAAGCGGAACAGGAAATACCACTCAGTTTCAAAGAAATTTTAGGGTTGCTGAGTGTAAATTCGCCCAGCGAACTGGGGAAAGTCGCTTTAGCTGCGAGGAGGCTGCGCGAGCGGTATTTCCAAAATAAAGTTTTTCTTTACGGTTTTGTGTATTTTTCCACATACTGTCGCAATGATTGCACTTTTTGTCTTTATCGTAAATCTAATCAGACTTATTCACGTTATCGAAAAAATTTTGAAGAAATTATGGCGGCAGCACGTTGTCTGGCCGATTCCGGTGTCCACTTATTAGATATGACGATGGGGGAAGACCCGCTGTATTATAATAAAAAAAACGGATTTGACGAGCTGGTGCAATTGGTAAAAGAACTTAAACGGGAAACCCGCAGACCGGTCATGATTTCTCCGGGGGTAGTACCGCAGAAGATCCTGGAGGAATTTAAAGAGGCCGGCGCCGACTGGTATGCCTGCTATCAAGAAACACACAACAAGACACTTTATCAGCAATTGCGGGTGAAGCAGAGTTACGGGGAACGCATGATCCGTAAGCTTACGGCAAAAAAAATGGGCTACCTAATCGAAGAAGGATTGTTGACCGGCGTGGGAGAGAGTAAGGGGGATATTGCCCGGTCACTGTTGCTGATGAAAAATATGGAGGCCGATCAGGTAAGGGTTATGACATTTATTCCTCAGGAAAATACCCCGTTTGCAGGTTGGCCGGCAAATTCTCAATTTCGTGAGCTGCTGATCATTGCGGTTATGCGCCTGATAATGCCGGACCGGTTGATTCCTGCTTCGTTAGATGTAGACGGATTAAAGGGACTGCAGGACCGGCTGGCATCCGGTGCCAATGTTATTACTTCGCTTATTTCACCGGCAGCCGGTATGGCCGGTGTTTCCCAAAGTACGCTTGATATTGGTGAAGGAAACCGCACTGTTGAGAAAGTTTTGCCGGTTCTTAAGGCCAACCATTTAGAAGCGGCAACCCAGGGAGAATATCAGGCCTGGATTAAAGCACGGCAAACGCGTTCTGCCAAACCAGCGAGAGGAGGCCTGCCATGCGGGTAGCAATTATCGGGGGGAGGCTGCAGGGTGTAGAAGCAGCCTATTTGGCCCAAAAAGCGGGCTGGGAAGTCATTTTATTTGACCGCAGGCAGCAAGCGCAGGCAAGCGGCCTTGCCGACAGATTTTACTGTATGGATGTACTTGCCTGCCGGGACGAAGTTATCGCCGGATTAAAAGGCGTTGATCTCATTATTCCGGCTATCGAAGATGATGGGGTTTTGCAGGCCCTCAAATCCATTGCGAACCTTACCGGGATTCCATTGGCTTTTGATTTTAGTGCCTATAGTGTTTCTTCTTCCAAGCTAATTTCCAATCAATTGTTTTCCCGGTTAGGCGTGCCTAGGCCGCAACCCTGGCCCCAATGCCAATTTCCCGTTTGTTTGAAACCTTCCGGCCGGAGTGGCAGTGAAGGTGTGCAAATTCTGTATACCCAGGAGGAATTAGCTGGTAAGCGCACGCGTAATGCGGATGAAGATTGGGTTATCGAAGAGTATTTGCCGGGGCCGTCTTATTCACTTGAGGTTATTGGCTTTGCCGGTAAGTACCAGGTATTCCAGGTCACGGAGTTAGAGATGGACCGTGTGCATGATTGCAAACGGGTTCTTGCTCCGGGCGAACTTAATGCTAAGCTGCTGGCCGAATTTGCAGCGGTTGCTGTGAAACTAGCCGGAGCATTATCCTTAAATGGGATTATGGATGTTGAAACCATTCTGCATAACAGAACGTTAAAAGTTTTAGAAATTGATGCCCGGCTGCCAAGTCAAACGCCAACCGCCGTTTATCATTCTTCCGGGATCAATATGGTTGAGTGGTTAGGTTATTCGTTTTTGCAGAAAAATTTGCACGTTCCCATTCAAAAGCAACAGGCGGAAAAATGTGTTATTTATGAGCATTGTAGAGTAACTCCTCAGCAAATTGAGATTGCAGGCGAACATATTTTGTCGGAAGCAGGTCCTCTCCAACTGAGGGCTGGTTTTTTCGGTGCCGATGAAGTTCTGACTGATTATGTGCCAGGCAAGCGGGAATGGGTAGTAACCTTAATCGTCAAGGGAGTGAGTTTTGAAGAGGCCTGGGATAGACGCGATGCGATACTGCGCAGAATGCAACGGGCATTTAATATTCCGGAAATTTCGGATCTGTGTCCCGAAAATGAATTAAGCCAAGGGGGTGGCAGGAAGCATGACCCGTTTATGCGAGAAAGATATTGACGGCATTGCTTGCCGAATGGAACAGTATGATCAGGAATTAATCAACAAGACCGGCCATACGCTTGCTGAAATTGCCGCCCACGCGGCCGGCATGGAGCAACAGGGTGGAGAAAAAATTTATGATCCGGGGCTTGTTGCCGTTATCCCGATGACTTGTGGACAGGGGATTATTGGCGGGTTTACGGAAGCGGTTGCGGGAATTCTGTCATTTCTCGAGATGCGGGTTTTCATTCCCCGTGCCGGCGATGTTAATGGAATTGCGGCAGCACTGGCACGCGAGGCGAAAATATTGTTTATGGCTGATGATGACCGTTTTATTGCCGTTCACCTGAAGTCGGGCCGTTGCATCGATAACGGTGAGGCAACCGGCAAGGGGTATGTGGCGGCGTTGGATTATATGCTTAAGGGGGTTAACGGGCAGCGCATCCTTATACTGGGGGCCGGACCGGTAGGCTGCGCCGCTGCTTTTGCCGCAGTCAATTTTGGCGGCAATGTTGCTGTTTATGATAAAAAAGCGGAAGCTAGTGAAAGAATGGCCCAAGATATCTTCAACCGCTACGGCCGGAAAATTTGTATAGAACAGGACTTAAAATCGGCTTTGACAAATCATCACGCGATCGTTGTTGCCTGCCCTGAAGCCGGCTTTATTACGCAGGAGGTTCTTGCTGCCGATAGTTATGTGGCTGCTCCGGGAATACCGTTGGGAGTTTGTGAAGATGCCCGGGAACAAATTCAGAACCGGCTGCTGCATGATCCATTGCAAATAGGTGTGGCAACCATGCTCTATGAGTGCTTAAAACGATCTGATTATCATTGCCAAGGAGATGAAAATAGGTGAGTCCGGAAGCAAATACGAAAGAAAAGAAACGCTATTACCGAAAAACGGTCGATTTTTTCAATTTAGTGGCAAAGATAAAACTTTGGCCGTCACGTAATGGCACAATGCATGGGATTAAGTCAATGACCCGCAGGGGAAGCATTGCGGAGATTGTAACCCACTGCAACCGGCGCTTTATTATTCATAATTCCCGCCACAGCAGGGCCGCCCGCTGGATGCGAAACAAATGGTTTTTCGATCTTTGTCCAACCTGTAAGATACCGGCATGGAAACTGCAAAAATATTCCGCTACAGTTATGAGCCAGCATTACGGCGCCCATCTTTAACAGGACAGACAGGGCAAGAAGCAAAGGAATCCAAATCCTCTTTGGGTTCCTTTGCTTCTTTGGTTTAAAGGGAGAAAATTGTTAGAACTTTGGTTTTTTCTTGGAGGCTTCTTTTTCTTTCGCCTTAATTTCAGCGGTTTCAGCCTCAGCCTCTTTAACAATTTCGTTAAGCTGCCGCTGGATATTCTCGGGCAGCGGGCTTGGATCTTTGAAGTTTTCGAGAATATCATGGGCCTTTTCATAAGAGCGTTCGACGATATCTTTGCTGCCGTCGGCTGTCCAGGCATCGCGGTTTCTGCGATCAAGCAACCTGGATTGGGAAAGCTCTTTGAAATGTTTGAAGGTGTGATCATGGCTGATGAATTCTCCGCCGGGTCCTACCGAACGAACAACTTCAATAGCCATTTTCTCATCCGATACAGGAATTCCCTTAATTGTGTGCAAAATCATGCGGGCCATTTCATTTTGCATCACCATTTGAGCATAGTCCCAAGTGAGGCCTCCTTCAAGCATCCCTAAGCCGTAAATCATATTAGCACCGGCTAACGCCGGTAATAAGGCTGTGAGGGTAAATTCATGGGCTGCTTGGGCATCGGGGACTTTGCTATCAGTCTATCCCCCGGCGACCCAGCTCGGAATGTTATAGAACTGGGCAAGTTTGGCTACCGCAGAACTAAAGAGGGCGAGTTCCGGGGTGCCAACACAGGCAACGGTCGTCCGGAGGTCAATCATGGTCGTTGAAGTTCCATAGACCATGGGATGGCCCTTTTTTACCAACTGACTGAGCACAAACATACTGAGAATTTCGGCATTGTGTGTTACCAGGGTACTGGCAAGGTTGACACAAGTCGTACCACCTGCCAGCCCCATGGAGTTGACTTTGGCCGGTACGCCCAGGCGAATGGCCTGGATAAGAGTATCTGTCGCTCCTTTGGAATGAACCATAGGGCTGACCGGGTCCGTACTTTGAGAAAAGAGCGGGCGTGCCCGGAAATTTTCTTCGCCACCGGAGACCACATAGCCCATTTTAGCGGCCGCCCGCATATTTTCAGGTCGATTCATACCGATGTAAGCATGCTTGGTGGAGTGATTGTAGAACGATTCGGCAATGTGGACTTGCGCCACGTCAGGGTCCACTTCTGAAGGGCCCATGGCCCGTTCAAAGATAATGACCTGCTCCATGGCTTCACAAAAGCGCGTAACATCGTCGACGTCCTCTTTTAAGGGTTTGCGTAATTGGCGGGTATAAGGGTCGATCATAGTTACCGCTTCGCCAAAATTGACGAAGCCGGTACGGTTCCCCTCATTTAGCCAGTCATTTTCCGGATTTCTCCCACAGGCCCGGAACGTTTTGGGGATGGAGCGCAGGGCATCCTCTACCAGGTGAGCCGGGATTTTAACGATATTGGTATCCCGGTCTAAAGTACAGCCATTGCTGTAAAAAATCTCACGTGCTTCCTCGCTCTCCACCTTTACACCGATATTCCACAGAACATCAAGTGTCGCGAGATGGATATCGTAGAGTTCATCATCGGTAAACATGTGGAGTCCAATTCCATCCATACGGGTAGAACCGGCGTGCAATCCTCTAACAGTCAAATACGTCACCTCCTAAATTATTTATTTGAAGAGTCATAGGGTGTTACCACAGTCCCATTACGGGAATGGTTCACCTCCTTCCAAACGGTCAGCCATAACTCACGCGGTAACAAATAGCATGGCAGAGGTTGTATTACACTTATATTTCATGCAACAATCGTGCCAATTTTTCACTGAGCTCCACCGCTGGCGCTTGTCTTCCGCTTTTACTAACACTTTGCCTGCAAAACTTTATTGGATACTGTTAAATCAAAGTGCTGGGAGCTGGTGCAAGGGATTGGTTGTCAGACTTGCGGTTGAGCGTCCAATAAGGTGAAGACGTAAGCGAATTTGACTTACGAAGTCATTTTTGATTTAGTTAGCAGCGCATTTTTCTCAGTTTAAGGTGACTGAGAGTCAAGCTATATAGGGGAAAACTGGCTATAGAAAATCCAATAAAGATTTTCATCTGCCAGGGTATTAGTAACGCTCCGCCGCTGGCGCTTAACCTCCGCTTTTACTAACACCCTGTCTGTAAATCTTTATTGGCGTACTATATAGAAGAAAGTGGCACGTTTCTTGCAATTGAAAATTATTGCAGATCGCTGACCTAACAATAAGTATCTTTTTATGGGGGGTGGATCGAATGGATCACACGGACTCTAAATTCGTGCAGGCGGGTGAAACTCCCGTACTCCCCGCCAACTATAGGGAGCCCTGCACTGTAGACTGCAAGGAGGGTGCATGGTGAGTATTTTATGGACACCGGTTCAATTGCAAAGGTTGAAGGAACTGAATGCAACTGCCGCAATGCTGGCAATGAATTTTACAGAAACAGCCGGACGTGACCGTGCGTTTCAAAAGATTGAGCGTCAACTAGTGGGTCAGGGGAAATTACGGCTGGAAAGATTGCGCACTAGCAAGCGCCGTCCGTCGCTGCTGGAACTGACAGACCGGTTGGCTGACGTATTATGTAAGCAAGGATTTGTACAGGTTGCAACACCTGCGATTATTACGAAAGCGGCATTAGCCAAAATGACAATTGCAGATGACCATCCTCTGTTTTCCCAAGTATTCTGGCTGGATGCCAAACATTGTCTGCGGCCCATGCTGGCTCCCAATCTATATGCTCTCTGGCATGAGCTGGAACGTTTCTGGGAAAAGCCGATTCGTATTTTTGAAATAGGAAGCTGCTATCGCAAAGAATCACAGGGTGCGCATCATCTTAATGAGTTTACCATGCTGAATCTTGCGGAATTGGGAACGCCGCTTGACAATCGGCACCAATCCTTAAAGAAAATGGCAGAATGGGTAATGACGGCTGCCGGGATTGAAGAGTATGAATTTATAACGGAATCGTCGGTAGTCTATGGCGATACTGTGGATATTGTCAAAAACGGGCTGGAACTGGGGTCAGGTGCAATGGGACCGCATGTTTTGGATGAAAAATGGGGAATTATTGATCCCTGGGTTGGGATTGGTTTTGGTTTGGAGCGGCTGCTGTTGATTCGTGAAGGAGCAAATAATATTCAAAGCATGGGAAGAAGCAGGAGTTATTTAGACGGTGTTCGGCTAAACATCCTGTGAGGGAAAGCATGGAAGGATCAAGTTGCCGGGTATACGTTTTCATTTAAATACAAATTGGGGGGAGTAGACATGTACCACAAAGTTGAGCTTGAGGAATCAATTCCACTAAACCATATCGGCAGAATCTTTGCGATGATTGGCGCCATTCCTTACTTTCAACAGGAAGAAACGAGAATTGACCGTATTGCAATACTTCCGGGCGGTCTGACAAACAGCAATTATAAAGTAACAGTTAGTGAGGTTACCTATGCGTTACGCTTAGCCGGCGAGGGAACGCTGGAATATCTTAACCGTCCGGCAGAAAAACATAATGCACAGATTATGTCTGATATTAAGGTAAATGCGCCGATTATTCACTATGATGAGACAACCGGCAATCAGGTCTGTAAATATATTGACAACAGTATTACCCTGCATCCGGAACAGTTTAATGAGGACCATTATATCCGGCTTGCTGCCAAGGTATTTAGAAAATACCATACTTGCGGCAAGAAGTTTAAATCAGAATTCAACCCTTTACATGAGACACGTAATTATCGCGAGCTTTTGCGCCTGAAAAATTATCGCTTTTATGAGGGTGCGGAGCTTATGAGCCAAAAATTAGATGAAATTGATGCCGTCCTAAAGAAGTATCCAGTACAGTTAGCCCCTTGCCATAATGATCCGTTGTGTGAAAATTGGCTGGATGACCAGAAAGACTTTTACCTTATTGATTGGGAATACGGGGGCATGAATGATCCAATGTTTGATTTAGGAGCGCTGTCAATTGAAGCAAGTTTGAACGACGAGCAGGAACGGTACTTGTTGCGGGAGTACTTTGGCGGTGATTTGGCTAAAAAACAGTGGGGCGGACTGATTATTAATAAGTTTCTTTGCGACGCACTCTGGTCTTATTGGGCCGTACTGCAAATTGCCACAGGCAAACCGCATGAGGATTACTGGCCCTATGGTCTTAATCGCTATAACCGGGCCTACAGGCTTATCCATGAAGGAACACTTGACCAGGCTTTACAGGCATGGTCGAGGTGATTTTAATATAAGTCAAGGGGGAAAAGGAATATGGCTACATTAAACGATCTTGCCCAGAGTGTAATTACCGGGAATTTAGATCAGGTAAAAGACCAGGTTAAATTCTTTATCGCTAATGGCACTGATCCGCTGGCAATTATCAATGAAGGATTAATTGGCGGCATGAATGTTGTCGGTGCACGTTTTAAAGCTGGGGATATGTATGTGCCGGAAGTATTGATGTCGGCCCGTACGATGAATGCCGGCCTGGAGATTGTCAAACCATTAATTGCCGAAAGAGATATCCACAAACAGGGAAAAGTTGTTTTAGGTACAGTAAAAGCAGATCTGCATGACATTGGCAAGAATCTTGTGTCGATGATGATGCAAAGCGGCGGTCTGGAAGTGATTGATATTGGCATTGATGCGGCGCCGGAAAAATTCGTGGCAGCCGTTAAGGAACATAACCCGGATATTGTGGGTATGTCAGCCTTACTGACAACAACCATGCCGGCAATGCAGGATACCATTGAGCTTTTGACTGAAGAGGGGCTTAGAGATAAAGTCAAAATCATTGTGGGAGGGGCTCCGGTATCACAAGAGTTTGCCAATTCAATCGGTGCCGATGCTTATGCCCCTGATGCGGCAACAGCAACAGATCTCTGCAAGGAATTTATTAGCGCTTGATATGCAAAAAGGTAAGACTATCTCGACCGACAGTCTTACCTTTTTTAGCATCTAATTTTGACTTATCATAAACTTATTCTGTGCTTCAGGCATATATTTGCGGATAAGGCGGCTGGCTTTGCTTTGACTGATTTTTAAAAATTTGGCCACCTCATAGGAACTGCCGAGTTTCTGGTAAGCCTGCAGAATGAGCTTTTTCTCCACTTCATCCACTGCATCTTCTAATGAAAGGTTGTGACCGACAATGGAAGTTAGACTGGGAAAACTTGAAATCGCCTGTTTCGCGTCATGCACGGCAGTAAGGCTTTGCGGCAAATCCAAATCGTCGATGATATTGCTTTGGCTGGTGACAACCAACCGTTCAATCATATTTTTTAGTTCACGGGCATTCCCTGGCCAGGAATATTGTAAAAACAAATCAATAGCTCGCTTGGATAATTGCCGTTCATATTTATACTTCTGATTATATTTATCTAAGAAATATAAAGCCAGCGGGATGATTTCTTCTTTTCTTTCCCGTAACGAGGGAATTTTAATTTCGAATACATTAAGCCGGTAATACAAATCTTCCCGGAATTTCCCTTGTTCAAGCAGCTTATGGATATTCTGGTTGGTGGCGGCAATAATGCGGCAGTTAACCTGTTGGACTTCCCGGCCACCGACTTTATAATATTGATTCTCTTGAAGGATTTGCAGGAGCTTGGCCTGCATATGAAGCGGCAATTCGGCAATTTCATCGAGAAAAAGTGTCCCTTCACTGGCTAATTCAATAAGCCCGATATTTCCCTTGGTGTTTGCGCCGGTAAATGCCCCTTTAGAATATCCGAACATTTCCGCTTCCATAAGTTCGGCCGGAATGGAAGCGCAGTTTACCACAATGAACGGCCCGTTGTATCGTGGGCTGTCTTTATGGATGTGCTTGGCCATATGACTTTTTCCGGAACCCGATTCCCCCAGCAAGAGAACGGTAGAGTCAACCTGTGAAATCCGGTGAACAAGATCTAAGAGATTTGACATTTTGGCGCTTCTGGAAATGAAATCAGGAATATTCATTTCATTTTTCCGCAGAACGGCCACTTCTGTTTGATAGCGATTCAGTAATTTTTCGCTTTTGGCAAGTTCTATTTTAAGCCCGGTTGATTCGGTAATATCTCTGCCATTTTCGATAATATATTCAAGCTTCCCCTCTTCATTAAATATGGGAGTCGCCGTGGTTAACAGGGTTTTGCCGGTGCGGGTTTTTTGTTCCATTGTGACGCTTTGCTTTTTTTCCAGGACAATGGGACTAACCCGTGGGTGCCAATAATGGCAGGCTGAAAGTTCTTCCGAGTTCTTGCCGATAATTTCTCCAGCGCTGATTCCACAATGAGCTTCTACTGCCTGATTAACATAGAGCACAATTCCTTGTGCATCTGTAACATAGATTTCGTCATGAGAATGATCCAAAATATTTTTGAGAAGTTCATAATTAATACAGGATTCCGACACGGATAATCTCACCCTTTCCAGAATACTGAAATTTGATCTATGAAAATGTATAGTAAAGTAGAGGCTCATTTTGCGTTCTTTTTAACAAGCTATGGATTGGTTGTATTAAAATTAGAAATATATTGTAAAAAATAGTTCGCTATATGGTAAATGCATTCCTTCCATACACAGAAAAAAAAGAAAATTGTGATAAAAATATATGCAACGTCCTGAAGATAGTTATAAATCGAAAAAGACTTAAGGAGTCACTTTTGATTTAGGGCAACGGGATTTTATTATTGGAAGACCACTTAAAAACCCAGTTATATGCAGGAAAAAAATGTACGAGATACTGGCACGGTTTTTGCTTAATTAGTTTATAAGTGGTTCTTTTATCGCAATATTCTTTATAATTGAAAGGAGGGCGGAGCGGTTTTATTACGTTTTAGCAAAAAGCCAAAAGAAGAAAAGGAGGGAGAATATGTCCAACTTAAGTACTGCACAATTGCAGGAACTGCAAGCAAAGAATGAACTGTCCCATGCCAAAACGGGTTTATTATGGGGGATTATTTCCGGGGCAACCTGGGGGCTGGATGGCGTTGTCTTAGGCTTGGCACTGGCAATGGCCCCCTTTACGGGAGGGACGTCGCTTTATGCCGCGCCTTTGGCGGGAGCGGCGTTACATGACGGATTTGCCGGTTTTTATTTGTTCTTTTTTAACCTGTTTACGGGTAGATGGAAGGAGTATTTACGGACGCTCAGAACAAAACCCGGCATGATTGTTTGTTTAGGCGCATTATTCGGCGGCCCAATCGGTATGTCTGGATATCTGCTGGGAATTAACATGGCGGGAGCCTCTTATGCGCTCTCTATTACGGCCATGTATCCGGCAATTGGTGCGATTTTAGCTTTTTTTGTATTAAAAGAGAAAATTCAGCCACGCGTTTGGCTGGGTATTGTCTTATGTATTGCAGGTGCTATTATCGTAAGCTATGTTCCGCCGGAAGGTGACTTCCCCAATTTTTACTTTGGTTTAGCCCTGGCTTTGTTAGCTACTATTGGATGGGGATCAGAAGGCGTGCTTTCGGCTTTTGGCATGGATATGGTTGATCCGGCTATCGCCATCGGTATCAGGGAAGCAGTGTCCTTTGTCATTTACTTTATTGCCGTTTTGCCGTTAGCAGCAGGAATGATTATTTTCTGGGATGCTTTTCTTGAACAGGCCATTTGGTATATTGCACTTGCCGGTCTCTTGGGCGGAGTATCTTACCTGGCCTGGTACCGGGCGATTAATATGACTGGCGTGGCACGGGCCATGGCCTTCAATATTTCTTATGCACTCTGGGCGGTTTTTTTTGGCTGGCTGTTAACAGATCTTACTATCACCCCGACTCTTCTCGGTGGCGCTGCCATTATTACTGTCGGGACGATTTTGGTTACCGCTAATCCGAAAGAGCTTGTTAAATTAAGAAATAATTAGTATAAGGGGGGGAACTAGTAAATGTTATTACCTATGCGATTTCGTATTCTTCATCTGCTGACACTTCCGGAAACGGGACTTACTGAACTGGAAATTATGGAGGCATTAAAACCCGAATACGGGACAGACGGACAATATAGAAGATCAATTGTTGATGACCATCTTGCTTCCATGAAAGCAGTCGGAATGATTGAGATTCTGGAACTCTTCATGGGGGATGACGGTAAACTTTTGCATAAGTTTCGAGCAACGGATTATGGAAAAAAATATCTTAAATATATCCCCCAAGGATGGAGCGCTGATCAGCCAGCGAAGCGTGTTTCGCTGTAATTATGTGCCAAGCTGCTGTGCCCGCCGGATTCAGCCGAAGAACTGCGGTTCGGCGGGTACGTGTCTACTTTATTAGCGGCCGGGTTGGTCACGATTGAAGAAAAATGGAAAGGAGAATAGATGAATGGCATACAAAGACGAATTGATTGCTCTTGGAATGGTAGAAACAAGAGGTGTTGTCGGGGCAGTTGAAGCCGCCGATGCCATGGTAAAAGCCGCCAATGTAACGCTTATCGGCAAAGTAAAAGTAGGCGGCGGACTTGTTACCGTGATGGTGCGGGGCGATGTAGGGGCGGTTAAGGCCGCAGTTGACGCGGGTGCGGCCGCAGCCGAACGCGTGGGCGAACTGATGAGCTGCCATGTCATTCCGCGTCCGCATCAGGAATTGGAACAGATTCTTCCGAAAATGCCCAATAGCGAAGAAAAACCGAAAGCCAAAATTTCGGAACCGGCTAAATAATAGATAAAAACAAGTAGGGAGGAAGGTTCTTATGATTGAGCCTATTAAACCAAAAGTTTTAGCAGTGCGGCTCATCCCCAATGTTGCCCCCAATTTGGTGGAACAGCTTGGATTAAAGGATTACCAGCGATCGGTTGGCATGATTACAGCCAATATCGATGACTCCACATACACCGCTTTGGATGAGGCCACGAAAAAAGCAGAAGTTGAAGTCGTGTACGCCAAAAGCTTTTATGCCGGTGCCGCCCACGCGTCAGGGCCCCGATCGGGAGAAATTATTGGTATCTTGGCGGCCCCCAATCCGGCAGAAGTGCGTGCCGGGGTGGATGCCTGTATCGATTATCTGGAAAATGAAGCATTTTTTTATACCTGTGACGGAGGAAAAACGGCCTGGTATCCCCACACCATTTCGCGCACAGGCAGCTACCTGTCGAAGATTGCCAAAATCGAGGAAGGTGAGCCGCTGGCTTATTTAATCGCGCCGCCGCTGGAGGCGGTCTATGGCATTGATGCCGCGTTAAAAGCGGCGGAAGTAGAAATGAAGGCATTTTACGGTCCGCCGACAGAGACGAATTTCGGCGGTGCCTTACTCACCGGTTCACAAAGTGCTTGCCGTTCAGCCTGTGAGGCATTTCAACAAGCTGTTATCGCAGTTGCCGAAAATGCTCTGAAGTTTTAACCGGGGGGGATTACTCAAATGGAATTGGATCGGGATTTGCTTTCCATGCAGGAAGCCCGCAATCTGGTATGCGCGGCCCAAAAAGCACAGGAAATCATCAAGAACTTTTCAAAAGAGCAGATTGACCGCGTCATTGATTTTATGCGGCAAGCAGGTGAGACTAACGCCGCGAAACTAGCCATGATGGCAGTATCTGAAACGGGAATGGGAAACTATGAGGATAAATGCCTGAAGAATTATTTTGCCTCTCATCATGTTTATGAATTTATCAAAGATATGAAGACCATCGGGGTTATTAATGAGGATAAAAAACAGCATATGGTGGAAATTGCCGAACCTGTGGGAATCATTGTCGGGATAGTGCCGACAACAAATCCGACATCTACTGTGATTTATAAATCCATGATTGCCCTGAAAGCGCGCAATGCGATTGTTTTTTCGCCACATCCGTCGGCAATAAAATGTACCCATGAGGCAGCTAAGCTTATGAATCAGGCTGCAGTTGCCGCCGGTGCCCCTGAAGGCGTGATCGGCTGTATGAGTACTGTGTCCATGCAGGCAACCAATGAACTCATGAAGCACCCGGATACAAAGCTGATTTTGGCAACAGGCGGCAGCGGTCTGGTAAAGACGGCCTATTCCAGTGGAAAACCGGCTTTGGGTGTGGGCCCGGGCAATGTGCCGGCTTTTGTTGAACGCAGTGCCCGGTTAGACCGGGCAGCGGAACAGATCATTATTGGCAAAACCTTTGATAACGGCACGATTTGTGCGTCAGAGCAAGCCATTGTTGCGGAAGAATGTATAGCAGATGAACTGATTGAGCTCTTAAAAAGAAATGGTGCCTACTTCCTTGAAGCGGAAGAAGTTCAAAAAGTAGCTAAAGCAGTTATTCTGCCGACGGGGGGAATGAGTCCTCAATATGTGGGAAAGGATGCAAAATTTATCGCCAGTCAACTGGGAATCACTGTCCCTGCCGATACAAGGTGTTTGGTTGCACCCCTCCAGGGAGTAGGTCCGCAGTATCCCTTGTCTCATGAAAAATTAACAACCGTGCTGGGTTTCTATCGGGTTCGTGATTGGCAGGAGGGCTGTGACCGGTGTATTGAACTTTTAGAGTCCGGCGGCATAGGACATAGCCTGGTTATTCACAGTGAAAATAAAGAGATTATTCGTGAGTTTGCCATGAGGAAACCGGTATTTCGTATTCTGGTCAACACACCTTCGTCCTTGGGGGGAGTAGGAGCAACCACCGGGTTGGCGCCTTCTTTTACACTGGGATGCGGGACCTGGGGAGGATCCAGCGTTTCGGAGAATGTTACGCCGCTGCATCTTATTAATGTCAAGCGGGTTGCCTGGCCTGTTCGCGAGCCTGCGGAGTTAACGATTCCCAATTATATTGAGCCGGCCGGTATAGCTGCTATGGCGCAAAATCCCGTTAGCCGGCAGAGCGAGATGAGCGCTTCACCAGCTCTTAGTCCGGACATGATTAGGGATATAGTGGAACAAGTTGTTCGGCGTGTACATAGCTGTAAAAACTGAATTTAAAAATTTCCTAATCATGCATGGGAGGTGAGAGTCATGCGGCATTTTATATCTGCCGAATCTCTGCGTAAAATGGTTGAACAGGGAAAGAAGGTTACTATTGACAAAAATTGTGTGTTAACACCGGCGGCACAGGATTTGGTTAAAGAATTGGGATTAACGGTTATATACGGTGAACCACAAGCTCAGCAGGCTGAACGGCAGGTAACCGGAGTCAGCCCAGTGCCGCCATCCGGCGTTGCTATACACCCGGATGCGCCACAGGAACTGAAACAAAAGGTCCGGCAAATCCTGAGGGAAATTCTCAAACCGGCCTGCCTGCATCCGCAGGTCGTGCATGTGCGCGGCGAGCAAGTGGTCATTCAGCCGTTTGCGGCAGCACCGCCCGGACAAAAAATCGGCCTCACTGATGCCGTAACGGCAAGAGAGGGGAATCTCTGCGCAGGCTTTATGACTTTTGATCACGCCGAACTACCCTGGCTGCTGCATTATGATGAGGCGGATTATATTATTGAGGGCGAATTCACTCTGAAAGTGGGAGAACAACGGTTCGAGGCCAAAGCCGGAGACATCATCTATATTCCAAAAGGAAGCCAGGTGGTTTTTTCCTCGCCGACATTTTGCAAGGTATTCTATGTTACCTATCCGGCGAACTGGGCGGATCTTGGCAGCCAATAGGCAGACAGATTGGGGGGAGAGCAGATGATTTTAAAGGCTAAAGTCTACAATAAAATTTTTGCCTTTAAAGAACTGAAAGAAGTCTTAGCAAAAGCAAATGAAGAAAAATCCGGCGACATGCTGGTTGGGATTGGTGCAGAGTCGGCATCAGAACGGGTTGCCGCCAAACTGGTACTGAGCAACCTTACCTTGGAAGATATCTATAATAATCCGGTAATCGCCTATGAAGAAGATGAAGTTACCCAGGTAATCTATGATCATCTCAATACCAGAATCTATCAAGAAATAAAATCCTGGACAGTGGGTGAGCTGCGGGAATATATCCTGAGCCATAAGACCACAGGCAATGATCTTTCCCGGATCAGCCGCGGACTGACCAGCGAGATGATTGCGGCGACCGCCAAACTCATGTCCAGCATGGATTTGGTTTACGGTGCCCATAAGATGCGCCATGAAGCCTGTTGCAATACCACCATCGGCCGGCCGGGGACCCTGGCATTTCGCAATCAGCCCAATCATCCGACCGATAGTGTCGAAGGCGTCATGGCCTCTATCAAAGAAGGCCTGTCCTATGGCGCAGGGGATGCGGTGATCGGCATCAATCCGGTGGAAGATAATGTAGAGACAGTAGCCCGGTTACTGGAAGCCGTAAAAAAATTCATGATCGAATGGGAAATTCCGACCCAAAACTGTGTACTGGCGCATGTCAGCACGCAGATGAAAGTATTGGAAAAAGGAGCGCCGGTAGACCTTGTATTCCAGAGTATCGCCGGTACCCAGAAGGCGAATGAGGCTTTTGGCATCAGTAAAGCCCTGCTGGAGGAAGCGTTTGCCCTTGTGAAGACAAAAGGCACAGCCACCGGGCCAAACCTTATGTATTTTGAGACAGGCCAGGGATCGGAAGTATCCCTTGACGCGCATAACGGCGTGGATATGATGACGCTGGAAGCCCGAACCTACGGGTTTGGCCGCTATTACCAGCCCTTTATGCTCAACAATGTTTCCGGTTTTATCGGACCGGAGACCATCTATTCAGGACGGGAAGTAATCCGGGCAGACCTGGAGGATTTGTTTATGGGTAAACTGCACGGTTTGCCGATGGGAATAGCGCCCTGCTATACCAATCATATGAAAGCAGACCAGAATGATCAGGAGATCGGCACATTGTTATGTGCGATGGCAGGCGCCAATTACTTTATGGGTGTACCTGGCGGTGATGACATTATGCTAAGCTATCAGGATACCAGTTTTCACGATGATGCGGCAACCCGCGAAATTTTGGGGCTGCGCCCCCTGCCGGAATTCGAAAAATGGCTGGAGAAGCTGGGAATCATGGCAGATGGCCGCCTAACCGAACGAGCCGGCGACCCATCCATTTTTACTAAATAAGCGTGAGGTGAGGAAAATGGCGGTGGCAGCCAGCGAATTAGAAAAAATTATTCAGGAAGTACTGAACGAATTGGGGAAAAACGGGGGAAATAAAAAAGCAGTAACAGAACATGCCATGTCGGCTGTACAGGCGGCTAGGCCGGCAGTTGGGGCGTTCACGGAAAAAATGGTCAGCCTGATAGCGGCCGATGAGATTTTAGTAGAACACCCGGTGAATCTTGCTGCCATAAAAGCCATGAAAAAGGCAACAACGGCTCGTATCGGCATAGGCAGGGCGGGAGCGAGGCCGAAAACCGCATCCTGGTTAAAACTGCTTGCCGACCACGCCGTAGCGCAGGATGCCGTATTTGTGGAGGTATCGGAAGATTTTTTGCAGCGGACAAACCTATTTTCCGTGCAAAGTGCGGCTGAAAACAAAGAACAGTTTCTTACCCGGCCTGATTTAGGCCGCCGGCTTAGCGACGAGGCGGTGCAGACCATACGGCAAAAGTGTGAAAAAGATATGCAAGTGCAAATTCTCATCGTCGATGGTCTGAGTTCGACGGCGATTGAAGCCAATGTACCCGATATTTTGCCGGCACTGCAACAGGGACTAAAAGCAAACGGCATAAAAGTAGGCACGCCCTTTTTCATAAAACACGGCCGGGTAGGAGTACAGGACGAAGTGGGGCAGCTGCTGAATGCGGAACTGGTCATATCGCTGATTGGTGAAAGGCCGGGTCTGGGAACAGCGGAAAGCCTGAGTGCCTATATCATTTACCGGCCCAATGAGAAGACGGTGGAAGCCGACCGTAATGTGGTATCCAATATATACAAGGGAGGAATACCGCCGGCGGAAGCGGGTGCCCATCTTGTCGACCTGATAAGGCAAATTTTGTCCGCAAAGGCAAGCGGGGTTAGGTTTAAGTAAGGAGCTAATCATTTGAGGTGAGTAGAGATGAGCGACCCGGCAGTGCAAACGATGACTAGTGTGGGAATTGACATCGGCACAACGACTACGCAACTTGTTATCAGTCGTCTTACACTTGAAAATACGGCATCTGCTGCTCTTATTCCCCGGGTTGAAATTACAGGTAAAGAAGTAATTTACCGCAGTCAAATTTATTTTACGCCGTTGTTAAATCATCATTTAGTGAACGCCGTGGAAATCTCACGGATTGTAGAAAGTGAATACCGCCAGGCGGGAGTTACTGCGCGCGATATTGATACAGGAGCGGTGATTATTACCGGCGAGACAGCCAAAAAAGAAAATGCCAAAGCTATTCTAGAGGCTTTGGCAAACTTTGCCGGGGATTTCGTTGTTGCTACTGCGGGTCCCAACCTTGAAGCTGTATATGCGGGCAAAGGCTCCGGGGCGGCTGCCTTTTCCCAGGAGAAACATCAAATTATTGTGAATATTGATGTCGGCGGGGGAACCGCCAATTATGCCGTATTCCATGAAGGCCAGGCGATTGATACGGCTTGCCTGAATGTCGGGGGCCATCTGATTGAAATTGAACCAGACAGGCAGCGGGTTACTTATATTGCTGGCCCCGCGCAGGCGGTATTGAAGTCACTGCGGCGGACAATCCAAGCTGGTGAAAAAATCAGCCTGTCTGTTCTTACAGAAGTCGCTGCCGCTATGGCACACTCCGTTGTGGAGGTGCTGCAAGCAAAAGTTCTCTCTGACTTAACCCGTCAACTGCTGATGACACCATCGCTTTCGCTGGACTATCCGGTAACCAAGGTGATGATATCCGGCGGTGTGGCAGACTACGTCTATGCGGAGCAGCCACCCTGTTCGCTAGCGGAAGTAAGCTGTTTTGGCGATTTTGGTCCACTGCTGGGATGGAAACTCAAGGAGGCTTTGCTGGCGGCGGGCTTTGAACCGGTAAAACCGTTGGAAACAGTAAGGGCTACGGTCATCGGCACAGGCACGCAATCAGTCAACCTAAGCGGCAGTACCATTCATGTTGCAGAAAGAACCTTACCACTGCGCAATGTTTTGGTAGCCCTGCCGTTTACCGGCTGTATTCACGGGTTGCCGGCAACAGCGCCGGAGATTGCGGCGTTGGTAAGAAAGACAATGAATATCATAACGGCAGACAACGATGATCAGCTCATTGCCCTGGCCATGAAGGGGCCGGAAACGCCAACCTTTGACGATATACAGATCCTTGCCCGGGGAGTCCTTTCGGGAATGGCGGAATACCTGGTCCGCACCAACATCCTTATTATAATTTTAGAAAAAGATTGCGGGAAAATACTGGGACAGTCGATTGCCGCCCTCTACACAAAACCATTGGAGTTAATCTGCATTGATCAGCTTGCCGTAGGCAGCTCGGATTATATTGATATCGGCAAGCCCGTGATGGGCGGGCGAGTTGTTCCGGTTGTCATTAAGACCCTGCTCTTTGAGACGAAAGAAAAATGATGATAAAGCCCATGAATAGGAAAATAGGAGGAGGAGAAGCAAATGGGAGAAGTCCGTAATGTAGTTGCTCTGGGAATGATTGAGACCAAAGGGTTGATTCCGTCCATCGAGGCCGCAGACCAAATGCTAAAGGCCGCCAATGTAACCTTATGCGGTAAAGAGCATGTAACCGGCGGCTATGTGGCTGTTATGGTACGCGGTGATGTCGGGGCCGTCAAGGCAGCCGTGGATGCGGGGGCGGCGGCTGCCGAACGTGTCGGCGAAATGGTCAGTGTGCATGTAATACCGCGTCCGCACACCAGTGTGGAATACATTTTGCCTGTTGGTGATAATAAAGCCTACGGCAATCAATAGCCGCCTCTTGGCCAAAGCATGAAAACAGCGGAGAGGTGATGTACTTTGATTATTTCAGAACATGAGTTACGGGCCAACTGGAATAAGATAAAGTCCGCTACAATGACGATTCCCCAGGGAAGTATTGTTACACCTTCGGCACGGGATTTTCTACGTTCCCAGGGAATACAGATTCAATATGACAAAGTACCAGATGGCAAAGCAAAGTGGGAAATGCCACCTGTGGCCGGGCAAACACCACGTTTTCCTCAGGAGGAAGAGCCTAAACCGGAGCATATGACCCATTTGCGGGGCAAGCAACTGATTTTTAAAACCCACCCGGTCATTGCCTGGCGAGGCCAGCTTGATCAGTTTGCGTGCGATTTGGTAGAAACGCAAACGCTGTTGGTGAAGGCCGGCGAAACGAAACTAGCCGCTCAATTAGAAGAGGTTGCGTTGCTGGCGCAAAAGGTTATGGCTGCAGAAGTTAAACAGGAGGGCATTGCGTTTGGCACTGTGCTGGGGTGGACGGCAGAACAAATTCGGGATATGTCCCATTATCCGCAAAAATATTTTGGTACGCCGCATACGGCAATGAGCTATCAGGATGGGTGGCTTATTGCCAGGTTAAACAGTTTACGGTCCAAAATCCGGGAAGTGGAACTTTCTGCTAATCGCGCATTTACTGCCGAGGACGGTACTTGCAGCCGGTCTGATATTATTCTCATCTTAAACAGGCTGTCCAGTCTGTTTTATGTTCTTGGCTGCAAACGGCGGCGTGAACAACTGAAAAGTAAACAATTGCCAATCGGCATATCCAACCGGCATGTCCACTTATCGCAAGCCCACCTTGAAAAACTTTTCGGAACCGGGTATTTGCTGCATAAACAAAAGGATTTATCCCAGCCTGGTCAATTTGCCGCGCAGGAAAGCGTTATGCTGGCAGGTCCTAAAGGCAGGATTGAAAATGTTCGAATTTTAGGGCCGGTCCGCCCTGACACGCAGGTTGAAGTCAGTGTTACCGATTGCTTTACATTAGGGATACGGCCTGCTGTGCGTGACTCCGGGCAGATTGAGGGAACAAGCGGCATAACGCTGACCGGGCCGGCCGGCAGCATTGAATTAGCGCAGGGAGTTATTGTTGCAGCGCGGCACATTCATCTGCACCCTGATCAGGCCGAGGCCTGGAATATTAAAGACGGGCAAAGAGTAAACGCAACCGTTGAGAGTGAGCGGTCTGCCATATTTCAGGATGTCCTTGTCAGGGTTAGTCCCCATTTCAAGGGAGAGTTGCATCTGGATACCGATGAAGCCAATGCCGCATTGGTAAAACCGGATACCCAATGTGTTATTTTGGAGGTGTAATTCATGAACGAAGACTTGTTAAAGCAGGTAATAATCAGAATATTATCTTCGCCGGAACTGCAACCTCTGCTAAATAGCACAAACGTAAGTCAGGTTGCCAAACCGGGTTGTCTGATTTTGCTGAACAGCCAGGAAGATATTTGCCATTTGGCTGCCTTGACAGCACGTTATCAGCAGGATTACGAGCTGGGTATTTGCGCTGAAAGCCAGCTAGAACTTCCGTATGAATTAAAACAGATTGACTGCAAACAAGCATGGCAGCATTCGCATTGGCAGCGCCTGCATATACCGGTATGTTCCCAAGACCAGTTAGCACAAATTGCGTTAGGCGTTTGCACTGACTGGCTAACCGGGTTTGTTTCTCAGGGAATTATTGCCGGAATCCCGGTGGAAATCGGGCGGGTGAATTGGCGTTTTACGGCAAAAACGCCGGAGCCATACCGGCAACTGTTTGCAAATTATGTCCGCCAGGCGGCTGGTTTCGGTGTTATGATTGCAGATGATTATTTTACGGATTGCCGGCCAGCTCTGGCCGCAAGCGGGATGAATGAGCCCCGCCGGAGTGTTGAGGAGACATACGGGCAGCAGGCACGTTCTGAACTGAAATACGATAAAAAATTGTTAGCGGCGAAAGAAGCCGCACAACTGCCGCCTAACGGGATATTGCAGGTTGCTAAGTCAACAATTATTACGCCGGTTGCCATCGATGTGTTGAAGCAGCAGAAAATAGAAGTCTACAGGGAAGGGGTGCGTTGCTTATGATTATTGCTCGTGTGATTGGAAATGTCTGGGCAACACGCAAGGAAGAGTCCCTGCGCGGACTGAAATTTTTGGTTGTACAGCCGGTAGCGATAAACTATCAGGAAGCCGGTGGCGTGTATCTGGAATCCCGGGGTGATACGCTGGTGGTTGGCGATAAAATCGGTGCCGGCGAAAGTGAAATTGTCATGGTTGCCGGCGGGTCTTCAGCCCGGCAAAGCCTGGCCGATACGCACATACCTATTGATGCCATGGTCGTCGGGATTATTGATAAAGAAACATTTGAGTCTGGAAGTGGCGAACGCTATGAATGATATTATTGCGAAAGTACAAGCGGCGGGGGTAGTGGGGGCAGGCGGTGCCGGGTTTCCTACCCACGTTAAATTGGCGGCGCAAGCGGATGTTTTTGTGGTAAATGGCGCGGAATGTGAGCCGATGCTCAAAACAGACCAGCAGTTGGCGGCCTGTTATCCGGAGCAAGTACTGCAGGGACTGCGGTATGCGATGCAAGCCACAGGCGCCAAGGAAGGCATTATTGCCCTGAAGGCTAAATACCAGGCAGCCGTTAAAGCATTGCAGCCACTATTGCCGCGCCAGGTCCGGCTTGAATTTTTGCGGGATATTTATCCGGCGGGTGATGAAGTTATGGCTATCTGGCTGACAACGGGGCGGCGGGTGCCGCCCGGCGGTATTCCAATTCAAATCGGCGTTGTTGTAAATAATGTGCAGACCTTGCTTAATGTCGCTAAAGCCATGAATGGCGAAGCCGTTGTGACCAGAACGCTGACAGTAACCGGCGCCGTTAAATCACCGATGACGGCTACCGTACCCATTGGCACTTCCATGGCGGAAGTGATCGCTTTGGCCGGCGGCGTCACCTGCGAAAAGCCGGCTTATATTGACGGCGGCCCGATGATGGGGAAGCTGGTGGCAGACTTATCCAGCCCTATTACCAAAACAACCGGCGGCCTTATCGTTTTGCCGGCAGATCATCTGCTTATCAGGCGCAAGCAACAGTCTGTCCAGTCTGTTTTGCGGATAGCTAAGACGGTATGTGAGCAGTGTTGTTATTGTACTGAGCTTTGCCCGCGCCATATCATTGGGCATGAACTGGCGCCCCATCTTATTGTGCGCTCAGTCAACCATAATGCCATAGGCAATCCGCAATTGCTGCAAAGCGCCTTAACCTGCTGTGAATGTGGTGTCTGCGAAGCCTATTCCTGTCCGGTAGGAATTTCGCCCATGCGGGTAAACAGCGCGCTGAAAGGAGAGTTCCGGTCGCGTAATATTCGCTATCAGGGAAGTTTAGGGCAGATTGACCCCATGGCTGAACACCGACTCATTCCCTCCGCCCGGTTAGTTTCACGTCTTAATCTGCGGTCGTGGTATCCGCCGGCAGCCCCCTTGCAGCAGAAAATTTATCAACCGGAACGTGTTTCCATTCCCTTGCGCCAGCATAGCGGGGCGCCGGCTGTGGCTGTAGTCAAAGAGGGAGACAAAGTTGAGGTAGGCCAATTAATCGCCGAAATGCCTGATAAAGCATTGGGGGCCCGGATTCATGCCAGCATAGCCGGGACAATAAAGCAGGTTTCCCCGCAAGCCATTACGATTCGAAAAGGTGGTGCCGCCTCATGATTAATGCAATTGGTATTGTTGAGTTTACCAGTATTGCCAAAGGAATAGAAGCTTCAGACGCTATGGCGAAAATTGCCGACGTCACGTTGCTGATCGCCAAACACCTTTGCCCTGGCAAGTATATGGTGCTGGTCAGCGGCGATGTCTCGGCTGTCCGGCAGTCGGTCAATGCCGGCGTTGATATGGGAGCCCAGCATGCAGTTGACCATTTCATTATTCCTAATGTTCATCCTTCCATCCTGCCGGCTATTGGGGGCGGCAATGATTTGAGCGGTGTACGGGCTATTGGCGTGATAGAAACCTATACAGTGGCGACGGCAATTGAAGCGGCCGATTTGGCTGTGAAAACGGCGGCGGTGACGCCTGTCCGTCTGCATATGGCTTTTGGTATCGGCGGCAAATGCTACAGCGTACTGACAGGCGATGTGGCTGCCGTTAAAGCGGCTGTCGCTGCCGGGAGTGAGTTGGCGGCAGATAAAGGGATGCTGGTGTACAAAGTTGTGATTCCCCGTCCTCATCAACAAGTCATTGACAGTCTGAAATAGGCTCTAAACCACTGGACCTATCGGCGGAAAGGCTGGTGAAGAAATGACCGCAGTACAAAAACAGCGTATGATTCAGGAATATGTCCCAGGCAAACAAGTGACAATGGCTCATATCATACCCAACCCGCAGGGAAATTTGCACGAACGGTTAGGAATTGACGGCAACGGGGCATTGGGCATTATGACAATTACTCCCAGTGAAGCGGCGATTATCGCTGCCGATTCGGCGGCTAAATCCGGCGATATAGAAATCGGCTTTGTCGACCGGTTTACTGGTTCGCTTGTCATTACCGGCAATATTGCCGATGTCGAAGCGGCCATTCGGGCAGCCGTTGAGACACTTGTTACAATATTAGGATTTTCAGCAGCGGAAGTGACGCGGAGTTAACGATGAAGAAAAAAATTTTACTGATTGGCGGTATCGGCGCCGGCAAAACAACATTGAAACAAAAATTGTTAAACCAGTCGCTGGTTTATTTGAAAACACAGGCCATGGATTTTTCCAGCATTTTTATTGACTGTCCGGGGGAATATCTGGAAATCCCCCGTCACTATCATGTATTGATTAATGCCGGCATGGGAGCGGCCGAAGTATGGGCCTTGCATGATGCAACCCGCGGCAATTGCCCGTATCCTCCTAAGTTTGCCTTGGCATTTCGCAAGCCGGTGATTGGCATTATTTCAAAAATTGATCATCCGGAAGCCAATCCAAAACTTGCCGAAGCCCACTTGCGAAAAGCTGGCATTGTTGGCCCGATTTACCTTGTGTCGGCGCAAGAAGGGATCGGTATAGAGGAGCTGGCATTACACATGTCCCGTCTGACAAATCTGTCAAACTAAAGTAGTTTGGAGCAGCGGGATTTTACGCTATGCATGTAAAGGAGCTGTGGCGAATGTATAAATTGCTGATTGTTGATGATGAGCCCTTGGAACGGCAGGCTGTCCGTTTTATTCTCGACAGGCATTGTCCCCAAATAACGGTGGTGGGTGAAGCCGGTGACGGTGTACTGGCTGTACAGGCTGCCGCTTTAGTACAACCGGACATTATTCTTATGGACATTCAGATGCCGAAAATGAGCGGTTTGGATGCAGCAAGGCGAATACGTAAAAAATTACCCAATGTGAAAATAATGATGCTGACTGCAGCAGATAATGCCGACTATCGAAAAGCAGCGACGCAAATAGGGGTGGAGGAATATATGTTAAAACCTGTTCGCCCTGATAAACTGGTGCACACTGTACATGGCATTTTGGCGCAAGTGTTGAAAAAGTCTATCGCCCTATAACGGGAAGAGAGGATGGTTCGCTTGAGTTGATAAACAATTTTAGTAAACAAAAACCCGTTTTCTGCCTTGCAGCGTGAAAACGGGTTTCTTACATTTAATTTTTAAATGAATCATAAACCACCTGATATTCGGGTGTTGGCGGAATGGACTTGTAAATGTAGATATGTACGCCATTGGGGTCATTGACAACAAAACTGCGCTCACCCCAGGGTTTATCCACAATTTCCTGACAGATTTCAACGCCGGTTTCTTTTAAGCGGTGATATTCTGCGTCAACATCATCAACTTCCAAAGAAATAATAATGCCGGACCCATTGAAAAATTCGCCTGCATCACGCTGGGTTTTCGTAAAGCTAACGCCGGCCGGCAGGCCGGGAGCAATAAGTTCAATATACCAGTCACTTTCATAAACCAAGGTAAAGTTAAAGTGGCGGATATAAAAGTCTTTTGATTCACTTAGTTTGTCGGTACTTATGGTCGTATCAATCCGTTTAATTTTCATAAAGCTACTTCCCCCATTCAGGTTTACGTTGCTTAAAATAGACGACTTTCAGGTTACAAGCATCGGCCATAGCGTGTGCTATCGACAAATGATTACCGATGCTTTCCGGTTTATGAGCATCAGACCCGATAGTAACCATCTGCCCGCCCAATTCCTTAAACCGTTTATAAATGGGCAGCAGATTGGCTGCTGTATCGGGGTTTCCCAGACGGCGGGTATTGATTTCCAGGGCTTTTTCCTTACGGGCGGCAAGCTTAAGTATTTCATCAATCCGATCACTGAATTCATAATAGTAAAGTTCCGGGTTGCTATACCGGGCATAACGGGAGATATAATCAATATGCCCCAGGCTGTCGATAAAATCATAACTCTTCAGACAATCCAGCATGGATTCGAAATACCGGTTGTATGTTTCCTGCTTGGTACGGGCCTGAAAATATTCTTCCTGATAAATTTCTATATTATCAACAAAGTGAATAGAACCAATTACATAATCAAAGTGCTGGTTAGTAACAATATCGCAATTAGCCTGTAAGCATTCGGCCCGCATGCCTAATTCGATTCCCAGAAGCACCTTTTCATTTCGATACTTTGCATATTCCTTAAAATATTGGTTGACATCAAAGGCCACGTCCGGTTTGGGGTGCGCCATATCCATGTGTTCGGTAATAATAATGCCCAGCCCTAATTCGGCTGCCCGCTTGAGAGCCGCATCGATCGGCATGTTTGAATCATTGGAAAAACAGGTATGCACATGAGTGTCAAATAACAATAAAACTGCCTCCTAATTAACTAAAAAAATAGTATAAACTATATATACCATTTTAATACAAAAAGCAGAAAACTACAAATAGCGATTAAAAAGATATATAAAGAGTTTAGGGGAAGAGTCCTCCGGAATTGGTTGCGCTAGTAACTAATTCTGGAGGAGATACAAGTGATGGTTTGAACTTTCTGAAAAAGATGTTATATGGCTTGTTTTGCGCTAAAAGGTACAGGAATGAAGTAATTTATTGGCAAATGATGTGTGCTATAATTTTTTCGAAAGATAATTTGAAATTTTTAAAAAACGAGGGGGAGAGTCCGGTGATGAGGTTTCGGATGGTTTTTCACGGTTAAATTCGCGGCCGGAGACAGGGTTTTGACGCATGCAAAGTAAATCCGAATTTGAGGAGGAGAGAATGATGAATACAGACCGGATGTTGCATTTTGAAGGAATGGGCTTGGAAAAGATGGCAGGGCTATTTTCGCAAAGTCAAACGCTAAAGTCAATCTCCGCCAATATTTATGATTCCATGGAAATGGCACTGCTCCGTACACAAATCACAGAGGCAATAGAAAAGAGCTACGATATAGGGGAAGTAACCGAAGTATATGAAATATTTGGCGGCTATGTAAATAGAAGCTTTGGCATTTATACTTTGAAAGACGGTGTACAGAAAGAATATTTTGTACGAAAGTATAAGAGCGACATAACAGAAAAAGAAATTCTCTTTGAGCATAAACTTATCGACTTTTCGATCATAAACGGTCTGTATATGGCTGCCGGCTTGATTCGCACTAAAAATAATAAGACATACATCAAAGTTCAACGTGAAGTAACCGAGTATTATGCAATTTACGAATATTTGCAAGGCGAAGACAAATATACATGGGATAATCCCAATTGTAATGATGCTGAGTATGCGAGTTCGGCGGAAGTACTGGCACTGGTGCACAATTCGACGCGTCATTTTGATCCGGAAGGCCTGGAAAGAATGGAACCTAAAATTATGGAATTTCTGCCGACACGCGTGCCTGTTTTTAAAGAATTTGCCGCAAGAGAACTGGATACCAAGTACCATAAATACTATTTAAAAAATATTGATGCAATTCTTGCGGTCGTTGAATCTTCGCAAATACCGGAAAGCATTTGGCGTCAAATGCCATTGAACCCCTGCCATAACGATTTTCATCCTGGTAATTTAAAATATTTAAATAACAAGGCGGTTGGTATTTTTGATTTTGACTGGTCGAAGATAGATATCAGGTTATTTGATGTTTGTTTGGCAATTGCTTATTTCTGCAGTTCCTGGGATGGTGAAACAGATGGTGTGCTGCGCCTTGATAAATGCGCCATATTCCTTGAAGCGTACCAGCAAAAATTAAAAATACTGGGTGGACTTCCCCCCTTGACTGGCATGGAAAAAGAATACTTTCCGACAATGATGGCGGCTGCTAATGTCTATTTACTAAACTGGGATATCACCGCCTATTACCAGGGATCTGATTTGAATGAATATGAGTATATTGCCTATTTGTCGCATAATGTGCGGTTGATGAAGTGGATTGAAAGCCATAAAGCAGAGATTGGTAAAATGATTCAAAACGTATAGCCGGGAAAAGGTACAATCATCTGCAAAAAATAATTGGAGGGATATGCAATGCAATTTTACAGATTTTTTACCGATGATCAGGTGAAGCGTATTCATGAGGCATCACTAGAGTTATTGGAAAATGTCGGAATTTTGGTTCATAACGCCCAAGCGCGGGCCATTTATGGCCAAGCGGGCTGTAAAGTAGATACAGAAAGCGGCATTGTCAAATTTCCTGCTCAGGTTGTGGAAAAGGCCAGACAGTCATTTGTGCCGACATATACCTTTTTGGGACAAGATCCGGCGTTTGATAAAGTTCTGCCCCAAGACGGCCCCGTTGTGGTGACAGGCAGTTCAGCCCCCAATATCATTGATCCCAAAACCGGTGAGGAGCGGCGGGCCACTTCCATAGATATTGCCAACATTGCCTATTTGATTAATGAGCTTCCGGGTTTTGATGTTTTTTCCATTTCGACACTGGCCGAAGATGCTCCGGCAGGGCAGTTTAGCCTTTCACGGTTTTATCCCGCGCTGAAGAACTGTAAAAAACCTGTACGCAGTAACACTCCCAATATCAAGGATTTGGAGCAAGTGCTCGAATTAGGGGCGCTTATTGCCGGCAGCGAGGAAGCCTATTTGGAACGGCCGTTTATTAATCATCATTATTGTCCGATGGTTTCTCCGCTGACGATGGATATAAACTCCACCGATGCAGTTATTTATCTGGTGGAAAAGGGATTGCCTGTTTATGGCACGGTTGTTCCTAATGCCGGCTTAACCTCGCCGATGAGTCTTACAGGCACGGTAACTTTGGGGAATGCCGAGTTCCTGGCTTTATCCACTCTAATTCAAAGTATTCGCCCGGGCGCGCCGATGATCTATGCTGTTTTATCTACCGTCGCCGATATGCGTACCGGCAATTATGCTCCCGGTGCTATCGAAACAGGTATACTGCAAATGGCACACACCGAAATGGCAAATTACTATCATGTTCCGTCAGGCGGCTATATTGGGTTAACAAATTCCCATGTAAATGATGCGCAGAGCGGGTATGAAACAGGTATGAATACAACCGCGGCTTTGCTTGCGGGGGGCAGCTTATTTAATATGGGAGGCTTATTGGGGAGCCTGATGGCTTTCGATTTTGGCAAGGCCGTTACCGACAGCGAGATTGCTATGAATCTTAAACAGATACAGCGGGGCATGGAATTCAGCGAAGAAAATCTTTGCCTTGACTTAATCGCCAAAGTTGGGCCTGGTGGCAGCTATATGAGCGAAAAGCATACGGTGAAAAATATGCGTAAGACCGCCGTATTGCCGAAGATTGCCAACCGCGATATGCGCGGCCGCTGGGAAAGCGAAGGCAGAACAGATTACCAGACCCGGGCTATGCGTGAAGCTGACAGAATTCTTAGTAAAGAAAATCCCGCCAGATTCTCAGCAGAACTTGATCGGAAAATTCGCAGCCATTTTCCTAATTTAGTGGCTGGCGACGCAAAATGGTACTTGTAATCAGCAAAAAAATTCATTAGGGGGTAATAAAATGAGTGTACAAAACATATTTGACGCGGTGCTTGATTTTGATGAAGATCTGGCTGTCGAAGGGGTAAAAAAAGAAATTGCCGCCGGCACAGATGTATCCCAAATTTTAAATCAGGGTCTTATTGGTGCGATGGATGAGGTTGGCAAACGTTTTTCCGCCGGCGATCTTTTTGTTCCGGAAATGCTGATGGCCGCTCAGGCAATGAAAGCAGGCCTGGATGTGCTAAAGCCGCACCTTGCTAAGGGGGACACGGTAACGAGAGGTGCCGTTGTTATCGGTACGGTCAAAGGTGATTTGCATGATATTGGCAAGAATCTGGTTGCTATGATGCTGGAAGGTGCCGGGTTTGAGGTTTTCGACATAGGTATGGATGTAGATGTGGAGAAATTCCTGGCAACTGCCCAAGAGAAAAATGCCGGTATTATTGCGATGTCAGCCCTGTTAACGACCACGATGCCAGGTATGGAAGAGGTCGTCAAAACCATCCGGGCAAAGGAGTTGAACATTAAGACGCTAGTGGGGGGAGCACCGGTAACACCTGAGTTTGCCCGGAAAATTGGTGCTGATGCCTATTGTGAAGATGCGCCGGCCGCTGTGGAAGCAGCCCGCAAATATAGTTGATCGTAAGTTTTATCATATTTCGTATCAAGGAGGCGCACAAAGATGCTGGTTGTGGGTGAATTGATCAATGCCAGCCGCAAGGCAATCAAAGCGGCGATTGAAGCGCAGGATGCCGGCTATATTCAAAAAATAGCAAAAGATGAGGTTGAAGCCGGTTCCCATTATATTGATGTCAATGCCGGAATTTTTGTCGGCAAGGAAGCAGAATATCTGCAGTGGCTGGTAAAAATTGTTCAGGAGGTTGTTGATGCCCCCTGTTGTATTGACAGTCCGGATCCTAAATGTATTGAGCAGGCACTGAAAATCCATGAGGGTACGGCCATGGTTAATTCAATTTCTTTGGAGCAGGAACGTTATAACGCGATGTTGCCGCTCATCGCCGGCACGGATTTAAAAGTAGTGGCACTTTGTATGAGCGATGAGGGAATGCCGGAAACCATGGATGCGAGAATGCGGATTGCGGATAAACTTGTCAATTCTTTAATTAAAAATAATGTGCCGATGACTAATATCTATGTGGACCCGCTGGTACAGCCAATTGGTACCAACAGCTCCTTTGGCATTGAGTTTCTCAATACGGTTGAAGCGATAACCAAGACATTTAAAGGTATCCATACCATGTGCGGCCTGTCAAATATTTCCTTCGGTTTGCCAAACCGCAAATTTATGAACCAGATGTTTGCTGTTATGGCAATTGCCAAAGGGCTGGACGGCTTGATTATTAATCCCTTGGATAAAGCCATGATGGCCAGCCTTATCACTGCAGAAACACTACGGGGCAGCGATGATTTCTGTGTGAAATACCTCAAGGCTTTCCGAAAAGGGGCTTTTGAGTTTTAATCATGAAGCCATCTAAGCTGGTTATGTTCGATTATGATGGTGTAATTGTAGATTCTCTGGAAGTTTTTTGTGAAAGTTATATTGGCGCTTGCCAGGACAATGGCCTGTATGGAATAAAAACACAAAAAGATGTATTGACCTTGTTTGAAAACAATGTTTATGCGGCTTTACAACAACAGGGGGTACCGCTCTCCATAATTGACAAAATACTTGAAGACTATGAGCGCAGGCAAAGCAAACATCTTCTGGGTTTACATTTATTTGCCAATATGGCCGACGCATTGCGGGCAATTTCCAAAAAAAATAAAGTCTTTATTATTACCTCGAACATTTCCGCTGCTACTGAAAGTGTCATGCGAAAACATGGTGTGGCTTGTTTCGAAGAAATAATTGGTGCGGAAAAAGAAAAGAGTAAGATCCGCAAAATTGAAAAGATACGGGCACGTTTTCCCGGCTTGCCTGCATTTTATGTAGGGGATACTAAAGGCGATATGATGGAAGGCAAAGCAGCCGGAACAACAGCCGTAGGTGTTACGTGGGGCTGGCATAGCAGGGAACAGCTTGCCGCAGGGGGGGCCGACTTTATTGTTTGGTCACCGCAGGAATTAGTGGCTTTGTTATTAAGGTAAGCCCAATAAGGAATTTTTCTATAAACAAATCACAATTGACTTTTTAAGTCAATTGTGATTTGTTTTGGCATTTTTATTATCTAACGGTGTCCTGGAACTAAACCATTTGTATGGATTTCTATAGTTTAACCAAATGAATGGTTAATGGCACGTTTCATGCAATATATAGTTACAGTTGAATAAACTTGCTTTTAGGGCATAATAGTGGCACCATTGGCCATATTCTTCATGATATGAAAATGAAATGGCGTGTATACAGGTTCACTAATTATTAATATCAGTTTTTTCTGTATTTTCAGTGTATGATTAACGGATTTTTGCAGGAGATTGAGGGGCGATTCGTGAACTATTGGAACGATAGCGTCGATGCTGCAGGGAATTCAGGCCTTTTACCAGCAATAATATAAGGAAAACCTTACTTTTTGATAGTAAACTAAAACAAGTGAGGTATGAACTGATGAACATGGAAAACGATCTATTCGACATCAAATACTTAGAAGAAATTCTGGGAAGTTTTTCACAAGCAACCGGACTGCATATTGAAGCTGTGGATGATAAGGGCGAAACTTTTTGTATCCCTGAAAAAGCCGAACGCTGTGAGTTTTGCCAGTACATTCGCAGCCAGCCTTATGGAACAGAAAAGTGTCGCGCTTCTTACCGGCAGGCAAGTTTGGAGGCTGCCAAGTGGGAAGAACCATACTTTTTCCGGTGTCATGCCGGGTTGGTTATTTGGGCTGTGCCGATTAGCGTGCCAGCGGCATCACTAAAAAGTATTATCTGCGGCCAGGTATCAATGTGGAGACCAGATCGTTTCTTTTATCAGGAGCTGAAAAGCCGTAATTCCAGCATAAAAAATTTTGATGAACTCAAGGAAAAGGCAAAGTTATTGGAGGTTGTTTCCCCAAAACGCTCCCAGGCCGCCGCTGATATGTTATTTGTGGTTGTAAATTATCTGGTCAAAAGGGATATTCGCGTTTTAGAACAAGTGAATAATCGTAGAATGCAGCAGAAAATCAGTAAGTATTTAGCGGAACAAAAACAGCAAAGACCTCAGGAACAATATAATTATAGTACATATTTAAAAACAGAAAGAAGTTTCCTGCGGTATATTCGGCTGGGAGATAAAATAAAGGCTGAAAAGATTTTACAAAGCTTATTGGCCTGTCTGTTTACCAAAACGGTGGGGGACATAAAAACAATCAAAATACGGATTTGCGAATTGGCCGCGCTGGTTTCGCGTGCCGCTGTCGAAGGCGGGGCTGATGCAGAGCAGGCTATGTCTATACTTAAAAATTTTTATAATCAAATTGACAATCCTAAACGCGTAGAAGAATTGTTTTGCTTGATAAATACCTTAATTTTGGAATTATTGGACAATAGTTTGGCACTAGCAAATAAAAAACATCTTAGTTTGGTTAATGAAGCGAAAAAATTTATTATGAGCAATCACTCTAAGTCAATAAAGATAGAAGATGTGGCGGGAAGACTGTTTATTAGTCCCTCCTATTTATCACGCCTCTTTCAACAGGAAGTTCGCTGCACTGTCAACGACTATATTACCCGGGTTCGAATAGAACATGCCGTGGAGCTGATAAAAAAACATGAGCTTAGTGTTGAGCAGGTATCGAAAGCAATAGGGTTTCAAAGTCAAAGTTATTTCACGAAAATCTTTCGTAAGTATATTGGAGTGACTCCGCTGGTTTATCGCAATAGTTTGTTGTAATGGGAGAGGAAGTTCTCATGGTTTATGAAGAGATAATTTGCAACGTTATTGAGGGTGAAGCCGAGAAAGTCGTAGAACTTAGCAAGCAGGCACTGGCAAAAGGTTATCCGGCCACTGTCATTTTAGAAAAAGGGCTTTTGGCTGGAATAAACAAAGTAGCCGATAAATTTCGCAATCAACGTGTTATGGTACCGGAGGTACTGATGTCTGCCAGGGCTATGAATGCCGGATTATCAATACTGGAGCCGCGCATAAAAGCAAAGAAAAAATGGGGGAGGCGAGGTAGTGTTGTCATTGGTACGGTTGCGGGCGATTTACACGATATCGGCAAAAATCTTGTAAAAATGATGATCATGACGACCGGTGTAAGGATTATTGACTTAGGCGTAGATGTTTCTTCAAAAAAATTTGTTCATATTGTTCAGAAAGAAAAACCCGATATGTTAATGATGGCCGCTCTATTAACAACGACCATGCCGATGATGAAACAAGTAATTGATGAACTAATAGAAGCCGGTATTAGGCCAGGAGTAAAGATTGCAGTTGGGGGAGCACCGGTCCAGGAAAATTTCTCCAGAGAGATTGGAGCAGATTATTACTTTGAAAGTGCGGCGGAAGTAAAACACTTTTTGGATGAGAATATAGGAAAAATTATAGCTCATAGGAAAACTTAGAGTATAGGGGAAATCTTGCTAGGAGAGCTGTGGAGCAACCAAAAGAAAGCTGTGCGGACAATCCACACAGCTCAGGTCAAAATAAGGTTGTTGTCGAGAATAGACAGGCACTTAGATAGTACCTTTCCTAAAGTAATTGAAAAGCTTAGTCAGTTTACCGGTATTAAGATTGTCGGTAATGGACGGAGTCAAATCCTGCGGCTGCAATAGCTGCTGGGCTTCTTCCGCCTTGCTGGCGGCTTTGCTAAGAAAGAGACTATGAATTCCGTTGGATAAGTTGGCCGCAGGTGGTTTTTGCGGAATTATCGGCGTTGGCTGGCCTGTTGACGCAGGATTAGGTTTTATTTCTTGCATAATGACACCTCTTTGTTGATTTTGGGGATTGAGCTATTCGTAGCAGGTAAACAAGCGGCAAATCATTGCTGTAAGATTATGTTTTGCAGTATAGGCTGCTTTATACCCGTTACTCGAATAATATGCAATTTTCATGCCAAAAATAATTAATAGCAAAAGCTGGTTTTTTCGCCAAACAAAGAGACAGTGATGTTTCATATTAAAACATTACTGTCTCTTTTTAAATCACTCAGAGCAATCTCGTAATTTGCGCCAGAGAGTAGAACGACCAATGCCTAAAAGCTTTGCGGCCTGCTGCTTATTACCGCCGGTTTTGGCCAATGCTTCCTGAATGGCGATGGTTTCGGCGTTTTTTAGATTGACAGGCGGGACAGGTGATAGTGGAGGCAGCAGGTTCTTAAGGCAAGCGCTTACCTCTTCTTTGGTAATGACGGGAGTGGCCGCTAATACGACCAGCCTTTCGACGATATTATGCAGTTCCCGGATATTGCCGGGCCAATCATATTGTGCCAGCAAGCTGATGCCTTCCGGTGCGATATATTGGACAGCGGTGTGAAACCGTTGATTAAAATCCGCGATAAAAGCCCGGACAAAAAGGGGAATATCCGCTTTGCGGTCCCTGAGCGGTAACAGCGTTATGGTCAGCACTGCCAGTCGATAATAACAATCTGCCCGGAAGCATTGTTCGGCCATCATCTGCCGGAGGTCGCGGTTTGTGGCGGCAATTACCCTGATATTGACCGGAATAACCCGGTCGTCACCAACGCGGTACACCTGATGTTCCTGCAGGACACGCAGCAGCCTGGCCTGGAGAGCATCGGACATTTCGCCAATCTCATCCAGGAAAATGGTGCCTTCGTGGGCCTGTTCAAACAGGCCGATTTTGCCGCCTTTTTTTGCACCCGTAAATGCCCCTTCGGCATAACCGAATAGCTCGCTTTCCAGAATATTGGCCGGAATGGCGGCGCAGTTGACAGCTACAAACGGGCCGCTGCTCCGGGAACTCGCCTGATGAATGGCTTGCGCGAAATATTCTTTGCCGACGCCGGTTTCTCCCAGAATGAGTACAGTGCTGTCATAGCAGGCAAAGCGTTTGGCTTCTTCGATCACTCGCTGCATAGCCGGGGCCTGCGATTCAATATCGAGAAATGAGGCTTTGGCAATACGTCCGCGCAATGCCAGCTCCTGACGGGTTTTCCACTCGAGTTCCCGCAATTGGTCGATAAGCTGGAAAGTGGTAACCGCGCCAACGACCTCACCGCTGGCGACAACGGGCTGAAAGCTGGCGGCAATATCGAAGTTGCGGCCAATATGTTCGACAATGCCGATTTGGCGCTCTCTTTTTTCCATGCAGTTCCACAAGCGCTCTATAATGGAGTCGGCGGCAGCGGCGCTCCCGTCTTTGGCCAGGTTGAACAAGCGGGCTGCCTCCATATTCATGGCAGTTACGGCGCCGGCATGATCTATGGCTAAAACGCCGTAATCAATGGAATTTATAATTGTTTCCAACTGGCGGTCTGCCTGTTCCTGCGAGCGTTTTTGGGCAAGTTGCTGCATAGCCAGTAAAATAGCCTGCTCCACTCCCTCACGGCCGGAAGTGAGAATTGTGCCGGTTAAGCCATAGGTTGCCGCTGTTTCAATAACTGCTCTGGTACCAATCAGCGTGGTTGCCCCGAGCTGACGAGCGGTGCCTATTGCTGCGTTAATATCAGCATCATCTTCTAAATTTACCTTAATGCACGCCGGTAATTGCAAAATATCTTCAATACTCTTCATGCCAGCGGTTACCTGCTTGACGGCCACGACCGCCAAATACCCGCCATGATTGGCGGCTGCCAGGCGTGCGCGCAGGATGTCATAGCCGGTGTAGGAAATTTCCACGACGGCAATGTCGGGTATGGCATTGATAATCATGTGAAAGGTTAAGCCTCTGGTAATTAATACTTTGGCGCCGGCGCTAACGGCAGCTTTAGCGGCTGTTACGCCTTCCATTAAACGGGCGGCGATAAACGATACCGGGCCGCCGTTCAGTCCAAGAGTTTCAGCTAATTCAACAATTTCCGGGTCAGGGGCAATTAGGACAATTTCCGACAAACGCATCACCTTCTGCTGGAATAAATAACTTTTGTATACCTTAAGTAATTTTTCGGCTTATAACGATTTTTTCCTGTAAATCTTTCTTGAATTTCATATATTAATTATGAGCAAGCGGGAGAAGCTATTTATGAGCAGTGCTTTTTATATATTCCGCATGCAAGCATTTTGCAGGCGGATGGTTATGGACATTCTGACATAAGAAAATCCTTCTTTAAATTCATATAGAAGGAAAACTGTTCCAGATTGCCGAAACCAGAATAATTAACTTCTTTGTAAAATACTACATAGGATAATTTAAACAAAATGATAAAAGCGAGGTAACAAAATGTCCTTTACGATTGGAAAAACCTATCAGGGATTTAAATTGCTTGACGCCAAGTATGTTCAAGAAATTAATTCGGAAGCCAAACTGTTTGTGCATGAACAAAGCGGAGCCCGGCTATTGCATTTAGGAAATGAGGATGACAATAAGGTCTTTTCTATTACTTTCCGCACGCCGCCGGCGGATTCGACCGGTGTGCCGCATATTGTGGAACATTCGGTTTTGTGTGGTTCGCGTAAGTTTCCGATAAAAGAGCCGTTTGTTGAATTGGTAAAAGGGTCGCTTAATACCTTTTTAAATGCCATGACTTTTGCCGACAAGACGATGTACCCGGTTGCCAGCCGCAATGACAAAGATTTCCGCAACTTGATGGATGTTTATCTGGATGCCGTCTTTTATCCGCTAATGGTAAAGACGCCTGAGGTTCTTATGCAGGAGGGCTGGCATTATGAACTGCCTGATCAGGAAGCTGAGCTTGCCTATAAGGGTGTTGTTTATAATGAAATGAAAGGGGTATTTTCTTCACCTGACGCTATTTTGGAGCATCAAATTTACGCTACTTTGTTTCCTGATACGACTTATGGCGTAGAATCAGGCGGGGACCCCGAATTTATACCTGATCTTACCCAGGAGCAATTTGTGGCTTTTCATAAAAAATATTATCATCCTGCCAATAGCTATATTTTTCTGTATGGCGACATGGACTTGGAGGATAACCTGAAATTTCTGCATGAAGCTTATCTCAAGGACTTTACTAGGACAAAGATAGATTCTGAGATTTCGCTGCAGCAACCGTTTGCCAAAATGGCAGTCAAAGTAGTGGACTATCCGGTATCACCGGAGGAATCAACCAAGGATAAAACCTTTATTACGCTGAATATTGCCGCCGGCAGGGCTACGAATCCCGAAAGTTATCTGGGACTGATGATGCTGGAGCATATCCTCCTGGAGACCCCGGCGGCACCACTGAAAAAAGCTCTGCTGGATGCAGGCTTAGGTAAAGAGGTATTTGGCAGCTATAATAAAAGCATTCTTCAGCCAACCATGACGTTCGGCGTCAGCGGGGCAAACCCCGAGCAAATTGATTTGTTTAAAAATACGCTTCAGCAGGAACTAAACAGACTGGCAGCCGAGGGGCTGGATCAAAAGCTGGTGGAGTCTTCCGTAAATATTTTTGAATTTCATTTGCGGGAAGCTAATTACGGCAATCGCCCCAAGGGGCTTGTCTACAACATAAAATGCCTTGACAGTTGGCTCTACGATGCGAATCCGGTGATTCATCTGGCCTACGAACCGGCACTTGATAAAATTAAACAGCAATGTAAACACGGCTATTTTGAGCAGTTAATAAAAGACTGTCTGCTTACCAATCCGCATCAAGCTTTGGTTGCTTTGCAGCCTAACGGAAAAATCGGTGCAAGCAAAGCCGCCGCCATCAAGGCTAAGCTGGCCGAATACAAGGCTGGCCTGAGTCAGGCTGAACTGACCGCTTTAGTCAAGCAGACGGAGGCACTAAAACTACGCCAGGAAACGCCGGATGATCCGGAAAAGTTGGCACTGATTCCACTAATTGAATTAAAGGATATCGATCCGCAGGCGGAAAAACTGGTCACCGAAGAACATAATGAGCAAGGGTTGACGGTACTCTTCCATCCTTTATTTACCAACCGGATTGCTTATCTTAACCTTTATTTTAATACCGGGGCTGTCGCCGAGGACGAATTGCCTTATTTATTTTTGCTGGCCGATATTTTGGGAAAAGTGGATACGGAAAAGTATCCGTACGCGGAATTAGCTAAGGAAATTAATATCCATACAGGCGGCTTCGCCTATGACGTGTTTGCCTATTCGGAAAATGGCAATGACTTGCGGTATACGCCGATGTTCAGAGTCAAGGCCAAGGCGCTGGTGAGCAAACTGTCTGAACTTTTTGCCTTGCTGGGCGAGGTAACCGGCGGCAGTTTGTTTGAGGACAAAGGCCGGTTAAAGGAACTTATCCGCGAAAATAAAGCCGCCTGGGATACCGCAATATTCCGGCGCGGCCAACAGGTTGTGGCGAGCAGGCTGTTGTCCTATATATCGCCGACAGCCAAATTCAATGAAGTGGGTCAACTGACTTATTATAAGTTTATTGCGTCATTAGAACAGGATTTGGATGCCAAGGTAGCCGAAGTTGGCCGTACGCTGGCAAAAGTGGCCCAGACTATTTTTAATCATAATAATTTGCTGGTCAGTATCACCTGTGAGGGCGAAGACTATCAGACGTTTTGCCGAAGCCTGCCGGTGTTTGTGAGCAAACTTGGCAGAAGGCAATATGAACCGGTTACCTACAGCTTTCAGGCTAAAGCCCGTAACGAGGGGTTATTGACAGCAGGTAAAGTACAATATGTGGCCAAAGGTGGGAATTTCCGCCGTTTGAACTTTACCTACCACGGCAGTATGAAGGTACTGGAAACCATTTTGCGCTATGATTATCTTTGGAACCGCATCAGGGTACAGGGCGGGGCCTATGGCGCCTTTACCCAGTTTGACCGCAGCGGCAATGTTGTGTTTGGTTCCTATCGCGATCCTAATCTGGCCGAGACGCTTAGGGTCTACGACGAAACCGTGGACTATCTCAAAAAATTTACGGACAAAACTGTGAGCAAGCGGGAAATGACAAAATATATTATTGGAACCATGAGTTCTCTGGATACTCCCCTGACGCCGCAGATGAAAGGCGAACGGGCCGACGCTGCTTATATTCGCAACATCAGTCAGGCTGATTTGCAACAGGAACGGGACGAAATACTGGCAACTAAGCAGCAGGATATTCAAAAACTGGCCGGGCTTGTCGAGACCGTAATGAAGTCGAATATCCTGTGTGTGCTGGGAGGCGAGCAGAAGATTAAAGCTAATAAAGAATTATTTGGTGAGTTAGTGACTGTTATTGAGTAATGAAAATGCCACGCTTATTGTGCAATGAGGAAGGCTTTTCCGGTCATTGCGCCCGCAGCGTGGCAATTTTTTTATTCGGTCAAGATTCCCTGAGCCAGCAAAGTGTCGTCTCTTTCCCAGGATTCAACAATAACAATAGCGGTAGGATAATCAAATCCCATTCCCATTAAGTAGGCAATTAGTGCTAATTCCGTTAAGGCATGGCGTGGGTTGGTTTCCGCCAGTTCTTCAATTCCGTGACGGATGGCAGGTTCAACCTGTAATAAAAAATAACCGGTGCTTAATGACTGACCGGGAACAAGCTGAAATATTGGTGCCGGCCTTACGCGGCGCTCAGATTTTGAATTTTGTTTGGATAGCATTTTGTAGAAATTATCCATAGAGCAGCCCCCTTTATGGCTTTTATTATAGTTTATGTATGGATACAAATATTTGTGTTATGTTAAGAATTTAAATAAAAATCTCGATAACAGAGATAGCCACAAGTAATATTGGAACGAAGGTCCTTATCAAGTGCCAGGGAATGGAAAGCCTAAGGAAGGTGTAAAAAGATGAACGTCAACACCGTAAATGACGCCGGTTCGGTTCAACCCGCTTCGGGGGTAAAAGCCGAGGCTGCTCCGGTGAATCAACAAACGGATGCCGCCCAGGTACAACCAGGGGCGGCAAATAAAGCTGCCGACTCGTCGCAAGCAGTAGCGGTTGACTTAGAAAATACGATTACGGCTAAGCTGGCCGACCTTGGCCGCGCTATAACCGGCCAAACTGAACTGCTAAAAAACTTGCCTAGGGAAATCAGAGAACTGGTTGAGCAGCTTTTAAATCAAAATCAGTCTGCGGCGAAAACTTTGCCGGAAGGACTGGTCGCACTACTTAAATCACCGAAAATAACGAATGAAAAATTAGGCATTTTGGTTGAGCTTATCGAACAGGCAGCCGGTATATCTAGCGAGACTCAGCCTCCTTCCAGTGCAACCGCTAAGCAGCAGTTGCTGCTAGAACTCGCTGAAGCCTGGCAGGGGACAAATTCCGGCGATTTACAGCAAGCAGCCAAAGTTTTGCGTGAATTGGCGACTGTTGTGCAGTCAAATAAGCAATTGCCGCAACAACAAGAAGCTGTCGGCAACGTGGCAAATCCCACTGCGGCGGACGGCAGGGAACAAGCTCCGCTTAAAGCTGTTACGCAGTCAGGTGAAAGGCTGCAACAGCCGCCGGAACAACCGGCAGCGGCAAGACAGCCGGGTATATTGCAGAACGAGCAGGCAAAAGCCGTGCTGCCCAACCGGTTCACCGATGGTGCCGGTGTTTCACGGCAACCGGCAACACTCCCCGCGCAAGGCAGTACGCCGAATAATTTGCCAGGCATACCGGTAAAGACTGCTGTGCCGGCGAGTGAAACCCTTCGGTCTCAGGATTTGCCGCAAATACTTAAGACAGTCGGCGCACAGCCGGAATTAATCAAAAACCTGCCGCCGGAAATTCGAAAATTTATATTGGATATCTTACAGCAAGAAACTCCGCCGGCGCAAACAGAGCAAGCAGCTTCAAACCAGACACCGCCAGCAAAAATGGTAGCACAGACAGCACAGACACTACAGGCGGGTCAGACATCCCAACCGCTGCAGTCGACGGCAGCGCAGCAGAGCCAGCAGGCGCCAACAACTCAACAGGTACCGCAGAGTAGGCAGGTGCCACCCACTCAACAAGTAACGCAGAACCAGCAGACTTCGCAGTCGCAACAGGCTTCGGCTGCAATAGCCCAGTCGCCGGAGCCGGGTGCAGGGATATTTACCGTACCTAGTCAAAGTCAAACACCACAAGCAGGGCAGCTTGCACAAAGTTTGCCGCCGGCGTTGACAGAATTGCTGGCTGCTCTCAATAAGTCCAAACAGAAACCGTCAGAAAAGCTCGAACTGCTGGCCGGTACACTGGAACAAACCGCGGAATTGCTCATGCCCGGGGAACCTGCGGCGGGACAAGCAGCAACCTTTCGTCAGCAAGTAGCCAGGATGGCCGGGGTTTGGCAGGAAAAAAATCCCGAAGACCTTAAAGCCGCCAGCAAGCTTGTGCAGCAATTGGCGGAGGCGATAGCAAAACCCAGTGGGGTTACGGCCGAGCGGCAGGAAGGCCAAAAAGTATTGACTTTAGCAGTGCCTTTATATTTTGGCGAAGGCCAAAACGTTTATCCGGCTTATATTCATGTATACCAACAAGAAGAACAAAACAAAAAAAATCCTGACCGGAAAGTAAGCGAAACATGGCTGAGAGTTTGTCTGGAAACAGAAAACATGGGTACGGTCGATGCGTCATTTCGGTTGTATAATGAAAATAGTCTCGATGTAAAGGTACGCTTTAATGATGAACAAGCTGCTAACGGTTTTGCCAGCAGCCTTGATGAGGTAAAAAGTCAATTAGCCAAATTGCCGTTCACGCTGGGAGAGTTTCTGGTAAAATAAGTTATATGGAACGAAATTTATGGAAAAATACGCATAGGGATAATCTGCCTGTTACTTATTTGCACTATATTACGTTTAATTTTACATGGAGGTAAGGCGTGGTGACATGGATTGCCAATTGATGAAAATCTTATGATCGCCAGAGCACAAAGCGGTGATCGGGCAGCTCTTAACGAACTGGTTGTTGTCTATTGGCCATCTATTTACCGCCTGGCGCTGTCCAAAACCGGCAGCCCGGAAGATGCTCAGGAAATCGCGCAGGACACCTTTGTAAGAGCGCTGGGAGCATTGCCCCGCTACCAAGAAACTAGTGCTGCATTTAAAACCTATCTGTCACGTATTGCTCTTAACCTTATTACTGATTATTACCGTAAACGTGGCCGGAATCCCCAAATGGTTGATATTGCCGAATATAATTTGCCGCTTATTGCTACCGGGACTCAGCCTGATGAGGCTGTCTTAGACAGCGAACGCCGCGGAGAAGTAAATAGATTGCTGGGGCTTTTGCCAGAGGAACAACGGCGCGTGATTGAACTTAGAATTTTGCAGGGAGTCGCAGTTGCTGACGTGGCACGGATATTGGGTAAAAGCGGTGCGGCCGTGAAAATGCTGCAGCAGCGGGCACTTAAAAGGCTTAAAGCATTATGTGATCAACATGGTCTAACAGAAAGGGGGGGAGAATGATGAGCGATCAGGTTGATACCGAAAGAAAACAGGCAGAGGACTTGTCGGCGGCGATTGACAGACTTAATCAGGGACTGCCGGCTGATGATGGCCAGGAACGCGAAATTATGGAACTTATTGATACGGCAAAGCTGCTGAAAGCGGCTGCCGAGCCTTCGGCCGCGCCGCCGCCGGCTGTACTTAGCTATATTGTGGCTGAAGCCGCCGGCACAATAACCAAAGAAAAAAACAAAAAAAGACTGGCCTGGGCCTTGGGAAGCCTCTCCAGTGCAGTTGCGGCGGTTATATTGGTCATTCTTTTACATGCCATGTTGCCGGCTGTTCAAGAACAGGAACAGGCCAATACCCTGCCGCCACCGCAGACTGCTGCGGAAGCACCGCCGCCGCCCGCTACAGTTCAGCCACCGCCTGATTTGACAACTACGCATACTGACACTGAACCACAAGTGCCGGCTGGCCCTGATACGAAATTTGTCCCCCAACCGGCTGACACACAGCAAGCTGAAGCTATTCAGCAGCCGATCGTAGCCCTGAATCCGCCTCCATCCCCGCCAGTCACAGAAGCCGGTGAGACGATGCTGGCTTTGGCGGACCGTAAAGCCGATACGGTTACAATTGATGCAGTAACAAAAACCATCAGACAAGTATACCATCAGGCTGCTCCTGATGAAATCATTATTACCCAGGTGCCAAGGCAGGCAAAAGCTCTTCGTTCGTCCTCTGAGCTTCCACACGCGCAGGTCAAGATGGCTGCTCCCCTGGCTAAAGAATCTGCGGGGATCAAACCGCCAAACCGCAACAAAATTACGGTTACCGTCGATGATGCGGAAGTGACATTGGAAGGTGCTGTCAGCGAGGAGGAACTACGCAATCTTGCGAAAACACTGACGAAAGTAAGCCTGTCAAGTAAATAGAATAAACCAGGGAAGCTCCCTGGTTTATTCGTATAAATTGGCGTAATACGGCTATTTTTTTACAAGCATTTTCGGCTTTTGAGGAATTGTTATATAATGAAAATAGCTTCCAAAGACTAGCAGCTATTTTCCGTTAGGAATTTGGTTGGAAGTTCTTTTTCAGATACATGTCGGTAGGTTGTTGCCGGCGACAATGCTTGGAGCTTGTCCTGGCATCAAGGTGCAATAGTTCGGTGGAGGTGAATACCTTATGAATAAATGTTGTCAGATTTTTGGTCAAATCAATTTCGGGACCATCTGCCAGGCGGCAGCCGTCAGCGTTTACCAGGATTTTTAAAGTCGGCCTGGTTTGCAATCCGGGGGTTACCCCTATTACTACCGCGATATCACCGGTGTTAAGCTGAACGATGCTGTCCAGCGGATAAACGGCAATTTGATTGAGAAAAATCCGCAAGATGGCGGGGTCAAAGTGCGTACTAGCCAGTGACATCATAATTTCATAAGCTTCGTGCGGCAAAGTTCCCTCTTTGTAAGGACGGTCCGAGGTAAGGGCATCATATACGTCGGCGATGGCTACAATACGGGCATATTCATGAATTTCTGTTCCGCAAAGGCTGCGGGTATAGCCTGTACCGTCAAATTTTTCATGGTGTTGATAGGCAATGTGGGCAGAGACCAAGGGAATATCTCTTTGGGTGCGGAGAACGTTAAAACCAAGGTCAGGATGTCGTTCCATGAGCTTGCGTTCGGCGCATGTAAGCGGGCCGGGTTTGATTAACAGTTCCTTGGGAACAAGCATTTTTCCGGTGTCGTGCAGTAAGGCGCCTAGAGCCAATTCCTTAAGCTTACCCAGATCGTAACCCATCTGCAGACCGGTAAGGGTGGCCAGTACACAGACATTGACAGAATGACCAAACGTATAGCCGTCGCGAGCGCGGATATCAGTAAGATGAATCATGGCGCCACGATTTTTAATCACTTCTTCCAGCAGAAAATCGGAGATTTCCTGAAATGGCTGTGTATTTAGCTCTTGCGTGATGGCCAGGTTTTGAAAGGACGTATTTACGATCTGGATGGCCTGAACCCGTGTTTCTTCACGGACAACCTCCGGAATCGTATCGAAAAGGTCACTATCATTTAAATTGTCGGTAAAGGGATTTTTTATATAGATACTTGTTAAACCGAATTGTTGCAAACGGTCAATTTGCGAAGGGTTTAGCACCGTATCGGCACTTAACAGTAATACGCCGTCAGGGCTAAATATATTACGGGCGACCACCATGTTGGGCTGAAGATTTGGTATAGCAATTTTTTGCATGGGCGAATATATCCTCCTGATAATCTACTACTATTATTCGACAGGAGGGATTGGAAAATCCTTCACTTTTTTTGTTTTTGTAAAATATGATTTATGGTAAATAACGATTGGAGGGGTAAATGTGTCGGGTTTCACTGTGGGCATATGCCAGTTAGGGGTTGTTGCCGATAAGAATGCCAATATTCTTAAGGCGCAGCAGATGATTGCCGAAGCGGCAAAGCGAGGTAGCCGCCTGGTGGTCTTGCCGGAAATGTTTAATTGTCCCTATCAGTCGGAGCTATTTCCCCAATATGCAGAAACCTATCCGGATGGGCCGACGATTGCCATGTTGGCTGAATGTGCCGAAAAGCATAAGGTCATTTTAATTGGCGGGTCAATTCCTGAACGTGGCGAAAGCGGTAATATTTATAATACCAGCTTTATTTTTAATGAGTGGGGGGAATTGCTGGGGCGCCATCGCAAAGTGCATTTATTTGATGTGGCTATTAAGAGCGGGACCATATTTCAGGAATCAAGAACACTGGCGGGCGGCAATAGTGTGACCCTGGTAGAAACCTCTCTGGGCAATATCGGTGTGGGAATTTGTTATGACGTGCGCTTTCCCGAGTTGGCCAGGACCATGGCACTTAAGGGCGCTGAAATTCTTGTTTATCCGGGAGCTTTTGGACCGGTAACCGGCCCGGCCCATTGGGAACTGCTGATGCGGGCCCGGGCTGTTGATAATCAGGTATATATAATCGGCGCGGCGCCGGCGCTCAATGCCGCTGCTGAATATAAAGCGTACGGGCACTCTCTTGTTGTTGACCCCTGGGCCAGAGTGCTCGCCATTGCTAACGAAGAGGAAACTGTCATTACCAGTAAAATTGATTTTAGAACATTGGAAAGAGTGCGGGACGAATTGCCGCTTTTGCGGCACCGTAAACCGGAATTATATCGGTAGCGGGCATAGGCAGGGATATTGGTTAAGATATCGTAAGATAACTTGCGCAGTATAGGTGAATGTGCTATAATTACTACGCATAAATTTAATTTAAGTGGCTTTATAAAGTGAGGTGCAAGATATGCAAGAGAAAATTCATCCCCAATACGGTGAAGCCAAAGTTATTTGCGGCTGTGGCAATACATTTGTTACTGGTTCGGTTAAAAAGGAACTTCGCGTTGACGTTTGCTCCAAATGCCACCCGTTCTATACCGGTCAGCAGCGTCAAGTGGCAGCGGGCGGCCGTGTAGAAAGATTTAACAAACGCTATGCCAATAATACCCAAGAATAATTAAATTGCCGCTTGGCTAATTGAACAACATCTGGGCAGCAGAGCAGGAATGCTCTGCTGTACTTGTATGTTAATAAACAAATACTAATTTTTTTATAAAGGAGGGCGGTAAGCGTGGATGAAAAAAAACCTTTTGTAGGTGGGCAGGCTGTTATTGAAGGCGTTATGATGCGTGGCCCGGAATTTATTGCCACTGCCGTTCGCGAACCGTCCGGCAACATTACGATCCAGAAGGAGCGGCTGACCTCCATTACCGACCGTTACCCGGTGCTAAAAAAACCGATGATTCGCGGGGTGGTAGTTCTAGTGGAATCGCTGGTGTATGGTCTTAAATCCTTATCATTTTCGGCGCAGGCGGCTGGTGAGGAGGAAGAAACCTTATCCTCGAAAGAAATTGTGATGACTATGGTTGTTTCGTTGGGTTTGGCGATTTTGCTGTTTGTCATAATCCCGACCTATGCCGCTAAATATATTCATAGTGCAGTTACCGATTCCCGGCTGCTAAATACCTTTGAGGGAATATTGCGGCTGGCCATCTTTTTTCTCTACATTATCGGCATATCCATGATGAAAGACATCCAGCGGGTTTTTCAGTACCATGGGGCTGAGCATAAGACCATTCATGCCTATGAAGCGGGCGAAGAACTGACAATTGACAATATTCGGAAACACAGTCGCCTGCATCCCCGTTGCGGTACAAATTTTTTGCTGATTGTCATGGTAGTGAGTATTGTTATGTTTGCCTTTTTAGGTTGGCCGGACCTTTGGCTTAGAATAGTGTCCCGGGTTATTTTGTTGCCGGTGGTAGCCGGTATTGCTTACGAGATTATCCGGTTTGCCGGGCGGAGTGAAGCCCGTTGGGTCGCTTATGCCATTACGCCGGGACTATGGCTGCAGAAACTGACTACCCGTGAACCCAGTGATGATCAAATTGAAGTAGCTGTCGCAGCTCTAAACGCTGTGCGTCCTGACCAAAAAACAGAGGTGAATACGAATGCTGGATAAACTGCAGGCACTGGAGGATAAATTTCTTGAACTGGAAGGCCAGATCAGCGATCCCGCAGTTATGGCCGATATGGTCGAGTGGCAGAGGCTTACTAAGGCTCATAGTAAAATGGCTTTGGTTGTCGAGAAGTTTCGGGAATACAAGAAAATGCTGAAGACCATTGGCGATGCCCGCGAAATGCTTCAAGATAAACTGGACGATGAGTTTCGCGAGATGGTGGAAGCCGAATATAACGAGGCTCAGAGCAAAATAGGGACATTAGAGGAAGAATTGCGGATTTCGCTACTACCCAAAGACCCTAATGATGATAAAAACGTGATCGTGGAAATCCGGGGCGGCGCCGGCGGCGACGAAGCCGCGCTGTTTGCGGGTGATTTATTCCGCATGTATACCCGTTACGCGGAAAAACAAGGTTGGCGGGTAGAAATGCTGGATGCCAATGCACCCGAACTGGGGGGCTTCAAGGAAGTGATTTTTTCAATTCAAGGTGAGGGAGCGTATTCCAAACTCAAGTATGAGAGCGGTGTGCACCGTGTGCAGCGTGTTCCGACAACCGAGTCAAGCGGCCGGATTCACACATCTACGGTGACAGTCGCCGTTTTGCCCGAGGCCGAAGATGTGGATATTGACATCAACCCGAATGATCTGCGGATTGATACCTATTGTGCCAGTGGCGCCGGCGGCCAGCACGTAAATAAGACGGAATCGGCTGTGCGCATTACTCATTTACCGACAGGTGTGGTAGTACAGTGCCAGGATGAAAAATCTCAGCTTAAAAACAAAGATCGGGCCATGCGGGTGCTGCGGGCGAGACTCCTGGAACTGGCGCAGGCCGAGCAGGCCGCCGAGGTGGCGGAAAATCGGAAAAGCCAGGTGGGTACAGGGGATCGCAGTGAGCGGATTCGAACCTATAACTTCCCGCAAGGCCGTGTAACCGACCACCGTATCGGTTTGACCCTGCATAAACTGGATTTTGTCCTGGATGGCGACTTGGATGAATTGATATCTGCATTGGTAACCGCCGGGCAGAGTGAGAAATTGCGGGATGTAGAATAATGGAACAATGGACCATTTCCTCAATTTTAAATTGGACCAGGCAGTACTTCGCCTCCAAAGGGATTGCAAATCCCCGCTTGGATGCCGAAGTACTGCTTTCCCATATCATGGCCAAAGACAGGCTGCATTTGTATACGAATTTTGATCAGCCGCTGACTGCCGAAGAACTGGCCGCCTACCGCCAGGCTGTCAAACGCCGGGTGATGCGTATGCCGGTAGCCTATATTAACGGCCATAAAGAATTTATGGGATTAGATTTTGTTGTCAATCCGGCCGTGCTGATTCCCCGGCCGGATACCGAGATTTTGGTAGAGGCAGCGCTCGCGCGCCTATCCGGCATACCGGCGCCAGCCATTGCTGATTTAGGCACAGGCAGTGGGGCAATTATTGTCAGCTTATTGGCCAATATAACAGCTGCAGTGGGTACGGCGGTTGATATTTCTGCCGAGGCGCTGGCGGTTGCCCGGGAAAATGCCGGCAGACTCGGGGTTGCCGAGCGGCTTACATTGCTGCGGGGCGATATGTTGGTGCCGCTGGCCGGCAAAACCTTTGACGCGCTCGTAGCCAATCCGCCATATATTCCGGACAAAGATATTGCCGGCTTAAGCCCTGAGGTGCGTCAGGAACCACGGCTGGCCCTGCGAGGTGGAAGTGACGGCCTTGATTTTTACCGCCGGCTTGTGGATAAAGGGGCAGATTACCTGAATGCCGGTGGTTTCATAGCGGTCGAGGTAGGAATTAACCAAGCCGGGCCGGTGGCGGCACTGGCTGATGACGACAGTCGGCTGAATAGGGAGACAATAATCAAAGACTATGCCGGCATAGAACGGGTTGTGATTTTTCGCCTATCTATATAGTTATCCATTTGGAGATGATCAAAATGAAAACAAAATATTATCGGGTCGACCCTGTTAAACCGGATACAGGCGTATTGACGGAAACGGCCGCTTTGCTGCGGCAGGGAGATTTGGTGGCTTTTCCCACCGAAACGGTGTACGGCCTTGGCGCCAACGGGCTTAATGAGCAAGCAGTAAAGGCAATTTATCAGGCCAAGGGACGGCCATCCGATAACCCGCTTATTTTGCATATTGATGCGGTTGCCAAGCTGGATGAATTGGCGGCAACGGTGCCGGCTAACGCCCGGGCGCTGGCCGAACGTTTCTGGCCCGGACCGCTTACGGTAGTGGTCGAACGTCAGCCTAAAGTGCCTGACGCGGTGACCGGTGGTCTCAATACGGTGGCTGTCCGCTTGCCGTCTTCCGTTGTGGCCAGGGAACTGATCCGGCTGGCCGGTGTACCGGTGGCTGCGCCGAGTGCCAACACTTCCGGCAGGCCAAGCCCGACAACGGCTCAGGCGGTACTGGCTGATCTTGACGGGAAAATTGCGGCTGTGATCGATGCCGGGCCTTGTGAAATCGGCGTGGAATCGACAGTGGTTGACTGTACAACGCCTGTGCCGACACTGCTGCGCCCGGGCGGGATTACTTATGAAATGCTGCTGGCAGTGCTGGGGGAAGTTGAAGTGGACCCGACGCTGGCCGGCTCACAGGCTGTACCCAAGTCGCCGGGCATGAAATATACCCATTATGCACCGCTGGCCCCCCTGATTTTAGTGGAAGCCGAACCCGCTGCTGCGGCCATGCTGGTTAAGCGCGAAGTGGAACAAGCGCTCGCAGCCGGAAAAAGAGTGGGGGCTATTGTGTCCGGGGAAGTGGCTGATATTCTGCCAGCCCGGACAATCAAGGCTGTATATGGAGTGCGCGCCGATGCTGCGGCAATCGCTGCCAGTCTATATACAATGCTCAGAAGTTTTGATGATAAGCCGGTAGATATCATTTATGCGGAAGGAATCGCCGAAAACGGGCTGGGGCTTGCGGTTATGAACCGGCTGCGCAAAGCCGCCGGGTATCATATTATCCGCGCCTAAGGGTATGAAAGCTTCATATTGCCTCCGAATGGTACATATACATTACCAGCGGAGGTGGGAAATGTGAGCGTGTTTGAACTGTTTGTCCTGAGTGCTGCTCTGGGAACAGACCTGTTTTCGGTCGCTGTGCCGATTGGTATGAATAAGGTGCGGCGCCTGGTGATTATTCAGTCGGCCGTTGTATTCGCCATATTTCATATTATGATGATTCTTGTCGGCTATCATATTGGCCACTGGTTGGGGAGCATTGTTGAGCATGTCGGGGCTTACCACATTGACTGGCAGGTTACCAGCGTGCAAAATGTGGCAACAATTATCGGCGCAGTGGTGCTGGCCGGGCTGGGTGCCAATATGATTAAGGACAATCTGAGGAGTCAACAGGACATGGCGGCGGGTAATCCTTTGCGCGGGGCTGCGCTCATAGTGTTAGCCGCCAGCGTTAGTGTTGATGCTCTGGCAGCCGGGTTTAGTCTGGGAATGATTGACGTTGATTTATTGCGGTTGAGCTTAATTTTGGGTATTGTTATTTTTGCCATAGGCGTACTCGGCCTGGGCCTGGGGCGCAAACTGGGAGGCTATATTGGCGCACGGGCCGAATTGATGGGGGGCATTATTTTAGTAATTTTAGGGATACATATCTTATGGACAACAATCTGTTAACTGCGAGGCTGACAACGGCACATGCAGGTATGAGAAATTTTTTCCTGACACAAAATAGAAGGAGTTGGACGAAGATGTTCGAAATTCTAATTGTCTGCACCGGCAATACCTGTCGCAGCCCGATGGCTGCCGCATTGCTGGCCAATATGATTGAACAAGCGGGATTAGCCGGTGAAATTATGGTGGCTTCAGCCGGAATTTCAGCCTGGCAGCAGCCGGCTTCGCTTCATGCTCAGGCTGTTATGCGCCAGGCTGGTTGCAGTTTGGACAAGCATTGTTCTCAGCAACTCGACTTAGTAAAACTACAGGCAGCCGATTTGGTTCTCACGATGACGGCGGCGCACAAACAAACGCTCGTGGACCTGGCTCCCGGTATGGCAGGGAAAATATACACCCTGGCTGAGTTTGCCGGTGAATTACAGGATGTTGCCGATCCGTTTGGCGGTAATGAGGCCCGGTATCGGGAATGTGCCGGACAACTTGAACGGCTGCTCAGCAAATCATGGGGAAAAATTGTCAGTTTAGCAGGAAAAAAGTAATTGATGTTGAAAAGGTGAAAAGATGTACAAATATATGCATAGGAAGTGTTACTGCAATGAAAGTGGCAATTGGCAGCGATCATGGCGGTTTTCGTTTAAAAGAAGAGCTTAAAACTTTGCTTAATGAACTCAAGGTAGAGTTCCATGATTTTGGCACATATACTTCCGAGTCGGTTGATTACCCCGACATTTCCCGTCAAGTAGCCGAGTCAGTGGCGAAAGGCGAGTATGAGCGGGGCATTATTGTTTGCGGCACAGGCATTGGCGTGAGTATTGCCGCCAACAAAATAAAAGGAATCAGAGCGGCTCTCTGCAATGATGTATTTTCTGCGCAGATGTCGCGCGAGCATAATGATGCCAATATTTTAACGCTGGGAGAACGGGTGATTGGTTTTGGTTTAGCCCGCATGATCGTGGAGGTATGGTTAAACGCCAAATTTGCCGGCGGTCGTCATGCCTGCCGTGTGGATAAAATTATGGCTTTGGAAAAAGACAGCTAAAGTTGGGGTGAATGACCATGGATACGGACCTGGCAACAATTGGCAGGCAAACAGTACAGGCAACCGAGGAATTATTAAAAATCGCTCAGTTGCAGCCAGGACAAATCCTGGTTGTCGGCTGCAGCACCAGTGAGGTGCAAGGCGCCCGCATCGGCTCTTACGGATCAGAGGTAGTTGCTGCCCGGATTTTGACCGGCCTTTTACGAGTTTGTTCTTGGTATCAGGTTTCACTGGCGATTCAATGCTGCGAACACCTTAACCGTGCTCTTGTTGTGGAACGGCCGGTTGCTGCCAATCATCATCTCGAAGAGGTTACTGTTATCCCGGTTGCTAAAGCAGGCGGAGCATTGGCTGCCCAGGCTATGCGTGAGTTTGCCAAGCCGACGGTGGTGGAAGCCATTAGCGCCCACGCCGGTCTTGATATTGGCAGCACACTGATTGGTATGCATATCAAAAGAGTGGCAGTTCCTGTGCGCCTGACACAAAAATATATTGGTGAGGCTTACTTAACAGCGGCTCGAACCAGGCCCAAGCTAATCGGCGGTGCCCGCGCCATTTATGAATTAGGCTAAAATACGATTACTTTTTATGTTCTTGAGGAGGAATTTTAATGACAATACTCGCAGGCGTAGATCCAGAAGTAAAACAAGCAATTGACCTTGAACGCAATCGCCAGCAAAATAAGTTGGAATTAATCGCATCTGAAAATTTTGTCAGTAAAGCTGTTATGGAAGCTCAGGGATCGGTACTTACCAATAAATACGCCGAGGGCTATCCCGGACACCGCTACTATGGCGGCTGTGAATATGTTGATATTGTTGAACAACTGGCTATCGACAGAGCAAAAAAAATTTTTGGCGCCGAGCATGTTAATGTGCAGCCACACTCCGGTGCTCAGGCCAACACCGCCGTATATTTTGCCTTTTTAAAACCCGGCGACACCATTTTGGGCATGAACCTTGCGCATGGCGGTCACCTGACGCATGGCAGTCCTGTAAATATATCCGGACAATATTTCAAAGTAGTTGCCTATGGTGTAGATCCGGTTTCCCATCGCATTGATTACGAAGAGGTCGCTGAACTTGCTTATAAGAATAAGCCGAAAATGATTGTAGCCGGTGCCAGTGCCTATCCCCGGATTATCGATTTTGCCCGGCTGGGGCAAATCGCCCGTGACGCCGGTGCCATGTTAATGGTGGATATGGCTCATATTGCCGGCTTAGTGGCCGCTGGTTTGCATCCTAGTCCGGTACCACACGCCGATATTGTTACTACTACTACCCATAAAACACTGCGCGGACCGCGCGGCGGTATGATTTTGTGCCGTTCCCAGTATGCCAAGGCCATCGATAAAGCCATATTCCCGGGAATACAGGGCGGCCCGTTAATGCATGTCATTGCCGCTAAAGCGGTAGCGTTCAAGGAAGCGCTTAGTCAGGAATTCCGCAATTATCAGGGACAAATTGTCAAAAATGCCCAGGCGCTGGCCGAAAAACTTGTGCAAAGCGGTTTTACCCTGGTGTCGGGCGGGACAGACAATCATTTGATGCTTGTTGATTTGCGCTCGCAAAATCTTACCGGCAAGCAGGCTGAGCACCTTTTGGACGAAATTGGTGTTACCGTCAACAAAAATGCGATTCCGGGCGATCCGGCCAGCCCGCTGGTGACAAGCGGCATCCGCATTGGCGTGCCTGCTGTTACCTCCCGCGGAATGGTGGAACAGGATATGGTGACAATTGGTGAAATCATCGCCATGACACTGACAAAACCGGACGACAGCGTAACCCAAGATAAAGCGCGCGCACTGGTGGCAAAGTTATGCCGCAAATATCCGTTATACGCGTAAGGTAAGGAGAGATGACTGTATGCAAGTAAAGGTAATCGATCACCCGCTTATCCAGCATAAACTTTCGCTTATTCGCGATGTCAGGACAGGCACCAAGGAGTTCCGTGAGCTTTTGGAAGAAATTGCCATGCTCATGGCCTACGAATTAACCCGTAATATGCCCTTGGAAGAAACCACAGTGGAAACACCGCTGACCACTTGCACCTGCAAAGTTTTGTCAGGCAAAAAAATTGGTGTTGTGCCAATCCTGCGCGCCGGACTAGGCATGGTGAACGGCATCTTAAGGCTGATTCCCGCCGCCAAAGTCGGGCATATTGGCTTATATCGTGACCATGACACACTAAAACCTGTGGAATATTATTGCAAGTTGCCTACCGATGTCGCCGAACGCGAACTTATAGTGATTGATCCGATGCTGGCTACCGGCGGATCGTCAGTGGCAGCGATTGATATGTTGAAAGCCAGGGGCGCTAAGCAGATTAAATTGATGTGCCTGGTGGCAGCGCCGGAGGGCGTTAATATGGTTAATTCCCATCATCCTGATGTTGAGGTGTATGTGGCGGCTGTTGACAGTCATCTTAACGAAAATGGTTATATTGTACCGGGCTTGGGCGATGCCGGCGACCGGATTTTCGGCACCAAGTAAAGCGGGTCTTTTTTCGTAAAATAAGAATACACTAAATGGCAAAGGGGGTAGAATAGCATGCATGATAACCAAGACCCTGTTCGACCGTCCTGGGATGAGTATTTTATGGAAATAACCAAGGTGGTTGCTACCCGCTCGACCTGCCTGCGCCGCCAGATTGGGGCTGTTATCGTCAAAGACCGGCGTTTGCTCAGTACTGGCTATAATGGTGCGCCGTGTGGTTTGCCTCATTGCGGCGAGGTAGGCTGTGTGCGTGCGGTTAATCACGTGCCGTCCGGCCAGCGGCAGGAACTTTGCCGGGGTCTTCATGCTGAGCAAAGTGCGGTTGTCCAGGCGGCTATGTATGGAGTTCCTATTCGGGGTGCGACCATTTATTCTACGCACCAGCCCTGTTCTGCTTGCACCAAAATCCTCATCAATGCGGGCATCATCCGCATTGTTTATCAGTATAGCTATCCGGACAAACTGGCCGAACAATTAATTGCTGAAGCGGCAATCGATTATATTTGCTTTGATAAAGCAGACATATAGGGGATTATATGGTAGAAGCCATCTATTTGCCAAAACTCAATAATCTGAATCCAACCCTGGACTCCACCTTGCTTAAAGCAATGGAAGAGGCCGGAGAATTGGCACGTGCCGTGCTGAAGTTTATACCTTGGGAAAAATTAAGCCCGGCGGAACTGGCGCACCAGCCGGTAGCCGCCGAACTGCTTAATGATGTCAAAGAGGAACTTTTAGACGTTGCCCAAACCTGTGTAACTATGATTTTCGTTATGGAAGACAACTTTGGTATTGACGCCGACAGTCTGATTGGCGAACATCTCGCCAAACTTATTGATAAGGGGTATGCCTATGATGATAGCCAAAGCTACCGCATCACCACGATAAAAAAACTCCATGGCGGTAATTATAAATATATTAGTTTACCTCATCTCGAACTTGCTGATGTCACCTTGTTAACTACTGTATGCAAAATTCAGGAAGAACTCGGAGAACTTACCCAGTTTCTCGGTAAGCATGCCGGTGCGTCGGGTGAGCAGGCACGCCTTACCGTCAACCAGGTGAACCGGGGCGCGGCCTTGGAACTGCTGGATGTGGCCCAATGCTGTTTTACCATGATGTATATACTTGCGCAGCGCCATGCTGTACATATACCGTCGCTGGTTGCCGGTCATGTGGATAAACTGCGCCGTAAGGGTTACTGCCGGTAGAACTAACTGATCCAAGAGTGGGTATTTGCCGGTGATCGAGACATACTATCTTTACGTGATGCATATAGTTACTGATAATGAAAATAATACAAAAACAAAGCTTTGTCTATTCGCTAGCGATTGACAACTTTTATGCAGTTGAGGTACAATGAATGGTGCGTAGAAATGAGGTGTTAGCATATGCAAACATATGTAGTGGCTTTCACTGTTGCTTTAGCAGCGGCTTACTTTATCACTCCGCGTGTCAAGGAATTAGCTATTAAGGCAGGGGCCATGGACGCTCCTGACGCCCGTAAAGTGCATACGGTTCCCATTCCACGGATGGGTGGACTTGCTATATATTTTGGTTTTGTACTGGCTGTATTGTCCAGTATGCATATTAGCCATGAAATCTTAGGCTTGTTATTAGGCGGTACACTTATCTTGACAGTTGGCATTATTGATGATTTGATGCAACTGTCTGCTAAGGTGAAACTGCTGGGGCAAATTATGGCAGCCATTGTACTTGTTTTATTTGATGTTCGGATTGAGTGGTTGACCAATCCGTTTGGCGATATGATTTATGTTAATTATTTATCTATCCCTCTTACCATTATCTGGGTGGTAAGCCTGACAAACACCGTCAATCTGATTGATGGTTTGGACGGACTGGCGGCCGGGGTATCAACCATTGCGTCGGTTACGATTTTATTAGTAGCCCTGGAACAAAATTTCTGGACAGTGGCTATTTTGACAGCGGCATTGGCCGGCAGTGCGCTGGGCTTTTTGCAGCATAACTTTAACCCTGCCAAGATTTTTATGGGCGATACGGGCAGTATGTTCTTAGGGTATATGTTAGCGGCAGTTTCTATACTGGGAGCCGTTAAAAGTGCGGCAACAATTGCTTTGGTAGTTCCTATTGTCGCTTTGGGGTTGCCAATTATGGATACCGCCTTTGCGATCATTCGCCGTTATATGAATGGGCGACCAATTTTCAAACCCGACAGGGGCCACCTGCATCATCGCTTGTTAGCTATGGGCTTAAGTCAGAAACAGGCTGTTTTGTTGATGTATGTCATTAGTGGTTGTTTGGGCGTAAGTGCAATCGTTCTTACAGAAGTAAGCAAAGCCTATGCTGCACTTATTATTTTATCAATTATTGTTGTTGCTTTTTTGGGTGCAAAAAAGATTGGTGTGCTGAGCAATAACGATGGAGTGCTTAAACGTAGTGATTCTGTGCATTAATCGTATAGTTATACAGAACTAGGATGGAATAATAGGCGGGCATTTTTGCCCGCCTGTTGCTATCGGTGGAAAAAGTGAAAAACTCCACATGTTGCCAGCGGAAGGAGCAGAATTTATGTCACGCATTAAGGTTATGACTGTTTTCGGAACAAGGCCTGAAGCCATAAAAATGGCACCGGTTGTACTTGCCTTAGCAAAACATCCAGAACATATAACACCGATTGTTACTGTTACGGCCCAGCACCGCGAGATGCTTGACCAAGTACTTACCTTATTTAAGATTACCCCGGACCATGATCTTGACATTATGAGCCGGGGGCAGACCCTATTCGATATTACCTGCCGGGCCATGCAAGGTTTAAATCAGGTGTTGGCTGAGGAAAAACCTGATATTGTCCTGGTTCATGGTGATACAACGACAACATTTGCCGGCGCGCTGGCTGCTTATTATCACCAGACGGCAGTCGGTCATGTTGAAGCCGGACTGCGGACAGGCGACAAATATTCTCCCTATCCGGAGGAAATGAACCGCAAGCTTACCGGCTCGTTAGCCGATATTCATTTTGCACCGACGGTTACTGCCAAACAAAATCTGCTGCGGGAAAATGTAAATGCCCAAACGGTTATTGTCACAGGCAACACAGTGATTGATGCGCTGAAAGCGACCGTCGATGAAAATTATACCTTTATCGATCCCTTGCTGCAAAATATTGACTATTCGCATAAAAAGGTCATTCTGGTAACTACCCATCGTCGCGAAAATCTTGGTGAGCCTATGCGCCATGTCTATCAGGCATTGAAAGATATTGTTACTTTATTTGCTGATGTCGAAATTGTTTTCCCGGTACATAAAAATCCGCTGGTGCGCAAGGTTGTTCAGGAAGAGTTAGGCGCTCAGGAGCGCGTTCATTTGATTGATCCGCTTGACTATCAGCCATTTGCAAACCTCATGGCCAGAGCATATCTCATACTAACGGATTCCGGCGGCATTCAGGAAGAAGCGCCGGCACTTGGTAAACCCGTACTGGTTTTACGCGATACAACCGAACGCCCCGAAGCACTAACTGCCGGTACCGTAAAACTGATAGGTACGGATAAGGAACGGGTGTTTGCTGAGACCAAAACTCTGCTCGTTAACTGTAAAGAGTATCAACGGATGGCGAATGCGGTAAATCCTTACGGGGACGGCAAGGCCGCCGTCCGGATTGTCCATGCAATACTGCATCGGTATGGATTGGTTCAGACCTTGCCGGATGAATTTGCAGCCGAGAACTGTAAATAAAAGGTAATATTTGATAAATCGGTAAAAAATTTACTGCTTTCTGCCAGCAAAATAGCAGGATTTTTCTTATTTAGCATAGAATATATAACCGGACACCGGCCTTTTTTGGTAATATATCGCTGAAATTTATAGCTTATTACCAGGATGGTTATAATAAGCAAGATTACGATCAAGCTTATAATAAGAGGTGAAACAATGCCGGAGAAACCTAATGGAACATGGTCGGCTCTTAGTACAGCAAGCAATATTGGGCTTACTATGGTGGCTACAGTGGCAGTAGGGCTGTTTCTGGGCCGTTGGGTGGATCATTATCTGGGGACATCCCCTTGGTTTACTGTTGCCGGAATTGTTTTGGGCATGTTGGCCGGATTGTGGTCTACCTACAAAAAAATCGTAAAGTCATAAAGGATGTTTTCATTGCTCAAAATGGAGTTCGCTGACAACTATGCCGAGCAAATGCGGCGAACACTGCTGCATTTGCTGGCTTGGGGATTTTTCGTGATTTTCAGCGCGTTACTATCCGGCAAAATATCCATGATACTTGGTTTGTTAACCGGTTGGACAAGCAGCCTGATTTATTTTTTGCTCATGTGCCGCCGGGTAAAAAGAAGTACTGAGCTTCCACCGGAAAAGGCGCTGTCATCTATGCGTACAGGCTGGCTGCTCCGGTATGGATTTATCATCTCGATACTTGTTTTAGCTGTCAAAGTGCCGGGTATTGATTTTTGGGCGGCAGTAGTGGGGGTATTCTCACTTCATATAGTACTTATGGTGAATGCCGTATGGATTGTGGTTGCCGGACTCATAACAAATTTAGGAAAATCAGAATAACTTGTGGAAGGGAGTGAAAATGAATTATGGGACATGGTGGAGGAGGTCACGAAATTGGTGTGCACAAGCTGGCACATTTTGCCGGGCTTACCTTTAATCTTGACACATTAATGATGACATGGCTGACTATGGCAATTGTCATCATTTTGGCAATCCTTGCTACACGACGGGCATCCATTATACCCCGTGGGTGGCAAAATTTCCTGGAAATGGCTGTTACGGCCTTGCTGGATCAGATTGATAACACCATGGGGCCAAAGGGGAGAAAATTAGCGCCCCTAATCATCACATTGTTTTTGTTCCTTGTGGTTGGTAATGAATTGGGTTTGGTGCCAGGGTTTACCTCACCAACTAATGACATTAATACAACGCTGGGACTAGCTTTGATGGTCATTATCCTGGTACATATTCTTGGTATCAAGGAACGGGGAACTGTCAGGTATTGCAAACATTTTTTTGAACCTTACATTCCTTTTGTTGTTATTAACATTATTGAAGAACTGGCTAAACCGATTACGTTATCTTTCCGTCTATTTGGCAACATTCTGGCGGGTGAGATATTGCTTATTATTTTAGGCATGTTGGTGCCGTATGTTATTCCGACAGCATGGTTGGCCTTCAGTGTGTTTGTAGGCGTTGTACAGGCGTTTATCTTTACTATGCTGTCTATGTCGTATCTATCTAATTCATTAAAAAATGATCACTGATTTTATAGTTTAAAACGAATTTTTACGATTTAACAAACAAAAAGGAGGAATTTTCTGTGGAACAAGCTATTATTATTGCGGCTTCTGCTATTGGTGCTGGTTTAGCTATCGGTCTTGCCGCTATTGGAGCCGGTGTTGGTGACGGTTCCGTAACCGCCAAAGCAATTGAGGGGATGGCCAGACAACCGGAAGCAAAAGGAACTATCCTTGTAAACATGCTGATTTCCGTAGGTTTGATCGAGTCTATTCCTATTATTGCTGCCGTTATTGCCATTGTATTGGTATTTGCCAATCCGTTTATTAAGTAATTTACGCGTTATCGGGCGACTGGCAGGACGAAGTATGGTTCTGCCAGCGCTCCCCTTATACGCCGGAAAGAGGAGGGGCCCTCAATTGGTTGATTTGAATGCGACGCTTATAGCGCAGATTATAAATTTTCTTATACTTGTTGCTATTTTAGCTAAAGTGGCATATAAACCGCTAATGCAGGCGCTGGCTGACCGGCAGGCCAAAATTGCTGAAAGTCTGGAGACAGCCGAACAGGAAAAGCAAGCTGCTGAGAAACTTAAGCAGGAATATCTTGCTCAACTGGCTGAAGCTCGTACCCAGGCACAGGCTATTGTTGAAAAGGCCGCCAAGCTGGCTGAACAAACCAAGGAAGAAATGCTCAAAGAAGCCCGTGAAGAAAGTGCCAGGCTGTTAAAGGCTACTCAGGAAGAAATTACCCGTGAACGCGAGCACGCTATTGCCGAACTCAAAGGCGAAGTCGTGACGCTCGCTGTGGCTGCTGCTTCCAAGATTATTGCCCAAAATATGGACGAACAAGTCAATGCCAAGATTGTTGATGAGTTCATCAATAATCTGGATGGCAAGAAAATAGGTGGTCTGCCATGCTAACCAATCAGTTAGCACTTAAATACGCACAGGCTGTGTATGAAATTGCCAAGGAAAAGGCTATGCTGGACGTAGTAGAAAAGCAGCTTAGACTGGTGGAGACTACGATCGCCGGCCATGCCGATTTGGCTACCCTTATGTACCATCCGTTGGTGCCGGCACCTGCCAAAAAAGAAACCATTAACCGCATTTTTACCGGCGACCTTGATGGTTTTCTCCATAACTTTTTATTGCTTTTAATTGATAAACGGCGCGAACCGGCTCTGCCGGCCATTATTCGCGAGTATATTCGTTTAGCCAATGAAGCCAGAAATATTGCCGAGGTTGAAGTTTTTACCGCTAAAGAACTTACCGCAGAGCAGCTGGAAGCGCTTGCGGCCAAACTTAGCAAAGTTACCGGCAAAAACATTGTGCTTAAGACAACAGTAGACCAGACACTTATTGGTGGTGTTGTTGTCAAAATCGGTGATAAATTAATTGACGGCAGTGTAGAGCGCCAACTGAAAATGCTGAAGGCGGCGCTGCTTGAAAGTCAAGCCGCTGCCGTGTAGTCTCAGTATCTTATGGTTAAGATTGCTTATGTCTTAGGCCGTCTTGCTGTAGACTTTATGATTGGGGTGACAAACAAGGTATGAAAATGAGGCCAGAAGAAATAACAGCCATCATCAAACAGCAAATAGAACACTATCAGGTGGACTTAAGCGTAGATGATGTTGGCACTGTTATCGAAGTAGGCGATGGAATCGCCCGGATTCACGGCCTGGAAAAGGCAATGGCCGGCGAATTATTAGAATTTCCGCACGAAGTATACGGCATGGTCCTAAACCTGGAAGAAGACAATGTCGGTGCCGTACTTTTGGGCGGTGAAATTGAAATTAAAGAAGGCGACACCGTGCGCCGGACCGGACGCATCATGCAGGTACCGGTAGGAGAAGCCATGGTAGGCCGGGTCGTCAACGCCATCGGCCAGCCGATCGATGGCAAAGGGCCCATCAACACCAGTGAATTCCGGCCGGTCGAATACCGCGCGCCCGGCATTGCCGACAGGCAGTCCGTAAAAGAACCTTTGCAAACAGGAATAAAAGCCATTGACTCCATGGTACCCATCGGCCGCGGCCAGCGCGAACTCATCATCGGCGACCGCGGCACCGGCAAAACCGCCATCGCGGTTGATACCATCATCAACCAAAAAGGCCAGGGAGTTACTTGCATTTACGTGGCCATCGGCCAAAAAGCATCGACCGTGGCCCGGGTAGTCAAAACCCTGGAAGACGCCGGTGCCCTCGAATACACCATTGTCGTAGCGGCAACAGCCTCCGACAGTGCGCCGCTGCAATATCTGGCACCCTATGCCGGCGTGGCCATGGGCGAATACTTTATGTACAAAGGCGGCGCCGTACTGTGCGTGTACGATGACCTGTCCAAACACGCCACCGCCTACCGCGCCATGTCGCT
>NZ_FNAM01000126.1 GCF_900101845.1 Sporomusa acidovorans | reverse complement strand
GACGGCAGATTTACAGTCTGCTCCCTTTAGCCACTCGGGAATCCCTCCGGAATTTTATTATAGGATGTTCCGCGCTTACGCTTGGAACTAAGCGATTCGCACCAATCAGACTTCGCCTTTCGGCTCGTCTTCTTGGACTCTCTGCTTATATGGCGACCCCGGCAGGATTCGAACCTGCGACCTTTTGATTCGTAGTCAAACGCTCTATCCAGCTGAGCTACGGAGTCTTTTTTATATTATTACAGCCTTCGTTAAAAACCGTAAGCCAGTTTCTGTTTTAGGAAATTATTTATCTAACGCATTATATGCGTTCTCCCCTTCGGTTTAATTCCCTACAGGAAGTTCCCCTACCAAAATTCGGGTTTCTGCCTCGTGGAGTTTACCACTTTTCACTAGGCTGTCACCAGCCTACTCATTCTCTGTGCACTTTATGACTACTTTCGGCTGCGAGAGTCGATTTCGCCGTCGTCAGAGCGAAGCTCTGCCCCATTTTGCAATGGGCACGAACACTACAACCATCTCAGGTTGTGGCAGTCTGGACTTTCCTCAATACTGTCATTACAGTACCGCAATTTCCCGTTTTTAAAAAAGGCTGGAATTTTCAAGGATGTTCCCTATTAACTAGTACTAGGATGTTCTTCGCTACCGCTCGAAAATAAGCGACTCACTCAAGTTCTCATTTCGCCTATCGGCTCGTGAGAACTTGGTTCGCTGCTTATGGTGACCCACCCGCGACTCGAACGCGGGACACCCTGATTAAAAGTCAGGTGCTCTACCGACTGAGCTAGTAGGTCATTAATTAAAAGTTAACTGAAGGAATTATATAATACCATAGTTACTTCTTATTTGCAACTTGTAACTTTTGGTATTCAGCTTAGTACCGCCATCACAGCGACTTTTATAGATTATCATATTCTTCGCTTTATGTCAATCGTACTTTATTACAACATCAGGGGATGTTCATGAAAAATAAGTTATAAAAAAAGAGGAAAAAAGAGAGAAATAGAAAATATAAGGCAATGAGGTGAAGAAGATGGAAAATC
>NZ_FNAM01000062.1 GCF_900101845.1 Sporomusa acidovorans | reverse complement strand
GCGACAAATTCCGTGATTTTGGATAAATCGCTGCACCAGACACTGGCTAGGGCTTTTTGCTGGAGCAAAACCGGCTCTAAAAAACCGCGTTTTAAGTAGTGGATTTGCAACTGCTCTTTTAGAAAGTCCTGAAATTGTCGATGAGAACGGGTCGTTTTCAACAAAAAAATCACCACCATCAGCGAAGGTAGACAAAAAGATGTCTTCATCGCGATTATGGGGGCGTTTCAAAAAAGTCAAGTCCCAAATTTTCGACACGTCTATTTTGGAGGAAAACTGCAAAAAGACCAAGGCTAAATGCCTTGATCCATATAATATCTCGGGTTTCCGAGAGAGTACGATAATAGTGAGGAGGAATCAATTTGATAACTCGACGCGTATTTGTGAAAGGGGCTGGATTAGCATTGGCTGCATTAAGTACGGGAGGTATAAATCTGCAGGATAGTTTTGCCGCTGAGGCACCAAAAACCTCTAATACAGGAGCCATTCAGGTGCCATATTCAACAGGCAGAAACCGCCCAACCATCACGGTTCTGGAGAACGCATGCGATTGCCATCATCATATTTATGATCCTGTTCGTTTTCCGTATGTACCAGAAGATACCCGCAATCAACCGCCGGCAACAGTAGATGTTTACCGTATGCTGCAAAAACGTTTAGGTACCACACGCAATGTCATCATTCAACCATCTGCCTATGGGACGGATAATAGCTGTTTATTGGATGCCTTAAAGCAGATGGGACATAATTCACGAGGCGTAGCCGTTATTGACAAAAATATCTCGGATTCAGAACTTCAAAAAATGCATAAGTCAGGTGTACGTGGCATTCGTTTTAATATTTCTACCGGTGCAACCAATGACGGTGAACTGATCCTTTCTCTTGCTGAGCGGGTTAACCAGCTAGGTTGGCATGTGTCATTTTGGATGAGTGCGGATGACACCGTCAAAATGGCAGACCTATTGCAGAAACTTCCTACACCTATCGTGTTTGATCATCGAGGCCATATTCCCCAACCCGCAGGTATAAGCCATCCGGCTTTTAAAGTAATTTGTAATCTCATTGACAAAGGTAAAACCTGGATTAAGCTGTCAGGTTTATATCAGGACTCTAAAGTGGGTGAACCGACCTATAGCGATACTGTAAAAGTCGGTCAGGCTTATGTGCAGTATGCACCAGAACGAATGGTTTGGGGTAGCGATTGGCCGCATCCTAGTGAGTTTTCCGCCAGAAAACCGATGCCAAATGATGCTTCCATCATGGACCTTTTGGCCGAGCAAGTGCCGGACGAACGCATTCGTAAAATGATTCTTGTAGACAATCCGGAGGCATTGTTCGGATTCCGTTAAATTGTGTTATTGATCTTTTCTTGCTAGCCATACTCAGAAGCTGCTACTCTTTAGCAGCTTCTTTGCTATTATTCATTCACATTAGACTGAGTTATAAAGCATGGCAATCAATTTGGATATAAAGTAAAGTTTGAAACAAAAGCTTAACGGATTTGCCTAAAAAAGTGCATAGCAAAACAGGCCGCTTGAAAGCAGCCAAAAATCAGGAGAAAGAATTAGGCAGAATCTTGCGAGGGACTATCGTCCTTGATAACGTATCCCCTCAGACGCAGAAGACTTAGAGCTTGCGACTTAGTAATGACCATAGACATGTTTGCTGGGCGGTCGACAAGATAGCCTTTTGCGGAGTAAGGCTCCAGCTTGGAGAGTATGTTCCAGATAGCGGTTAGGAGCATACGGCAGACGGCGATGATAGCCTTTTTGTGACCACGGCGGGCTTTGAGTCTGCGATAGCGCTCTTTGCATTCAGGGTACTTGTCGGATTTGACGACAGCATTTGCCACCTGAACTAAAAGTGGCTTGAGATAAACACCGGCACGTGAGATTCGAGTGGATTTGCATTTACCACCGCTTTGGTCATTGCGTGGACAACAACCTGCCCAAGAACTGAGATTTTTCGCCGTTGGGAACACGGACATATCCGCTCCGATTTCGGAAAGAACCGCTATTGCAGTCATCGGGTCGGATGAAAAGCCCGGAACGGTACGAATCAACTCTAACAATTGGGTATACGGTGCGGTAAGGCGTAGGATTTCGGCTTCGATGTTCTGCTTATGAGCTTGGATCTCGTCAATATGCCGGAGAATCTCCCGAAGCTTGGCGGCTTGTTCGCGCGAAACAGACCCGTCAACAGCAGCCTGAATTTCCTCAATGGGATGTTTGCAACGTCCATCCACAAAAGGGGCAACGTCAAATTGTTCACCTGGATGATCTAAAATATAGGCGGTAATGGAGCGTGCTGATTTGCCGAACACGTCAGAGAAAACGTCGTCAAGCTTCAAGTTTGAAACGGTCAAACAATTTTGAGCGCGGTTTTTCTCCCCGGTCAGGAAGTTAGTCAGTTTGAAGCGGTAACGCATCATTTCGCGCAGGTGGCGAATATCAGGCGGAGGAATAAAGCTCGGCTTGATCATATCGCACATAAAGAGGTCACATATCCATTTCGCATCTTTCCTGTCGGTTTTGTTGCCCTTTTGCGGCTTGGTGTATTTCGGGTGAGCGAGCGTAACCCAGCAGGTTTTTTCAAGGATATTAAACACCGGAATCCAGTATTTCCCTGACGATTCCATGCAAACTTCCTTACAATCATGCTTCGCAAGCCAGTCAGCCAACTCGTGAAGGCCTTTTGAGAATGAGGAAAATCGTGCTTGATTATATTCTGTACGTCCGTTTGCGTCGGTAATGCCGATACAGGCATATATCCAAGTTTTGTGGACGTCCAGACCGCAGCAGTTTTTCCTAAAGATTTTGAACATGGATAACCCCCAATAAAAGATTCGGAGGGTCGGCAGGGACTGGTCGCCCGGCAAAATCGAGTCGATTTGTAAGAGATAAGTTTACGGGCTGTTGCTTGCGCCATTCGTTGATGCCTTTACGGGCGACCGACACCATATAGATATACGGGGTAGCCGCTATACCGCCCCGCCACTCACCTCCACGGGTTCTGTAGTGTGCCGATACTCCAAAACAAGTATAGCAAAAATACAAAAAGAGCGAAAAGCACCGCGTTTCATAACCCCGTCGGTACCTTTCGCAGAAAGGTAGATTATAGATATGAAAATATGTTATGGAGTATGATGAAAAAAAGTTATTATACTTTCAAATCTATCCCGGCTATATTAGATTGTATAGATTTGTGTAACCCAGCCAAACGGCTATCATTCGAAAATGGAAGATAGCTACGGGGCATATACACTGACAAGGTAAATAATTACCACAACCTATTACAACATAATGATGATTACTACCCCTTTTCTGCAAATTGCGTTTTTTGTCTAAGGTGTTAAATGAAATGGAGGCATGAATATGCGGGAAATATCGCAATTAATCGATGTAGGGAAATATTTGCTTACTAACCAGTTAGCCTGGGGAACTTCGGGGAATGTCAGTGCGAGAACTGATAAGGATACCATGATAATTACCGCCTCTGGCACACATATGGGAAACCTAAGTGAAAGCGATTTCGCCCACTGTAAAATCTCGACGGGAGAGGTTGCCGGAGAGAAAAAGGCATCCAAAGAAACCCCCATGCATATTGGAATTTACCGGCAACGTGATGATGTAAATGCTATTTTGCACTCATCACCATTTAATACCACTATATTTGCCTGCAGCGATACACCGATTTATTCGGAACTTTTTGTGGAATCCATGTATTATTTGGAGCATATAGCCTATGTTGACTACTATCATCCCGGCAGTATGCAATTGGCCGACGCTGTTACCGAACAGGCGCCTTATGCGAATATCATTATAATGCGTCATCATGGTGTAGTTGTATATGATAAAAATGTCGCAGAAGCTCTTGTCCGGCTTGAAACACTGGAAATCGTGTGCAAGATGATCTTGCAGGCAAAGGCAGCAGGGGTTCAGTTAACTAAAATCCCAGATAAAATTGTTAAAAGCTTTTTAGAGGATTCCGGCTATCGGGTGCGCCAGAAACTCCCTATACTAAAGTAAAAGGAAGTGGATGTAAAATGAGTATTAAAATTGGGCTTATTCATACCACGGTAAATTCTATACAGCCGATTAATGAAGCATTTAACGAGCATGCGCCTGATGTTAAGGTATTAAACTTTCTGGATGAGGGACTAATGGAAGAAATTAATAACAGTCCTGCCATAACGCCATCCATGGTTAGAAAATTGACTCACATGATGGACCGGGCAGAAAACAGTGGCGTTAACGGCATACTGTTAGCCTGTACGGTTTTTTCGCCATACGTGAAGGATATTGAAAAACTGTTTGCTGTACCTGTGTTAAGCGCTGATATCAGTATGCTGGAACATGCCATTCAACTGGGTAATAAAATAGGGGTAATTGCAACCGTAGCGACTGCCGGCCCTACTACGGAAGGACTTCTAAAAGAAATCGCGCAGCAAACGAATAAAAAAGTAGACGTGTATACGCATATAATTACCGAAGCGTTTAGTGCACTTAAAAGTGGCAATGCTGCGAAGCATAACGAACTGATTCAAAATAAGATTCATGAGCTGACAGAATATTGCGATGCCGTAATCTTAGCCCAAATGTCTATGACTAGAGCGGTAAAAGGACTTGACAAAATAAGCAAACCGGTATTAACGAGTCCTGAAATCAGTGTCAAGGCAATGCTGGCACGAATCAACTGATTTTATGATTAGAGAGGAGGATTTTTATGATTGGTGTTGTTGCAGACGATACTACCGGTGCAAATGACATCGGGCTCATGTTTCGGAATAACCAATGTTCGGTGAAAGTAATGACTTTTAGCGAAGATATGCAATTAGAGAGAGATACCGACGTTTTGATTATTGACACCGACAGCCGTTTAGATCCTCCGGAATTAAGTTATGACAAGGTCTTTAAGGCTACTAAAATGCTGGAGAGGCTAGGCTGCTCATTGTATTTCAAAAAAACATGTTCGGTATTTCGCGGGAATATTGGCAAAGAATTTGATGCAATGATGGATGCCTTACAAGAGAACTTTGCCGTAATTATTCTGGCTTTCCCCAAATACGGCAGGCAAACAGTGAATGGAATCCACACAGTTTATGGAAAGCTGCTGGAGGAATCTAATTTTGCCAAGGATCCCGTGCATCCTATGACACAATCTAATCTGGTATCTATCCTACAAGGTCAGACTGAACGTAAGGTATCGCAGATTGACTTAGATATTGTCAGACAGGGTCCCGGTGCCTTGCGCCAGGCTCTTCATAAAAAAAGTAAGATCGCAAACTATTGCATAATAGACTCGGTAGATCAAAATGATATAAAAATTGTGGCCGAAGCGGTCCATACCTATAGAGTTTTATGCGGCAGTTCAGCTATTGCCGAAGAATTACCCAAATTCTTACCTATAAAAAAGTCCGGAACTGTATTTGATAGCTTACAAATAAATGATCAGAACGGGGTATTGGTGATATCCGGGAGTTTAACTCCCCAGACAAAAGCACAGACAGCGTATCTTGTTTCCCGGGGGACTTCTAAGGTGGTTCTTGATTCACGAAAAATATTTCAAGATATGGAGTATACTGAGGAACTTGGAAGAGTAACAAGAACAGCCGAACAGTTATTAAAAGATGGCAAAGATGTTTTAGTGATGGCTGCCAATGGCGAGGATGTTATTGGAGAAACTAAAGAACTCGGTAAAAAAATGAGCATGGATCTTTTGACTATTAGTAAACGGGTTTCAGCAGCACTTGCCGAGATTACTGAAAAGTTAGTTACCGGAACTGAATTAAAAAGGTTAGTAGTAGCTGGCGGCGACACTTCAGGTACTGTATGTAGAAAATTGGGAATAAAGGGGAATTATATTCTCAGAGAAATTGAGATAGGTCTTCCTTCGGGATTGGCAATTGGCCGTAATATGTTAATTGTGTTGAAGTCTGGCAGCTTTGGAAAAGAGGACTTTTTATTTAAAGCAGTGCAGCATTTGAAATTAGTTTCTAGTAATAAATGAATTTTTATATTCTGATATCGTAATCACAATAGACTTTTTTTATTGGCTGTGAATTTAATGTTCACAGCCAATTCTATTTTGCAGCAGTATCTCGTGCATTTATGGTTGGCTGCATATGCATAATAATTTAAACTTTCTTTATTTGTCTTAGTGATTTACAATTATAGTAGACTTTAAAGCGGGGTGTACTGTGTGGAAAACAGGGATTGGGAAATTCTTCGAGTTCTTTACAAGGAAAGAAACATTACCAAAACGGCTGAAACACTCTATATGACGCAACCTGCTATGACAAAGCGTCTACAACATATAGAAAGAGAGTTTGGCGTTGCTATTGTTCATCGTGGGAAACGTGGCGTTCATTTTACGCCTCAGGGGGAATATTTAGCTAAATGTGCTGACGATTTCTTAAAACTGTTTAGTAAAGTTTACGATAACCTGGCAAATATGCAGGATAAAACTCAAGGCACATTAAGAATAGGTGCTTCCTATTTTATAACTAGAAATAAACTCCCGGAAATATTGGCATTATTTAAACAGAAATACCCCGATGTTGACTTTCACGTTACAACCGGCTGGAGCAGGGATATTTTTAATCTACTGTATGCTCAAGAAATACATGTCGCATTTGTTCGCGGGGAATATAATTGGCAGGATCAAAAACATTTATTAATGGAAGAGAATATTTGCGTAGTCTGTGCGAACAAATTTGAAATCAAGGATCTTCCCAGACTTCAGCGCATTGATTATAAAATGGATTATAAATTAAAAGAACTAATATCTAACTGGTGGTGGGATAACTTTTCTGAGCCGCCAGCTATTTGCATGGAAGTGGACAAATCTGATACGTGCCGGGAAATAGTAACGCGAGGATTAGGCTATGCCATTTTACCTAGTCGTGTGGTAGATAATGTTCAAGATATTTATAAAATCAATATTTCTCGTAAAGATGGTACTCCCATCAAGCGCAAGACTTGGATGTTTTATCAAGGGGATTTTCTAGAGTTAAAAATAGTGAAAGCGTTTGTTGAATTTATAAAGAACATGAATTTTTAATAATGGCGAGGGCATTTAAAAAGGATCTAAGGGTAATAATGTCTAATTAGATCATGTTTAATAAATATATTACTTGACATACTAGACAAAAGTGGCGTATAAATTAAAATAGCTTATAATCGCATCCTAGAAAAATGTTAAAAGGCTGAGGTAGGGATAGCATATGGTTGATGAAATGATAGATAAGGTAAGTGAATTACAAAATGTAGCACAGTTTATTGCTGATTCCCTGGAAAAGATGATCATGGAAGGCAAATTACTGCCTGGGTCACGACTCATACAAACGGAAATCGCTGAACAATTTGGTGTTTCTCGTTTACCAGTAAGAGATGCTCTTAAAATTTTGGAAAAAAGGGAAATAACGCTTACGATACCGCGCAAGGGTGTGATCGTTCGCCAGGTAACGGTCCAGGAAGTTAAAGATTTATACGAACTGCGTTTGTTATTGGAAGGGTACGCTATATCAGTATCCTTGGAACGAATAAAGGCTGAAGATATTGATAAGGCTGAAAAAATTATTGCTAGGCAAGAAAGTATTGATCAAGAAGAAGGCTTTTTAGAGTTATTGGATATTGATGAGCAATTTCACCGTATATTATGGTCAAAGTGTGGTAACAGAGAAATTGACCGGAGCCTGGAAACACTGTGGAATCGCCTAAAATTGCTGCGTTCTTGTGTGCGGGATTTATCTAATTGGAAAGGTGTTTCTGTTGAAGGACATCGAAAAATAGTAGCTGAATTAAAGAAAAAGAACTTTATAGAGACAAAAAAAGTGTTAGAGACGGCTATTATTAGAGCGCGCGATGAAATTATTGAAAGTTTGGAAAAAAAATAAAAAAATTTTTTTAAGGTATTGATGGATACAGTAATACAGTGATACAATAATACTAAACCGATTGACTTTGTAAGAGGAGATGAAGAAGGCGGGTTCTAACTATCTGAAAATTCGATAAGAGGGTGTTAAGATGAAACTTGCATATACCATTGGTACGCCAGATACTAATGGCAAAATGTTAGCCTATTGCGGCAAATCAGAAGATGTATTAGCTTCGCTGCGTGAGATTGGCTACCAAGGACTGGAGTTGTTTGTGCGCGATCCAATGTCAATGGATACACAAGTTTTCAGCAGGCTGGTAGAACGTTATGGCTTTGAAGTACCAGCCATTGGTACAGGTCCTGTTGTTTCTGAAGATAAATTGACGTTTACAGCAGAAACAGAGAGCGTAAGAAATATGGCAATTGAGAGGACAAAGTCGATTATTGACTTTGCAGCCTTATTTCAAGCTCAGGTTAATATCGGAAAGTTGCGCGGAAATATCCAAGTAGCAAATGCAAGTCAATCGCGCGAATGGATGAGGAATGCTTTTGCAACAGTATGTGATTATGCTGGAAAAAAAGGAATAAAAGTGACATTCGAGCCACAAAACAGATTTGTTATCAATAACCTCAATACTACACAGCAAGCGGTTGCTTGGATTCGGGAACTACAGATACCCAATTTGTATATGATGCTGGATGTTTTTCACATGAATATTGAGGATAAATCGATTATCGCCAGCATTATTGAGGCAAAAGACTATAACATTCATCTTCATTTTGCGGACAATAACCGCGGAGTTCCGGGAGCAGGGCATATCAATTTTCCAGAAATTATACGGGTACTAAAAGCACTAAACTACAATCATTACATTTCGATTGAAATTGATCAAATTCCAGACAGCTATCATGCGGCCAAAGAGTCGCTTGAATATTTAAATCATATTATCAAGGAGGACTAATTGATGAAATTCGGAGTATTGGAAGGAAATGGAATTGGGCCAGAGATTACCAAAGCAACCCAGCATGTTCTTGAAGCGACTGGTTTGCCGATTGAGTGGGTGCACATTCCGATTGCGGAAGAAGCCATAGAAAAATACGGACATCCTTTGCCGCAAGAAACTGTTAAAGCCATACGTGAAGTAAAAGTCGCAGTAAAGGGACCTTTGCTTGTCGACAAAATGCAGGGGCGGCTTACTTGTGTGCATGATGATGGCACTGAGCATACTTACCCTTCATTAAATAATGCAATCCGGCGTGAGTTGCAATTGTTTGTGAATCCACGCCCGGTAAGAGGCATTCCTAATATCTCCGGCAAGTATGAAAAACTGGATGTTGTCATAATGCGGGAAATAACAGAAGATGTCTATATAGGCTGGGAACACAAAATCGGTCGCCATGCAGCGCAGGCAATTAAGCTTACAACCCGTGAAGCAGCAACTCGGGTAGCAAAATACTCATTTGAATATGCACGTCAAAACAAACGGAAAAAGGTAACGTGTTTTCACAAGGCAAATGTCTTGAATTTTACAGATGGACTATTCCTGGAGTGCTTCCGTGAAGTAGCTCAAAATTATCCGGATATTGAATCAGACGATTTCATGATTGACGCAGCCTGCTATACTGTTGTCAAGAATCCGGAAAAATTTGATGTAATTGTGGCAGCCAACCAGTATGGTGATATTTTTTCCGATCTATCAGCCGGACTAGCGGGCAGTTTAGGACTGGGAGCAGGGGCTAATATAGGAGAATACGCATCAACCTTTGAGGCATGCCATGGTGCTGCTCCGGATATTGCAGGCAAAGGCTGTGCCAATCCGGTAGCACTTATTTTGTCGGGCGCGTTGATGTTACGGCATGTGGGGCAGACTGAAAAAGGTGCCAATATTGAAAAATGTGTTCGTGAAGTACTTTCTGAAGGAAAGTTTAGAACCCCTGACCTTGGCGGAACAGCTAGTACCATGCAACTAGCCGATGAAATTGCGAAAAAAGTAAGCAAATGTTAGTTTTGTAAACATGATAAATTGAAATTAAGCCTGCTGGGCAATGTGCTTCCCGGCAGGCGAGCATTATCAATTTATTCATATTAGATCTCTATGCAAAATTTTTAGAAAATTTTAAAAAGCGGTTAAATACAGAGAAGAGGACAACCAATGGAATTACAAGGCATTATTGACATGCATATTCATGCCTTCCCTGATGTGCGAGAACGGTCGATTGATGACATCGGCTTAGTGCGAGAAGCACAGCGGCTTGGTGTACGTGCAGTCGTCATAAAGTCTCACTGGGTTCCTACTATGGACAGGGCCTGGCTGATGCATAAACTGTATCCGGACGTGGCTGTTTTTGGCGGAATCACCTTAAATCCGTCAGTAGGGGGAATTAATCCTGATGCGGTTAAAACAGCTATAAAACTAGGAGCAAAAATTGTTTGGCTGCCAACATTGTTTTCGGAAAGGCAGCGCACCGTGGAAGGCAAAGCAGACGGTGTTCGGACTGTCATAAATGGGAAAGTAGTTCCGGAACTTAATGAGGTTCTTAAGCTTATTGCCCAAGAGAATATTATTCTTGGTACAGGTCATTTAACTCCACAGGAAATATTTATAGTAGTGGATGCAGCTTGTAAAGCGGGAGTGCGGAAAATCCTTGTTAATCATCCGGAACATTACCTGGTGAATTTATCAATAAAAGACCAAAAAACTCTGGCGGCTGATTATAATGTTTATTTTGAACGCTGCTATGCGCAACCGCTTGGCGGCGGCAAATACAAGACTAATTTTGCTGTAAATCTTGAAGCCATTAAAGCGGTTGGTTATGAATCAACGGTAATTGCCACTGATGGAGGGCAGGTGGAAAATCCGCCGTGGAGTGAAGCCTTGAGGACATATCTTAATTATTTGGTTACACATGGGGTGTCCAAGGAAGCTATCGCAGTAATGACATATGAAAATCCAGCTCGGTTACTTGATTTAGCATAAAAGGAGGATAATTTAATTATGAATATTGAGTTAAGTCAGGAGCAGTCGGTATGGAGGAAATTTGGGAACTTTAAAGTAGGCATTATTCCGGTAAAAGTTTATGTCCCATTATGCATCATAACCTATTTAGTTATGGCAGCAGGAAAATTGCCTAAAGATATGTTGGGGGCTATTCCCGTTATGATGCTGATGGGTTTTACGTTTGCCGAGATTGGCAAACGGATACCCATTCTTAAGAATATAGGTGGAGCGGCAATGGTCACCATCTTTTTACCGTCCTACCTGGTAGCTCACAATCTTATGCCTACTCCCGCGCTTAATACGATTACGACCTTTATGAAGACAACAAATTTTCTTTATATTAACATAGCGATGATCGTTGTCGGGAGTATCCTGGGGATGAGCAGAATTGTTTTGATTCAAGGGTTTATTCGTATGTTTTTCCCTTTGCTCATTGGTACGGTGGTTGGCGCGGCTGCCGGAGTTTGTATTGGTATGCTGTTGGGTTATGATGCCTATCATGCATTTTTCTTTATTGTAGTACCGATTATGGCCGGTGGAATTGGTGAAGGCGCTATTCCGTTATCAATGGGTTATGCCGAGATCCTTCAAAGTACTCCGGAACAATTATTTGGACAGATTGTTCCGGCCGTTATGCTCGGAAGTCTGTCGGGCATAATTTTGGGAGGTTTACTGAAAACAATAGGACAAAAGAAACCAGAGTATTCAGGAAACGGACTGCTGGTGAAAAATGACAGCATTGATATATCTAAAGAACTGAATGAAGAAAAAACGATTAATCTTGCTCAGATGGGAGCAGGCGCACTGACCGCTATTGGTTTTTATTTACTGGGTGTATATGTAGGTGCATTTATCGGTATTCCTGGACCAATTATTATGATTTTTACGGCGGCTGTAGTTAAAGTTTGTGGGTTACTTCCTAAAGAAATTGAAGAAGGCGCCTATATGATATATCGCTTTTTCATAGTTATTGTTGTCTTTCCTCTGTTTATCGGAGTAGGGGCAGTTCTGACTTCTTGGAAAGATATTGTAGCTGTGCTTAATCCGTCTTATCTTATAACGGTTTTTATGACGGTTTTTGCTATGACTGCCTCTGCATTTTTTGTTGCCAAGTATCTCAAAATGTATCCGGTAGAGGCGGCCGCTGTTACAGCCTGCCATAGCGGGCAAGGGAGTACCGGCGACATCGCAATTCTTTCGGCTGCGGACAGAATGGTGCTTATGCCGTTTGCTCAGATATCGACCCGGATAGGTGGTGCCTGTATGGTTATAATTGCGACTATTCTTATGCGATATATTCAGGGGTAACGGAAAATTTATGTTTACGGTAGAATCATGTTAATGATATGTAAGCTGGCATTACCTCATAAATCGCTTATAAGTGTGCAGCGAATAATTAAATGTTTTTGTATGAAGATATCATAAGCGGAGGTAATAATGAATTGTAAAACGATTAGTATTCGTACTAAATTGCTTATTATTATTTTATCGTTAACGGTGATTTCATTAGGATCATTAGCAAGTTTAACTTATTTTTTTTCAAAACAGTATTTAGTACGAAGTACGCAGGAAACGGCTTTGGCTATAGGAACCGATTATGCAGTACGGGTTCAGATGGCTGTAAATGAGATGTTGATCCATATGCAAGATTTAGGCAGCATTCAACAGGTACGCAGCGGCACCGATCAAACGTATATTGTTTCAGCACTACGTGAAACGCATAAACGGCTTGGAAGCTTTGATATCATCACATTCATAGATATGAATGGAATGGGGATTCGGTTCAACGGGTCAAGTGCTGATCATAATGATAGAGATTTTTTCAAAAAAGTAGTCAGCACCCAGAAACCGTATGTTTCTGATCCAATAATTTCTAAATCTACGGGGAAATTATCGATTCAAGTTGCCGTACCAGTATTCGATAATGGAAAGATGACAGGAGTAATGAATGGTTCCGTTTCCTTGGAAAGATTAGCGAATATGCTTGCGGATGTTAAATTCAAAGATTCCGGTTATGGGCTATTATGTGATAGCTCAGGTGTGATTATTGCCGATGCCCGTCATCCGGAGTTGATCGGCAAATTAAGTATTGGTGATAATGGGACTGCTGCTGGCGCAAATTTAGAAAATGGCAAACTGGATCAGCGCCTTATTACGCTTTTTAAATTGGCTCGGGAGAGCGGAAACCAGGTTCAGGGGTCGTATACGTTCATAGATGGAATAAATTATGTTGCAGTTCTTACACCAATCAATTTACCGGGCAATCAAAATTGGATTATGGTGGTGATGACACCTGAGAGTGAGATTACTCGCGAAGTAGATATGTTAACCAGGATTTCCTTACTAGTCTCTTTTATATTTTTATTTATCGCAGTAGTTGTCGCTGTGTACATTAGTAAAGTGTTCACTAAACCTATTTCAATCATAACGGGTGAAGCCATGTTGTTAGCTAATAATGACCTTCGTTTGCGGCAAATTAACATTCATTCCGAGGATGAAATAGGGCAATTAGGAAATTCTTTTAAAAAAATGGCTAAAAACCTTCGCAATTTACTTGCTAAAGTTCAGACACAAGCAGAAAGTGTTGCTGCCTCAGGTAAAGAACTGTCTGCAAGTACACAACAGTCTGCGCAGGCGTCGAATCAGGTGGCTGATGTTATTGGACAAATTGCCCAAAGTTCTGAACAGCAAAATAGCGCTGTAAGTAATATGTCATCTGTGGCTGAAGCTATGTCGGAAAATATTGTGCAAATTGTGGATAATGGGAAACATGTAGAAGATATTGCAAAAGATACAGCGCAAGTAACCACAGAAGGGCATCAGGCAATTAATCAGATTATGATCCGTATGCAAGAGATTGGTGGGGAGTCTGAAAATGTACACAAGACGATTAAAAAACTTGTTGATGGGTCTCAGACAATTAATAGTATGGTTAATCTAATCTCGGCTATTGCCGGACAGACAAATCTGCTTGCACTTAACGCCGCAATTGAGGCTGCCCGGGCAGGTGAACACGGGCGAGGATTTGCCGTAGTAGCTGAAGAGGTCAGAAAATTGTCCCAAGATTCCAATCAGGCGGCTCATAAGATTGCTACTTTAATACAACAGCATGGCCATGATATGGAAGTTGCAATTGCGGCAGTTCAAAGTAATAGTGACGGTGTGAATGCAGGCATGGAGGCAGTTAACGTAGCTAAGGACAAATTTGGCAATATTGCTGATGCCGTCATGCATCTGTCCAACAAAATTCAGGAAATAGTTAAATCACTTGATCAAATTGCAGAAGGAAGCAGCACGCTTGTTGAATCTGTTCATAGCATCGGCCTATTGAATAAGGAAAACGCAATGGCAACTCAATCAGTATCTGCGGCAACGGAGGAGCAATTAGCGTCCATGCAGGAAATAGCTTCCGCATGTCAGCTTTTGGCTAAAATAGCTGGTGAACTCCAAGAAGAAACGGAAAAATTCAAGTTATAGCCATGATAGGCAGTTAGTGCAGCCACTAATAATAATTATTATTTGTATACAGATATACCGTAATATAATAATACAATCAAATAATTATTTTGAAGGAGGATTTTATTTCATGGATAGACGAACCTTTTTAAAGGGAGCAGGCTTAACATTAGTAGGGTTAAGTACTTTTAACTATAATAGCGTGCTGGCAGCCGTCAAATCACCTGAAGCTTCGGTTGCAGGAGATTTGCAAGTACCGTTTTCGGCTGGTAGAAAACGTCCGACTATTAAGGTTACGGCTAATGCATGCGATTGCCACCATCACATTTATGATCCTATTCGTTTTCCCTATGTGCCGCAAGATATGCGTAATCAGCCGCCGGCGACAGTCGATGCTTACCGCTTGCTGCAAAAGAGACTTGGGTTGACCCGCAATGTAATAGTTAACCCTTCCGCTTACGGTACGGATAATAGATGTACTCTCGATGCCTTAAAACAATTAGGTTCTAACGCACGCGCGGTAGTGGTAGTTGATCCGCAAATAACCAATAATGATTTGGAAAAAATGCATAGGCTGGGTGTACGTGGTATCCGGCTTAATATTGCACGTGGTGGGATTAAGGATAGTAATACGATTTTAGCTTTATCAAGCCGAGTAAATGAATTGGGCTGGCATATTCAGTTTTGGATGAATGCCGATGACACAGTGAATATGGAAGAATTACTAATGAAACTATCTTCGCCGCTCGTCTTTGATCATAGAGGTCACCTGCCACAACCTGCGGGCATAAACCATCCCGCTTTCAAGGTTATTTGCAAGCTTATTGATAAGGGGAATACGTGGGTTAAGTTATCTGGACTCTATCAAGATAGCAAAATTGGGGATCCCACTTATGCCGATGCCGTTGAGGTAGGGCGGGCATATGTTCAGTATGCACCCCAACGTATGGTATGGGGAACTGACTGGCCGCATCCCAATGTATTTTCTGAACGCTGGCCTTGGCCTGATGATGCTAATATGCTTGATCTTTTGGCTGTTCAGGCACCGAATGAAGTAGTTAGAAATCGTATACTTGTTGAAAACCCGGCAACTCTTTATGGCTTTCCCCAATAATTAGAAGTTTTCCGGCAATGGAAATTGGTTTTATTATTAGCAGCGGAGGCGGAGAAAAAAGATGGGTATCAAGATCGGCCTTATTCATACAACAAGAAATTCTATGCAGCCGATAAACGAAGCTTTTCATAAACATGCACCAGAAGTGAGTGTACTGAATTTCCTTGATGAAGGGCTTATGGAGGAAATAAATAAACATAATATTATTACACGTCAAATGACCAGAAGATTAATTTGCTTATTGGATAAAGCGGAGAGAAGTGGTGTTGACGGGATATTATTAGCGTGCTCTGCTTTCTCACCCTATGTAGACGATATGAAAAAATTATTTGACGTGCCAGTGTTAAGTGCTGATATTAGCATGCTGGAACAGGCTATTCAGATAGCAGATCGCATTGGCGTAATAGCGACGGTGGGAACCGCCGGACCAACTACAACTCGACTTTTGCAGGATATTGCAAAACAACGGCATAAAGAAGTTAAAGTTTATACAGAAATCGTTACCGAAGCCTTTGCAGCGCTGAAAGCCGGTGATGAGGCCAAACATAACCAGCTTATTCAACAAAAAATCCTCGAACTGTCAGCTTGTTGCAATGCCGTGGTTTTAGCGCAAATGTCCATGACTAGGGCGCTAACTAACTTTAGCCAGACTACAATTCCTATTTTGACTAGTCCGGAAATTAGTGTTAAGGCTATACTTGCGCAAATAACGAAAAAACTACAATAAAAAGGAGCACGATTATAATGGCCAAAAAAACAATTAATGATTTTCGTCAAATGGTAGATAAAGGTGAAAAAATTGTATATTTAACCGCATATGATTATCTCACAGCTAAAATGCAGGAAAAAGCCGGAGTGGATATGATTCTGGTAGGTGATTCGCTGGGAATGGTATGTTTGGGTTATGACACCACGTTTCCGGTAACAATGGATGACATGGTTCGTCATTGCCAGGCTGTGCGTCGTGGAGCTCCGAATACGTTTATTGTTGGCGATATGCCCTATATGTCCTATCAAAAATCTGATGAGGATGCTGTGGCCAATGCCGGTCGTTTAGTGAAGGAGGCACTAGTCGATTGTATAAAACTTGAAGGCGGCGGTGAAATGATTGCCAGTCGGATTAGCGCAATCCAGCAAGCTGGTATCTTGGTTATGGGTCATATTGGTTTAACACCGCAATTTATGGGGCAAATCGGCGGTTATAGGGCGCAAGGCCGTAGCGCTGCTGCTGCCATGAAACTTGTTAATGAGGCCAAAGCCGTTGAAGCGGCAGGTGCTTTTAGTATTTTGGTTGAAGGTGTGCCGGCTGCAGTAGGCAAAGTCATTACCGAGAGAGCAGGCATTCCTATCCTGGGGATTGGCGCTGGTTCTTATACGCATGGACAGTTGCTCATATATGCAGACATGGTTGGCATGTATGATAATTTCACCCCGAAATTTGTTAAGAAATATGCCAATGTTGGTGAAATCCTGACAAATGCATTTAAAGAATATACGAAAGAGGTAAGACAAGGGCAATTTCCGAATGACGATGATCATACCTATAAAATGAGTGTCGAAGAAGTCAAAGAGTTCTTGGCTTTATTAGATAAATAACTGAATTGTTATGGCTGGGTTGCTAATTATGACTTAGCTAAAATATCCAACTAGGCGTAATTCAATGAAAAGGATGGGAGATATGACTGAGTTCATGAAGGGGATTGTAAAGGATAAACCGGAGGCTGGCGCCACATGGCGAGAAGATTTACCTATACCGGAAATAAAGGATAACGAGCTTCTGATCCGAGTTAAAGCTGCAGCCATCTGTGGTACTGATATGCACATTTATCCATGGACAGCCTGGGCACAAGCGCGATTAAAACTGCCGATGGTTTTTGGCCATGAATTTGCCGGTGAGGTTGTGGCTATTGGGTCAACGGTAAGAGGGTTTGAAGTGGGAGACCGGGTAGCAGGAGAAACACATATTCCCTGTAATAAATGCTACCAATGTCAGACCGGTAATCAGCATAACTGTAACGACATGAAGATTATTGGCGTTCACACAGAAGGCTGTTTTGCGGAGTATATTGCTATTCCTGTTGATTGTGCATGGCGGCTGGATGATAGTTTAAGTTTTGAAATAGGGGCAATGCTTGAGCCAATGGGGGTTGCTGTGCATGGGGTTTTGGCAGGTGATATCGGCGGCAAATCGATAGCCGTTTATGGCTGTGGGCCGATTGGCCTAATGGGAGTCGGCGTAGCTGCCGCTTGCGGTGCATCCAAAATATTTGCCATTGACGTATTTGATCAGAAACTGGAAGTTGCCAAGCAAATGGGGGCCGATATAACATTAAATTCCAGGAATGACAATGTAATTGAGCAAATATTACAGGCTACAGAAGGGCAAGGCGTGGATATTACTGTGGATTTCACAGGAAATGGTAATGCCATTAAAGAGGGATTTGCAATTCTTCGTAAGGGCGGCCGGTTTACACTGGTTGGATTGCCTAATGAGCCTGTAGCCCTAAATTTGACAGATGATATTATTTATAAAGAAGCTACCGTGCAGGGGGTAACTGGCAGACTTATGTATAAAACCTGGTGGCAATGTAATGAACTTCTTAAGTCGGGTAAAATCGATCTTAGCCCGGTAATTGGCAGAAAATACGCTCTAAAAGATTATGATCAGGCGTTTTCCGCATTGAAAGCGGGCGCTACTGGAAAAATGCTGCTCATCCCTGATAAATGTAATTGATTTAAATGGTGTGCCCAATTTCTAGTGGCTAAGTAAATATGAATAACCCTGAAGTCTTAAAGAAGCATAACTTAGACTAAGCTTAATTTGCATAAGCAACTAAAAACTTGCCCAAATAACAGAAGTGTTAGTTGGGCAAGTTTTGAACTTTATGGGGTCATTTGTTGTATCCACTGCCGATCCAGATACCACAGGCCTGCCTGCATATCCGGATACAGAGAAGAGCCGTTCTCTTTTACCTGTTGATTGTAGCGGAACAGTTTTTTCCAGCTGTCCTGGATCTCCTTTTTGAGGTGAGGATAAAACGGTGTAGTATACGCATCTCCCGCGTAACGAATACCATAGCGGGCCAGTTTTTTAGCAAATTTAGCCTCTTCCTCTTCCGATTCCCCAATATACCGCAGGTTCAACACCTTGTTCCAATCGCTCATCCGAAAAAACACCGCATTCTTGATCGGAACTCTGAGCTTCAGGATTTGGCAGCCGGGATGGCGATCCAGGTAGCTGACGTCGCAAAAAGACCAGACGGCCGATTCCGCTTGTTGTGGCTTGGGCAAAATACGTTGAGCATTTTCGGTATACCAGGAGTACGCCTGTAAAAACACGGCAGATACTTCTGCGTATTTCCGGACGATATACTCCGTTTTGACGTAATGATATCCCTGTTCCAGCAAGTGATGGACCACTTTATCCGTCTGCGACGTGTACAGCGTTATTTGGTTATACTGACAATCCATTCTTTCCTCAATTCCCATATGGTGCCCACCCGACCTTACTCAAAATGATACTCTCGTCAAACAAGCGATCCCAGCTTTTGATGATCATTCGCTTGATGTTTGGGTAAAATGGCGTCATATAGGCGGTACAATCATCGATACCGTAACGGGCCAGTATGGTCTCGTGTTCTTTTTTATCCTGTGCATCGGCCGGGATGTACATATAATTGACGATCTTGCCCCACTTGTCAATGTCCATTGTAATCAGCCGATCTTGTTCAACCAGAATCTCCAGTTGAACATTCCCGGGGCTGTTTTCTATTTTGTCTTCCTCTGCCAAGGATACCCAGATGGGGTATTTTACATCTTCAGGTGGCCGTACTATTTTGCCCGCCGCTTGGTAATACCAATTGTATACATCAAGGTACAGCGCGGCGTGTTCCTCCATTTTGTTGACGATGTACTCTTTTTTCACTATGTAGCGGCCATTTATTTCCAAATCTTTCAATATGTTTTCATGTTGCTTAGTCCACACATTTACATTGAATCTCATTTTACTCCCCACAAAATTCCAGCAGGATATTAAGCTGAATTTACAAATATTTTACAATGGGTACAACAGTAGTGTCAATCTTTATTGATTATTTCAATAAAACAAATATTTTCAAATTTTTTAATATTTAGTTTTGTTCAGCGGTATATTGTGCGTTTATCGTGTTTATTGAGAGAGGTAAGACCAATGATGAATTATAGCAATTATCAATTGGCAGTGAATCTAATCATTGAAAAACACAATTAGTGCATTTTATTTATATGTGTTAGGATAACACCAAGAAAGCTTACTCTATAGTAGCGAATAGCAATGCCAAACTAGTAAAAATGGCTGTTAGTTTTATGTCTGTAGGCATCAACAACCAATTGTAAATTGATGCAAAAGGAGATAACAATGCAAAAAATTAATGCAATCGGGGATTCTTGTCCCCTGCCTGTAATCAAAACTAAAAAAGGTCTAGCTGAAATAGAGAGCGGTCAGTTGGAGGTGCTAGTGGATAATGAGGCAGCTGCCCAAAACATTCGTCGGTTTGCTGAGTCGGAAGGATGTCAATTTAACGTATTAAAAAAGGATGGTATTTTTCATATCACGCTGCTAAAAGCAGCAGCTCAACCAGGCGATTACGCTCCCAGCAGCGAGGCGATCGCTGTAAAAACGGTTGTTGCTCTGCCTGCTGATACCATGGGAGCCGGCGATGACGAACTGGGGCATATCTTGATGAAGGGATTTATTTTTGCTCTCACCCAGTTGGATACATTACCCAATACCATCCTGATCTACAACACTGGGGCAAAACTATCGGTACACGGCTCAGCCTCCCTGGAAGACTTAATTACGCTGGAAAAGGCCGGGGTTGCCGTCATGACCTGCGGCACCTGTCTGAAGCACTTTGGGATTGAAGAGCAACTCGCTGTAGGGGAAGTAACCAATATGTATCGCATAGTGGAAGAGATGCGTGGCGCCGGACGCATCCTTCGCCCTTGATTGCCATGATTTACTTTGATAACGCAGCCACCAGCCTGCCCAAGCCACCGGCGGTGGGACTTGCGGTTCTGGAGGCCATTAATACTTTTGGCGGAGCCGGAAGGGGCGGACATCCTGCTTCTTTGGCGGCGGCCCGCTGTATCTTCCAGGCTCGCAAAGCAGTAGCTAAGTTACTGGGATCTTCTATCGACCAGACGGCTTTTACTTCCAATGCAACGGAAAGTTTAAATATTGCCATCTCTGGTCTGCTGACACCGGAAGACCATGTCATTGCCACTGCCTTGGATCACAATTCTGTTCTGCGTCCGCTTTATAAGCTTCGTTCCCAGGGGATGGGATTATCGATTATTAACAGCGATCAAAAGGGAAATTTGGATTACGACGGGTTTCGCCGTTCGCTTCGTCCCAATAGTAGAGCGGTAGTCTGCACCCATGCATCCAATCTAACCGGCACGCTCACTAATTTGGATTTTATAGCAGATTTCTGCAAAGAAAACGGTCTGCTGCTGATTGTGGACGCATCGCAAACAGCCGGTGTGTTTCCCATTTATGTGGACAAGTTGGGTATTGATGTTCTCTGCTTTACCGGACACAAAGGACTTCTAGGCCCGCAAGGTACCGGCGGACTTTGCATTCGCAAAGGGCTCGCTGTGATGCCCCTCAAGGTAGGCGGCAGTGGACTTCACAGCTATTCCGAAACCCACCCCGCGGCCATGCCCGAGGCACTGGAGGCAGGCACGGCCAACGCCCATGGCATCGCTGGTTTGCTGGCTGGAGTTGAGTACATTCTCGAAGTGGGTATGGATACTATACGCAACAGAGAACTGGCATTGGCAAAACTTTTTCGCCAGGGCATTTCAGCAATTCCCGGGGTTCGTATCTATGGAGATCCGGATATGCCCTACGCTCCCATTGTAACCCTGAATATCGGTTCTATGGATTCAGGCGAAGTAGGAGATCGTCTGGCAAAGCTTTACAATATTTGCGTACGAACCGGTGCTCATTGCGCCCCACTGGCTCATTTGGCTTTGGGGACCCGGGAGCAGGGGGCGGTACGCTTTAGTTTCTCCTCTTTTAATACGGAAGAGGAAATCCAAACAGGAATCAGAGCGGTTGCTGAAATAGCCGCAGAATGGGAGCAGGGATAAATGACTAGAAAGAAACAACCCAAATTGGTTATTACCTTTCCCACCACCACCGCAGCGATGGCAATGGAGGCTGCCTGTGAATCCGGGCAAGGAAGATTAATACCTATTCCACGGGAAATCAGCGGCAGTTGTGGACTTGCTTGGTGTGCAGAGCCGCATTTGGAGGACATATTGCTTCGGGTGATGGATAGAAACAACATTGAATATCAAGAAAAGCGAGTTATTTTACTGTATTAACGAAGGGGGAATATGTGCATGATCCAAATGAAAACCGAGTTGCCACAAATATTTGAAAGCTTTGCGGAAGCAAGACAGAATGGATTTCTAGCCATGAAAAAAATTAAAGACAGCGGAAAAGGGGTAGTGGGCCAGTTCTGTACATATACCCCCCAGGAGATTTTTACGGCTGCAGGCCTTGTCTGTGTAGGTTTGTGTTCTACCAGTGACGAGACCATTCCCGCCGCAGAAAAAGTATTGCCGAGCAATCTGTGTCCGCTCATTAAATCCAGCTACGGTTTTGCCATTACCGACAAATGCCCTTATATGTATTTTTCCGACCTGGTGGTGGGAGAGACTACCTGTGATGGGAAAGTGAAAATGTACGAACTGCTGGCTAAGATCAAGAATGTCCATATCCTGGAGCTCCCCCGGCGGCAGGATACTCCGGAAGCCAAGGCTCTCTGGCGGGCGGAGTTGGTGCGCTTAAGGGAACGTGTGGAAAAAGACTTTGGCGTTACCATTACTGATGATAATTTGCGTGATGCGATTCGCAGGCGGAATGTTGAGCGCAGATTATTGAAGGAACTGTATGAGTTGTCCCAAATGACTCCGCCGCCCATTACCGGACTGCGGCAGCTGCAAATCCTTTTCGGTGCTCAGTTTAAATTTGATTGGCATGAAAAGGTTGCGGAAATACAAAGAGCAATTGACAGCATACGAGAAGCTTATGAAGCAGGAGAACGTCCGGTTTCCGAAGCTGCCCCCCGGATTCTAATCACCGGCTGTCCTATGGGCGGCGTTACCGAAAAGATAGTTAAGGTAATTGAGGAAGCCGGCGCAGTCGTCGTTGCTTTTGAAAATTGCACTGGTGCGAAGCAGATGGATCGGCAATGCCGGGAGGAAGGGGATCCTCTTACCAACCTCGCCGACCATTATCTGCAGATTGGTTGTTCTGTCATGACACCCGACAACAATCGCTTTGAGCTTTTGGGGCGTCTCTGTAAACAGTTTCAGGTTGATGGTGTGGTGGAAATGACGCTGCAAGCCTGTCATACCTACGCGATAGAATCGCATTCGATTAAGACGTTTCTGCAGGAAAAAGGAATTCCATATCTACAATTGGAAACCGATTATGGCACTGCGGATATCGGCCAGTTGTCCACACGGGCCGGTGCCTTTGTGGAGATGCTATAGATAATGATAAAAGCATCAATCGGCATCGATTGTGGTTCTGCTGCCTGCAAAGGCGTTCTCCTCCAAGAGAACGCCATCCTTGCCGTCTGTGTGAAACCTACTGGCTGGAACCCGAGGGAAACTTCCCAAGCGGTTTTGGAGCAGCTGCTGACGAAGGCAGGGCTTGAAAGAGAAAATGTACATATTATCGCGACTGGATATGGTCGAGTAAGTATAGAGTTTGCCAACAAAACTGTGACGGAAATTACCTGTCACGCACTAGGTGCGGATTACCTGTTGCCGGGTGTGCGCGCGGTTATTGATATTGGCGGTCAGGATTCAAAGGTTATTGCCGTAGAAGCCGGACAGGTCCGCTCCTTTCAGATGAATACTAAGTGTGCCGCAGGCACCGGCCGCTTTCTGGAAATGTCGGCCAACCGGATGGGGATTGGTTTAGCAGAATTCTCGGCCCTGCTCTCTACGGGAAAAAGCTGTTCATTAAGCAGCATGTGCACCGTATTTGCCGATTCGGAAATCGTATCACAACTGGCAGCAGGAAAAAGCCGCGAGGAAGTGGCTGGCGGCATTGTTCAGTTAGTTGTAGATCGCACGGTTGCCTTAGCGGCCCGGGTGGAGTATTCTCCGCCGATACTACTGACAGGTGGTTTGGCGGGCATCCAGGGACTTCGAATCGCGCTAGAGAAGCGGACTGGTTATCCGGTAGTTTCTTCGGAGTTATCCCGTTTTGCCGGTGCTATTGGCGCCGCAAGGACCTACTGGGTGAAAAGAGCAAGGAATGCTAATAAAAAGTCCAATTTTAGTGAACCCGTTCAGGAGCCCGCAAGTGTATTATGGAATTGAGAGGGAAATTATGAAAAAAATTCTTCTGGTATTACTATCTATTTGTGTGATCTTTGGGACGGCTGCCTGTGGAAACAATGGGAAGACTTCTGTAACACAGGGAAAATCGAGTGTGCCAACCGAGATTATAGTAGCGGCTGGTTCGTCTTCCGTTCCGAATTCGTATATAGAAAATGGAATACATAAGGGACATGAAGTAGATATCTGGAATGCTATTTCAGAGAAAACCGGACTGAAAGTTAAATTTGTAACAGGGGAGTTTAACACTTTATTTGGATACCTGGATTCGGGTAAAGCGGATACAGTGGGAAATACCATTACCCTTAATGCTAAGAGAAAAGAGAAGTATGATTTTTCAGAGCCATACGCTTATATTCCTGAGAAGTTAGTGGTTCATTCCGATAGAACCGATATTAAAAAATTAAAAGATATTGCGGGGATGACTTGTGGATTTTCGTCGGGATCCAATGGCGGCAATTTATTTCAACAGATTGCCAAGGCGCAGGATATAAAAATAAATCTAGTAACATTCGATAGTTCCGAATTGTTAAATGAGGCTTTTCGCCAAGGAAAAGTGGATGTAATGATTTTTGCGGGTGCTGAGGCAGCCTATAAAATTAATAATAAAGTTCTGGATGCCAGGATGGTTGAAGAAGATATTTCCGTTGGCGCTAAAGCCTATCCGTTTGTAAAGGGAAATGCAAAATCAGAAGAATTGAACAAGCTTGTTACAAAAGCTATTAAAGAAATGCAGCAAGATGGAACGCTGGAAAAAATATATAGTAAATGGTATGGAATGGACTTTAGTAAGAAACCGGCTAATACAAAGCTAGCAGATTAATTATGCAGACAATAGTTGCCTACCGGATGATGCCGCTATGGCGCTGGTAGGCAACTTGCTTGCCAGCCGTTCCTCGGATGCAGGCAATGGCAAGGTATGTTTTAACGCAATTATATAGTGCAATCAGGTGATAGGTAAATGATTACAGTAGAGCATTTGAAAGTGCAATTTGGGCAATTGGTTGTCTTAAAAGATGTAAATGTTCAAATAGATGATGGCGAAGTCGTAGTATTAATTGGACCGTCAGGAACCGGTAAATCTACATTTCTTCGTTGTCTTAATTTTTTGGTTAGGCCTGCGGAAGGCAAAATTACAATTGATGGATTTTCAGTGGATGCCAGAACGGCTTCGAAGAGAGAGTGTGATCATTTGAGATTAAAAACGTCAATGGTCTTTCAAAATTATAATTTGCTGAAGAATAAGACTGCTATACAAAATATTATGGAACCTATGGTTACAGTACAAAAAAAAAGCAAGAAAGAAGCCGAAGAAGTGGCGGTTAACTTACTTAAAAAAGTAGGACTTTTGCAAAAAAAAGATGCGTATCCCAAGGAAATGTCAGGGGGACAACAACAAAGAATAGGAATTGCCAGAGCTCTGGCTGTAAATGCAAATGTTATTTTATTTGATGAGCCGACATCATCATTAGACCCTGAATTAGTGGGAGAGGTCCTGGGTGTAATTAAGCAACTGGTAGCAGAGCATAACAAAACGATGTTGATTGTGACTCATGAAATGAAGTTTGCCAGAGAAGTTGCGGATAGAATTCTTTTTTTAGAAGACGGATGTATTACTGCTACGGGAACTCCGCAAGAACTATTTGAAAATTGCACAAATGAAAGAGTTGGAAGATTTTTAAATACAATAAATTCGAACTAACTGACAATAATTGTACGAGGATAAATAGATGAATTTTGATTTTGTATGGTTTGTTAATTTGTTCCCCATTGTTTTACCTGCGCTAGAATTAACAATTAGTATGTCCCTTATATCGCTGATACTTACATTGCTATTATCTGTTTTTATTTCTATTATAAGGCATTTTGAAGTACGGGGATTATCACAGTTTTTTGGTGTTTATATTACATTTTTTAGAGCAACGCCACTGGTGGCACAGCTATTCATCCTGTATTTTGGTTTTCCCTCTATAGTTCCGGCAATGAAATCAATGTCAGCATTTCAAACGACTATAATTGCTCTTACATTAAACACATCGGCTTTTATGGCAGAAACACTCAGAGCCGCTATTGAATCTGTTGATAGGGGGCAAATGGAAGCCTGCTATTCTATGGGGATGACAAGATACCAAACAATGGTACGTGTTGTTTTACCACAGGCATTTGTTGTAGCATTACCCACACTTGGAAACCAATTTATAGGGATCATTAAAGGAACAGCCTTGGGATTTACTGTTGGACTTGCTGACATAATGGCAAAAGCAAAAATAGAAGCGGCATTAGACCTTCGTTTTTTTGAAGCCTATTTATGATTGTACTGCGAAAAGTTAATTTATGACCTTGTTATCACTGTTGCTGTAAATTTTAAATCGGCTACAGCCACATCTTTTCCTATTACGTATATATGTCGCTGCATCTCCAAGCTACTTACCCCTAAAATTAATGATCTAATTATTACTCGTCTGTTAAAAGGACAGACTAACCCCTTGAGGAGGTGTTGTAGGAAATGACGTAGCTACCTGCTTGATTGTTTCCTTGGTTTTTCTGGCTAGATAGGTAATGAATTGCTGGAAATTATGCCCGATTATTTTGAGACCAACTACAGCGCTGACCTTATGCTTACCACGAACTGCTAGTTTGCCAAGTCCTT
>NZ_FNAM01000014.1 GCF_900101845.1 Sporomusa acidovorans | reverse complement strand
TTAATTTGAGGTATTTCATCAGTTCCCGTAAAATTTTGGTGCGTCTTTATACCACTAGGTGAACTAAAAAAACGTTTTCTCTTTGAAATATTAGGTATATCACCTAATAGAAGAGTACCTCCGGCTTTCAGTAACTCTAAGGCTTTATCAATAAAACTAAATAAATTAGCCTCTAATATAATATGCTGTAAAACACTATAAACAAGAATTCCATCCACACTATCACGATATCTACTAATAAAGGTATCATTCTCAGGAAATTTACATGGATACTTTTCTACAAATTCATAATTTGGTAATAGTGATAGCATTTCATTTGAATCTATCAAAATAAGCCGATGTTGCTGCTTCTCACAATATTTAATAATATTTATTGCTAATTCATCACATCCACAGCCGATATCCAAAATCGTTTTTTGTCTTTCAGCAAAAGCCGGAATTTTTCGTGAAATATCTTCTACTATTGCTTTTGTATAATCTTGACGATAACTATCAGGAAACCCAATTTTTTCGTGAGTAGATAACGTATTATCTAATGCCATTTGCTTAAAATCTTCAAATGTTACCCTTTTTAACCGTTGGAAAATATCAGTCTTATTTGTATTCACTCTATTCCTCCATTTTTATACCGAACGCGCTATAACTGGAAATGTGTGCAGCCTTTGCAGGATTTCCCCGATACACTTTTCCTGGCGATGTATCAGAAAGGACAACAGTTCCAGCGCCTATTAAACAGTCAGAAGCTATCGCAACGTGATCTGCAGCACAACTGTTAATCCCCCAAAAACAACTACTACCAATCCGGCAATATCCTGAAATAGCTATATGCGAAGAAAAGAAACAATGATCCTCTATAACAGTGCGATGGCCAATGTGATTACCACTCCACAAGGTAACATCATTTCCAATCTTTGCCTTCCTCTGAACCACATTATGTTCTAATATAAAACAATTTTCACCTATTTCAACTTCAGAACCAATGAATGCTTTTGAACTAATATAAGAAACAAACGAGTAACCCTTTTCTTTGCATTTTTGATATAATCTGGCTCTCCCACGATTTAAACTATCATAGCCGATGGCTACAAAAATTTTATATGTCTTTGGTGAAAAATAATCTGTTATGCTTTCCAACTCAACAATAGGTAACCCTAAAAAAGTATTATCCTTTATATAACTACTCTCAGCACTAAATGCCACAACTTTATAAGGTGAATCATAGGAAAAATAGTCCATTGCAATTTCGGCAATTTCACCAAGTCCCACAATTACAATATCTTCCCTACTTTGCATTATATGTCCGCCTTTTTACTTGTTTCCATTTGTACAAGAGCCAAGATATCTCCAGCTGTTTGACATTGTGATAATTTTTTCCCGGGAACGGTCACATTATAAATATCATCTATCATCGCAATAGTTGCCATTACCGCCAATGAATCCCAACTAGTATCTTTTAGCACCAGACCTTCATTAACCTTCGCCGGAGAGATTTCTAGCATTTCTGCAAATTTTTCATAAAATGCTTTATCTTCCATCATCATCGGTAAAACACTCCCTCTCGATTGCTATATTTTAATCAAACAGGCGCCCCATGAATACCCTACTCCAAAGCCTACCAACATAACATAATCTCCTGTCTTAATTTTACCTGCGTCCATGGCCATTCTTACTGCAATAGGTATACTAGCGGATACAGTATTACCGCACTCACTAAGATCGACCCAAAATTTATCTTTCATAATCTTCATCTTTTTACGCAGATGTTCTAGCATAAATTTATTTGCCTGATGAAAAACAAAGTAATCTATATCTTCTATTCCTAACTTAACTTTACTGAGAACTTCTTGTACAGTTTTAGGCACCACCTGTAAAGCAAAGTTAAAGATCTCTGGTCCATTCATATACAGATTTGCTTGGCTGCGAATATTTCCATCTTCATCTTCAAATTCAGTTTTCACTTTATCTGATAATGGTAAACGCATGCCTCCTGCAGTTACTATCAGATTTGGAGCACCCTTGCCATTGGTGCCAAACACCATGGATCCAATAAAATCATGATCCGATTCGACGGCCCCAATTAGAGTAGCTGCTGCACCATCTCCAAAGATAGTTCTAGTACTACGATCTTTTTTATTAATGAATTTTGAATAAGTTTCAGACGTAACTAGTAATACATTTTTAGCATTACCAGATTCAATTAATCCTTTAGCTAAACTTAATCCATATATATACCCCGAACATCCTTGATTATAATCTAAAGCACCACAATTATTATTCAACCCTAATTTATCATGCATAATGCACGCTGAGGCTGGTAAAAAATAATCTGGGCTTTGTGTACAAAATAATAAAAAATCTATTTCTGAAGCACTGCATATATTATCGTCAAACATTTTTTTTACTGCTTGTATACCCAAATCCAAAGCCGTTTCATTCGGCTGCACAATATGACGTTTTATTATTCCTGTTTTTTGGTAAATATCATCTTCTGACCACTTTTTTATTCCCATGCTTTCTATCAGGTCATTATTACTAAGTGTCGTGGGCGGGAAGTAGTACGTTATCCTTCTTATTCGTGCTGTACATTTCACTTGTTATAAACCTCTCTTGTTATTATTAATCTTTATATTTTAAGGATCTTTTCCAAACTATACCTTTTTCTTATGGAATCATTATTAATTAATCAATTTAATTGCTTCATTATAATATAAAGCTAATTCACTATACAATGCTGGTACTTCTAATTGTGATATTACTGTTTTTGAAGTTAAATGCTTGTGACGACTAATCCATTCATTAATTGCAACATTAAAGTCTTCTGATGAAAGATATATTTTTTCTTTATACGCAAGTGTAATTAACTTATACCAATCAATTGCTCCCATTAGCTCTATATCTTTATTCCACGTATTTTGTCCATCATGAATTCTAAAACAGCTTAATGGTTTTCTTATATAAATTGCGTCACCGATAGTAAGTAAATTTAACCACACTGCAACATCTCCCAAACATCGCATTTGCCACCCTTTAAATACAAGTAGCTTTCCATTAACATCCTTTTTTCGAAACAATGTTGTAGACATTTCTCCAATCACATTCACTATATTTTTTAGCATAAACGTTCCAATAGCTTTACCAGAAACTTTCGTTGTCTTATCAAACAAAGGCTGCGTAACGGCCATATCGGGTAAAATGTTATCTTCACTATCAATCAGCTTTCTATAAGAAGTAACTAGCTTTATATTAGGATCGTCAAAGTAGCTTACCATACTACTAACTTTATTCTGCATATATAAATCGTCATGAAGTAAACAGCTAATATATTCACCCTCACAAACATCGAAGCATTTTTGAAGATTCGCAGCACCTTTACCACCTAATGGTCCGCCGTTATTATAATATTTTATTTTTTTATATTTCAACTGATATTTTTCCACTAGCAATTTTACATCTTCAGTTGTGCTATCATCACAGATAACTATTTCACAATTTGAATAATCTTGGTTTAAAGCACTAATTAATGCTTTTTCCAAGAATATTACCTGATTATACGTTGGAATTAATATACTTACCAAAGGAAACAAATCCTTAGAATATTCCTTCAAGAAAACCTGGCGATACGTCTCATATCCATTACTAACATTAGCTACCCCGGAATCATGAATGCACCAAGACTCAGTCTGTCTGGGGATACCGACCTTATAGCCAGCCCGCATCATTTCAATACTCTGGGAAATATCGTAAAAATGCCATCCATCAAAAATATCGTCCCGCCACGAAACATCATACTGAGTAATCATTATAAGCCCGTCTATACATTGAACTTTTTGGCAATCATTATTTACTGGCAAAAATGAGAGCAATTGCATTTTTCCGGTATGACTATCATAAACCTTACCATAATTGCACTTTGCCTCCCACCATATACCATTGGGAGGGATTTTTTCACTACCCGCAACACCTATCATTCCCAAGTCTTGTTGATTAGCAAACAGCTCAATAACGTTCAGAATAAAATCCTTATTTATAATAAATACATCTTGATGCATATATATTTTGTATTTTGCCTCCGATGAACGCATCGCAGAATTGTATGCCTTAGTTATACATTCAGCATCCTTAATTTTAATAATTTCAATTTCAAAACCATCTGGTATTATCAGATCATTTATATATAAAAGTGACTCTTGATACATTTCTTCATCATTTACACAGGTGATAAAACATATCTTATGCGGATTCATGCAGTGCCTCCTTGATTTCAGCAATCATTCCTCGAATTTGGTCATCTTTTTGTTCTAACTGTTCAAGTAAACCCAGTGCAACCTTTGCTTCTCCCACCTTGAAAACTATATAAGCAAGATTGTATACGGTTATTGGGTTTTGTTTATTCCATTTATAGGCCTTTTCCAACAGTGTGAATGCACTTTCAATCAATTTTCGTTCATAACAGGCAACTGCTACAATTTGCAGGATTTCCTCTTTTTTAATCATGTCGTTTTCTGCAACACGTATTATATCGATTGCCGAAAAAACACCAGCTTCAAGAAACTCCATAAGCCTGTTAAGATTTTGTGCCGTAGCAATATCATTTTCTATACGTCTCAATAAAAACACTAATTTTCTGCTATCCCCTTGTGAAATTTCAACAGAACCGTTTTTTTCCTCTGCCTTTATGGGGTTACAAATAATCTGCGAATTCACTTCGGCCGCAAATATATATTGATACGCCCTATATTGCTGTGCCATCTTTGGATTACCAACAAATTGAGTAATTTTTTTTATAAAATCACTATCCTGTTCCGTTTCAGGAAAACTAGTTGTCTGGTAATTCTTAACATGGTATCCTAGTTGCCTAAAAGTTTTATCAATTTCATACAGGGTAAAAAAACGTAAGTGAGTTTTATCTAAAATTCCAGCATCTTCATATGTCCAAAATCCCTGCAGCATTCTCTTCATTACACTAAAATGCATAACATTAGGAATACTTACCAATAACTTTCCATTTGGTTTTAAATATTTTTTGAATGTGGTCAGAACCTTCCAGGGGTCCTGGAGATGTTCCAACACATCGGCGAGAAGAATATAGTCAAAAAATTTGGGGGGATATTTCAGTTCTAATCCCTCTATGCTCTGGTCTGATATATCAGCAAACAATCCAGCACTGCGTGCTGCCTCTTTATTTATTTCAATGCCATAAAGCGAGGCTTTCTTATACTTGTTTTTCAAATGCAAAAGTGTTCCACCACAAGCGCACCCAACTTCCAAAATATTTAGCGGAGCATCTTCCGGACTATCTACCAAGGCAGCAACCTCAAACCTAATAAGTGTAGAATAGGATGTGTCAAACCCCCATTTATTCATAAACTTAACACTATTTTCTTTTAACAATGCTGTATATTTGGAGTTATCTTGTTTAAAAGATGCACTGCCAAAGTGATGGATAAACGTGTCTCTACATAAAAGAAGACGAAAACCCGCTAACCGAATTCGATAGGAAAGGTCATCATCTTCAAAATTTCCCGGACTGAATTGCTCGTCCAACAGTCCCACCTGATCTAAAACACTTTTTTTAATGAGCATACAAAAACCAACGAGTTTTAGCCGGTCTTCCCACATCTTAGGGTTTAGCCGGTTTACCGTACTTGCGAATTTCTGTATCTCTGTCTCAGAGTGATAATTTACCTTAATCGCCTGATAGTAGGATGCATTATTAGTTACAGGCCCGACTGCACCAATATCATTTTCGCTATAAAGGCACTCTATTAGATTATCCAACCATCTACTCGTAACGATAACATCATTATTAAGTAACAAGATATTCTCCCCAGTGGATACGGCAATACCTTGATTACATCCTTTTGGAAAACCAACATTATCTTTGTTATAGATAATTTTTATATCTTTTTGCTTTTTGAGCCAAGAAGTTGTTCCATCTGTGGAGTTATTATCAACAATAATAATCTCATACGTATTTTTCTTAGTATATTTACGAATACTATCAATACATTTTTTGGTATAATCCAATTGGTTAAATGTTAATATTATAATGCTGGTTTTCATTGTTTCCTCCCTGTTTTACACTCGAAAACAACATATTTTTTGAAAGTATCAGCTATACAAACTTACCCATTTCTATTACTGTATAATTCTTTTAACGCCATGAGTTTCTCCTTAATTGCTTCATCAGGACATTGCTGGTATGACCATTCCAGAAAGTCAAAAATATAGTGTCGATTATAGCCAAATTCTAAGGCTTGCGAAAAATACTTGGATGCTCCGGCAAAATCTTTCAATTTATAGCAACAATAGCCAGCATCACAGTAAAGCAGGCTCAATTGCTTTGCTTCCAAACTTGCTCTATTTATATAGTTCAAAATCATATCCACTGCATAGTCAAAAAATCGCTGCTGCATAAGAATTGTGCTGATTTGGGTATAGGCATCATCTGAAAAAAAATTTTTTCCCAATTGCAATAATGTTTCCATCTGTTGCTGGCTAGCCAAATAAATCATTTCTCGCACTAAATCACAAAAAAGTGGAAAATCATCATCTGTTAATTGAATATCGCTATCTATTTGGAAATAAGCGGTAATAATTTTTCTAAAAGAAGTTTTCATTTGTGGCCCTAATAAATCCATCGAGTCGGGTCTTCTGCCAATAAGCAATGATACCACAGCCAGCAATTCCATATCATAATTCCCATGCTTGCGAAAAGAATCAGCTAAAACGGGAAAAACATTTTCAAACTTACAATTCATTAATAGCACTAAACCATTGAGTTTATTATCACCAAACTTATCCAACAGAATTTGTTGATAATAGTCAAGCACTTTTTTTACTTTTAAATGCGATAAGTTGGTTACCAGAAAGCGAATGTCCCCCTCCGCCGCAATATTATATAGCGTGTTCAAAAAATAGATGACCTCAGCCGGATCTTGTTTTCTGATTATGGAAACAAGACCATTAAACGCGTTCTGATTATATTTTTCCCGTTGCAATACTTTGGTATAGCAATCAAATGCCTGAGCGGATTGGTTTTTCATTTCATAAATTTGAGCCACATTAAGATAAGCGTCCGGACTTAATGCGTGGAAATCATTATTTCTATTAAAATCGCTGTAACAAGCGTTCGTTTCAATAGCTTTTAGTAATGATGTTAATGCTTGCTCGCAACGCCCAATGCTCCGATAATAGAGCCCCTGAAACAGCCATATCTCCGGATGATGAGGAAATCTCTCTATCGCCTCATTACAGTTGGCAATAACTTCTTCTTCACTATATGTTTTTAAATGGGTCATACTACTTATTAGAAACACATAGGGTTTATAATCCAGTTCACTGCTCAGCCGCGCTAACTGTTTGATTGCTTTTTTCGCATATTCTATGGATTTTTCATACTGTCCATTTCGCCAACAACCATCACTTAGATAACAATATGTCAAATCGCGAACAACGCCGCTTTTTACTTCGGCTTCTAATATGACCGTATTACGTCGTATCTTTTCGATTATTGTTTTATTTGTATATCCGGTGTGATAAATAACAATCAATTGGTTAGTAACATTTATCAGATTAACAGGTTTTCCGCATTTATAAATAGCCTCATGGACGCGCCCCTTGTAACGTATAACCGGAGAATTACGAAATATCCTGATGCTCGGATTAGAACTTCTAAGCAGACCATCAATTCCTTCCAAATTATTCATCTGGCACCTTATCGCATCAACCTTCCGGTTACTATGAATTTTGTCAATAACCGGGCGAACATTTTTAATCGTTTCGGCTGTAATATACTCATCGGCATCCAAAAAAATAATCCAGGCCCCTTTCGCCTGTGTCAGGGCATAATTCCGGGCTGCAGCAAAATCATTGTCCCATTGGTAATGGAATATCTTAGCCCCAAACCGTTCGGCAATTGATACCGTAGCATCATCGGAACCGGTATCGACAACAATGATTTCATTAACGATATTTTTTACGCTCTGCAAGCAGCGCTGAATATTCTTTGCTTCATTTTTGGTTATTACGCATGCGGAAATTTTTGCCACATTGTTCTCTCCCAAATAAAAAATTTAAATATTTCTTTGATTTTACAAAATTCATCATTTAATAATTATATCGAAGCATTTATTTGAATTTTATTAAATAAATGCGGTACTTCCAGAAACTTATCAATCCACTATACGAAAAAAGCACAAAAGCCCTGCTTAACAGAGCTTTTGTGCTTTTAGTTATCTTGTTACTGTATTAGCTTAACTTTGTAACAGAGTCAATACTTGTTGCGGCTGGGAATTGGCTTTAGCCAGCATAGCAGTAGCCGCCTGGGTTGCAACACTTAGTTTGGTGTATTCTGCCATCACAGAAGCCATATCGGTGTCGCGGATATTGGATTCGGCAGAAGTCAAGTTTTCACTTTCGGTATCCAGATTATTAATGTTGCTTTCCAAGCTGTTCTGAACAGCACCCAGATTGGAGCGTTCAGCCGCAACTTTACTAATTGCATCGTCAATGGTGGTGATTGCAGTGGTAGCGACTGCAGCGGAACTTAGGTCAATACCTGAGTCAGAATCACTACCGGCTACGCCCAAGGCGTTAGCATCCATATCGCTGACGGAAAGTGCCATGGTCTGATTAGAGTTTGCGCCAACCTGGAAAGTCAGGTTACTGGACGAATCTACCGTAACAGTAGCAGTTGCGACATCGGTAAGAGCCCCAAGTGTGTTTACAGCAGTGTTATATGTTCCTAACGCGCTAGTTACTGAAGAATCAGCAGTGATTTTAGCCTGATCAAGCAAAGCTTTTTTAGCGTTATTTATCGTACTGGCATTGCCGTTGGAAAGCGCGTCCGTGTATGCAGTAGCCGCAGCTATATCTGCGGCTGATGTTGTGCCGGACGATGCGGACATAGCGGTTACCAAAGCGTCTAAATCATCAGTAACAGCAGCAGCAGCAGCAGCATAACCAGTAACAGCGGCAGCGTTTTTAGCCAATTCAGTGTCATCACCGGTAACGGTAAGATCAAAAGCAGTTAAGGTATTACCATCACCCAAAGCAGCCGCCCCATTGATGGTACCGGTTGCATTTGTGCCATATTCAGTAACACTGGTGGCAGTAGAACTGCTGCTTACTGCAGCAAATAAATTCTGTAACGTGTCATTATCTGCTTTTAAAGTAACTGACGATTTACTACCGTAAGTGCTATCTGTTAACTGAATATAGTAATTACCACTTGCTCCTCCTGTAACCAACGAAGCGGTAACGCCGGTAGTAGTTGATTCATCATTAATTTTTTTAATAAGGCCTTCGACTGTATCGTCAGAATCAATAGTTATGGTAGTTCCGTTAATGGTAATATCTCCTGCGTAAGCGCTGAGACCAGTAGAACTAGCGGTAGCCAGTGTGGATCCGAGCGTGCTTGTTACGTTGGCACTCGCACCTGTCGTTGCCTGAGTGGCAACCGAGGTGTAAACTACATCATAGGTTCCTGATGAAGTATTATTACCAGCAGACGTCGAGGAAGCAACAATGGCATCCGCATCTACACCAGATACAGCAGTGGACGTACCGCTGTCGCCATTGAGTAGTTTAATAGTGTTATATTCGGTGTCATCAGAAATGCGGTCAATTTCTTGACGGAGGGTGTCAACTTCATCCTGAATAGACTCTCTGTCGGAATCGGTCAATGTATCAGAAGAAGCTTGTACGGCCAGTTCACGCATACGTTTCAGGATTTCGTTGGTTTCGTCAAGGGCGCCGTCGGCAGTCTGAGCCAGTGAAATAGCGTCCTGGGAGTTGCTGCTTGCTTGATCGAGGCCTTCAATTTGAGCGCGCATTTTTTCGGAGATCGCAAGCCCTGCGGCATTATCGGCTGCGCTGTTGATGGAATAACCGGATGACAGTTTTTCCAACGCCGAATTCATCAGTGCTGAGTTTTTGTTTAATTGGTTAGTGGTGTTCAACGCGGACATGTTGGTACTAATGACCATTGCCATAATAAAATTCCTCCTTGAGTTTCCTGTTTTTAAAATTTAGCTTCCGTGCACCATTTTTCGTTAGATTTCTGCTCCCTGTGAGCGACTCTCTAACGGAAAGTTGTCAACAACCCGCCTCCCTCCTTGGTTATCTAATTTTAATGTCGAAAACACATATTTGAAAAATGTTAAAAAATATGTTAAGTTACTATTTTGTCGATTTTACTATAAAAATATCGTGAATTGTTAATAAATTCAATCTAACCCTTGCGTTCACTTACCAATCCGCTGGTAACATATAGATAAAATAAAAAAACAGGCGCCAGCAATGTACTGCCAAAACATTACCTGCTTGCCGCCTGCAAAATAGTTGAAGTATTCATCATTAAATTAATTGTTCTTCATCTGTTTTAATCGATCTTCATATATTTCCCCGCGAATGATATTAGTGGCTTTGGGCGCTTCAATTCCCAGTCTCAGGTAACCGTCGCCACTTTTGACGACCTTAACCATGATATCTTTGCCGATCATAACGTACTCGCCAGGTTTCCGTCCCACTACCAGCATCCATGCTCACCTCACAACAACGTCCATTTTGATCCGGTTCACTACCATTTTCTCAGGCTTCAAATTTGCCTTTGGCAGCTTCATCCATATCTTTGTCTGATCGCGCCAGCTTCATAGCCTGAGACCATGCGTCACGAAAATCTGTCAGCAATTTTTTGGCTTCTTCCAGTTTGGCCTTATCCTTTTTTATATTGCCCTGCACCAGGCAATGCAATATATATTCGTCAATCAATATCCACTTCTGGGAAATTTCCTGCTTCATATCTGTCGCCAGCATCAATTCACGAACAATCTTCTGGGCCCGCATGTTGGCATTATGGGCCTTTTGGATATCCTTTTTTTCAATAGCCCGAATGCTTTCTGTCACAAAACGGATAGCTCCGTTATATAACATTAGCGTTAACTCTGCCGGCGATGCTGTCATGATTTGTTGCCGCTTATACGCATTGGCCATGTTTGCCGCATTCATAGCCAGTCCTCCTTGTGTATCTCTTTAGATTCAAATTTTATACCTTGACTCAGCCTTTTGTATTGAAGCGGCAGCCGGCCATCATATCTCTCCAGGGAGTCACATACTGACTCCTGGCATGGCGATAAAGCTTACTACTTCTTATTTCTGAGGCCATCCGGGTCTTTTCTTGCATCGCCTGCTGCAGCACTTGATGACTGCGTTCCAATACCTCCCGGTGTTTGCCGGTGGCTTCCTGTACAAGCGTCGCCAAGCCCGCTTCATGTTTCCAGGCGGGGTTATTCGCTATCTGCGCATGTACGACCGCAAGTTCGTCAATTAGCGCTTTTCTTTCCCGCAACACTCGTCCAAGGCCCGTTATCTTGCGATCAGGAACAAAACGGCTTAAGGTTTCCGTTTTGGCAGCAATTTGTTCGAGAATTTGCAGCTTGCGCTGCAGGCACTTGCGTGCTTCTTCTTCTCCTTGCTCCATACTATCCGCCTCCCCAAAAAGTTCTATTAGCTGCTGGTAAGTGATGACAAGGCGCTAAGCTGGGCATTCATTGTACTAATATAGGTTTCTAAGGTTGTGTATTTGTCATACATGTTATCTTCATATTCGTCAATCCGGTCTTCTTCTTCCGAAATCTCATCTTCGTACTTTTCAATCAGCGAAGTTAGCGTGTTATCTGTTTCGCTGGTGTCACCGTCAATACCGGCGATTTCTAAAAGCGCTCCCTCACTGCCGGAACTAAAGGTACTTGTCGAGACATTCTGCTCCAAAATGTCGAAAAACCGGTAGGCAAGGCCTTCTTCCTTGTACCTGGTGTTCAGATCAGTTGTGTTTATCGAATACAAAATTGAGTTATTTCCCAGTGACTTGCCGGAAACTGAGGACGTAGTCGCTTTAGAAGTAGCCTTCTTAGTAAACAGGTTCATTATCGCTTCAGGGTCACTGGAAATAGCTGAGGTCAGTGTGTCTTCATCAATCTCAAGGGTTCCTTGATCGGTATAATCGCTGGAGGTGGTTATACCGATGTCGGCAAGCGTTGTCGACAGACCGGATACAGAATCAATCAGCGCTGAGCGCAAGTCGCTTAAAAGGTCTTCCAGGTTGGAGTCATTTTCCAAAATTCCCACTTTGGCTTTAGCTTCCCAGGCAGTAATCTCATCATCATCCATTTCATCTTTTTGGTCATCGGTAAGCGGCGGATAATCCGAATCGGCATTTTCATCGATCTTATCATTGATCGTCGTAATCAATTCATTATAAGCATCCACAAAATTAGAAATCAGATCGTAAATGGCATCCGAATCCTGCGTTACCGTTACGGTGACAGGATCGTCATTGGTAATGGTCGTGGTAGATGTAACAGAAAATGACGTCGTGCCAGCCGCAACCGTTGTTGGTGCCGCCAAGGTAATCGCTCCGGTCCCGGTGCCAAACGTTGCTGAGCCATCGGTTGAAGCACTTACCGTTTGGGACGTTCCGTCTGGATATGTTAGTGTAACATCCCAGGTGGAACCATCGGCATTCTGGGCTACGGTAACAGTATAATCACCGGCCGCTGCACTGGTTCCAGTAGTAATCGTGCTGTAACCTGCCGTATTGCTAGTGGTGCTGACCGCCGCAGAAGTTGTGGTAGTAGCAGTGCCCGTTAATGCAGTCGCTGTATAGGTCACGCCATCAACGGTAACAGAATTGGTACTGCGCGTCAGCTTTGTCCCGTCAATAGTCAATACGGCGTCTGTACCATCCGTATAATCAGTCAATAACATGCTGACAAAGTTGCTTGTACCCGAATCCTTCACAGTCAACGTATTACCGGCTCCGGTATCGTCAGCCGTTAATGTCAGTTCACCGGTCAGTGAATTATAAGCAAGTGTAGCGCCTAGATCAGCACTATTGATCTCCGACATCATCGTTGCCAACGTAGTAGATTTATCAAACGATTTGGTCGTGCCGTTGATCGTGATGGAAAACTCTCCGTCAGTAGTAAATGTTAAGGCGGTATTTAACTGCTTGGAAATTGTTTCTAGTGTTGAAGAAGTGCTTAAGCGGTTGGAAAGGATGGGGGCACTGCCGAATAGCTCACTTAAGCCGGCATTATCAGCTGTACCATCGCTATTAGTATCAGTGGCACTAATAGTAATGGCTTGTACACCTGAACCATCCTGAGCGGTGATTTCCAAATATCCGCTGGAATTGGTGCTAACTTTAACTTTTGTTGCTGAACCGACTGCGTCATCAATCGCATCCTGTAATGTAGAAACCGTATCTGCTGATGTAACGTTACTTACATCAACCGTATAGTCTGTACCATCAAGGGTAAGGACAAAGCTTTCGCCGCTTAAGCTGGAACAATCGGCTGCCGCCGAACCCTGCACCTCTTTGGAAACGCTGCTGCCACTGGAGTAACTGGCCGCAGTCGCCAGTTGGCTGACAGAGACAGTATGGCTGCCTGCTGACGCCGTGCTGGCTGCCGTCACCGTAACGGCATCATCACCACTGGTGGCATTATACTGTAAAAAATTACTGGCTTTCATGATACTGCTGGACCCAGTCGTACTAAAATAGGTATCTTCGAAATCCGTTATATCTGAAATAATGTCTTGGTAGGCATCCTGCTTCCATTCGGCCGTTTGTTCCTTTTGCTGCAGTTTATTTAACTTTTTTTCCTTTTGCGCTGCTACCAGTTGTTCAACAATACCATCCACATCAATCCCAGATGCCAAGCCGGTGACCCGGGTTACGCCATTAACCGTGCTTGTGGTTATGCTGCTGCTGCTTGAGGACATGTACGCCACCTCCCATCGTCATAATTAACCCAGATAATCAATCAGCGTTTTGGAAATTACCTTAGCCCCGACAGCAAGAGCTGCGCTATACGTATACTGGGCTTCGGTTAATTCTGTAGCCGCTGTTGCCGTATCAATATTTTCATTGTCGGTCATGAGTGTGCTATAGGCTTCATAAGCATCATCCAGACTGTCGGATATGTCGGTCAAACCATCCATGCTTGCGCCTAACGTGCCTTGCGCACTGGTGATTCGATCAAGAGCATTGCCCAACTCATCAATTAAGTCGCTGATATCTAACGTATTCGTGGTAACTGTCACATTGCCGGATGCGTCTATTGTTGCTGACTTATAGGTGGTATCACCATTGAGTGCAAGCAGTAGTTTTTGCACCGTATTGAAGAGATTATCGCTCCCTTCGCCGGTAACGTCCTGGCCCTCAATATTTACGGTAACTTCGGAACTAAAACCGACATTGTAGGTAATATCCTGCTCTGAATCAGCAACAGCATCTGACAAAACATCAGCCGTGTTTTTCGCCGCCGTCGCTGCATCTGCTAACGTAGTCGAACTACCATAAGTTGACTCTGCCGCCGCTAATGTATCGGAAGTGGCTTCTGCCGCTTCTGCCGCCTCCGACAGGGTCGTCGTACTGCCATAGGTAGTAATCGCCGCCGCTAAAGCATCATAAGTCGCTTTCGCCGCCGTAGTTGTAGAACTGGTGGGATCAGCGGCATAGGCAGTCTGATAGTCACTATAGGCGTCCTCCTTCGCCGCTGTTAAGGTATACGAGTCACCATAAGTAGTCACTGCCGCCGCTAACGTATCGGCAGTCGACAAAGCATCGGCGGCAGCGTCGGTCAAGGTGGCCGTGCCACCATAGGTAGTAATGGCAGTTTTCAATGTATCATAAGTATTCTCCGCATCAGCCGCTGCCTCTGTTAAATTAGTAGCACCGCCATAGGTGGAAACAGCCGTATTTACCGTAGTGTAAGTTGCTAACGCCGAAGCTGCCTTAGCGGCTAAAATAGCATTCGAAGAATCAGCATCGGCGGCAACTTGGGCTTTCGTATAAGCGGTATAAGCATTATCTGCCGCATCGTTTAAAGAATCATAGACATCACTGGAACTGTCGGTAATAAACGCCTCGATATCTTCATCGGATACATCTGACGATATTACACCGCCCAAACTCAAGTATTGACCCTTGAAAGTCACAGTATTGCCAATATCGGTGGTCACGAGTTCATACGGTTCCTCACTGGTATTGTAACCGCCAAAAACATAGCTGCCGCTTTCATCCGCGTTCATGTATGTAATAATATTTTGCAGGTCTGTTTCGACCGTTGTCGCGTAATTTTCCAGATCGTCATCCGTAACCGTGTCAGAAGATGCCCCATTGGCTATTGTCTTCAGTGATGTAATAACATCGCTCAGTGATGATAACGCACTATCTGTAGTCTTCTGCCAGGCTGTAGCAAGATCAGCATTATCCTGATATTGTTCTATCTGGGCTACATAACTGCGGTAGGTTACCGCCCGTGTTGCCACTGTCGGATCATCGGAAGCCAGTTGGATTTTCATATTGGAAGACACGGCTTCATTGGCCGCGGCCAGCCGGACGGCAGCGGCACTAATATTTCGCAAAGTATTAGCCGCGATCATCCCATTCGTTATTCTGTACACCAAAACCCCCTCCTCTCTAATCGTCTACCATACTGATGGTCGTATCATATATTTCACTCCAGGCACTCACCATAGAAGCTGACGCCGCATAGGCCGACTGATAGGTCGTTAAGTTAACCGTTTCCTCGTCACTGGAAACCCCGGATACGGAAGTCCGGCTGGTGTTGATGTAGGTTGCTGTCGCGCTTTTGCTGCTATAGGCCGTTTCGGCCGAAGCACTGTCGCCGGCGACAGTGGCAACGATTAAATTGTACATTTCAGTCGCGGTGGAGTTGCCGGAAATATTGACATCCGAACAAATGTCAATAAGATCGTCCAGAACATCGGTATTGCTTTCCTCGCCGGCAGTGGAAGACGCGGCAATTTTAGTGGTATCGTCCTGGATATCCTTGGATACGGAGATATTCGCAGCCGTAATATTGCTGTAAGCCTCCTCCAGGTCTGAACCACTGTCCACAAAGTCTGCTGAAGATACATCGTCATACGTAAAGAAACGGATACCGGTGGTTTCGTCATCGTCGATGCCTACCCCGTCGACATGACCGCTATAAGTAGTTTCGGTTCCTGAATCCGAAGTAACAGTAACTCCCTCGTTGAAAGCCTGAGCAAAGGTCTGAGCAAATTTATCCAACTGGTTCATATAGTAGACAACGCCTTTGCTGTCAGCTGTGCTGCCATCCCGCATCTGCAGATAGCCGGTGAGTGATCCGGAATCACCGCTGTCAAAGTCTTTGCCGCTTTCGGCCCAGCGAATACCGTACATCCCATAGGAATCACTGTCGGAATCGGTGACCGTATAACACTCCAGTTCGTTGGCCTCATCCCCTTTTACCAGCGTAACTCCATCCACCGTGATTGTATATGTGCTGTCATCGGCTTCAGTCACACTAATACCAACCAGGCCGGAAAGTTTGTCAACAATCACATCCCGCTGATCTTCCAACTCATTCGTCGAGGCCCCGGAAGCCGAAGCGGTGGAAATCTGACGGTTCAATTCCGCAATTTGCGATGCGTAGGAATTGATCTCTTCAACTGCCGTATTCACTTCGGTGTTAAGCTGGTCGCGTATGGATTCCAAATCTTCCGCAGCAGTGTTAAGAGTATCACAAAAACTTTTAGCATAAGACAGCACAATCTTTCTGATTGATTCATTTGTCGGATCGTCAGCCAGCGTTTCCAGTTCTGCTTCAAAAGTATCCAGGGCCTCAGAAATATCACTGGAATCCGTAGTGCCGAAAACATCTTCAATTTTTTCCATATAGTTGGACGTAACTTCCAGTTCACTTGCCGAGCTATTTTCCTGCCAATATTTTTGATTCAGGCGAAAACTGTTCACCCTGTCAACAGAGGTTACCTCTACCCCGTTCCCGACCAAACTGCTGCTGTAGACGGCAGCCGGGCCAATGGACGTCTGGCTCACCACTTGCCGGGAATACCCGTCTGTATCGATATTGCTCATATTATTGGTGGTTACCGTCAAGCCGACCTGAGCGGCAGTTAGTCCCCGGTTGGCAATACTAAGTCCTGCAAACGTTGAAGCCATTTCATTCCCCCCTTATTCTAATTAAAATACTGCCAGCAAACTCTCTATCATGCTGTCAACCGTGTTCATAACCTGGGCACTGGCGGCATAGGCTGTCTGAAACTTGATCATGTTTGACATTTCCTCGTCAATGGAAATGGCCGAAACAGCCTGCCGCTGATAGTCTAACTGCGACACCAAAGCGGCCTGAGTTTCATAGTTGCTTGCCACGGTATCGCCTTCAGTCCCTAGCCAGGTAGTCAACGCTGTGTAAAAGTCGATAATATCAAGTGATGAACCATCGCTTTCATAGCAGGAGGTATCGCTGGCAAGATCGTAAATTGCGTCGGCAATGCTATAATCGCCTGTTCCCCCACTGGCAGAAGTAACTACCTTGTCCGAATCACTCACCAGCTCCGGATTGACCTGAATATTGGTAATACTCAGCGGCTCATTGGAATCAATGGTCGTAAAAAAAGCCAGGCCGGTATCGCCATTAAGGTCAACCCCCGAAGTGGTTAAAGAATTTATTTTAGTTGCCAATGTGGTAACCAAATCATTCAAAGCCTGACGCATGGTACTGATCGAACTGGTTGCACCAGTGGTAAAGCTATAAGGAAGATCACTGGTATCAATGGTTTCGTAGCCGGTTTGATCGGCATCCTCCAGATAAGCCCCAATGCTCCCGCTGGTAATATCGACTTCATCGCCCGAATCAGCCAGCGTCACCTTAAGCGGATTATCGGTTGATCCGTCGCCTTCAACAACCAGCGTCTTGCTGCTGTCGCCCTTAACCAGCGTCTTGCCGTCAAGCGTGACGGTCACCGAGCCATCGTTTTGTTCACTGACCGATATATTCGCCAAAGCCGACATCTCATCAAGCAAAGCATCCCGCTGGTCCCGCAGGTAGCTGGCTTCGCCGCCGCCTGCCTCGGCCAGCGTAATTTTCGCATTCAGTTCCGCCACCTGTGCGGCATAGTCGTTCAGACTGTCCACGCCATCCTGCACCGAATTCACCGCGTCTTCCTGCAACTCTTGTAACTTCTCGTCAATCCAAACCAGCTTTTCCAGCAAATCTTTCCCGGCGTCTACAACGTCGACACGGTCAGTTTGGCTGGATGTAGTTGTCGACGTGCTTAGCTTTTCCCAGGCAGAGAAAAAATCGGAAATTGCATCCTGCACCCCCTCGGTGGTGGTGGTATTCCCATCGTCGTCAGTGGTAACTGTGTCATATTCACTCAAGATGGTATCCATATATTCCAGATTGCCGCTTTTTACTGCCAGGTAAGCGGAATCGGCATTCTCTGTCCGGTACGTGCTGTCAAGATATATATCCCGTGAACGTGTAATGCTTTCCACGGTAACGCCGGATACAGCAACCGATCCGTCCGAACGGGTAGTTGATGCGTCCGCACTGGTCAGCTGCACCTTGGAAGCGCCAGTCGTGTCAACATTGGCAAGATTTGTGCTTGTTGTTGTCAGTGCGGCCTGATTTGTATACATTCCCGAATAGGCGATGCTATAGGTGCCGAAAGTCGACATCTTGTACCTCCTCCTTTAGCCTGACACAAGCCGGCTGCGTTGCCCGAGCGCCGGAGCCAGCCTGTCCATGATTATTTTATTAGCCCACCATGTTGATCAGCGACTGCAGCATATCGTCCGCCGTGGAAATAACCTTGGTGTTTGCTTGATAAGCCCGCTGGCTGATCATCATATCGCTAAACTCCGACGCCAAATCAACGTTCGACAATTCCAAAGCATAACCGGTCATCGTGCCCGAACTGCCTGTTCCGGCTACGACAATACTGAGATCACCGGAACTCAGACTTTCCGAATACAGATTGTCACCGATCTTGGAAAGGCCTTCGGCATTGGTAAACGTTGCCAGGGCAATTTGGCCGATTGATAAAGTTTCTCCATTCGAATAAGTACAATAGATGGTACCATCGGTCGAAACTGAATAGGATGACGGCGTACCTGTAGTATATCCGTCCGTCGTATCAGACAACGAACTGCTGGTTGAGGATTTGGTCGTAAGATCGGAAAAATCCAGTGCAAGGGTGATATCGTCAGTACCGGCATCTGCCGGTGTTGTGATGGTAACGGTGGATTTCGTGTCGAACGAATAGGTGGTTGATGCTACGGTAAAACTCGTTGTACCGGCTTCCAGGTTCGACGGAGCGGCTAACGTTATGGTGCCGGTCAAGCCGGTGGAAGCCCCTGATGAGTCTGTTGCCAGATTGAAGGTAGCAGAACCGTCGGTCCCGCTGCTGGTGGAGGCAAAGGTATATGTAGTACCGGAAGAATCCGTGTAAGTCAACGTAGTCGTATAAGAACCGCTTGTCCCTGCCGTCGTAATGGTATAAGAGCCTTCCGGCGCACTACTAACAGTGACATCCGAATATTCGTAATTAGCATCACCGCATGTTACTGTATCAGAAGCAACAGAAATAGTAGTAGTGCCGGTCGAAAGGGACGTTGGTTTAGTAAAGGTTAGCGTTCCTCCTGTCGATAAACTAACCGATCCTGAGCCAGTTGTTGAAGTTGTAGAACCCAGTGAAGTGCCGGAACTGTCATACACCGTAATGGTATAAGCATCACTTGTGCCTGTTACTTTAACAGTATAGTCACCGTCTGTCACCCCGCTTGACGTGATGCTAGAAGCTGTGTAACCGGTAGTATCATCCACTGTTGCCGAAAGTGTCGTGGCAGAATCTACTACGTTACCCTCCGCATCAAACGCAATGTAACCGCTGGAGGGACTTATCGTTACATCATCATTATCAAGTTCCCAATACCAGGTCGTTGTATCACCTTCGACCGCGCATTTTTTCATGTTAACACTAACCGTATAGGCGTTGCCTTGCGAATCATACACTTTAATATCTGTCGTAGCGTCAAAGTCCAGATCGGTAGTGTCACCAATAGAGGTCAACCCGGTGGCGCCGTCCGCCACATCTGCTTTTGAACTAACATAGCCGGTGATATCCGAAGAAGTAGAGGCCACAGGCGTCAGTGTATATTTATTGCCGGCATAGCTATCGCTGTAGATGTTGATGGGTTCAACCGAACCGCTGGTATTGTACGTGATGTTGCCGTCGTCATCCAGCGTATAGTCCTCCCAGCCGCAGACGATATAGCCGTCGATCGTCAGGTTGCCTTCCGAATCAACGCTCATACTGCCGTTGCGGGTATAGGCATATTCGCCCGAACTGGTCTGGACAATAAAGTAGCCTGAACCGGTAAGCGCCACATCGGTCCAGTTGCTGCTGGACGAAGTGGTGCCCACCGTCATATCGGTATCGGTGCTGGCCACACTGACCCCCAGGCCAACCTGCGAAGCGTTGGTGCTGCCGGTAGTGTCGGTGGCGGCAGTGGCCGCTTTGATGGTCTGGCTTAGTATATCACTGAAAGTAACCGACTGCGATTTGTAACCGGTGGTATTAACGTTGGCAATGTTATTAGCGATAACGTCAAGGGCTGTCTGCGAACTCTTGATCCCTGACACCGACGTAGATAAGGCGTTCATGATAGCCATAGATAAAAACCTCCTACAAATAGTTACTATTTCCTCTGTCGTTCAGAAATAGAAGATAACCTCCCGTTGTTGGGTCCGGTTATAAAGTACACAATTCAATTAACTTAACTATTCATCAGTCTTATATTAGGACGAAGAAGTAGTCGTAGAGTCGCTTCCCACCTTCGTAATGTCAGAATAATCTACCGTTGTGCCGCCAACGTTGACATACGTGTTGCTGCCGGAAACGGTTACCGACAATACTGTGCCCGTACCGGTAACCGTATTGCCAGATGTATCGGTAGTAGAATACGTTGCCGTTTGGCCAATCAAACTAAATGCTGACGCATTAGTCACGGAAGTGCTGATGTCTGATAGCGCCGACAGGGAGCTGATTTGGGCTAACTGGGACACATACTCGGTGCCGCTGACCGGATCATCCGGGTCCTGGTACTTTAGCTCTGTTGCTAATATCTGGATAAATTCGTCAAAATCCAAACTTGTAGTAGAACTTGAACTGCTGGTACTAGAAGTACTTGATGTCGACGTAGTAGATGTAACTGATGATGTCGTACTCATATTTCTTTTTTCCTCCCTTTTTTTGCTAAAAATTTGGGTCTTTGTAGTCAGTATCGCAAAAATATATTTAGTTTTTGTTAAAATAATAAGATAGCAGGCGATATTTGTATGAAATTCCTGATTGCCTTACGTAATAGTGAAAACAATAGAAAAAGGCTATCTCAACTAGGTTTTAGACCTACGAGATAGCCTTTAATTTAGCATCATCACTCTATAATTACAAAACACGCAAATACAACCATAATAGTTACAATAAATGACAGTATTCAACCCACTATATAAAAATCCGTTACTCCACGAAAACACTCATTGTACCATTTCAATCAAAAATGTCACGAAAGGTTGATCAACGGCCCTTCTCAACAATGGCTGTTCCAATGGCCTTCTCTACCTGGGCCTTACTGGTATTATAATCATACAAAGCTTTAATATTATTAAGTTTGGCCTGGTTTAAAGCTAACACGGCGTCAAAAACATCTAAGTTGGTGCCTACACCTGATTTATACTGGGCTTCGGTAATATTTAGACGTTCAGTCGCCTGCTCGACGGCGACCTTCTTGAGATCAATTCTTTTTTCCGCTTCCCGCATGCTTACATAGTATTGACGTACTTCAAGCAATATATTTTCCCGCTGCTGCCGTGCTTGTTCCTGGGCTGCAGTTAAACTGTACTCCGCCTGTTTGACTTTGGACTTATTAAGGCCGGAATCAAATATGTTCATAGAAGCTGTCAGTCCGGCCGTCCAGTTGCTGTTATTCAGCCCTGGTAAATCTCCGTCATACCAGCCCTGGGTTAAGGTTAATTGAACAGTGGGGTCGTACCCGCTTTTAGCAATTTTAACATCAGCCTGAGCGCTTGTAATCTTGGTCTGATAGACGGCAATCTCCGGGCGGTTATCCAAGGCTTGCCGTATGCATTCCTCAAAAGTAGCCGTAAAGGGAACATAACTTAGTTCATCCTTAAGTTCGATCTCACTGTCAATAGGCAAGCCGATCATGTTGTTGAGACTAGCCACCGCCACTGCGTAATCGCTTTGGGCTTTAATGAGGTTGTCCTGTGCATTCGCCAGTTCAACCTGGCTGGACAATACATCAAGTTTCGCCACAGCGCCTATTTGATATTGATCCCTGACATGTTTCAAATGCGCAGTGTAGTTATCCACTGTTTCCTGGTTGACTTCCATTTCTTTCTTGTACTGCAGTACATTAAAATAGCTGGTGGTAACATTTTGCCTGAGTTGCTGCTTGGCAGCTGTTAAATTCAACTCAGCCACTTTAGCGTCCCGCAGCGCCTGCTCAATCTGCGTTTCCAGTTTGCCGCCGGAATATAGCGGCAGACTAAGCGACAGTGCATTGGCAAAGTAGTTGTTACTGTAGTATCCGGAAATATCAACAGGCACGCTATAGTATGTATCGGTATGGGTCAAACTGATACTGATATTTTTATTAGCCCTTGCCTGTTTAATCGCCCAATAAGCCTTATCCCGGAAAGACTCGGCAATTTTGACATCGGCATTGTTCTGCAACGCCAATGCAAGACTATCTTCCAGCGATAGCGCAATAGGAGCAGCCCCGACCGGTTGAGTAAGTACAAGCCCGACAAATACCGTCCCTATTACCTTGCAGACATATTTTTTAAATTTCTTATGCCAATTATGTTGGCGGCAGGCTGTTTCTGCAATCATTTCCATAAGCATTTTCCTATTCGCTGATAATCCCCTTCCCTGTTTTTGCGGTCATTAGTTTTATTCCATTATGAAGAAATTGGCGAGTCTTGTCAATTCAGAAACAATCCTGCTACATCTAAGGAGCAACCACATGTTTGAAAATATATTTCTATTGGCATTATTACATAAAATGACGCCGCTATTTAAGCGGTGTCATTTTATTGTATAATGATTTATGCTTGCGCTAACCTCATATAATTATCATTAAAACAATAACCCGGCATCACTCATAACGCAGCGCCTCAATGGGATCCAGCAAAGCGGCTTTTCTGGCGGGATAAATACCAAAAAACAAACCAACCGCAACCGAAACTGCAAACGGCACCAGAATAGACACCGGTGAAATTACAGTGTTCAAACTGCCAAAAGCGGAGATGGCAAATGCCACTGCAACCCCCAGCATAATGCCAAAAATACCGCCAAGCACACCAATTACCACCGACTCAATCAAAAACTGCAGCATGATATCGCGATATCTCGCTCCCAATGCCTTCCTAATGCCAATTTCCCTGGTTCGTTCCGTGACTGACACCATCATAATGTTCATAATGCCAATACCGCCAACCAGCAATGAGATAGCGCCGATACAACCCAGAAACAATGTTATGGTTCCGGTCGTTGCGGTCATCATTTCCATAATGCTGGTCAAATTGCGTACGGTAAAGTCGTCTTCCTTATTGCCGCTGATTTTATGCCGCTGCCGCAGCACATTAGTGACTTGCCCCTGGACCTGGTCCATTTCTTCCACCTTGGTAACTTGAATACTAATGGAATTAATGTAAGTAATCCCCAGCAACCGTTCTTGCGCTGTAGTTAGCGGTACCAAGACGATATCATCCTGGTCCTGCCCCATAGAGGACTGCCCTTTGCTGTCCAGGACACCAATAACTTGATAAGGGGTATTGTTGATACGCACATTTTGTCCGGTTGGATTCATTTCACCAAATAAGCTTTCAGCAACCGTCGCCCCAATTACGGCTACCCGTTTACGGGAATTGATATCCTGCTGGGAAACGAAACTGCCGCTGCCTACTGTTAAACTTTTTATTGCCATATATTCAGGCGTAATGCCATATACAGTCGTCGTCCAGTTTTGATTCCCGGCAATAATTTGATATTGTCTGCTGACAGAGGGTGCTACATAGTCAATTCCCTGTATCACTTTTTTTATATACTCAGCATCTTCCAAATTTAACGTGATACTACTGCCGGATGCGGAACGCACCCCCTGGGAAGATGCCGCCCCCGGAGTCACAATCAGCATGTTGCTGCCCAGACTCGCAATCGAGCTTTGTATCTTTTCCCTGACGCCCATCCCAATCGATACCATGGCAATTACCGCTCCCACCCCAATAATGATGCCCAGCATGGTTAAAATTGAGCGAAGCTTATTGGCCAGCAAAGCTCGCAACGCGATTGCAATGCTCTCTTTAAACATGATTCTGCTCCTTTATCTCACCGCTTATCGTCCTCATGACCGCGCCCGCACACATACTACATGGGTGGCGGCGGACCATTGTCTTTTTTCTTGGAAGTACTTTGGCTTTGTGATTTCGTATAAGAAACGATTAATTGCTCATTTTCCTGCAAACCGCTAAGAATTTCAACTTTATCGTCACTTGTCAGACCAATTTCCACCGGAACGTTTTCGCTTTGGCCATTATCACGCAATACCATTACATATTGTCCGTTAGTACTTGTTTTTAGCGCGGCTAACGGAATAAGCAACGCATTGTCTCTTTCCTCTACCTTAATATTGACTCTTGCCGTCATTTCTGTCTTTAACAAATTATCCGGATCGTCGACAGCGAGTGTTACATAATAATAGACGACACTATTAGAGGAAGACGAAGAGGACGACGACGAGGACGACGAGGATGATGACGAAGATGTGCTTGTTGTACTTGTGGAAATCTCGCCTATTTTGCTGACAGTGCCTGTAAAGTTACGATTTTGATAGGCATCCACAGTAAACGTTGCCGCTTGACCGACTTTAATCTTGCCAATATCGGTTTCATCCACTTTTACCTTTACCATTTTGCGGGAAACATCCCCAATCATCATAACAACCGTCGGGTTATTGACACCTGCTGTTACTAGGGTTCCGACCGCTACCGGTTCTCCCAAAACGACACCGTCCATCGGCGAGACAAGCACGGTTTTTTCCACGTCCGACTTAGCATCATTGTAACTTTCTACAGCCGTCTGATAGTTTAGCAAGGCGTCTTCCAGATCAGCATCGGATTTTGCCCCAATGGAATGCAAATACTGATACCGCTGATATTTGGCGCTATAATTATTCATGGCATATTCGGCTTTTTTCATTGTGGTTTCATAGGTCTTAGCGTCTAAAATCGCCAGAACCTGGCCGGTTTTAACATGGTCATTTTCCTTAACTTTAATCTCTTTGATCAAGGCGGTAACCTGCGATGATATATCCACCGAATCAACTGGCTTTACTGTGCCGGTTGCGGCTACGGTAGAGATAATTTTACCTCTGGTTACTGTTACCGTTTCCTGATTAGCGACGGTTTTAACTTGCTGTGTCTGCTGATAGTACCTTACCCCGCCGGCAATTACCAGTAAAGCGACGATAGCAACTACCAATAGTTTTTTATTTAGTTTCCCCCACATGTTAAACCTCCTAGTCTATTCCCATAGCATTTTCCAGCTTAGCTTTATAGGTCACGTAATCATACTGTGCTGTAATATAGTTGTTCTTGGCAGTTGTTAAGGCCAATTGGGCATCAATAACATCAAGAATAATGCCCTCCCCTACCCGGTATTTTTCTTTAGCAATGAAATAATCTTCTTCCGCTTTATGTACGGCAAACTTTGTTGTCGCAATCCGTTTTTCGGCTTCCCGCATTCCCAGATAATACTCTTTTACGGAAAGTTCCACCGAGTCTTCCTGCGCAGTCAAGTCCAACCGGGCATTCTCAACCGCATTGATCGCTTTTTTAACTTTGGCATTGGTAACTTGACTATCAAACAAATTCCAACTGCTTGTGATCCCCACATAGGTATTTTTATTATCATCGTTAGGTAAAACCGTACTGTGCCAACCGGTTGCTGCCGTAAGCGACACCGATGGTTTCTTATCGGCTTTCGTAACCTCAACCGTTTTTTCCGTCTCATCAATCGCGAGGCGATACTTTTTAACGTCCGGACGATGTTCTTTGGCATAAGCCACACACTCGTCCATGGTCTTATTGACAGGAACATATTGAAAATCTTCAACAAATTCGATTGCCTCGGAACTTTTCCAACGAATCATGTTTTTGAAATTATTAATGGCCACTTCATAGGCATTTTTAGCCTTGATCAACGTTTGCTGAGCATCGGTCAATTCAACTTCCGACCGTAAAACATCCGACTTGGCAATATTGCCGACACTATACTGGGCTTTGACATCATTAAGATGTTTTACATAATTATCGACGGTTTCCTGATCGACAGCCTGCGTTTTGCGGGCTTCAATTACATCATAGTAAGCGGTGATGGTGTTTAATTTCACATCTTGCTTGGTTTTCAACAGACTAAGGCCGGCTATCGTAAGGTCGGTTTTAGCAATCTCAATGTTGCCTTCATTTTTCCCGCCAGTGTAGAGCGGCAGCGATAGCGTAATGGCGCTGCTGCTGCTGTTTGCCGGATAATTAATCCGTTTAAGATAAAAAGTGTTAGAAGCATCAATCGAAAACCCACGGCTGCCTTTCGCGCTTTCCAGCGCATATTCAGCCTGTTTTTCACTATTAACAGCTTTCTTAATATCCAGATGATTTTCCAGTGCCATGTTTACCGCTTGCTCCACTGTCAGGGGTACGGCAAAGGCTATTGTAGTTTGAGCCAGTAAACACAGCCCTAAAATACTTGCACTTCCCTGCCTTGCATATTGTCTTAACAAACTCAATTCCAGTCCTCCTTATCATACTCCAGCGGTTTGCCACTTTGTTAACCACGTTAGGGAAAATATGTATATATAATACCATACCAATGTTACTAAATTGTTACAAAAACCACCGTAAAATTGCTTTCTTGGCTTTGATAATTCTTCTGATATTTCTATCGTAATAACCGCTCAAATAGTAAACTCCTGCAACAGATGCGTTGGACCCGCTTCTTTTCATTCTGAGGGATTCATATTACAATAATGAATAAGGATACAAAATACGCCATTTTTCAGGTCTGCATCCAAAAAGCCGCAAAGGAGGTCACCTTATGGCTAAAACCGTCTTACTAGTGGACGATGAGCTGCGCATGAGAAAGCTGGTTGCCGATTTTCTTTCGCGCGAAGGTTACTTTATACTGGAAGCTGCGAATGGCCAGGAGGCCCTTTCGCTTTTCTCCAGGGAAAAGATAGATCTTGTCATTCTTGATATTATGATCCCGGAACATGACGGTTGGACAGTATGCCGTGAAATCCGGAAAAATTCAACCATCCCAATTATCATGCTGACCGCCAAAGGCGAAGAAGCGGACCAGCTTTTCGCTTTTGACATTGGTGCCGACGAATATATTGTCAAACCCTTCAGTCCCAAGGTCTTAACCGCCCGCGTAAATGCCCTATTCCGGCGAATTGAGCAGGAAAAAAGCAAAACCGCCTTAGATGGCGGCCTAGTGATTGATGCAGCCGCCCGTCAAGTATTTCTTGACCGGCAACTGTTGGATTTGAGCCCCAAAGAATATGAACTGCTAACTTATTTGGCCGAAAATACGGGAAATGCGCTGAGCCGCCAGCAAATTCTCGACCATGTATGGACCTATGACTATCTGGGTGAGTTACGTACCGTCGATACCCATATTAACCGGCTTCGAACCAAGCTTGGCCCTAAAAGTGATTTGATTCAAACCATTAGAGGCTACGGGTATCGCTTCGAGGCAGCGAAATGACATCCGTTCGCACCAAACTTTTTCTTATTCTCAGCGGTCTGGTACTATTCTTCGTATTAATATCACTGGCCTCCCTGGGACTTGGCCTGAAAAAATTTTATGTTTGGCAAAAACAGGATCTTCTTATCACTACCAGTCGCAGCATTGACCAAAAGTACCGGGGAGAGCCGGAAGAATTGTCTCTGGAATTGGAGCGGGCTGCCAATACCCTTGGCGCCCACATTAGCATTTTCACCCCGGAAGGAAATATTAAATACAGCTCCATCAGCCATATTTTGAATAAAAAACAAATTGAGTCTCCCGAGCCCTTGCCTGATGTCACCCCAACCCCGTCCCCTCCCAGTCAATTCCGCATTCCCCCCAATTCACTGCAATTAATTAAAAGCAGCCAAATAATCGATAGCCGGACTGTCGTTGAGATGCAGCTTGACCAGATGCTGCGAATTGATTTTATGGTTTTAAAACGGCAGCTGCAAAGCGGCGATGTGCTTATTATCCGGCAGCCGCTGGCACCGATAGCGGAAAGCGCGGTTGCGGCCGCCCAGTTTATGTCTTTAACAGGCCTGCTCACCTTATTGGCCGGCTGCGTGGGCGCCTTCTTTTTTTCCAAAAGATTTACCCAACCGATTCTGGAGCTTAAACAAATTGCCCAAAGCATGGCTAAACTTGATTTTTCGCAAAAATGCAAAGTAAACCGGGACGATGAGCTGGGTGAACTGGGCAACAGCATCAACCACTTATCCGACCAGCTGGACACCGCCATCTCTGCCCTCAATCAAAAAAACCAGCAACTCTTGGCCGATGTCGAAAAAGAACGGGCCTTGGATAAGATGCGCAAAAGCTTTGTATCCAATGTCTCGCATGAGCTAAAAACACCGCTGTCGCTTATATTGGGCTATGCCGAAGGGCTGAAAGAAAATGTGGTCCAGGACAAAGAAAGTAAAGACTTCTACTGCTCAGTGATTATTGACGAAGCGGAAAAGATGGATAAACTGGTCAAGGACCTGCTTAATCTTTCTCAATTAGAATCCGGCTTGTTTGCTTTAAGCCGAACTGATTTTGACTTTTGTCTGTTGCTTAGGGATATAAAAAAGAAGTATTTGTCTGTGCTTGATGAAAAACTTATTTCCCTGGAAATAAATCTGCCTGCCAGCCAATGGGTGAACGGTGATCCTCGCCGCATTGAACAGGTTTTGCTTAATCTTTTTACCAATGCCCTGAACTATGTCAAAGGATCAAAACACATCAAAATTTGGCTGGAAGACACAGGCAAATTAATCCGTTTTTTTATTTATAATACCGGCCAGCCGATCCCGGAAGACAGCTTGGAAAAAATATGGACCAGTTTCTACAAAACAGATGAAGCCCGCACCCGGGAAAACGGCGGCTACGGGCTAGGTTTATCGATTGTACGTGCCATCCAGGAACAGCACGGCAACGGGTATGGAGTAAGAAATACGGCAGACGGTGTTATATTCTGGTTCGATTTAAATAAGGCTTTTCCCCCTGTGACTCCTCCCTCTTAAATACCAGCCTGCCGGCAAAAAAAGTCATATTTACTTTCACCGCATCAATCGCGACAGGGTTAATTGCCAGCAGGTTTTGACTAAGCACCACAAGATCAGCCTGCTTGCCAACCTCGATCGAACCTATGTCTTTTTCGCAAAATAAAGCATAGGCACCGTTAATGGTAAAGCTCTTGATCATTTCTTTTACAGAAACCCGTTCGCTCTTATTGAGCAAATACCGTTCATCATCCATGTCGGTTATATCCTCTACCCCAAAAACAGGACCATTGTAAATATTGCGGGTAACGCCCGCTTCAATGGCAAAGAGCGGATTGGGCTCAGGCGTAATTGGGTAATCAGACGAAGAAATAATGGTAACTCCCTGATCAACAAAAGACCGTAACGGATACTCAACCTTTGCCCGCTCCCCCAAAATCCGGTAATCCACACTCTGCCACCAGTTTGGACCCTTAAAGTGCCAATAAGGCTGAACACTGGCAATCACCCGGAGCGACTTAAAGCGGCTTATATCCGTTGGGTTTACTAGCTGCAGATGCGTAATGGTATTGCGGTAGTCGCCGGGCGGAGTTACTTGCCGGGCGTCTTCCAGAGCGTCCAAAACCCGCCGCGTCGCGGCATCGCCGATGGAGTGAACGTGAATCTGCAAACCATGTTGGTTGGCTAACGCAAAGGCCTGAGCCAGCTTCTCCTTATCCCATAAAAATTCGCCACAAAACTCGGGGGCCCTACCTGTTTCCAACGTGTAAGGATTTAACAAATAAGCGGTTCCGCCCTCCACAACCCCGTCAGCAAAAAACTTGGCTGTCTTGATTCGGAAACAAGGAGAATCAAATTCTTGTTTAAGCCTGTCAATCGCCGTCAACTGGCTGAACACATCCTCCTGCTTATCAACCATTACTGCCCCTTGCATATGCAGTGCTAAATCTCCTTGTCTTGTAATCAGCTGCCATGCCTGCAAAATCATTTTCATAAACCGCCCCATGATGCAAAGAGCACCGGTAATACCTAAGCTATGCATTTTACTTTGAAACGCACGTAAAGCTTCGACATATTGTTCCAATGAGTATTCCGGCTGCATAACCAGGGAGATGGCGTTCTCCTTCACCGTTCCCCACAATTCACCGGTTGTAGTGTTTTTTTCAATTATCCCGCCCTCTGGCGCCTGCGTACTCCGGGTTATGCCACTCACAGCCAATGCCTTGGAATTTACCCACCAGCTATGTCCGTCCATAGCCCGCAATATGACAGGAATATCCGGTGCAATCTCATCCAGATACTCTTTGCGCGGCCCTTTGTTCACCTCTTCCCCCGAAAAAGCACTCCATAGCCAGCCTTGACCAAAAACCGCTTTCGTTCCCGGGTGCTCATTAATAAAGTTCTTTACCGCAGCAAGATAGCCTTCCAGGCTGTTAATGCCGAAAAGTTGTACCTCATAAAGTTCTGACAAGGCAATTCCCGGTGGATGAATATGCGTGTCAATCATACCTGGAATAACCATCTGCCCTTGCAGGTCAATGGTTTTCGTACCTGGGCCGATAAACTCGTCAATTTGTTCGTCACTGCCCACAAAGGCTATTTTTTCTTTTTGAATAGCAATTGCCTGACAGAGGGTATCCTGGGTATCGGCAGTATAGACGATGCCATTCATCAATACGAGGTCGGCAACTAATCCTTGTGCCATGTCTCTCACCTACTTGCTATAAGTATGCCAAAATAACGATTGCTCTGTTGTTTACAATTATATTCGTTTCTGCCTAGCGTTACCAGTCTATTGTTAAAACAGAGACGACTGTATATTCTTTAACGATTTGCATGCGCGGCTGCCGACATGATCCTCTTCAGCCGGAACACCGACTAACAAGGGCGAATATACGCTATGCAGCTGCCTGTTTTTTTGCACCGCGGCTTCACTTTTTGTACCATAGCAGTAGATACAGCCGTAAGGGCAACAATCATAAGCCCCGATATCAATACTTTCCAGGCACCCACAGTCCGGACGCTGGTTGGGGTCTTTTTTTCCGCCAAGAGAAGAGTCGGTTATCTTTTCAATCAGCCTTTTATCTATACAGGCTGCCCGTTCAATACCATAAGCACTAAAATCCATGGTCTCAGAGCAGGCCGCCAAGCTTAGCTTATGAGCTTGAGCAATCGCTGAAAAACCGGCGGCAATTTTGTTTTTATGCCGGGGTTCTGTTTCACAGGCCATAATATCCCGTAAGTTTCGCCGGTTTTTCGCATACACATCGATAAAACTGATCATACATTGACCGGTATAATCGCCAAGATGATCGCACAGATTGCCGAAAGCTTCCAGATGGTACTGTACAGAAAATTCCGGGCTAACAATTACAGGGTCATAACGCCAGATGACGCGCTGTTTGCCAATTTTTTCGCTTAAATATTGGAAGGTTTCTATGATTTCCGCTTTAGGCGGAAGCCTTTTTTCCACCTGCTGATCATAGGGTGTTATGGTAAACTGAAAATAATACGGATAGCCCATTTTATCGATTACATCCAGTTTATTCAGCATCGGTCGGGCATTTTTTGTCCAGAACACAATACAATCGACGACCGCCGGGTTTAAGGCAACACTGGCAATCTGTCCGGGATTACGCGGATTTCTGACGTAAACAACACCTGCTTGCAGACGATACATAAACCACTCAGCATAAAAAGCAGGGATGTCGGTCCGTCGGCTGGCGCTTATTATCATTTTCCGGCAACCTCCTATCTATATACAACGTACTAAAGATTTTTGCAGGCGGGCGGGGTGTTGGCAAAAGCGGAAGTCTTGAATACAATTATCCCTATTTTGTATTCTAGCAAAAATCACCTGCCAGAACCAGGGGGCATCACATCTTACTAAGGATTGTACGAAAAAAGGGAATAACTCTACCTCATACCTTCATATACTATTTATAACAGTAAAGCCACCCAACCAGAAATGGCAGTGTGGCTTCTTCACATGTACTGCTTATTCTATTCCGGATCTATGATCCCCCTGTTTTTGATGAATTTTATTGTATCCCTTGATAAACTCTATAGCCTGCCCTAACTCCTCGGGACTAATATTAGCAGCTACGGCTTGCTGCACCACACCGGAATAATTCAGATAGTCTTCATCACCGTGATTTTGCCCGCTGCTATCACGGGATTCAAATTCTTCCAGCGTTTGCGGGTCATCATACAGGAAAAACTCTACAGGCGTGTTAAGCTTTTGAGACAAAATGACGATCTTATCGCGGCTTAGCTTGCGGCGATTGTTTTCGACATGGGATATGTACGATTGACTTACATGTAAGAGTGTAGCCAATTGTTTGGTAGTAAGAGAAAATCTGCTCCGGATATACCGAATTTTTTCACCAAACCCCATCCGTTGCTTCCTCCTAAATGTACTTTTCGCACAGCAGATTTTTTGTGTCTGTATTCCCTTTTTCTTAGCGATAATCCCCTAATTGGTTTAATGACTCCGTCACCTTGGTTTCAATTTCACTGAACGTATGTCCAAAAATCAGTACATTGATATCCAGATCTAAACCGGTTAAGGTAATGCCGTTTACATGCGACCAACACTTTGAGGGAATTACGTTCACTTGATCCAGCCGGGTAAGCGATAGAAAAAGGAAATGCTCCACCGCCAGTTCCGATAACCTGCCCAACAGTTTGATATGTCCCAAAATAACGTTATCCTGTGAGAAAGAGTGCCCAACTGTTACAATAAATTCCCGCAATAGATTTTCCACTTCCCGCGTGTGCAGTGGGTTAACAAACGAAACATGATAATGTTTGCTAAAAACCGTGGCCTCATTACTCATAAGGAAACGACCTCCTCAAGCACCGCAAGCGGCAATTCCTGGGCTGCGCTGGTGGCCACACACTTAATATGTTCTCCCAATAGGCGTAAATCTCTTTCGATGGTTTGTACATCTTCACCGTCAAGGTCCACTTTGTTAATAATAATGAGGTCACTTCCTTCCACTTGTCCAGTAACAAGCGGTCCCAGCGTTGCCATCAGCTCTGACCACCGCCCGCGATCAACAATCGTTATTGTTTTAAAGGCCGAACAAACTGTGCTGTATTTTCTAAGCGACTTTGCTGTCTTGGAGGGATAGGCCAAACCAGTCATTTCAATCATAATCCAGTCCGGCTTCAACGTTTCATGAATTTCCTCAACAGCATGCAGCAAATCACTGGTAATTTGGCAGCACACACACCCACCGAATAACTTTTTAACCTGCAATCCACTGTTCGCAAAAAGCCGGTCGTCAATTCCCGCTGCCCCGATCTCGTTCTCGACAATGACCACCGTTTCATGGCGCACAATGGTTAGGTATTTGGCAATTTGCAAAATGGTAGTCGTTTTACCTGTTCCCAAAAAGCCGCCAAAGAGCAAAATGCGCATAGTTTCTCCTCCTTAGTCCCGCGGAATCAGATAGTTTAATAATTTTAGTTTTTAAAATAAAGGGGCCATCCCCATGTTTGGAGACAACCCCTTCCCCACCACAACTACCAGGAAAAACCTCCTTGGCGATAAGCCTCAAGATAGTTACAACAGAAATTATCCCGTCCGGCCAATGTTTCCGCCGTGACAATACCGGCCATCATGGCCTTATCCAGCGGGTTAATAATTAAACCGTCCAACCCTTTGGCAATCCCCATCACCGCAAACATTTGATTCATAAATTTACGGTTTGGCAATCCATACGAAATATTGGATAAACCGCAAATCGTATGCACACCCGGATAATTGGCGGTGATAACCTGAATCGCATCCAAAAATTCAATGCCAAAAGAGTCACTGGTAGCCACCGGCTGAACTAACGCATCCACATAAATATTATCCAAAGGTATATTTTGTTTTGTCAGATTATTAATTAATTTATCGGCAATTTTGAGTCTGGCTTCCGTAGTCTCTGGCATCCCGTCATCACTCATGCATAAAGCCACAACTTTAAGATCGGTTCCGGCAATAACCGGCAACAAGGAGTAATAACGTTCTCTTTCCAGCGAAATAGAGTTAACCATCGCCGTTCCCCGGTGAATTTTCAGTGCCTGTTCAACACATTTCGGGTCAGGACTATCAATACAGCAGGGCGCATCGACAACTTCCTGCACCGTTTTAACCAGCCAGTTAAGGTATTCCGATTCCTTGCCGACAAAAATACCGGCATTAACGTCAATATAATGAGCTCCGGCTGCAAACTGGTCTTTGGCTACTTTTTGAATCGCTGCGGCATCTTTATCCTCAATAGCCGCCGCAATGGCTTTACGGCTGGAATTGATTAACTCACCAACAACTATCATGACTTCTTATCCCCTTTCTGCTACGTTTTTGCTGATGTTTACGTACTAAGTAATAATCAATCAAGCTCGTACTCGGCAGGGATAAATTTATCCAGCTCTAACTCACCTTTGATTTGATGCCAGAATTTTTCTTCATCATCAGGAATAGCCGCCAACTGATCGTCCATAATATCCAGCCAGTTTTTCTCACGTTCGGCGATAAATACTTCCTTATTGTCAACCGCTTTTCTAATCGCATCAACAGCCAGCTTGGCACCGGCTTTTGTTTTTAAGAAAGGTGTTTTGGCTTTGATTAATTCTTTGCTAAGTTCAAAAACTACATCCGGACGCAGTATATAGGCTTGCGGATCTAATTTAGAGTCGGAATCAGCGAGAAAATCCCTAAAGGTAATGCCATAGCCTTTTTGCTTGGCCACATTCATCAGCCGGCAGTCATAAATCAATTGTTCGATTGAAACGACAGGTGCTATATCGGACAGCAGCCGCACCGGCGCGACGGATTCATTGCTCCACAAGTCGGCAACTGCCGCGGCGATATTGCCGACAGCGCTTAAATGGGCACAGGCCGCCGATTTACCTTCCATGGCAATGGGTACACCGGCAATGGCCTTACAATAAACGCCTTCATAGCCACAGTCCTTATTAGGGCCAACCGCACCGGCTTCATAAGCGGCCAGGGTTCGGGCCACACTGGCTACCCGGACAACGGCGGCAAACACATTGGGGATAAATCCTTTATGCGCCAAAACCATAGCGGTATTAGCAAACCCGCAAGCCGTATCCCCGGCCGCCTGTGCACCGTTTGCCCCGGCTATCTGGACAATATGCTCCCACAGGAATTTTATATCCCGGGTACCCATGACGCCAAGGGCAAAAATTACTTTGGTTAAATCGGCGTTTACCAGCGCATCATCATGAATTTCTTTACCGCCTGTTGATTCAATCGCGATAAAATCCGCACCGCCTTTGGCCGAGCCTTCGATCGTTTTGAGCAGATTATTGAAGATTTCCCCACTGCGCATTACCGGCGGGCGTTTAAATTCACGCACATCACCGGGCGTACTGCGCAGCGCGCTCTTTAATCCATATTTGGCTTCATATTCAGACATGGCATTACGCAGCAGGTTGTTTACCTCAATTCCCCATTCCGGTACAAGCGTCATTTCCGGCAGCATTTCAAACTCCACTACAATTCCGGGGGCATACAACTCTTTGGCCCGTTTCAGTACTCCATTAATCATTTCCGAATAAATTTCTTTAATCTCCGGCATGTTACTTGCAGTAACTTCCATGGCCGGCAGGGTAAAGTTAAGCTCCGGATAAATCTCGCCGCCGCCGATAACCATGCCATTTTTGCATTTAACAGGATTGGGCGCACTACCATATACAAAATCGTTTAACGAATTGTACGCAAGTTTTTCAAACGTTTTGGCCATTTTAAACTCCTCCTCCTAAAATTTATTGTTTTTTCGCCAGATATTTTTTCGCAACATCAACCGCGACAACCGCATCTTCCGCATAGCAGTCCGCATGAATACTCTTGGCATACGCTTCCGTAACAGGAGCCCCGCCAATCATAAATACAAACTGGCCCCGTACGCCGGCTTTTTCAAATTCTTTGATGACGCTGTCCATATACGGCATAGTCGTCGTTAACAAGGCGGAAAGACAAATCATGTCGGCTCCAACCTCTTTAGCCTTTGCCAAAAATGCCTGGGCAGGTACGTCAATTCCCAAATCATACATTTCAATGCCGGCGCCTTTCAGCATCATACGAACCAAGTTCTTGCCAATGTCATGCAAGTCGCCTTTTACGGTACCGATAACCGCCTTACCGATAGGTTTAACCCCGGTGGCAGTTAAAACCGGCTCCAATACCTGCATTCCTGCATTCATTGCTTTGGCGGCCATCAACATTTCAGGCACATATATTTCGTTATTTTTGAACTTTTCTCCGATCGCTGTCATTGCTGCAATTAAACCTTCATTTAAGATTTCGGTAGGAGACACCTTTTGAGCCAAGCCTTCAGATACCATTTCTTTTACTTTGCCGCCATTCCCTTTTTGTACATAGAGCGAAAGTTGATTAAAATCCATTTTTCTTCCCCCTTTTGATTTTTGTAATTTTGTTTTTGATCAACTATTCCCACATGCTTCCTTGGATTGGCTTTATTATAGCATTGTTGTTATTCAGAAAATTCGCTTCATTACTGCTCTTTTGAATACAATCCTTGCATCGTCCAATATGTGAATAAAAAGACATATCGCATGCATTTTTAAGTGAATTTATTAACGAAAAATCCGCGAAAAATGCGGCTTCGCGCCACACTTTTAAGTGCAGGATTGTGAATAAAAAAACAAAACAGCCACCCCTACCCTGGGTAGCCGTTTCGCCACTCATTTGCTAAAAAATATACAATTATGTAGCTACTTTTCGCCGCAGTACAATCTTACTCAAATTATGGTCAAGAAAGCTTTTAGCGTCTTTGGCACATTTAAAATAGCAATCGGCATTAATCGCCCGGGCAAAAGTTTCATCCACCGGGGCACCGCCTACGCAGACAATCAACCCCTGACGCATATCTGCAGCCTCCAGCTCTTTGATTACTTTTTTCATGCAAGGCATAGTCGTCGTTAACAGCGCTGCCATCATCAGTATCTCGGCTTTGTGTTTTTCCACGGCCTGAAGAAATCTTTGCGGCGTTACATCAATCCCTAAATCAACAATATGGGCACCGGTACCCATTATGGTTAGCTTGACCAGGTTCTTGCCGATATCATGCAGGTCTCCCGCAACCGTACCAATAACGATCGTCCCTGTCTGCCGCCTTGCTTTATATTTCATGTGCGGCTCCAGAACAGCCAAGCCGGCATGCATCGCTCGCGAAGACAGCAGGACCTCCGGCACGATAACCCGCCGATGGCTATATTTATCGGCAATTTGATCCATTCCACAAATAAGCCCCTTTTCTAAGATGACAAGTGCGGGATACCCTTGCGCCAAGGCTTTGCCGCATAGTTCCCTCACGGCCTCCGCGTCGCCATTCTTTACCTTATCGGCAATCTCGGCATAAATCATAGCCATCCCTCCCGTCAAGACAAGCTATTACGGTAAATTAACGGCGCAACACCGATATGTTTGGAAAAAACTTTGGCAAAATAACTTTGATTTTGAAAACCGACTGCCTGAGAAACCTGCGCCACACTCATTTCCGGTTTTTTCATCAGTTCAACAGCCTGCTCAACCCGTACTCTGGTTATATAATCATTCACAGTACAGTTAAGCTCCTGGCGAAACAAACGCGACAGATGGGAAGGGCTGATATATAACTGTGCCGCCACATCGTCAATTTTAATCGACCGTGAATAATTCTCCAGGATATAACTTTTGGCCTCATTGACTATGCCATAATGTTTCTTACTCTCCAGTGACACACTCTGATTTAAAAATGCCGCAACCAGTTTTTTCAGATGGAAAAAGAATTCTTCCATGCGCTGGCAACTATTAATCCGTTCATTAAATTTATCCAGTAACACCATCACAGTCTCTGCCTCGGCGCCCCCTTCCACAGCAGCCCGGGAAACCAATGTCGCCAACTCGCTGACACGCGATTTTATCGTAGCCTGTTCGCCGGCAGCTTTCACAAAAAGGTGCGTGAGCAGCATATGCAGGTTCTTTTCAGCCCGGGGCTTATCGCCAAGCCGGATATAGCGAAGAAAACTCCGTTCTCTATGCAGATATGTTCCATAATCATCTACTTCCCTGGCTGCGGAAAGCTGCTTCAGCTTACGATTTTCCAGTTCCTTATGAATGCGTTGCTGCAGCTTATAGGTTTCCACGTTCTCCAAAACCAATAGATCCCGTTTCATCAGTTGATTCACCGTAACGTACAACATATCAGCCGCAGCCTGAAAGCGTGCCGGGGAGATGATATCAAGCTGCTCTGCTTTCTTTTCCAGCTCGGTGAAATCGTCCACCTCCGGATTCAATTCGCGAAGCTCCTGATAAAAATATCGATCCGGTTTCCAAAGCAGCACCTGACTGCAAATAATACTGCCCAGAGAAATCCCCCGTAAACTAATAGGTACTGCCCAGATAACCAGTCCGGCACGGCAACGGAAGAAATAGGGTTCTTCCCATTTTGAGGCTTCCTGAGTAGCCTGTTTGTAGGAAGCCCGGCATTTCACTACCCCGCTCGGCTTGCTGCGAATATAACGGCAAAAATCACAACGTTCGGCTGTATCAAAAAGTCCAAAGGATTCTCCTTGTTTATTTACAATTGCCACATGTAGACCGGTAGCTTTTGAAAAATTATCCAATACCTCTTCGAGATATTGGAGGTCGGCCAAATTCCTGTCAAACATAGCTTTCCAATACCCCCCGATCTAAAAAATTACTTTCATTACACCTGATTATTTAGATTACCCTCAAATTCAGATTTCACATGGTTCAATACACATACTATCCATAAAGTACATACTGAAAGTAGCACTTCCTCCTAACTCTACATGTTGAATATTACCGGCCTGCTGCCGTAAACCGGTAAAGGTTTTTTGATTGAGTAAAGCTTTAACGGCACCGGCATGCGCCGCGTTTCCCGCCGTTTTTAATTTATGCAGGCTCAGGTAGGGAATAAGACCAATATCGACCGTACTTGCCAAATTCAGATGGGTGGCAAAAGTTCCTGCCAAAACAACGGAATCCAGATCGGCAATCCCCAGCCCGGCCATATCCAGAAGTGTCCGGATACCGGCACAAACCGCTCCTTTGGCCAACTGCAACTGGCTGATATCGCGTTGCGTTAAAACAATATCATCCCCATCCGGGCGGTAGGCCAGGACAAATTCCCGGTGCTGCTGTCCGGTGCGAATACGGCTCCTGAGTTCCGGCGGCAATACAGCTTGCACCTCAGGATCATCAGGATCGTTTATCGTTCCTGACGAACTGATAACACCGGCCTGGCGCATTTGCTGCACGGCCCCAATAAGTCCGGACCCGCAGATGCCGATGGCCGTCCCACCTCCGATAACCGCGAGGGTTACCCCCTGTTCATCAATCGTTATCCGTTCGATAGCCCCCGGCTGCGCCCGCATGCCGTAAGTAATGCCGGCACCTTCAAATGCCGGTCCGGCGGCAGTGGAACAGGCCCACATTCTTGCTCCGTCCTGTAAATACAATTCACAATTTGTACCAATATCGATGAGCAAATGCCGCCCGGTTGCCAGCTCCTCCGCTGCCCCAAGAACAGCTCCCAGAGTATCACCGCCAACAAAACCACCTACATTGGGAAATACAATCACCTTGGCCTGAGGATGCAAGGCCAATTGAGTCTCGGTGGCATTTAATTCCAAAGACGTATTGCACACCGACACAAACGGCGACAATGCCAGATAGGAAACATCCAGCCCCAGGAATAAATGCTGCATAGTCGTATTGCCGACCACAACCGCTTTATAAATTTGCTTGCCGTCAATTTGACCGGTATTGCATACTTTATGCAATAAGTCATTAAGCGTACCCACGATCGCTTCCCGCAGTAAGTTGCGATTGTCCTGGCTCTTATTGGCAAAGTCAATACGGGAAATAACATCAGCCCCATAGCGTGTCTGGCCGTTCTCCGCTGCCGCCAAGCGAATCAGCATTCCGGTTTCCAAATTATATAACGCAACGGCAACATTGGTTGTGCCAATATCAATGGCCACACCATAAACAGGTACTTTCTCCGTCCCTGGCAAAATATCCAAGACTTCCTGATGCCACAAAACGGCAGTAACGGCAAAATCTTTTTGGCGAAGCCGTGGCGACAGGGTTTGCAACTGCGGCAGACTTAAGTTTAGTTCAGCCGCCAAGCAGTTCTCCTGCAGTTTGGCCAGCAGCCGGTCCCAGTCACTCCGTTCATCATCAAGGGTTGGTTTATCAAGAACAAGTTGTACCTGCTCAATACCGCAATACTCACTGCTTGCCTGCTCGATAAACAGAAGTTTTTCCTTTCTGTCAACATGGCCGCTCGCCCCGTAGACCAGAGCCATTCCCGGATAAGGCTGAACCTGGCAGGCAAGACGGGTTCCTGTAGCAAGCTCCCCGGCGCTAAGCTTCTTATACTCCATTTCGCTGGGCTCCGGGGCGGCACTTGTTATATTCACTTTACACTTGCCGCAGGTTCCCCGGCCATTGCAAATATTAGTCAGGGGCAAATTATGGCGAATCAATGCCGCCATCAAGTTTTCCCCTTCCTCTACGATCACCGGTTTGGAATTAACGTTAATCTGCATAATGACTCTCCTCCTCCAATACGATCGGTGTGCCAGGAGCCACCCGCATAACATCCGGGCCACGCTGCCTGGAAATGACTGCCTTCAATAGTGTAAGATCCCCGGTTACCTCACGGACTTTCCAACCAAAGAAATTGGCAATCAGACTTACTCTCTGTCTATATTTCTCTAGCTTTGCACCTTCGCCAACGGTTTGAATAAACATGGCTTCCTGATAGTTGCCATAAAGAGAGCGAATCAAATAAGCAGCGTCTTTTTCCCCATAGCGCTTTCGATATTCACAATATTCCGTATAGGGGTCACGGCCATACTGCAGCCACCCCTGACTAAAATAGTAAACGGAGGGATGAACGGCATTTAACGCTTGCCGCCGTACATCCGACCCCAGCAATAAACTGATGCAATCATGGGCCTTGGGCAATATCAGCGGTACTCGGGGAGAAGCCAGCCCCGCTACGGCATGCGCACATCTCCCATAGGTTAAAATAATTTGGTCATAATGCTGACAGGCATTAATTCTACTCTGCAGTTTTCTGTGCAGTTGCAGAGGGTCCGCATGAAAAGAAAAATCCAGAAATTCACAGTCAACTTCGGATGATACCCCCAACGCCAATACTTCATTTCTCGTGGAATGACAACCAATCAGCTTAATCCGCACGCTATCCCCCAACATACCCAACATCTTGTAAATGATTAAAGATCCAATATGTAGATAATAAATAGTTATAATTTTATGATATCTCGATTTACTTTTTTTGTCAAAGGTTTGTATATACGTATTTTTATCCGATAAGCGAACTACCCAAACTTCCAGCTTGTCTCAGTATATCAAGATGGATCTGACTTTTTGTAAAACAGTCAGACTGTTTTTCCCTTTTGTACTTTTCGTTTCATACCACGCAAATAGGCCTTGGTTTCCCGGTCTACACGGAAGGATTCCATAGTTTTTTGCAATGCTTTATTATAAGTAAAATCATCCAGGGTATTTTCCTGTAAATAGCGCATTGTCTTGTCCGGAAACTTAACAAAACTTACCGAGACAGCCCAGGCTACCGCCATTTTGACATAATAGCCATTATGTTTGGCTTTGTCTAAGCATGCCAAAACCCGGTCGATATATTCATCTTCTATATAATAATCAAGCAGCATAACAATACCGAACCGCAAGACAAATTCGTTGCCGGAGAGCAGATAAGGCTGCAAAAACTTCCAGATTCGCGCCTTATGCCTTTTCGTGATTTTTAAATTACTGCAAAAACTGTCACAAATACCCCAATTGGCAATTTGGGGAACAAAATCAGTGACATACTGCAAGATTTCCTCGATATCAGCTTTTGCATAACCAATAACCAATCCTTGCAGCATAATTTCTTCATAATAGTCTTTCTGGGCAGTCGCCAGATACCCGCGCCAATCTCCTTTGGCCAGTTCTTGGGCAAGTGCCCGCAAATGCGGCAGACGCACACCCAGAATATTATCGGTATCAGGAACCAAACCACTGTGAAACAAGCGGTACTTTTCATCGGCCAACTCCATTAGGCGCTCTCGTATCGTTTTCTCCATGAAATCTCCTGTCTAATTTTATTTGCCAAAATAAATGTAATCCATCAGTCTATTTCCTATATGCTACTACGCTTATTTTCCTCATGCAAATCCTGATAGGCATAATCACAAATTTTCCCCTTTATTTTACCATTTTATGCTCCAATATGTATTAATTTTTTTATTCATAAGGATTGTTACTTTTTGACTACTAAATAAAACCTATCCGATAATCGGTGCTGAAACGCATTTCATGGTTGACTACTGAGTCATTTTTAGTATAATCAAATTATAGTATCCAAACTAAATTTTTACTGGAGGATTTCATATGAAGAAACACATTGTAATCGGTCTATTGCTGGTTTCCCTGTTATCAGTTGCCGCTGTTCCGGTTTCGCAAGCCTTTAGCTTGGGTGATGTTTTAAAAGTTGGTGGAATAGGGTTTCTTATCGATAAATTTTCAACCCCACTGAACAATTTCATCAATACATTGACGGCTAAGCACAGCGCCGGCAGTGATTATGCTACCAAAGTAGTCCCCATTGTTTCTGTCGGTAATCGAGGCTACATAGGCGCCGCCCAGGTAACAGGCGCCCAGGAACTGGTAGATGAAACAAAAGCCGTCTTACAAGTGGAGGGAAACTTTAACGGCAGTACCTTTAGGGTCAAAGCCTTAGTACCCATAAACAGTACCAATCCGCTTCACTTCAGTCGCGTACAGGGCGTTGGCGTATCGGCCATTATTGATGTAAGAATATAGAAAATCCCGAGAAACCTTTTGCGGATAGTTATCTTATTCGCAAAAGGTTTTTTTATTTGTGTTGTATCCTTTTACAGTAAAAGGTCCTATTTTCAACCGGCAGGAATCTACTTAAGTTTCATAGAAATGATAGATGTATTTATCAATATTAGGAAGTCCTGCGTAAAGTTTCCAGGACACGCCAACAGGAGTGAGTACATGAACGAGCAATTATGCTTGATTGAACAAAAAATAGGTAACGGGGAACGGTTGACGCGGGAAGACGGCTTATTTTTATTAAAATGCGACGAGTTGCTGCGGATCGGCACATTGGCGCGTTTAGTGAAACAGCGTAAATCAGGCAACAAAGTCTATTTCAATGTTAACCGGCACATTAATCTAACCAATATCTGTTTATCCCGCTGCAAATTATGCGCGTTCGGCTGTGATGCTGATGCGTCCGAGGCGTATGTGATGGAACCGGAAAAAGCATTGTCAATTGCCCGGCAAGCGGTAGCCGATGCACCGGAAATGACAGAGTTGCACATTGTGAGCGCGTTGCATCCGGACAAGCCCTTTGACTATTACGCGGATATCATTCGCCGTATTCACCGGGAATTTCCCAAGCTTCATATAAAAGCGTTTACCGCTGTGGAAATTGCCCATTTTGCCAAAATAGCAAAGTTATCCATCCGGGAAGTACTGACAATTCTTAAAGAAGCGGGGTTAGGCTCAATGCCGGGCGGTGGCGCCGAGATATTAAATGACAGAGTGCGGCAAATTTTATGCCCCAACAAAGCGAGCGCCGCCGAGTGGCTGGAAGTGGTGCGTACAGCGCATCAACTGGGTATCCGCAGCAATGCAACCATGCTCTATGGTCATGTGGAAACTCACGAAGAACGCATTGACCATTTACTGACCCTGCGTAAATTGCAGGACAAAACCGGCGGCTTCCAAGCCTTTATCCCTTTCCCGTTCCATCCTGAAAACACCGGACTGAGCGACATAAAGCGGACAACAGCCTGGGAAGATTTGAAGATGCTGGCAGTCAGCCGTCTGATGCTCGATAATTTTGATCATGTCAAAGCATTCTGGATTATGCTGACAGTTCCCATCGCTCAGGTTTCACTGGGTTTCGGCATCGATGATCTGGACGGAACGGTTGTGGAAGAAAAAATTCTCCACGCCGCCGGGGCAAAAACCGCAAAAGGCATTAGCAAGCAGGATATTATTGCTTTTATCCGTGAAACGGGAAATATCCCGGTTGAACGGGATACATTGTACCGCGAAGTACAAATTTACGACGGGAGCCACGCGTTATGAGACCCAGAGTAGGACATATTCAATTCATCAATTGTTTACCCCTGTATTACGGTTTGGTAAAAAACGGCATCCTTTGGGATGTAGAATTGACGAAAGATACCGCCCGTGAACTGAGCCGGCATTTGCTGGAAGGCCGCCTTGACATTGCTCCCGTGCCATCCATCGAATACTCGCGGCACTGGCGTGAGCTCACCCTTCTTCCCGATCTGTCGGTAAGCTGCGACGGCCCGGTGACAAGCATATTTTTAGTCAGTAAAGTGCCTATCCACGAACTGCATAACCGGAAAATCGCGCTGACAAATACTTCACGCACCTCGCAAATCCTGCTGAAAATTATCCTTGAAGATAAGTATCATGTTAAACCCGCCTATTTTGAGTGTCCGCCCAATTTAGGCTCAATGCTGCTGGAGGCCGATGCGGCCCTGTTAATTGGCGATGAAGCCCTCCATATTCATTATCAGGTTCCCGCCGGCTTGTATGCCTATGATTTGGGCAGCGAGTGGAAGGAGTTAACCGGCTGCAAAATGGTGTTTGCCGTCTGGGTTGCCCGGCAAAGTTTTGCGCGGGCAAATCCGGAACTTGTCCGCGAAGTGCAGCGCTCGTTCGTGCACTCCATGTCTTACAGTATGGCGCGTGTTGAGCAGCTGGCCAAAGATGCCGCTCGCTGGGAATCCTTTGATGCCGATTTCCTGCAAGCTTATTTTACTACACTGCAGTTCTCTTTTGACAGCAACCATCAACAAGGACTAAAGGAATATTACCGGCGCGCCCAGGCGTTGGGTCATATCGCCGAAGTGCCTGAACTGACATTTCTGGAGGTATAAGCGTGGATAAATGCCAAACAATTATTGACCGGACGCTTGCGGGCAACCGCTTACAGGATGATGATGCCCTTGCGCTATTGACCGAGGGAGATTTGCCTGCTTTAGGACAGGCAGCAGATACGATCAGGCAAAGAAAACATCCGGAACCCTATGCCACTTTTATTGTGGACCGCAATATCAACTATACCAATGTATGCAAAAGCCAATGCAAGTTCTGCGCTTTTTATCGAGCCCAAGAGGCCGAGGACGCTTACGTACTGGCTACGTCTGAACTCTACCAAAAGATTGATGAAACAATTGCAGCCGGCGGTACGCAGATTATGCTGCAAGGCGGTTTGCATCCGGCGCTGCAGCTCGAATACTTCGAGAATATGCTGCGAGGAATTAAAGCGCGGTTTCCTATTACCATTCATTCCTTTTCTCCGGCAGAGATTGTCCATATGGCCGTTCAAGCCGGCATCAGCATCGAAGCGACTCTGCGCCGCCTGCAGCTCGCAGGCCTGGACTCTTTGCCAGGCGGCGGCGCGGAAATATTAGACGATGCTGTACGTCAACGGGTCAGCCCCTTAAAGATTACGGCCAATGAGTGGCTGGATGTCATGGAAACCGCCCAGCGCCTGGGAATGGGCACAACGGCGACGATGGTAATCGGCATGAGAGAGACATACCGGCAGCGGATTAATCATTTCCGGGCTATCCGTGAATTGCAAGACCGTACCGGTGGGTTCCGGGCCTTTATTATGTGGACATTCCAGCCGGGTAATACGGAATTGGGCGGCGAAAAGGCTACTGCCTGGGATTATCTGCGCACGTTAGCCGCAGCCAGATTGTATCTCGACAATATTTCCCATCTTCAAGGTTCCTGGGTCACCCAGGGCCAGTCGATCGGCCAGTTGACACTGGCCTTCGGCGCCGATGATCTAGGCAGTATTATGCTGGAGGAAAACGTGGTTAGGGCTGCCGGCACCGCCTATCAGATGTCAATTGACAAAATGACCGGTCTCATCCGCGCCACCGGAAAAATTCCCGCCCAGCGGAATACGCAGTATGAAATACTAAAAACTTTTTAAGAATGTTATACGATTGCGAGGAGATACCATGAACGCTATTCCACAGGCAAGCATTGCCATTATCGGCGGTTCAGGCACGCTGTCCATGGACTTTCCGGCGGCACTTGCCCGCCAGGATGTAGAGATCATTCAGCGGGAAATGGTGTTTGACACCCCGTATGGACAAACACCGCCCCTGCTGTTATTTGGTCTGGGCAACAAAAAAGTGCTGACCTGCCGGATGCACGGCTGGCGCAGCGGCGTGAGCCGGGCTGATGCCTCACGGCAGATTTTCTGGCTATTTCGTGAGGCAGGTGTAAAAAAAATACTGGCTGAAGGCGGCGTAGGCTCGGTCAACCATTTGCTTGATACCCGGGATGTGGTAGTCGCCTCAGACTATATTGATCAATCCATGCGCAAGGACGTTGGCCTGGAGGGGCATTACCTCTTGATTATGCGGCAGGCCCTCTGCCCGCATCTGCGTGAAGAATTAATCACTGCGGCAGAGGCGCGACCGCTAAATCGGGTCTTTCGCCGCGGAGTGTATGCCGTAACCGATGGACGGCATTTTGAAAGTCCCGCCGAGGTGGCGACGTTCAAAGGCCATGCCGATATTATCGGGCAAAGTCTTTGCCCTGAAGTCTATCTGGCCCGGGAAATCGGTGCTTGTTACGCCGGCTTATATACGGTTGTTAATTATGGGGAAGGTGTCGTAAAGGACTGGGAACACAGTGAACTAAGCCAAATTTTCTATGAAGATGCCGATAAGATTGGGCATATTTTATTGGATGCGATCAGCCGTTTAGACGATAAGCAAGACTGTGGCTGTGCCGATTTGCGCAAACCAACGTTATTAAAAAAAGTTTATGGGCCGGAAAGCTAGTCTATTATAGGCATAAAAAGGAACTGTACCGAAAACCGTTGTCGGCACAGTTCCTTTTGTTTCGCTATTTACTCATAGCGTAATGCATCAATTGGATTCAAAAGCGCAGCTTTCCGGGCCGGGTATAAGCCAAAGAACAGGCCGATTCCCACTGAGAAGCCAAATGAAACCAAAATGGGCGTTGCCGTAATGACCGTATTCCAGCCGGCAATAGATGAAATGGTGTAGGAGCCGCCAATTCCCAGTGCAATACCGATGGCGCCGCCAATCACCCCAATAACAACCGCTTCAATGAGAAATTGCATTAGAATATTGGAAAACCTGGCTCCCAAGGCTTTACGGATGCCGATTTCTCTGGTCCGTTCAGTGACTGAAACCAGCATAATGTTCATGATGCCAATCCCGCCAACCAGGAGAGAAATGGCGGCAATACTGCCAAGCAGCATCGTAATAGTCCCTGTTGTTTCCTGGGCTGTTGCCATAACACTAGCCAGGTTGCGCACGGTAAAATCATCAGCTTTGTCGCCTGCTATGCCATGGCGGGCCCGCAACAGAGCGGTTATGCCATCCTGGACCTGATCGACCACATCCTCGTTAGCTGCTTGCACGCTGATTGTCTGGACATAGGTAATTCCCATCATGCGTTCCTGAGCGGTGGTCAGGGGAATAATAACAATATCGTCCTGGTCCTGGCCGCCGGCTGACTGTCCTTTGCTGTCCAGAACACCAATAATGGTAAATGGTGCATTATTAATGCGAATACTTTGCCCGACCGGATTCACGCTGTTAAATAAGTTGCTGGCGACGGTAGCGCCAATAACCGCTACCCGGTTCCGGCTATCCAAATCGTCATTGGTAATGAAACTGCCGGCTTGGACAGTGAGGTTGCGTACCGTCAGATACTCCGGTGTAGTACCCTGGACACTTGTCGTCCAGTTCATATTGCCGGCAACCATTTGATACTGCTTGTTTACGCTGGGGGCAACCGCCCCGATTCCGGGCACTTCGCGCTCTATCGCTTCGGCATCCTTGAACGTTAACGTTATATTGGTGCCGGCAGCCTGCCTTACCCCGGAGGAAGAGGACGCTCCCGGCATAACGATAATCAGGTTACTGCCCAAGCTGGCAATGGAGTTTGATACCTTTTCCCTTACTCCCATACCAATGGAAACCATGGCAATAACGGCACCGACCCCAATAATAATGCCAAGCATCGTAAGAATGGATCTAAGCTTGTTTGAGACTAATGCGTCTAAGGCAATTTTTACGCTTTCCCAGAACACATTATTCCTCCTTTTCCGTGTCCCGGACAATCAACCCGTCCCGGACATGAATTACCCGTTTCGCGTAGGCGGCAATGTCCGGCTCATGCGTTACCAGGATAATGGTACGCCCGTAGGAATTGAGCTTCATAAATATCTCCATAACCTCGTCACCGGACTTGGTGTCAAGCGCACCGGTCGGTTCGTCGGCCATAATAATGGTAGGCTCATTAACCAAGGCCCGGGCAATCGCTACCCGCTGCCGCTGACCGCCTGACAATTCGTTAGGCAGATGATCCATTCTTTTGTCAAGGCCGACTGATGCCAAGGCTTCCGCGGCCCGCTCTTTACGTTCCTTTGCGGCGACACCGGCATAAACAAGCGGTAAGGCCACATTATCGATAGCGGTAATACGCGGCAGCAAGTTAAAATTTTGGAATACAAAGCCGATTTTTTTATTGCGGGTCAGTGCCAGTTCGTCGTCATTTAAAGCGGCCACCTCCAGCCCGTCCAGCAAATAGGAACCGCTGGTCGGACGGTCTAAACAACCCAGAATATTCATTAACGTGGACTTGCCGGAGCCTGAAGGCCCCATAATGGCGGTAAATTCTCCCTCCCGGATGTCCAAACTGATTCCTGCCAGGGCAGCCACCACGCTTTCACCCATTTGATAGGTTTTGGTTATATTAGCTAATGCTATTGTCATTGTATGACCCCCTTATTCAACTGATACTTAGCTTAAAACAGCGGGCGGACTCCGCCGCCCTGTCTTGATCCCTGCTGGCTGCCGGTTTGTCCCTGAGATTGTGTCTTGACTTGCGACACAACAACTTTATCGCCATCATTCAAGCCACTGATAATTTCCACCCGGTCATCGCCGGTATTACCGGTTGTTACCGGCACATTTTGGGTTTGGCCATTGGGTCCGGCAACAACAACATATTTGCCGCTCTTATCTGAACGTATAGCCGATAACGGCAAGGTTAAAGCATTTTTACTTTCGCTGACAATAACAGATACTCTGGCAACCATGCCGGGGTTTAGAAGGTTTTCAGCATCCAAAACATCAATTGTCACCGGATAGTAGGTAACATTCTGAGAAACGGTAGCTTTACGGGAAATGGTTGTTACCCTGCCGCTAAATACTTTCCCCGGGTAGGCGTCCACTGTAAAAGTCACATTTTGCCCGAGTGCAATTTTACCGATATCGGTCTGATCAACATTGGCTTCGATCTGCATTGTCGACATATCGGCAATCGTCATAATGACGGTTGGGTTATTAACCCCTTGCGCCACCAGTTCTCCGGCTGACAGCGGCTTGCCAATGACGTGGCCGGCAATCGGGGAAATAATCACCGTATCATTAAGCTTAGACATAACTTCATCATAATTGGCCTGGGCAATATTATAATCCATACTGGCATTGTCCAGTTGTTCCTTGGATGAACCGCCGATACTTGTCAGCCGGGAAACCCGCTGAAGCTTGACAGCGGCATTGTCCAGTTTTTCTTTCGCCTGGGTTACCTGGGCCTGCAGGCCGGCGTCCTCTAAAATAACAAGTACTTGTCCGGCTGTTACTTGTTCGTTTTCCTGCGCCTTAACCTCTTTAATCCTTGCGGTAATTTTAGAGCTAATATCGACCGAGTTAACAGCCTTGATTGTCCCGGTTGCCGCCACCACTGACGTAAGGTCCCGGCGTTCAGCCTGAATGGTCTGCTGCGGCGCAGTAGCTGTTTTGCTTTTGCTTTGATAGTAGTACCCGCCGCCGGCGGCGACAGCCGCGGCTATAAGCAACGTAAGCAGTAAAGTTTTATGGTTGCGGATTTTTTGCCACATCGTTTTCATCAAAATACCTCCACCGCCTATAAGCTACTGGCTTTCAGGCCCATTGCTTTATCCAGTTTGGCTTTATTCACATCGTAGTCGTACAGTGCCTGTACGTGATTGGTCTTGGCTTGTGTCAAGGCCAGTTGCGCGTCAAAAATATCAAGGTTGGTAGCCACACCGGCTTTATAGGATTCCTGGGCAATATATAAATCCTCGTTTGCTTTGGTTACCGTTACCTCTGTGTTCGCTAAACGCTTTTCAGCTTCCTTCATATTAAGGTAGCCTTGGCGAACTTCCTGTTCAATAGAATCGAGAGTTTGATCATTCTGCAGCTTGGCTTTGTTCAGGGAAGACTCTGCCTGATTGATTTTGGATTTGGTCACGCCGCCGTCAAAGATACTCCAACTGGCGGACGCACCCACCGACCAATTATTGGTATCGTCCGGTACCAGGCTGTCATTCCAGCCGGTTGAGGCGGAAAGCGACACAGTCGGCCGTTTATTGCTTTCGGCAATTTCAATACCCTTTTGCGCACTATCAATACTTACTTGCGCCTGTACTGCCTCCGGCCGGTTCTGTTTGGCAAAAGCAATGGCTTCATCCAGGGTTCTGGTATCAGGCTGATAAGCTAATTCGCCCTTTAGCTCAAGCTCTGTCCCGCCATCCATATTCATGGTAGTAAGCAGATTGGATACCGCCAAATCATATTGATTTTGTGCCTTAATCAGGTTTTGATCGGCATTAGCGACTTCAACCTCGGCTCGCAACACTTCGGATTTGGCGGCAATCCCCTCCTGATATTTCGCCTGGACAATCGCAAGGTGAGCCCGCAAATTACTGACATTCTCCTCATTCACGGTACGCATGTTTTTGGCTGCAAGTACATTATAATAATTGGTCGTAGCGTCAAGAATCAATTGCTGAGTAGTTTTATCAACATTTAGATCGGCACTGCGGACTCCCAGTTCCGCCTGGTCAATCTGAGCTTCCGTCCGGCCGCCGCTATAGAGCTGCCAGTTCATGCGCAAGCTGTTGCTGAAACTATCGTCACCGGAATTTCCCTGATAACTATAATTACTGCCCAGCGAGACAGTCGGCAGTTTACCGGCTTTCGCTTCGCCGACACTAAGCTCCGATTTTCTTTTATCTTCACCGGCAATCTGGATCGACGCGTTATTTTTGAGAGCATAATCAATGCTGTCCTGTAAGGACAGCTCAAGAGGCGAGGCAAAAGAGACCGAATACTGCAAAAAAAACAAACCAATTGCAAGAAGCAGAGCCTTATTCTTTCTATTTGACATGGTTGCGGTAGCCTCCTCTGTTAATATGTCTAAGGTAAGACGTTACCGTTATTGTAGTTGAGATTCTTTTGAATTTCTTTAGGATTTATCAGCGAAACCCTGCCGGATATAAGCAAAAATACCAAGCCCTAGTAACTCAAAAAGCACCTGTCATTGACAAGTGCTTTTCGCGTACTGTTATGAACTTTATGATGATTTTTTTATAGGCAATACCACACTAAATTTCGCACCACCGGCGGCCTTATTTTCCACACTGATTTTACCGCCGTGTTGTTCAACAATCCATTTGGCAATAGACAAGCCCAAACCGGTTCCGCCTGATTCGCGGGAACGTGCTTTATCCCCCCGGTAAAACCGGTCAAATACCCGGGGCAAATCTTGAGCCGGTATTCCCTGACCGGAATCTTCCACAGCAATGATAATGTTATTGCCATGCTTATCGGCAGTAACCAGAATCTCGCCGGGAGGCGGCGTATACTTGATGGCATTATCTAATAAAATAACCAACAACTGATGCAGACGTTCCTTGTCTGCCATTAATTCAAGTTGGTCGGCAATCTTAATTGTGAGAGTGAGTCCTTCCATTTCGGCCAGCGGTACAAATTGTTCGGCAATAGTCTCAGTAACTTGATTCAGACTCACAGCACTTATCATTAGTTCCAATTGGTTAGCGTCCGATCTTGCCAGCGTCAGCAACTCCGAAACCAGCTTGGTCATCCGTCTGACTTCCCGGATAATGTTGGTTACCCGGATACTTTCTTCCTCAACCGTATGGCCGGGATGCCTGAGGATAAGCTCGGCATTGCTTTTTACCACAGCAAGCGGCGTGCGTAGTTCGTGGGAAGCATCGGCAACAAACTGCTGCTGTTTCTCCCAGGAAGCCTGAATGGGAACCATGGACCGCCGTGCCAGATAATAGCCGGCAATAATTATAATAATCATGCCGGTAACAAGTCCGCTGGCAATTATAATCAGTAAATCTCCCAGAGCAGCTACTTCTGAATCCACGATACTTACTGCAATAATACTGTCTACGACAATCGGTCCACGATCAGTCTGCAGGATATTATCTTCGTACAAATAAGGAATATTGAGAATCCTGTACGCATGATCCTCTATCTCTTTCGTATAGATACGGCCTGTTGGCGGTGTATGCGCTATCAGTTCAGCCAGACGTTCCACGTCAATCTCTTCACGCGGGAACATATTAAAGACCCGTCCGTCAGTGTCTCTAAGAAAAATAAGAATGCGCGGATCAAATAGCCAACGGTTCCGGCTCTGGAAAACGATTCTGCCATTGGCAATGCCAAGGTTATTCGCCTTCAGCCGCATAGAATCGTCAACTTTATCAAAAAAACGATAAGATACATAACCATAAATCACTGTTCCAAAAATAATAAAAATCAATAAAAACACAACGGAAATTCTCACAGATAACCGGCGCAAAGTACGTTTGAACATCATTAATTCTCCTTAAACATAAAGCCGGCGCCGCGTACTGTACGCAGCATGCTGTCGTGACCGGACGGAGCCATTTTTTTGCGTAAGTAATGAATGTATAAGTCAACCACACTGATGGTAGTTTCCGACTCAAAGCCCCAAACCCGATCAAATATCTGCTCTCTGGTTAGAATTTGTTCCTTATTCAAAATCAGGAATTCCAACAACTCATACTCTTTCGTTGTTAACCCCAAAGATTGTTTATTAACATAACCGTCATGCACCTTGCTGTCAATTGTAACACCGCCGTAACTGATTTTGCCGTCATTGGCCATTGTCCCCCGGCGACGAATCAGTGCTTTTATGCGGGCTAACAGTTCCTGAATGGCGAAAGGTTTTACTAAATAATCATCAGCTCCCGTTTCCAGGCCGCATACTTTGTCTGATACGCTGTCGCGCGCTGTTAACAGTAAAATAGGCACTGCATCGTCGGCAGCCCTGACTTTCCTGACAATATCAAGCCCACTGATTTCAGGCAACATAATGTCCAATATCAGTAGATCATAAATTCCCTGCTGTGCCAAATACAACCCCTCGTCCCCGGTAGCCGCTTCATCAGTAAGATAGTTCTCCTCCTGCAAAAGAGAAACAATGGCCTCCCGTAATGGATCGTCATCCTCAACAACTAATATTTTCACAAAATCACTCCCGCGCATTTCTCTGTTAATACTTACTTATCAAGTTGTAGCAAATCATGAAAAGCGTTATCTTTTTTATCCACCCTGTCACTATACTGAATAATATTAGCTTCTCCTGAAGCATTGTAGGTTATTGTTGATGCTTTTACACTAAAACCATCAAAAACCGCGACAGGTTCCGGAGCTTCTGAAGCATAAACCATAGCCGCTACCGGCGCAGCCATAATCAGACCGGTCGTAATCAAACTAAAAATGCAGTTTAGCAAACGATTGGCAAATTTTTTCATACACTCACTCCTTACTCTATCCGGGTTAAACTTTGTGAATAAGTGTATTATAGCCAAGAAAATTTAATATTTTTTTAGAAAATAGCCAGTTTCCTTTCCTTTACTGTTTTTCTATTTTCATAATTAGCAGCGTAAGGTAGCAATCAGCCGCTTGGGCTTCAGCAACAGGCGGATGGCATCTTCCGGGCTTTTTACAACGATAGTCGCGGCAGCCAGCAAGCCACTGCTTGCCCCTTCCGGACCGATAACAGCGATTTTTAACCCGCCGATAAAAAACATCGGCTGGTCATTTACGCCGTTGCCAATAACAATTGTGGTTTCTGAGCCAAGTTTCTGAACATAACGGGCCTTTTCCGTTCCATCCAAACCACTGCCAATAACAATGATCTCTATTCCTTCCACATCCTGCAATTGCTCCCGGACGATTCCAAACGTATCTGCCGTGATGACAGCGACATGGACTTTTGCGGCTAATTCCCGCAATAACTCTTTAACTAGGTTGCTGGTTATCCCATCTTCCGCTAAGGTCCCGTTATAATCGAAAACAACATGTTTAAATTCAAATGTTCTGCCGTCAGGCATATTTATCGTAATCATATTTCTTCCTCCATAGTACCCATACATTACCGACCGGGTTGTTTTTTCCCATACTTAATCACTTCAATATCATCAAGTATAACTAAGCCTTCCTGCACCATCTGATCCAGAAAAGGTAAAAACTTGTTTATATATTCCTCGCTATCTACAATCTCCACCAAAACAGGTAAATCACTTGATAGATCAACAATGCTGGCCGTATGAATCCGGCTGTTGGCCCCATACCCCATGAGGCCGCGAAATACAGTAGCGCCAGCCAGATCCAACTCCTTTGCCTTTTCCACAATAGCCTGGTAAAGAGTTTTCCCGGCATAACGGTCACGTTCGCCAATGTAAATCCGCAGCCGCTTTGCTGTACCTGTGATTTTGGGCATAATGTCCCCCCCTCTTTTGTTATAATGCCATTTTCCCGGTTCCCTGTGGAAAATCCTGCTAAACCTTTATCGATAATTATATAACCATTTAAAATAAATTATACCGCTCTCATCCGAGCGGCACTTTCCGTTTCCTGCCGGCAATTGCAGGACATTTGGCAATAAGGCGAATATACTATATCTAGAAATGGGAGGAGGTATGTTCATGAATTGTCACAATGAATCCTGCACCTGTATCTGCGTAGAAGAATTAGAAAAAAAGTCAAGAAGACTGGCAAATTCCACCAAGACTACCATAACCGCCGGCAACTCGGTTGTCCTGTTTACCATGCTGCTGCTGGAGGAAATTCTTGAACAGCTTTCCTTAAACCCGGTTGCCAATCTAAACAGTATTCTTGCTATAGCGAGTAGTATTGCAACCTTAAATAATAGCATCACCATTGATCCTTAAGAAATGCTGCCACAAAACTTCCCCTATTTTTTTAAGTGACTTGACTGTAAGATAAAACTAAGGAGCTGCCTCTTCAGGTAAATACCTGTTTGAGACCGCTCCTTATACTATATACCTAAGGCCTGTACTTTATATAATGAGATAATTAGCAGACTTTGCCGGGATTCAATATATTTTTCGGATCAAACGCTAATTTCACCCGTTTAAGCAACGCCATATATTCACTGCCTTTGGTTGCCTCCAAATATGGTTTCTTGGCAATACCAATTCCATGTTCACCGGAAACTTCGCCGCCAAATTCTTTGGCTTTGGCATACATGGCATCCATAGCGCGGGCTAATTTCTCCTGCCATTCTTTTTCGCCAAGCTGATCCCGCAACACGTAAACGTGCAAATTGCCGTCGCCGGCGTGGCCAAACCCTTTAATCTTAATATCGAATTTTGACTGAAGCTCATCGGTATATTTAACAAAATCGGCAACTTTATTTCTAGGTACAACCACATCACATTCATCAAGTTCTGTGGTAGATGCCTTTATTGCCTCCAAGAATGCGCCGCGTGCCGACCAGATTGCTTCCTGGCGTTCCTGCGTATTGGAAATCAGCGCGTCAATTGCACCCGCGTCCAGACAAATATGGGCAACTTTCTCGTAGGCTTCTTCCAACTCTTCCTTCGTGTTGCCGTCAAAAGTAAGCAGTAAATAAGCATTCGCCGAACTGTCGGGAAACTGCTTGCCTAAAAACTCTTCCGATTGCAGGATAATTTCTTTTTCCATAAACTCAATGGCGGTCGGAATGGATTTGGACTTAATAATCTTCGGTACAGTTTCGATGGCTTGCGCCAGATTCGGGAAAGGAACCAGCAGACTTAAGTTTTTTTTCGGTAACGGTAACAATTTTAAAATTGCTTTCGTTACAATCCCAAGCGTTCCCTCCGAACCGACAATCATATCCTTAAGACAATAGCCTGAACTGTTTTTCACCGTTTTGCCACCCATTGTCATAATTTGGCCATCAGCCAATACGACTTCCAAGCCGCGGATATAGTCCCGGGTAACGCCATATTTTACGGCCCTCATGCCACCGGCATTGGTGCTGATATTGCCACCGATGGTAGCACTCTTTTCACCGGGATCGGGCGGATAAAACAAGTCGTTCTTTTGAACGAATTTTACAATATCCAAAAGCAGTACGCCGGGTTCCACTGTAAGGGTCAGGTTTTCTTCATCAAGCTCCAATATTTTATTCATGCGGACAGTACTGACCATAATTCCGCCGTCAAGAGCTACCGAACCACCCGCCAGACCTGTTCCCTGGCCGCGGGGAATTACCGGTATATTGTGCTCATAGGCATATTTCATAATCTGGGAGACTTCTTCCGTACGGTCAACTTCTGCAACTACCTCGGGAAACAAATGCTTATTGACTAACTCATCACGACCATAACTTTCATGAATTTCTTGGCCGGCGAAAATGCGATCCTTGCCGCAAACAGATACAAGAAAAGCTATATCCTTGTCATCAACTTTTTTATAATTCATATTCATCACCTCTAACGCAACTAATTTGGATAATGAAGCTCTCTTACTTGGATTCTAGCCCTGGTTTAAGCGCTCAATTAAGTCTGGTACAATCTCGTATAGATCGCCAACTATCCCATAATGAGCTACATTAAAGATGGCCGCATTCTCATCGGTATTAATGGCAATAATGTTGTCGGACTTATCCATGCCGGCCACAAACTGGACCGATCCGGAGACACCGCAGGTAATAATCAAATTGGGTTTTACGGTTCTGCCGCTTAGACCGATTTGCTGTCTGGGATCAGCAAAGCCTGCTTCAATCAGCGGTCTGGTGGCAGCAACCATGCCGCCAAGCTTGTCTGCCAGCACTTGCAGCATCTCCATATCTTTGGCGCTTTTAATACCGCCGCCGGCAACCACGAGTACCTCGGCGTCTTCTATACTTTTAACTTTTTCTTTGGCTTTAACCTGCAGTACCTTAATCTTAGATGCCAACTTGTCCTTGGCGATTGCACAGTGGGTGACTTTCCCGGTCGGGTTGTTCGTTTTTTGAGCTTGCGAGAACACTTTATAGCGGACGGTTGCAAACTGGGGGCGGGTATTGGGCGTAAAGATATGCGCCATAATGTTACCGCCGAAAGCCGGTCTGATTTGTGCCAAATCCGTATTTTCCTCTACATCCAGCACAGTGCAGTCCGCCGTCAAACCGGTATGGAATCTGGCTGCCGTTCTCGGCGCCAAGGATCTGCCGACTGTCGTTCCGCCCACTAATACGATGGATGGCTTAACCTGATGAATAAAGTCTTCGAAAACTGCCGTATAGGGCTCGATACGGAAATATTTCAGTTCTTCATCATCGTAGACAAACACTTCATCAACGCCATAGTGCAGCAAAGCCTCGGCTTTGCCTGTTATGTTATGCCCCATAAACAGGCAATACACCGGATGACCGATTTTTCCGGCCAGTTCTTTTGCTTTACCGACAAGCTCCAAAGTTACCGGATGAATATCGCCGTCCAGATGGTCTACATACACTACAATGCCTTGCCATTCACTCTTATCGACAGCAACGACTTCGTCCTCAATTAAGGAAAATACCCCTGCCGGTCCCTTTTTTACACACAGCTTGCACATCTTGCAGGCAGCATTAATGCTCAAATAATGATTATCCCATTCAATTGCCCCAAAAGGACAAAGTTTAATCAGTTCTTCAGGCTCTGTTACTTTTTCTTGATCAATAACTATCTTCGCCAATGTCGTTTCCCCCTTTACACATACTTTAATTCTTTTAACTTACCAGCCAACCGGTCAACCAACACACCCGGTTTATCTTTCCACATTTCGCGGTCATGGTTGGCTTCGGGGGAGAATATTCGAAGTACACGGGTCGGTGAACCGTTAATCCCATAATTCTTTTCATCCTGGTCCGCAAAGTCTTTTAACCCGTACATGGGTATTTGTTTGTCCTTAGTCGATAGTTTCCGTTTAAACGAAGGCAGCCTGGGCTGATTGATATCTTTTTCGACCGTAATAAGACAAGGATAGCTGACCTCTACCGTTTGCACGGCATGCGGCATATCCATGTCCACGATAATGGAATGTTCTTTCACTTCCACAATCTGTTTAACATTGGCAATATGGGGTATGCCGAGGAATTCCGCCAATTCGGGACCTACCTGGGCCGTATCGCCGTCTGTGGTTTGTTTGCCGCAAATCAAAAGGTCATAATCGCCAAGTTTTTTTATTCCCTGGGAAATGGTGTAGGATGTTGCCAGTACATCAGCGCCGGCAAACACTCTGTCGGAAATAAGCGCCCCTTCATCTACTCCCATCATATAAGCTTCCCGAATAATCTCGGCGGCCTGAGGCGGTCCCATGCTGACAACGCTGACTTTAGCCCCGTTTTCCTCTTTTATCTTTACCGCCGTTTCGATAGCAAACAGATCATAAGGGTTCATTTTCGAATCAATGCCTTCTCTTTTTAAAACCCCTGTCTCCTGATCTACTTCTACTTCGGATGTTCCCGGAACTTGCTTAATACAAACAATGATATTCAAAATATTAGTCACCTCGCTAAATCTATACCCTTCCGGAGAAAATTTTGAAAGTATACCCAATACCCAGTATGTTCTGATTATTTATACATATAACCAGATAGTCCTTCGGAATTTTTTGACTTTTATAAGAACTTTTTTGATGTCCTACCACCTCTAAATATTAATTGTACCATATTTATTATGCACCTGTTGCGCAAATTCTTTAACTTCCTGTTCTTGAGAAACATCAGCGCCATAAACGAAAGGATCATACCAATACTATAATAGTTTCCAATATAATGATATCCCATGTATGGATGCCATTTACCAAATTGGATATCATATAGCAAAAAAGCTGAGAGGTTTCCCTCGCAGCCCTTTTGCTGTTATCTGATCCAACTGCTTTTTTCATTAAAAGCAGACCATACCGCCAAGCAGTATGGTCCAGCTCGCAAAACAATTCTATCTATCCAGTTCAGCTAAAAATTCTTTTACCTCTGCTTCGCTCATTTTGTAGGTATGTTCATCATCGTTAGGGAATTGACCCTTTCTGACTTCTTCCGTATATTCTTTAAAGGCATTTGTCAGGACTTCGCCGACATTCGCATATTTCTTAACGAATTTCGGTGTAAAATTGTCATACATGCCAACCATATCCGCATAGATAAGCAGTTGTCCATGAGTATAAGAACCGGCGCCAATACCCAGAATCGGAATCCCCGCTCTCTCGGTGATGGCTTTACCGACGGCAGCCGGTACGCCTTCGACCAGAATGCTGAATGCGCCTGCTGCTTCGACAGCTTTAGCTTCTCTTACCAGCTTCATGGCGGCATTGGCACTGCGTCCTTGAGCCCGGTAACCACCGATTTGGCCCATAAACTGCGGTGTTAAGCCGATATGACCCATAACCAGGATACCGGACTGTTGGATAGCGGTAATGCGTTCGGCAATCATCGGGCCGCCGCCTTCCAGTTTAATGCAGTCAACGCCGGCTTCTTTTACCATACGGCCGGCATTGGCGATAGCCTGTTCGTTCGAAGTCTGATAAGAAAGATAAGGCATATCACCAACAATGAAAGTATTCGGTGCGCCGCGGCGTACGGCCTGACAATGGCGGACCATGTCATCCATAGTTACCGGGAAGGTAGTATCGTACCCTAAGCTTACCATGCCAAGAGAATCGCCGACCAAAATCATATCCACGCCGGCTTTTTCCTGCATCTTGGCAGTCAGATAGTCGTATGCTGTCAAATAGACGATTTTTTCCCCTTTTTCGACCATTTGTCTAAAATCATTAATTGTCTTCTTAGCCATAATAGTACCACCTTTTTTATAATTTTATACTATATAGTATTATCAGCCTAAATATCCAAGCCGGCGCCTTGTGTGCAGGTACGTGCCAGTTTCTTATACATTCTCAGTAACGGTGTCGCTTCTTTCACTGGGAATACTTTAGTCTTTTTGCGTTCTGCCAGCACGGCGGCCACTTCTTCCGGCGTAGCCTGTTTACCGTTAATGCCGACTATATCCAGCTTGCGGGCAGCAACATCCATCTTGATGATGTCGCCGTCTTCCAAATAGGCAATCGGACCGCCTTCTACGGCTTCCGGTGCAATATGGCCTACAGCCGGGCCGCGGGTAGCACCGGAAAAACGACCGTCAGTAAATAATGCGACACTACTGGATAACTCCGGCATATTCCACAGGGCTTCTGTTGTCCGCAGCATTTCCGGCATGCCGGAACCCTTAGGGCCTTCAAAGCGGATAAAGACAGCAGTTTTCGGACCGATCTTACCGGCAAGCAATTCAGCTACGGCTGCTTCCTCAGAATCAAATACCCGGGCTGTACCGGTGAAATTGTGAATAGCTTCATCGACACCGGATAACTTGATGACAGCGCCTTCCGGTGCAAGATTGCCTTTCAGGATTTTAATATTTCCCTGGGGTTTTACAGGATTTTTACGGGTTTTTACAATATCGGCGGCCTGAACTTTATAGTTGGTTAAATAACTGTTGACTTCATCAAACCAACCGGCTGCTTCCAGGTCGTCCAGGTTCTCGCCAACTGTCTTGCCGGTAACGGTTATGGCGTCAAGACAGAGTATGTCTTTGAGTTCGCGCATTAATGCCGGTACTCCGCCTGCATACCAGAACAGGTCTGTTGGCCATTGTCCGCCGGTTTTTAGGCTGACAAGAACCGGAACCTCACGGTTAATCGCATCAAATTCCTGCTGTTCAATCGTGATCCCCACTTCACGGGCAATAGCCGGCAAATGTAAAAGGGCATTGGTGGAACCGCCAAGTGCAGCGTGAATAATTAAGGCATTCCTAAAGTTCTTTTTGCTGATAAATTTGCGGGGAATTACGGAATTTTTGACGTTTTGCATAACTTGCCGGCCGGCTCTGCGGGCATAGCGGGTCAAAAAGCTGGTGTATGCCGGTGCCAGCGCATTACCTGGCAATGCCATGCCCAGCGCTTCTGACATGCACTGCATGGTGCTTGCCGTACCGATAAACTGACAGGCACCTGCACTGGGGCAGCAGTTACGGGAATAGTACATCAGTTCCTTTTCCGTCAGCTCACCCTTAATGTATTTGTCGCCTGCTCCGTAAAGAATTTCGGAGGACATATAGTTCGGACCGCTGAGCATTGAGCCGCCGGGAACATGGATGGTAGCCATATCCAGCCGCATCATAGCCATTAACTGCGCCGGCACCGATTTATCACAAGAAGCCATAAAAATGCTGCCATCATAAGGTGACGCCATTGCGTGGATTTCAAACATAAAGGACATAATTTCCCGGCTGGCCAAAGAGTAATTCATCCCATCATGGGCCATGGCAATACCGTCACAAATATCGGTAACTGTATAACTAGCAGGTTTTCCCTGTGATTCATAAACGCCAATTTTTGCTTCGTCAGCCAGAGTGCCTAAATGGCTGCTGCCAGGATGGCTGTCTCCGTGTACGGTATCAATCAAGATCTGAAGTTTATCCAGATCCGGTTCATCCCACTGCGTTCCGACCCGCAGGCCGTCTCCCTGATAATTTACTTTTCGTAAGCTTTGACTGCGACTGCAACCACAACTCATATACATCAAACCTCCTTATTATAACAACTCCAACACCTTGCGGAGTGAGTTTCGCTTACCAAACCCGCCAGCTTTAGTAACCAGATGCACACCGTCACAATTGCTGCCAATCATCTTGCCTACCGGTATACCGGGAAGCAATTCCCGCTCAAGGTCGATGGCGGTTATTCCCAAGGTATGACAAATGCTTGTTGTTGTACTCCCTCCGGAAATCACAAGATTACGCAGCCCCTGCTTCTCGATGATATCTTTTGTAATTTTCCCCAAAAAATTAGTTACCAGTTGTCCGTATTTTTGTACTTGCACAGATAAACTTAGCGCACCGGCTTCATTGCGATTTTTTAACAATGTATCGGTAACTACAACCGGAATTCTGCCTGCTGATAACGCTGTTTCAATTTTGCTTTTTACTCGTTGAAATTCTTCATTGTCTCTGCCATCATAAATGTCTTCGGTCTGAATTTCAATTAATTCGGTATTGGGATAATCTAAGGTACTGATAATTTGCTCGGCCGTAACGTGAATAAGGGTTCCCGCTACTACCATCGTTCCTTGCCGCAAATTCAAATGTTCTTGGGCTACCACCTTCCAGGCAATCGGTAAATTGCCTGCTAAACCGGCAGAGCCAACAGCAAGGCAGGGAACGGTAAGCCTCTCCATGGCAATGGCAATCATCCGCAAATCTTCATCCGCTATCGCGTCAACAGCAATTAAACTAATCCCTGCTTCATACAATTCGGTAAACTTTTGCGTGAGTTCTTTTTCACCCTGCCGTACATCGGCCAGTGTTAAAACCGCAACCGGAATTTCCGGAGCGGTTTTTATAATCGAGGGAACATAGCAGACAGGCAACGGGCTACTGCTGTCACCCCAAGCCTGGACAATCTGCAAATAGCCATTTTCTACAATTCTGCCATGTGCTGGATAGGAAGGGACGACAATGGCAAACGGCAACGCCAGGGACTGCATCATCGCTTTTACCTCTTCGGCAATATTACCACGCAACGTGGAGTCAATTTTTTTGTAGAAGCGTTTAAAACCCAACTCGGTTAATTCTTCCGCAACCCGGTATACGCGCTCATAAGCAACATCAGGCGGCACCTTACGCGAATCGGTATTAACCGATAACACGTCAATTCCGGTACAAGGACTTACTAACTCATAATCAAGCATTACTTGCGTACTATAACCAAACTTTCGAAACTGAACTCCCGCGTCACTCGCACCCGTAAGGTTATCTGCAATGATTGCCAACTGCTCCATCTTCTATCCATCCTCATTTCTAGTAGCTACCTAATGCATTTTTCATGCCAACTTACCAATTATAATTGGGCAGGGGAAAAGTGCAGTATTTATCTGCAATTATGGCACTATCTATACTATTGAAAACGTTGCACCGATTTTGTCTTGATTTCAAAATGAAAGCCAGGTATATAGTTATACTATATTACCTGGCAAAACAGCTATATATTACAGAGGGTTATCCATCTATTGCAAATTGAAATGTTGTCTTTCATTTTGAAATGATTTTATTTTTCGCCAGATTGTTGTCGTACTAATACCCAAAGTTTTTGCTGTCAGTTCATGACTGCCCGTTTCTTTCAAAACTTGCATAATGATGGCATACTCTATTTCTTCCATAGTCCCTTTCGGTACCGTTCTAACGTCATCATTCAAACATTGCCTGCTTATATCCAAAACCTTGTTTACATCTTCGGCAGTCACAAGGGTATCTTTTTTTAGAATCATTAGCCGTTCAACAACACCTTCCAGTTCCCTTACATTCCCCGGCCACCGGTAGCGCGTGAGAATGTTCATCGCCCCGGCACTAAATTGCAACGTTTTTTTTAACAACTTAGCCGCATATTTTCTGCCAATAGTTTCAACAAGCGGGGGTATATCCTCCGTTCTGGCAGAAAGCGGCAATAATCGCAATTGCAGGATACTCAGACGATGATAAAGGTCGCGGCGAAATGCGCCCTTTTCGATCAACTCCGGCAGATTTCTGTGAGTCGCCGCGATAATGCCTACGTCCACAGGGATAACTTTATCCCCGCCAATTCGCATAATTTCCCGCTGTTGCAGCACCCGCAGCAATCTGGCCTGCATACTTAACGATATTTCGCCAATTTCATCAAGAAAAATTGTCCCCTTATCCGCTTGTTCAAACAGGCCTTTCTTGCCATTTTTGCGGGCACCGGTAAACGCCCCGGACTCATAGCCAAAAAGCTCGCTTTCCAGTAAACTTTCCGGCAACGCGGCACAGTTCACGGCAACAAACGGTCCCTGGCAGCGCGGACTATAGTTGTGGATGCTTTGGGCAATAATTTCTTTGCCGGTACCTGTGTCGCCATGAATCAAAATTGTCGAATCCACACACGCATAACTTTTAGCAGCTTCTAAAGTTTCCTGCATAAAGGGATTGGCAGTAATAAAGTCCTCAAAATGATAAACCGCCTTATAGCCGCTTTCATCCAGAGCCTTGTTTGCTTTATCCTTATCTCTGACGGAAAATGGTACTTCGTTAATGGCTAATACAGCCCCCACGGTTTGACCGCCAATAAGCATCGGTACGATCCTGCAGGTAAAGCTTTGGTCGCCGCTTGTCAAAGGTGCAACTCTTGTCTGCCCATACCGCAAAGTATCGTCAAGATTGATATCAGGCAGAACAGCGGCAGCAAGCTTGCCGACAATCTGCTCCCTGCTCTTATTTAATAGCCGCTCCGCGGTATGATTGATATAGGAAATCCGCCGCCTGCTGTCAACAGCAATAATCCCTTCACCGGTAAATTCCATGATCGCTTTAAACTGTTCCAGCTTAACTCGCTCTACCCTCCCGGCCATCACCAGCTCGCGTGCCTGCTGCAGCGCTTTAAAAACGGTTTCCCGTCCTACGGTTACCTGGAAACAAGGAACAGTATGAAAAGTAGAGACCGGTTCACATGGTTGATTATCATCAATAATAGTAACTTCCTTGACAACAGCTGCAATTTCCGACAGGTCTTCCCTCTGCTCACCGGACAGATTTTTCGTCTCTATACCCAAAATAGCGGCAACCGCGGCAGCGTCAGTCCCAATCGCGTCGCCAATTAACCCAACCACCGGCTGGGAACTCACGGTTTTCCCGTTGTTTATTAGCCAATTTTTAACTGCTTGCAGGCACTGCAACAAATCAAGCAAACTGGGGCGGAGCGATACCGTCGGAATATTGACCGTTGTTTTGATTGTCTCGTTAAAAGTCGCATAACAGATGAGCGCATCCGCCCCTCTTTCGCTGAGCTGCTGCCCGATGGTAACGACGTCTTCCTTGGTGGCCACTGCCACGTGGATTTTTTCTCCCCATTCGCCGAATAAGTCCAAAGCTCGCAAAGTAAAATTCTTGTTGGGAGCAATCAATGCGATTTTATTTGTCAGCAATGGTTAATCCCCTCCCACCAACATCGTACCTGAAAAGAAGCTTGCCAACAAGTATTTTTTACTAAAGTTTCATCACCGCACCCTTAGCGGCCGAGCTTGCCAGCTTGGAATAGATGCCTAAATAACCGTGGGTAAATTTAGGCTGCGGCCTTTGCCATTTTTCCAGTCTCGCCTTGATTTCCTCGTCGGCAAGGTGTAAATGCAATAATCCCTTAGTAATATCAATGGTAATCTTATCACCATTTTCTACAGCGGCTAACGGCCCGCCTTCAGCCGCTTCCGGTGAGATATGCCCTACAAAACAGCCGTTATTCGTACCGGAAAAACGCCCATCGGTAATCAATGCTGTCTTCTTGGCTAATCCCATGCCGTAAATATATTTCATCGCCTTGTACATTTCCCGCATGCCCGGGCCGCCTTTCGGTCCTTCATAACGGATAACCACAACATCACCGGTGGCAATTTTACCGCTTAATATCGCCTCTTCCGCCGCCTCTTCACAATCAAAAACCTTGGCACTGCCTGTAAACACATGCATAGCCGGATCAATGGCGGCCGGTTTTGTCACGGCGGTAGCCGGCGCCAGATTTCCCCGCAAAATAGCCAGTCCTTTTTGTATGCTGAACGGTTTATCCAGCGTACTGATTACGTTATGGTTACAGGGATATTTAAATTTATAGTCGGCAAGATTTTGTTTTACGGTATTGCCGGTTACGGTAATGCACTCCTCATGCAAGAGATGCTTTATCTCCTGCATAACTTTCGGGATGCCGCCCGCCTGATGGAAATCTTCCATATCATATTGCGACGCCGGATTAACTTTGGCGATCTGCGGGGTCGACTGACTGAGCCTGTCATAAGCCTCCATCATTGTCTCAGCCTCAATTCCTAATTCTGCCGCAATCGCCGACAGGTGTAAAACAGCATTGGTCGAGCCGCCGGTAGCCATCAAGACCCGGATAGCATTCTCCAGCGACTGATAGGAAATAACTTTGTCGGCCGTAATCTCTTTAGTAACCAAAGCTACTATGGCTTTGCCCGTATTTTCCGCCAACCGTAAGCGATCGGCATAAACGGCAGGCACAAGCGCCGCTCCCGGCAGGGACATGCCTAGTGCCTCGGCCATACAGCACATCGTATTGGCGGTTCCATAAAAAGCGCAGGACCCGCAGGTCGGGCCACATAATTCCTCAAGTTGTTCATAAGTTTGTCCATCAATTTTATCACTTTTTAGCATCCCCAGCGCTTCCGACATAGTCGTCAAATCGGATTTGCGGCCATCAAACTTTACGCCGCCCAACATCGGCCCGCCAGCCAGAAAAATAGCCGGAATTTTAAGTCTGGCGGCCGCCATTAACATGCCGGGTACAATTTTGTCACAAGATCCAAGCAGCACAATTCCATCCAGCCGATGGGCTTCCACCATGATTTCAATATCATTAGCGATAAGATCGCGGGAAGGCAGAATATAGTGCATGCCGGCATGTCCCTGCGCCGTGCCGTCGCAGGCGCCGATAACGCCAAATTCGGCAACAGCCCCGCCCGCCCGGTAAATTCCCTTGCGCACATGTTCGGCAATTTGCCGCAGATTGGCGTGCCCCGGCACCAGTTCATTCCAGGAATTAGCAATTCCAATAACAGGTCTGCTCAAATCATCATCAGAAAACCCCACTGCTTTAAATACGCTGCGGTTGAAACACCACTCCGGTTTGCTTAAAATATCATTGCTTCTATTTCCCATTCTTCCTGTTCCTCCTCCCGATATATTGCTTCGATATAGTCGAATATAGTTCGTATTGTTCTGTAAAAAAATAATATAAATATACTACAGGTAAATAAGCTGCACAGCCATTATTTATTGCAAAATCAGATTACAGCAGTTCGACATTATCATTCATAGTTTGACTATTTAATTATTCGTTAGTCTATTCCATATTCCTGCTTAGAGACTATCTGCCAATAGCCCTACAGAACACCTGCCTTCTTCAGTAAGTTTTGGATTGTCTGTAGATGCGCAGGTGTCACTTCCACAGCCGGTTCTTTTACCGTCGGGACGATCGGTTCCCCCATCACGGCAACAGCAGCCTTAATCCCGGCAATAAAAGGCTGGGTTACATCATAAAGATTCATAAGTAAGGAAATTTGCGCCTGGGCTGCCCAAACCTTATCCAAATCTTTGGCGGCGTAAGCCTTCATCAAAGCGGCAAAGACCTGCGGCACAATATTGGTCAACCCGCTTAAAACGCCATCCCCGCCTGCCGTTAAATTGGGAATCAAATATTCGTCATAGCCTGATAAAACGCTGAAATCCGGCCGTACGCTTTTAACCGTCTGAATCATTTTTCTGGTATGACTGATTGTATCCACTGTATCTTTAATTGCCACAATATGATCAAATTCTTTAACTAAACGAACAACCAGCTCCGGAGCAAGGTCATAGGCTGTCCTGTCAGGAAAATTGTAGAGCATAATCGGTAAAGACGTGCTTCTGGCGATGCCGGCATAATAACGGAAGATGGTGTCCGCCTCAAGTTTGAAATAGTAAGGTGAAATAATCACCGCCGCATCAGCGCCCGCCTGCTCGGCAAAGCGGGTCAACTCAATAACCTCTGTCTGCACTGTGCCACCGGTGCCAATAAGTACAGGCACCCGCTTATTGACTGTTTTTACGGCAAAAGTAATAAACTCTTTTTTCTCTGCCAGCGAAAGTGCAAAAAATTCACCGATACTGCCCAGAAAGAGAATTCCATTAATTCCATTGTCGATCAGCCGGTTAATATGCCGCTCATTTCCCTTAAAATCAAGTTTGCCTTGGGCATCAAAAACGGTAATAATCGGTGATAGTATTCCTTTAAACATGTGATCACCTCAGATTTATATTTTTAATGTAAACTAATGTTGATCAGGAGCCCGCCTTGCCTGCAGACGCAGTAAATGCGCTTGGCGACTGGTGATAATGCTTTTTGAAAACACTGCTAAAATAACTGGCGTCACGAAACCCAACCATCCGGGCAACCTCATTTACCGTATACCGGCCTGTCAGTAAGATCTCTTTGGCTTTTTCCAGACGAATATTGGTTAGGTAGGTTGCATAGCCTTCACCGGCGTATTTCTTGAATATGCGACAGAAGTACCCTGTGCTCATGAATAATTTCTCGGCAAACTGCTCAAGCGTAAGATCTTTATGATAATTGGTATTAATATACTCGATTGCCCATTTAACAGCCTGTTCAGCCTGATTTTGTTCCAAAGAGCCGCTATTGCTCTCCAGCTTATCGATCAAGACGCATAAACATTGTTCCAAATCATCTACGGAAACTGCCCGGTTAACTTCAGCAAGAAAGTTCTTGCGGAGCTTCCCGGCCTCATCGGCCGAAATCATGTACTCCGCATATTTTTCGATAAGGTTGTTGGCAATTTTTATAATGGCGGCATACATATATTCAGGCTGACAAAAGCTTTGTTTTGCCTCACTCAAGAATTGACGAAACGCCACTTTCGCCTTTTCGGGTTTACGTTCCAGCACATACTGCCGAATCTGTTTCTGGATAGCTTCGCATTCGATTTCTTTAGATCCTTCAACAGTGCCGTCAATGACTAACAGGCCCTGTTGACGCCAAAACATTCCCGCTTCCCGTTTCTTTTTCGCATGTTTATAATCCCTGCCAATTTGCGAAGGATCTGTCACCAAACTGATTCCGGCGCAAATTGTAATGGCATACTTGCTTTCCCAGTCTTCAAGTCGATTTTGCAAGGCCCAGCGCAGCCCATGATCCCAATTGGCAACAAGCATCACGATTTCATCACTAAAGGAAGCAAGAATTGCCTGTTCCCCCAGAAAGTCCTGTGCTTCCTGCAGCAGATGCACCTCAATTCCCACAGGCAGGTGTTCCGCATTAAACCAATAGGAAACCGAAATAACTGCCTGTGGCGTAAAATCATCCTTTTTCGAGATACTTCTGAGTATTTTCAAAGCATTAGGATTTACACTATCGTTCTTTAATAAGTCAAACAATCGCTGTTGCGCCACCACAGGTCTGTCCTTGGCGATTTGCTGTTCCAGGCGTTCCAGCCGTTGTTTCGACATCCGCTGGCTCAAGGCGGCGGCAATGCCTTTGCGAAGAGTCTCAACCAACTGAGCCGGCTTGATGGGTTTAAGCAAATAATCGGCCACGTGTGTTTGTACTGCCTGGTGGGCGTAATCAAACTGGCTATAGGCGGTTAGGATATAAATCATGGTTTCCCGATACTTTTTCCTGATAGCTTTAGCCGCCTCAAGGCCATTCATAATCGGCATATTAATATCAAGGATAACAAATTCCGGTTGATGCATGTCGACCAAATGTACGGCCTGTGCGCCATCTTCTGCCTCACCGCAAATTTGAAAAGGCAAATTGTACTGTTTGACAATATAGCGCAGGTATTGTCGCACCGCAGGCTCGTCATCGGCAATAACCATTTTGTACATTTGTACTCCTCCTAATCACTCGCGTTGAAGTTATAACGGCAACACAATCCTGGCCAAGGTTCCGCCCGTCTTAGACCGGCTTATGGTAAACTCAAAAAGTTCTCCGTAATAATGCTTTAAGCGCAAGAAAATATTTTTAATGCCAATTCCTTTCAGACTTGGCGGATCATACTCGTGATTAGGGAGTTCCCGCACTGCTGCCACAATATTATCCGGTATGCCGCAGCCATTGTCCTGAACTTCGATAACCCCGCAGGGTCCTTCTTTATAGCCGCGAATAACCAGCTTTCCTTCCCGGCGGACATCCTTAAAGCCGTGCAATATTGAATTTTCTATAAGAACCATGATGGTCATAAAAGGGATTTTAATTTCTAGAATCTCAGGCTCAATGCTAATGGTAACCGTAAATTTCTTAGGAAACCGTGTCTGCTGAATAAAAAGATAATCTTTAATATAGCTTAACTCTTCTTCAATTGTCACTAATGAATCGGCCTTTCCCAGGCTTAAGCGAAGCAGATTGGAAAGCGAGTAGGTTAAGGAAGCCAATTTGCTGGCGCCGTCCATTTCAGCCTGCTGCGCAATAGTATTTAACGTGTTAAAAAGAAAATGGGGATTGACTTGCGACTCTAAAAATTTGAGCCGGGCCTGACTGAGCGAGTGATGCAGCAACGCTTGCTTCTCTCTCTCCTGCGATAAATTGATTCGGTAGTCGCTTAATTCTTTTTCTTTCAACGAGTTGATCATTAGCTGAATAAGCGAAGCACTCACTAATGACAGCGTCTCAGCCACGGAATTCAGGTGATTGCGATGGATAAAGTTCAGTTTAAAATAAGCCTCCTGGGCACTGTCGGCGGCAAACTTATCGGAAATAGGCTCAACCTGGGTTATGTTTGTCGACAGTCTGCCATAACCGCACCCTAAATAACCAAGCACCCGGCCATTAATGATAAACGGGCTTTGGATTGCCGACACACCAAACTTGCAATGAAAAATCCTCTGTTCCATCGGCCGCTCTACAGTTGCCGTGTTTAAAATACAATCCCCTGATTTGCCCTGCATGCAGCACTGACAAATTTCCGGTAAATTTTCTTTGTCGGTTAAAAAATTACCAGCCGTGTCGATAAGTGTCACGGTCATTTGCACAGATTGCGCAAACTTTTCAACAATAGCATCCAGGTTAATTAGTTTAGCCACTTCACTAAGTTCAATATCCCAGCTACTAATTACCTCTTTTAACGGCTTAGGAATTGTTGAGTAAACAACACTCAAAAAAGAACTCTGCTGCTGCGAGGTATTCACAATTCGATGCTGACTGCCCTCACGGACATAGCCGACTTTACCTTTGTCCAGCTTTATTTTCCGCTCATTGCACCAATGAGTTGTTTCGCCCTCAAGGCCAATAATAATTTCCGTAAAACCGGAATGCATATGGGACAGTTGCTCCGCGCCGGGATAAACCGTTGCTACGGATACAGTCGGCTGAAGCTCGGCATTGCCCGGATCCAACTGCAGCCAGTGCTGCTCGCCCCAATCGAACTGCTGATCGCCAACAATGTCCACCTGAAAAGTTTCTTTTATTTTGTTAGTAACATTACTGGACATACAAACTACCTCGTGACCTTTTCTAAATATGTCTGTCATCGCTAATTATTTACTCCATTTGACAATAAAATTCCTGCCTAAGCGCTAAATATACGAAAAGACTTGGGGCTTGTGCCAAGTCCCTCAGGACGCCGGCAGAAGCCACCTGTACCCCTTTAGGGGGTATAGTCGTTCTTACTTTTTATCAGAAAGGTTAACCTTTCTGATAATGGAAAAAAGGGCTGCGGGGGATATCTCCTCCGCAACCCCTTTTTACTTTTCACAGAACTACTTCGCTACCGGGGTTGATGCATCAGTAACTCCGGGTTCGCTTTTTTTGCCAAGAGCAAGTACAGATAGCGTTCCCATAATGGCAAAAGATGCCAGGAAGTACATGCTCAAGGTCGTGGAACCGCCGCTCATATCTTTGAGGAAGCCTACGACATAAGGCCCAATAAAGCCTCCCAGGTTAGCCGTCGAGTTAATGATAGCAATACCAACTGCTGCCGTAGCCTCTGTCAGATACATATTCGGGAAAACCCAGAAAGTGCCGACAAAGCAGTAGATACCCATCTGGCTTAAGCAAATAAGCGCCATAGATATATACAAATCATTGGTCATAGTCAAACCGATCAAGCCGAAAAAGGATAGCGCGATCGGCAGAGACCCATGGTACCGGCGTTCTCCGGTATTGTCCGAATGGCGGGCGCAAAGCACCATCGCAACTACCGCAAAGAAATAAGGAATAGTGGAAATAAGGCCAATGTTAGTGATACTCAGCGCCTTTGACAGGCCTTTAATAATCTGCGGCATCCACAATCCCAAGCCGTATAAGGCGATAACATAGCACAAGTAGCAGAAGGACAGGTGCCAAACTTTGCCCATTTTGAATACTTCCCATTTGTTGGCAGGCACTTGCGCCAGTTTTGCTTCATGCTCTTTTTGCAATTCGGCAAGCAGCCATTCTTTCTCATCTTTGTCCAGGAATTTTGCCTGATCCGGACGGTCAATCATCGTGAAATAGGTTATAAACCCAAGCAGTACCGCCGGTGCTCCTTCAATGATGAACAACCAGCGCCAGCCGGCTAAGTCCAACCACATAACATTATCCATGATCCAGGTCGAAATCGGGCCGGTTATAATATTGGCCAACGCCATACCGCACATAAAAATGGAAACGGCGCTGGCAAAATACTTGCCAGGGAACCAGAAGGTTAAATACAAGATGATACAGGGATAAAAGCCAGCTTCAGCAACACCAAGCAAAACGCGAAGAATGGCGAACTGAGTTGAAGTGTGAACAAAGCCTGTAAATACAGTAACCAAACCCCAGCTGATAAGAATTCGGGTAATCCATTTACGGGCTCCGACTCTGTGCATAATAACATTACTAGGAACTTCAAAAAAGAAATAAGCAATAAAGAAGATACCAGCGATAAAGCCAAACATACTTGGGGTTATACCCAATTCCTGATTCATTTGCAAGGCAGCAAAACCGATGTTTACTCTGTCAATCATCGCCATGATATACAGCAACATCAAATACGGCAATAAATGCCAGCGCAGCTTGCTGATTGTTTTTTCCACATTCACTGTTGTACTTGCCATAATGTCCTCCTTTTATTTTTGAGTACCTTATTGATTATTCTGATTTTATCACCTCCAACGGTACTATGATGACCCTGGCCAGGGAAACCTTCAATCAAAAGATTTATTATCTTTACATATTTGCCAATTGTCGCTCAATTACCTCTGTAGTTTATTGATGAGCATCATGAATATATTGCACTCCGCATTCCATTTTTGCCCATTACAGCAAATTTACGGCAAAATCGAGCCATATCTCCTTATATTTCCCGTTTATATCCAAAAAAATCTCTTTTCGCGGCCTTGGCGAGCACAGCCTCGGCATTTTCTATCTCACTCAGTTCTATAACGGTGGTTATATCCGCCAACCCCGACTCCCAGTACACAGCGCAGCGACAGCAGTAAAAAAAATCCGCTAAAAACTTAACGGATTGCCGCTTACCACCGTTTCTATAACGGCATGCGGCAAACAGAAAAGCCTTAGCGGACTCTTACATCACTTGATTACCGCAAAATAGGCAGTGTATTGGCCCCCTGCGGCATCACGGTATAGGTGGGTTTCGCCACACCGCATTTTTCTCTGGCGATTTTGAGTGCTTCTTCAATGCTGGTTGTAGGAATCATGCCGGTTTTGCGGACAAACTCGGCATTTTCGGCACGGGTTATCATGATATAGGTGGCATGATTACTGCATTCCACTTCTTTTAGGGCTACCCAACCGGGAATCCCAAAGTCTGCACGCAATGCTTTTTCCATTGACACCTTATCGTCATATTTAAACCAGCGGGAGAATTCCTCCGGCTCATAAATATCGGCGCACTCGCTTAACAGTACGACCACACCGCCTTTTTTTACGGCATAATAGGCATTATCCATAGTTTTGCCGGTTTGATATAAATTAATATCCTTTGGGAAGCCGCCTGCTGTGGTAATGACAATATCGGCAAGGCTGTCAATTTCCACACCGTAAAGCTGATCCACTAATTTGCAGCCTTCCTTCCAGGCAGAAACCCAGTTGCCGGCGAATACGCCGCCAAATTTTCCCTCAGGCGTCGGCACCATATTGACAATAAAGTCTGGTTTAACAAAACCGGCAATTTCCATCATATCTTCATGCAATTCATTCCCCAGTGTTTTCCTGGAGGCAGCATTCGGATTAGAACCGGCGCCTACCTCACGGCCAAGTCCCCATAAATGGTTCTGGCGAATGGTTTTTATGGAACTGATGCCGGGAATAATGCTCTTGCGGCCGCCGCCAAATCCAGCCATATAGTGATAAATAATACCGCCTGTCAGAATTAGGCGATCGGCATCGGCCGCGATTTTATTAATGGAAACTTCGGTGCCTGTACTCGTTTTCCCTAAATACACCATATTATCGGCATCAAAGGCATCATGATTTACGATTTTAATTCGATCATAAATTTCTTTGCCGCACAGTTGAACAAACTCTTCTTCGGTATTTTTACGGTGTCCGCCTACGGCGATGATAATGGTAATATTGCTGTCCGGTACACCGGCTTTGTTCAAAGTGGCAATCACTTCCGGCAATACCAGCGGCATCTGCTGCCAGGCGCGGGTAATATCGCTAACGGCGATTGCCACGGTTTCACCAGGCCTTACCAGTTCAGCAAGCGGCGGTGCATCAATGGGCTTAGCCAAGGCCTGGCGCACAGCCCCCGGAATATCGCTAATCGGCGGATACTCTTTACCAACGATTTCGTGGAGCAACTGTTCACTGGGGATAGAAAAACTCATCTCTTCCTTGCCATACTTCAACGTAAATTTTCTCATCTTCCTACACCTCTATCACATTTATTTAACTATCATCTACTGATGCGCACCGCGGGCCACATGCGCGGCAAACTCAATGGCGGCAGTCATGCTGCCGCTATCGGCTAATCCCTTGCCGGCAATATCAAACGCTGTTCCGTGGTCAACCGACGTGCGGAGAAACGGCAGACCGACCGTAACATTGATGCCATCCTCAAAACCTAAAAGTTTAATAGGAATATGCCCTTGGTCGTGATACATAACAACGACAATATCGAATTCCTTACGGCGTGCAGCCCGGAAAAACACGGTATCAGGCGGAACCGGGCCGGTAACCTGTATCCCCTGTGCCTTTGCCGCTGCTATTGCCGGGTTAATTTCCTCAATTTCTTCCCGCCCAAACAAGCCATTTTCGCCTGCATGCGCATTAAAGCCGGCAACAGCGATTCTTGGGGTTTCAATTCCCAGCAGACGCAACGTACGATCGGCCAAAGAAATAATTTTAAGCACCCGTTCCCGGGTAATAAGGTCGGCCGCTTCCCGCATCGAAACATGCGTTGTTACATGAATGACCCGCAGGGCATCGCCGGCCAGCATCATGGCATAATCGTCGGTATGGCTGAGCTGGGCCAGAATCTCAGTATGCCCCGGAAAATTATGCCCGCCTTTATGGAGAGCTTCTTTGTTAAGCGGCGCCGTAACAACGGCGGCTACCGTCTTTTGCATGGCCTGTTCAATCGCACCCGCTAAATATTCGTAAGCGGCGTGACCGGCTCTGGCATCCACCTGGCCAAAAGGAAGATCTGCCGGAATATTGGCAAAATCCAGAACATCAATTTTTCCATATTGATAATCGCCTTCCCGGGCACCGACAACCCGCTGTATCACCAGCTGGCTACCAACAATGCCGGCAGCCAGCTTGATTCTTGCCGCATCGCCAAACACCAGCGGACAGCATAATTGATACACTTTTTCATCATTTAAAGCCTTCACAATGACTTCAGGGCCACAGCCTGCGGCATCCCCCATCGTAATAGCCAAAATTGGTCGTTGTTCCATTGCGTTTATCTCCTTTGCATTTGCTCAAGTGCCTTGACTAAAACATCGGGAGTACCGAATGCACCTGCTTTTGTGAGAACATGTATTGTTTTTCCTGTTGCTGTTTCCATTTCACCAAGCGGCATGGCCGGCGCCAGTTCCTCCAGAATACGGATGCCTGTCACGCCAAGTGCCTGACAAACGGCAGCAGCCGTGTCCCCGCCGGTCAAAACCATACAGGATATTTCCTGCTTTGCCAATATGGCAGAACCCAGCCAACCAAGGACTTCAGAAACACTTTCGCTGATCTTTGCCAGTGGCATACCATATTTTGCACCAATACTTTTAGCCTGCTCCAATGCATCTTCCTGGTAGCCTGAAGCCAGCACAACATTTTTCCCGTTGGCTAAATGAATAAGCGCATGCCGTAAACAGGAATCAAAATGAGCTTTCTGCCAGGGAAAACTACTAACGATTACTTCGACCAACACATAATTTTTGTCCAAAAGCCGTTTGACTTGTTCTCTAGTTACTGAGCTGATACTACCGGCAATAACCAGCACCGGCTTTTTCTTCTCCGCTTTTTTACTTAAGCCCAGTAACAGTTGCGGTATATACTCAGCCAGCCCGGCCGATCCAACCCAGAGAACGCGTTCCGATATTTTAGACACAGCCTGAATAGCTATGGGAAAATGGTCTTCCTGCCAGGCATCGCAGCTCACAATCCGGCAGCCTTCAGCCAAATAGCCCCGGATAGCCGCAATGATCGCCTCTTCCCCCTGACAAATTTCCTTGATGCCAATATGCCCTACCTTGCCACCGGACTGTGCTGCCAGCAACGCCGGCAGTATAGTTTCATGAACAGGACACTTGGGGTCGCAAGCAATCTCCGTGGCTGCCAGCGGAACTCCCTGCAGAAGATGATGTCCTCCCACTGTTGTGCGCCCATTCTTAGGAAATGCGGGCATTACAAAAGCAAAGTCATGAATTTCCAAGTCGAGAATGGCGTTTAATTCAACACCGATGTTTCCGCGCAAAGTAGAATCAATCTTTTTATAAAAGTGAGAAAAACCGGCAGCCTGGGCCTGTTTTGCCACTTGGTTTACCTTGCGGTAAGCCTCTTCGGCAGGCAGCGCCCGGCTGTTCGTGTCGGCAACCACAACCACTTTGCCGGTAGAACTTGTTATGGAGTTCCCCTCTAAAATAACTTCTGTTGATAATCCATTGCGCGCAAACTGTAACCCGGTATCGTTCGCGCCAGTCAAATCATCGGCAATCACGACTATTGACTTACCTGCTATGCTCAGAATTTTTTCCCCCTTTATTTGGTCATTGTTCGTATAAAGTAATTCCCCAAAAAAAGAGTACTTCTCTTTGCATCTCGCAAAAACCTCCAGAATATAGGGTTTACCTGTATCGTGAAAATAGTAATTAATTTTAACTGTATCATGTCCAATAAAGATTTATAGGCAGGGTGTTAGTAAAAGCGGAAGTCAAGCGCCAGCGGTGGAGCGTTACTAACGCCCTGCCAGAAAGAAATCTTTATTGGATTTCCTATGCAATGTGCAAAAAAGGCTGGAGGAAGTTCCCCGCAGCCTTTTTTTAGCCCTTGCTTATTTATCCGATGACTAACCCGTTCTAATACTCCCGTCCTCTGCAGACGGGAGTAAAGAACGGCTAAGTCCCTGGATAATTCGACTAAGATTCAGATGGGGTTAACCCCCCATCTGAATCAAGTCTCATTTACCCAACAAAGCAAGAAACTCTTTTACTTCTGCTTCGCTCATCTTGTAGGTATGCTCATTATCGTCAGGGAATTGACCCTTTCTGACTTCTTCCGTATAATCTTTAAAAGCCTTTGTCAGGACTTCGCCGACACTTGCATATTTCTTGACGAATTTCGGCGTAAAGTTATCGTACATGCCAACCATATCCGCATAAATCAGCAGTTGTCCGTGCGTATAAGAACCGGCCCCGATACCTAAAATGGGAATACCTGCTTTTTCGGTAATAGCCTTACCGACAGCAGCGGGTACGCCTTCTACCAGGATAGCGAAAGCGCCGGCTTCTTCAATAGCTTTTGCCTCCTCAACAAGCTTCATCGCTGCCGCAGCGCTGCGGCCCTGCGCCCGGTAACCGCCGATTTGGCCCATGAACTGCGGCGTTAAACCGATATGACCGAATACTAAGATACCGGCTTGTTGAATGGCTTTAACCCGGCGGGCGATCAGCTCACCGCCGCCCTCAAGTTTAATACTGTCAACACCGGCTTCTTTTACCAAACGGCCGGCATTGGCTATAGCTTCTTCATCAGACTTCTGATAGGACATATACGGCATATCGCCGACAATAAAGGTATTAGGCGCGCCACGGCGGACAGCCTGGCAATGGCGGACCATATCATCCATGGTTACCGGGAAAGTAGTATCATAGCCCAGGCTTACCATGCCAAGAGAATCGCCAACCAGGATCATATCCACCCCGGCTTTTTCTTGCATTTTGGCAGTGAGATAGTCGTAGGCAGTTAACCATACAATTTTCTCGCCTTTTTCCACCATTTGTTTGAAATCATTAATTGTTTTTTTGGCCATTATCCATCCATCTCCTCATATATGCTAAGAACTTAGTAAAGGCGTTTCAAATCCTCATCCTTCATAGTGAAGCAATGTTTTTCCTCGGGGAAAGTGCCATCGTCAATTTCTTTGCACCAGGTGTCAAACACGTCGACCATTTGCTGTCCCATTTGTGCATACTGTTTAACGAATTTGGGTACAAATTTGTCAAAGATGCCAACAAGGTCATAGGCGTTGAGGTTGTGTCCGTTGCAGTCAGGACCGCCGCCAACACTGATGGTCGCAGCATGAATTTTTTCCGTAATTAATTTGCACAGGCTGGAAGGCATGCATTCAAGCACCATGGCAAATACACCGGCGTTATCAATGGCCTGGGCGTCCTGCATAAGCTTTTCAGCAGCCTCCGCGCTTTTACCCTGAACTTTAAAGCCACCCATCATGGCAGCGGTTTGCGGCGTTAAGCCGATGTGCCCCATAACCGGTATACCGGCGTCTGCAACTGCCTTTACTGTTTCGGCGATTTTAATGCCGCCTTCCATTTTAACACAATCGGCACCGGCTTTTAACAGGATACCGGCATGGCGAATGGCTTCGTCACGGTTAACCTGGTAGGATAAGAACGGCATATCACCAACAATAAAAGTATTGGGTGCGCCGCGACGGACAAGTTTTACATGATACAGAATATCTTCAAAATTTACCGGCACAGTGCTGTCATGGCCCTGGATAACCATTCCCAGGGAATCGCCCACTAAGATAAGCTCGGCGGCGGAACGGTCAACAATACCGGCCATCGGGTAATCATATACGGTAATCATTTTAAACTTCTTCCCGTTTTGCTTGGTCTCCAGAATCTGAGGAATTGTAATTTTTGTTTTAGCCATTTTTATAGCCCCCTATAATTATCGTTATTATTTAAATACGGCGCCATCCATTGCTGATGAAACCATTTTTGAATAGCGATCAAGATAACTGCCCTTAATAACATGATCTGGATTCATCGGTTTCCAGGCTGCTTTACGGCGGGCCAGTTCTTCATCGCTTACATGCAGATGAACAGTACCTTTAGGAATATCGATTTCAATCATATCGCCCTCTTCAATTAAGGCAATCGGGCCGCCTTCGGCTGCTTCCGGCGAAACATGTCCCACCGCAGCACCGGCTGTAGCACCGGAGAAACGACCGTCAGTTATCAGGGCAACTTCCTTGGATAAGCCCATGCCAACGATGGCAGCCGTAGCGGTAAGCATTTCCCGCATACCAGGGCCGCCTTTTGGTCCTTCGTATCTTACGACAACGACATCACCCGGTTTAATCTGTCCGCCGTAAATAGCCGCCACTGCAGGTTCTTCCTGATTAAAGATCCTGGCAGGTCCTTTATGGTGATACATTTCCGGAACAACAGCCGCGCTCTTGCAGACTGAACCATGAGGTGCCAGGTTGCCGTACAGCAACTGCAAGCCGCCTTTGGCCGAATAGGGATTGTCCATGGGTCTGATGACCGTGTTATTGATCACCTTAGCTTCACTAACATTTTCAGCAACGGTTTTACCGGTTACTGTCATTGCATCTTTGTGCAACAGGCCATTCTTACATAATTGCCCCATCAATGCCGTTATACCGCCGGCATTATGCACATCGGCAGGATAGTGGCCATTATTGGCAGGTTTTATTTTTACAAGATGAGGAACTTTTTGGGCTAGTTCGGCAAAGCAATTCACATCAAAATCAATACCGGCTGTTTTGGCTAATGCGGTCAAATGGAGAATGGTATTCGTGGATCCGCCAATAGCCAGGTCTACCGTAATTGTATTTTCAATAGCTTCTTTGGTGACAATCTGGCGCGGTAAAATTGATTTATTAAAAAGCTCCATAATCTTCATACCGGTTTGTTTGGCCAAAGCCAGTCTTCTGCCAGTCCCGGCCATACAGGTTGCTCCCGGCAGGCACATGCCAAGCGCTTCGGTAAGGAAGTTCATCGTATTGGCTGTTCCCAGCAAGTTGCAGGCACCGCAGCCAGGCAGCGCGTCTCTTTCTCTTCTTGATAATTCTTCACGGGTAATAATTCCTCTGGCCACATCGCCCTGAGCGGCCATCAAATCGGTGTAACCGATTTCCTGGCCGTCAACGCAACCGGTCGCCATCGGGCCGCCGCTAATCATAATGGCCGGAATGTTGAGGCGAACAGCCGACATTAGTAAACCTGGAGTTATTTTATCACAGTTGGTGATAAGCACCATAGCGTCATATTGATGACCGTTGACCATACATTCTACCGAGTCACAAATTAATTCCCGGCTGGCCAGCGGGTAGTGCATGCCATAGTTGCCTTGCGCAATCCCATCACAAAGACCAATGGTCGGGAATTCAATCGGCGTACCGCCGGCGGCAATAATACCTTCCTTGACGGCCTTGGCAATGCTGTCCAAATGAACATGTCCGGGCATCGTCTCATTCTGCGTATTTACCACAGCAATGAGCGGCTTATCCAAATCTTCCGGCAGAAAACCCATAGAATAGTACAACGCGCGGTGTGTTGCCCGTTCTAATCCCCTGGTGGTTATATGACTTCTCATTATTATGATTGCCTCCTCTTTCTAATATACATCTTCTACATACATACCAGCATCAACCAACAAAATTCTGCATACCCGTATTCTGTTTGCTATACCTATTCCTCTAGTGCATCGTTTCTACCTTCTGAATTTTTTGACATCACCATTAGGAATCTTGTCTTATTGCCTAAGCCCATTTCAGGAAGCACTAAACTAATTCACTGTTCATAGGCGTAAAGCATTTTTCCCTCAACCGGACAGACTTGCTCATTCACTATCCGCATGCGGATTATCAATGATCAGCACTAAAATCAAGATAATTCCTTCCACAATATATTGAACCCCAATTGGCAAACCGCTTATAACCATAAGCGTTACCATTAACATCAGCATCAGTGCGCCAAAAGCTGCTCCGACAGGCGACGCTTTGCCGCCTGCAACTAATGTTCCGCCAATGACTACCGCCCCAACCGACTGCAGCATATAAGCCTGTCCCATTTCCAGGAACGCTCCGTCTATCCTGGCGCCAATTAAGGCCCCCCCTGCTGCTGCCAGCAAGCCGCTTATCATATAGGCAATCATAATCGTTTTATTTACGTTGATCCCGGCAAGAAAAGCGGCAAGCCTGTTTTGTCCTACTGCAATGAGTGCCCGTCCATAAGACATCTTTTCAAAGCTAAACACAATCATCAAGAGTAAAACAAGCGCAAATACTATAATAATTGGAATCCCTAAGAATCTCCCATTGGCAATGGTTGTCAGAACGACACTGGTTTTATGCGAAGAATAGCTGGATGAATAAACCAGTACTGCCGAATTGACGATAAAACCAATAGCCATTGTAGCAATAATAGGGGGAATCTTGAAAATTATGATGGAAATAGCATTTAAAAAACCAATCAGCAGCCCGACAGCCGCTATAATTGCCATAGCCAGTATTAAATTACTTTCTACCCCTTGGATAATTCCAAAAGACATAAAAGCCGACAAAGTAATAACATAAGGAATTGACAAATCAATTCCGCCATCGCCTGAGGTGATAGCGTACATCTGCCCAAAAGATACAATAGCCAGCAGCGATGCCAGGGCCGCATTGACTAAAAGAGACTGAAAATCCAGTTTTGACAAAACCAGACCTGTAATAAGCCAGCAGATCAGACTGCCAAGGCAGGCCCAAATCCAGGGTTTATCTTTGCCTATATTATTAATAGCAATTTTCATTATTCTTCCTCCTAATAGCGACCCGGATTGCCAGAATGATAAACATGAGACATCCTTGAACTGCCGGCTGATAGTTACTGCCAATATGAACAAAGCCGACCAAAGCACCGATAAGCGAAAGAGTTACCGCACCAAACACCACGCCAAACGGTTCGACAATTCCGCCGACAAGTTCACCTCCACCCATGATCACAGCTGCGATACTGAGCATCGTATAAGAGGATGCGGCATTCGCGTCAGCGGCCGTTGTTATTCCTGTCAATGAAATGCCTGCCAGGACACCAAAGAAACCCGCCAGCGTATATAACGCTACTTTTGCTTTCATTGTCGACCAACCGCTTCTGGCTATAGCTTTGGGATTATTGCCAAAGCCTCTGAGAACCGTTCCATATTTAGAACGTATAATAATCAAATAAGCGACAACGGCAATGACTAATGTTAGTACAATTGATTCCGGTATAAGCGGAAATTCCATGTTAAAAAAGCTGACCAATGCAGCCGGCGCACTACCACCGGGCTTTTCCATAACACTTAAAGCAATACCAAGCCAAATAAAGGATGAGCCCAATGTTACAACAATAGCCGGAATTTTTCTTATATGAATGATGGCTCCTAAAACCGCATACCCTGCTATCCCCAAAAACAAAATAAGCATTCCTAAGAATGGATTAGAAACCAGTATCGTGGCACTGATAACATTTGCAAATCCCAAAAATGCCCCCATTCCCAAGTCTATATCGCTGGCAGCAATAATGAACATTTGGCTTATGGATGCCAAAATTAAAGGTATCGCCGACCCAATGAGCAGATTGATGCCAAAAGCCGTAACAGCGTGTGGATTAATATAGCTGATAACCGCAACAATAAGCGCCAAGGCTATGCAAGGCATCGCCGTCCGTTGCCTGCTGAAAAAATTGGCAATCTTATGCTGGTCTTTGCTATTGTTTTTTTCTTTATTTTTACGATAATCATCCGCAGTGATAAACGACGCATCAATAATATTAGCCTTAGAGATTTCATTGTTAGCTAATTCTTTAACTAAATAGCCATCATGCATTACCAGCACTCTATCGCATTCTGTCAATTCTTCTTCTTCTGTGCTATGCCAGATGATTAACTTTCCCTGGTCCGCAGCTTCACGATAAAGCTGGGCAAGCTGCCGTTTGGTTTCCACATCTACCCCGCGGCTTGGATCATCGAGAAGTATAATATTGGCATCAGACAAAAATGCCCTGGCAATTAATGCTTTTTGCTGGTTGCCGCCGCTCAAACTGACTAAGGGGACATGTATGTCCGCTGCTTTGATCTTGAGGCGCTCAAACCATGTTTTTCCCCATTGCTCCTCCTGTTTTTTATCAACAAGCCTGTCTTTATTAAACTTCGTCAGCGCTGTTATACTCATATTTTCCAAAATAGACCATAATGGGAAGACACCTTCTTTAGACCGGTCACCGGAAACATACGCCACTGTGTCATGAATGGAAATACACTTGTTTTTTCCCGGCTGCCGGCTAGCCTGATAAAGAATATTCAAAAGCGCCTTTTGGCCGCTGCCTTCTAAACCAGTAACCCCGATCACTTCACCGGCATACATTTTCGTGCTGATGTTATGAACCTGATCATTATCTAAGTTGCTTATCTCGATTTTGAGATTTGCCTGCTCACGAGTTGCATTCCTGTTTTCCGTTTTGCTTGTTTGATTTTTCTCCGCCTGTGATACGCCGCCCATCTGTTGAATCAAAATTGCCTCATTTATATCACAGGATTGATTGGTACAGCTTAGCCGGCCATTATTCATTACGGTAACATTGTTACATATTTTTAAAACCTCCTGCAGCCTATGAGAAATAAAGATAAAAGCCATGCCTGTCTCCCTTGCCTTCAGAACAAACTGTATCAATTGCTCGGTCTGTTCAGCGCCTAACGAAGAAGTAGGCTCATCCAAAATAAGCAACTTTAATTCCGGATCACAGGCTGCTCTTGCAATTTCAATCATTTGTCGCTGAGCGATAGAAAGGTTTGATACGGTTTCTGTCGTATCAATGTTATTTCCCGGAAAAACTTTTTCCAAAAATTCACGCGCCGTCTCGTTTGCCCGTTTTCGCCAGTTGCTTCCCTTAAAAATCTGATGCTGTTCAATAAAAAAATTCTCATAAACTTTAAGGTTCGTGCAAAGCGAAAGCTCCTGATACACCACGCGAATACCAAGTTGGCGTGCAACCGCAGTCGAATATTGGGCGCTATTTAATTCCTTTCCTAAAAAATTAAGTGAGCCTGAATCGGGTTTTGTTACGCCGGCAATAATACGCATCATCGTACTTTTTCCCGCACCATTGGCTCCAACCAACCCCAATACTTCGCCCTTGTTTAATGATATAAACATTTCGTCAACTGCTTTGGTAGCGCCATAAGTTTTCAGTATGTGGGACGCCTCCAACAACACTTCTTTTGTATTTGTTTGGGTCTTAGATTCCTCGCTGATCATGAAAGGCCTCCTTTATGCTATTTTAAAATGTATTCTTATTCCAACGTTAGTTACTTACAGCCTTGTATCTTTTGAAAAATGAACCTTGAGTGTTTGCTCAAGGTTCATCATCAAACCGCACTTATAAAGTTAGCCAAAGGAGATCTTAAAAAGCAATTGTACGAACCCCTTTATCCAACTTTACTGCTTATTTTTTATTTAAGAGATTTTGATAAACCCATTCCTTCGAATAATCAGGACTTACAATTGTCCCCGGCTGCATGCTCTGATATTTTTGCAGATCTTGCTGTGAAATTTCAGCAAAAGGCATAATCATATCTTTAGGAACATTTTCGCCATTAGCTAATGCAATAGAAAGCCAAACAGCCACACTGCCAATTCCAGGAGTAGAACATTCTCCCCAGGTTGTATATCCGTTTTTCTTATTTTCTTCATACCACCATTTTACAAACTCGGCAGATCCATTAGCGAGAATTTTGGGGACAGGTTTTCCTGCTGTTTGGAAAGCCTGGACAGCACCATAATCATCGCCGCCGCTTTGTAAAATTACAACATCAACATTGGGCAAACTCGGCAGAATACTGCTGATCTGAGAATTTGTTACAGAAGTTGTGCACTGACCGTAAACGGTTCCAACCACTTTCATATCCGGCTGGTTTTTTAATACTTCCATAGTGCCTTCATACATGTCATTATCAGGGGCCGAGCCTGCAACACCACGGACAATCAAGACATTAGCCTTCCCGTTAAATTCCTTAACCGCATAGTTTGCCATGTCACGACCAAATTTAGGAAAATCGAAATTCAATTTATAATTATCTTTCTCAGTTGCAATGGAGTCAAACGACAGTACCTTAATGCCAGCCTTTTCCGCCTTCTCAATCACGCCATTCATGGCTGTGGGAGAAAAAGAATCTATGGCAATAACATCAACATGCTTTAAAATCAGGTCATTCATTTGTGTCATTTGCGTTTGTTGTGTGCCATCGCCATTAAGGATAATATAATCGGCAATTACTCCTTCCGCTTTAGCCTGTTTGGCGGCAGCCTCATAAGCATCAACCATTTGATGTCTCCAGGTATTGCCATAGAAAGAATTAGATATGGCAATTACCGGCTTTTTACCTGAGTTTTTTTGTTCTGTCTTACTTGAAGGTTGTGAATTGCTGCAAGCAGCACTGACTAGAAGAATACCTAAAGCTAAAATTACTAACAAAATGCGACTCATTACATTCTTCAAAATAAATTCCTCCTCTTATTTAGTCCCGGAAAGCGATAGTTCATAAATATTTCATGCAATCACCGTCCTCTGGCTCAAGTAAAGGCTGCCAAATAATCTGAGAAAATCACCCCTTCAACTTATACGTCAAGGTTGTACACCGAAATTGCATTTGTAGCGAATATTTTTTCCAAATCGCCCTGATTTTTTATAAGCGACTTATATTTCGCCATCTCGACAGGTATGTTGCTTATGGAGTCAGAAGAAAACAGTATTTTGCCACAGCCAACCTGTTTAATCATTTTTTCCACGCCAAGCACGCCGACCCAACTGGGTTCCAGATAGACATTATCATATTTCTTAGCAATATATGTCGCTTGTTGATTGTGCATCTCAGAACCGGCATGAGCAAGTACAACAATAACATCTTTAAAACTTTCAAGCGCCCCGGTTACACTGATTGGATCAGAAAAAGGTACACCGGCGCCGGTGTGAATCATTAAAGGAACCTTGAGTGCCCGGGCAATCTCAAAAGTATGTAAAGCATCCCGGGAAGAGGGGTGAACAGCGTGGGCGATAGGCGTTATCTTTAGCCCGACAAATCCTAACTCTTTTATACAGCGAGTAGCCTCCTTATCATAATCCTCCGGCCTAAAATGCGGGTTAATGGAAGCCATACCCCAGAAACGTTTATCCTTGCTTTTTGTTAATTCATAAATTCGATTATGAATTTGGCGGGTATCCTCAAGATATGGCCGGCATATGTAGGGCTGCACAATGGCCCCATCGATACGATGCTCCTTATAGCCTGCGATCAACTGCTCCTCGGATTGCTCTTCATCAAAAACAACATCATGACCTAAATGTGCATGTACATCAATTATCACTCAATTCACTCCTTTTATAAGATTAAAACATCTTAGCTTATAAGCTAAGGAGACTTCACAACATAATAAAAATAACCGGAAAAAGTTGATTGTTTTGCATAAATAGTGTATATCTTGCAAATTTTTCTATTATTCTATAGTTTTTACAATTATCTTACAATTACCTCCAGATTATATTGATATCCACCATAACTTTTTTGACTTGTTATCTAGCTTATTAACAGTTTCTTAATATTTGTAAACCGAACAATTCGCTATATTAAATTAACCCCCGCTCTCTTATCATCATTTGCGAAAGCGGGGGTTCTTTATAAGTTACACCTATGTAGTGCCAAATTAGTAATTCAGCCCATTTTTCCGGGGTACAACACTAACCCTAAATCAACGAACAAACTTAAACAAATTCAGTCCGATTTCCTCACTAAATTGTCTTTCAACCCGCCCCGCAATTACATCAACTATCAATTCGCAGGTAGCCCCCACCCAGGCCGCATTCAGGTGTCCGCCAAAAGCACGGTAAGAAGAGTCGGTTAAGCTGATATGCAAATGCGGATAAACCGTACCGTCTTTTTGGGTAATTGTACCCAGCAGACTGACGATTTCCATCTGCCGGAAAATTCCTGAGGATGATATTCTTTGGTATCCTGCATAAAAATGCCGACACTGACTTTATTGACCGCGCCGATGGCGGCAACCGAAGCCAATCCTATGTTCTGCTGCTCGCAAAATTGTTTAACCGCAGCAACAATCTCTTCTCCCTTGTCAAGCCGCATTGCGATTTTTGAACCAAAACGTGCATATTCCATAAAAATCCTCCTCCTTACCCTATATTTCGTTTTGTATTGTAAGAGAACCTCCTATCTGCTGATAAGAGGTTCTCGCGACTACCGCTTCACTTCAATTTGAGCCAGCTTTTCATAATATTTGACCAAACTGGCATGATCGGCTTCACCCAGGCCGTCAATTTTCAGTGATTGCATCATTTCCATCACAGCGGCAGTAAGCGGCAGTGGTACGCCAACCTCGTGAGATGTTTCCAGTACATTATTTAAATCTTTAATGTGCAGGTTAATTCTAAAACCGGGATCAAATTTACGGTCCATCATTAACGGAGCTTTAGCGTCAAGAACTGTACTGCCTGCCAACCCGCCCCTGATTGCCTGGTACACTAATTCGGGCTCGACGCCTGCTTTACTGGCCAGCACCAGTGCTTCCGACACAGCCGCAATATTAAGAGCCACAATAATTTGATTGGCTAGTTTAGTGATATTGCCTGCACCCACATCACCGGTATGCACCACCGAACCGGCCATTGCCTTTAATACGGGACAGCATTGATCAAATACCGCTTTTTTGCCTCCAACCATGACGGAAATCGTACCGTCAATCGCTTTCGGTTCCCCGCCGCTTACCGGTGCATCAAGCATTTCCACGCCTTTTTCCGCTAGTTTTTGCGCCAGCTCACGGCTAACCAGAGGCGCGATAGAGCTCATATCCGCTACGATCAGGCCTTTATGGGCGCCTTCAATAATACCGTTTTCCCCTAAAACAACCTCTTTTACATGTGGTGAATTGGGCAGCATGGTAATAACGATGTCGGCTTGCTGAGCCACTGCTTTAGGAGTTGCCGCCGCTTGGGCACCGGCAGCCACAACCTCGTCGACTGCTTTTTGGTTCCTGTCCATAACTACCAGTTCATAGCCAGCCTTGAGCAAATTCTTACTCATCGGCTTGCCCATAATCCCCAGTCCAATAAATCCAATTTTCATTGTGCATCTCTCCTTTGTTTTCATTTACATAATGCTGGTTAATCAATGCCAAATCCAAAATCTTTATAGGCAATGTTGCCGGATTTAACCGTCATTTGCGGGACCAGCAACATCGACCCCATACATTCCTGTCCATAGATATCCACAAACTTAACTTTGCGATTTTCCAGGCGGAAGATAGCGATATCCGCACAAGCGCCCGGGGCAAGTGTCCCAATTTCATCACTCATATGCAGGCAGCGGGCCGGTGTAGCCGTACAGGCGGCCACAACCTGCACAAGCGGCATCCCCATAGCCAGATATTTTGACATCAAAAAGGGCAAGCCAAAGGCAGGTTGCCGGTAGAGATTTAAAGGAGTCAAATCCGAACTGATAATATCCGGATAAAAGCCCGCTTTAATCGCCGGCCAAGCGGTCTTGAAGGCAAAGTTGCTTCGCCCGTTGGCAGCGTCAAACATTACGCCTTTGCCCTTGGCCGCAGTAACCGTTCTGTTAATCATTCCTTTTTCATCAAGTATGCCATTACCCATGCCATGATAGACGTGGGTAAATACGTCTCCCGGCCGTAACCGTTCAACAAGCTCGGCGATTGTACAAGGAGGGTCATTAGGGTGAACCATAATAGGACAGTGATTCTCAGATGCAATGCACAGCGTCTTTTCCAGTGCCGCCAGTCCAAAATTCTTAACAATTCCTGCAGTAAAACGGATTTTAATGCCGGCAAGAACCGCTCTGTACTGTTGAAATAAAGCAGCGATTTTCTCACTGTCAAAACAGCCAGGGTCCAGGTTTTCGTCATATTTTACGGTAGTCTGGCCGGCGGAGGAAATATTGAGATAGGCAATAATTCGTACCATACTGGTACGTATCACCTGATGATAAAACGCCTCAAAGTTGGCACTGCCGGCGCTGCCACCATCCACTGCCGTGGTGACACCCGAAGGTAACAAGCCAACATCCGGCGCAATACTGTTTTCCGTACCACGATAAAAGACATGGGTATGGAAGTCGATGAGTCCGGGTGTGACAATACACTCACGGGCATCAACGATTAATTCCGGCTGATAGTGCGTTAGATCATCTGCCGGCAGCAACTTCTTGCCTTTAACAACGATGTCGGCAATGGTATCGACAGCCCGCAACGGGTCAATCACACGACCGCCTTTAATAAGCATATCGCATTTCATAGTCATTCTCCTCTAATACCAAATCACTCGTAATAAAGATCAAGCAGATACAGAAGCCGTATTATCAGGAATTGGTTTTACAAAAAATGCAATAGCGAGTAGGCCAATAATTGCTAAGCCACCGGCAACCAAAAAGGGAATGGTAAAGCTGCCTGTGGTTTGTACCAGATAGCCGGTAGCTGCCGGGCCGATAATACCGGACAAATTCGATAAAAAGTGTACAAAACCACCTACCCCGCCAACATTTTCGCCCCGCACCGTATCCTGAATAACAGCCCAGAAATTAGCTGTCGTTAAATATTGGAAGAATATCGATACAGACATCAGCGCAACCACACTGGTAACGGATGATACCATCCCACTAAAGCCGACGCCAAGAGCGGAAGCCAGCAGCGAGACAACAATGACAATTTTTCTGGAAAACATCAGATTACCGGTCTTTTTAAACACCATATCGGAAATAAAGCCGCCGCCAACCTGTCCCAAAAAACCAACCAACCAGGGAATAACCGACACAATCGCCATGTTCTTAATGCTGAGATTATGGGCCATAACTAAATAACTGGGGAACCAGGTCAGGAAAAAATATAAAATGTAGTTACTGGCAAAAAAGGCAATAGCCGTGGCCAGGACAGTAGGCTGTTTCAAAAAATAGCTTAAAGGAAGCTTGGCGGCTGTCGGCGAAGGTTTGGTCTGTCCTGCTTCAATAACCTTCAGTTCTTCAGCCGAGACACGTGAATTTTCCCGGGGGTAATCGGTAATTAATTTTGACCAGACATATGTCCAGACCAGTCCCATAACCATCAAAACAAGAAAGGGAGTACGCCATCCCCAATTAATTGCCATGAAACCTACAATCGGTCCTGTTAATGCCGCTCCCAGAGACATACCGCCTGTCGCAATCCCCACGGCACGCGCTCTTTCCCCGGCCGGAAACCAGTTATTAATCGTCTTGTTATTTCCCGAACCGATAGGTCCTTCCCCCAAGCCAAACAGAACGCGTACCACATACAAAGACCAAAAGTTAAAAACGGCTGCCGTCAGACCGCCAAAAACAGACCAAACGGCCATCGCTCCGCCAAAGATTTTCCTCGGACCATAAATATCGGACAAATAGCCCCCCACAAAATTAAATAAAGCATAGCCTACGAAAAAACTACTGAATATAAGTCCCATATCGGCAGGATTAAGATTAAATTCCTTGGAAATATAAGGTGCCGCAATAGACAAAGCCGCTCTGTCCACATAATTAATAAAGGCTGCGCAAAATAGCATTGTTAGGACAACATGACGGAAATTACGAAACATACTATTTCCCTCCTATTTTATCACTCAATTAACTTATTAGTAGTTTTGAAGACAATAATAACGGAAAAAGATTTATGTAAGCGCACCGATTTTCAGCAAAATTTCTTTAATTTTTTCTTTATTGGCATCCGACATATGCTGAATCGGTCTAATGGGATGACCAACGTCGACACCCATAAGATTAAGCGCATCTTTGGGCACTACCGGGAAGCTGCCCAGACTGTAGGCATTGCGGAACAACGCCAGCCGGTACTGGGCATCAAGTGAACCTTGGAGATCGCCGGCCATATATTTGTCGTATATTTCCACAACAAGTTTCGGCAGTACATTAGCCGTTCCGGCTACGCAGCCTGTGCCGCCATAAACCAAAGTCGCCAAAATCATGGTATCCCGCCCGGCCATTACGCTAAAGCCTTTGCCTTGTGTGCGCCTGATATATTCGGCTGTGAGTGTCATATCGCCGCTGGTATCTTTCGCTCCCACAATATTAGGTACATCAGCCAGTTTTTCGATAAGTCCGGCCGACATATTTACACCTGTCCGATCAGGATTGTTGTAGAGAATAATGGGAATGTCCGCAGACTCGGCAATCGTTCGAAAATGATCGTATAATTCGGTTTCCGTAGGATTAATAAACATAGGTGTTAAAACAGTAACAGCGTCCGCGCCGGATTGCTTGGCCATGCGGGTTAGTTTTACACACTCTTTGGTCGTAATGGCACTTGCACCGACATAAACCGGCACCCGGCCGTTGACCTGTTCCAAAGTAGTTTCCACTACCCTTACCTTATCAGCATAATCAAGACCATAAAACTCGCCCGTACTTCCCAGCACAAATATTCCATGTACGCCGCCATCAATAACATATTCAATCAAATTGCGCAAAGCCCGGATATCCAGTTTTTCCTCCGCATCAAGCGGAGTAATCAGCGGCGGCACAACTCCTTTTATTTGAAACATCGCCACTCCTCCTTATATTTTGAATCGCGTTCCGGCCTGCGCACATCAGGTGATCGGCGCAGGGTTAAACACGCATAAATCATTATGCAGCCCCCAATGATCTGCCCAAGTCTTTTTACGTCCGCCGGCCACCTCCAGAATAAACTTGAAGACTTCCCAGCCTACTTCTTCAAGCGTCACTTCGCCGGTAGCAATACGTCCGGCGTTGATATCAATCAAATCATGCCACTGTTCCTTTAAGGCATTGCGTGTGCCCACTTTAATAACCGGCGCCATAGCAAGACCATAAGGCGTACCGCGGCCGGTGGTAAATACCTGCAGATGTATCCCCGAGGCTAACTGACAAGTGCCGCATACAAAATCACTGGCCGGTGTCGCCGCATAAATAAGCCCTTTTTGTCTGACTTTTTCTCCTGGCGATAAAACACCCATAATAGCACTTTTACCCGACTTGGCGATTGAACCCATAGATTTTTCAACAATATTGGCTAAACCGCCTTTTTTATTGCCCGGCGTAGTATTCGCACTACGGTCTACCTCGCCAAGTTTTAGGTAATGGTCATACCACTTCATTTCCCGGATCAAATCACGGCCCACTTGTTCATTAACCACGCGGGGAGTCAGCAGATGCACAGCATCGCGTACTTCGGTGACTTCAGAAAACAACACAGTAGCTCCCGCCCGCACCAGCAAATCAGCTGCATAGCCTACAGCCGGATTGGCCGTAACACCCGACAGGGCGTCGCTGCCGCCGCATTGGAGTCCGACGATCAAATCGGCGGCCGGACAGGTTACACGCCGGCGCTTATCGAGGCGCTGCAAACGTTCTTCAGCCGCCTGCATGATCTTTGTTACCATGCTGTCAAACCCCTGATAATCCTGCAGCGAAATAATATTGATCCTATTGCCGCCGGGAGCGATTTTTTCCGGCGACAGCTTCTCACATCCCAGACCAAGAACCATAATTTCCCCGCCAAAGTTAGGGTGGGTTGCCAGATTTTGAATCGTCCGGATGGGCACAACCGCTTCCGGCGCATTAATCGCCACACCACAGCCATAGGCATGGTTGAGGGCCACGACTCCGTCAACATGCGGATATTTAGGAAGGATTTCGGCGTTAATTCGTTTAACTGCATAATTAAGTACGCCAACCACACATTGTACACTGGTGCAAATGCCCAAAAGATTTTTGGTGCCGACACTGCCGTCCGGATTGCGATACCCTTCGAAAGTATACCCCGCCAGCGCAGGCAAGACTTTTGGCACTTTCGTGGCCAACGGCAATTCGTCAAGCCCCGGGGCAGTTGGCAACTCAACTAAAGACTCCTGCACCCAGCTGCCTTGTTTTATCGCTTGCGCCGCATAGCCGATAACCTCACCATAGCGGATAATAGCCTGACCGGGCTCTAAATCAGTCAAAGCCACTTTATGCCCCTGAGGTACCTGCTGCAACAGTTTAAGTCCACTGGGAAACACCGCCCCCTCAGGTACTCCCCCGTCATTCGCAACAACAGCCACATTATCTGTTTCGTCCATTTTTATATATAAGGGAGCTTGTCCTATTTCTGCCATATATCCTTGTTTCATCCTTTCACCTTAATTTTCCGGAATTCCGCTAGCTAGCTAGTAAATATAAAACCTTCTGTCTTTCGCTAATTATAAATTGCAATTTTTATGCCAATTTAAAAACCATTGAATATACTGTATATTCCGTTTTAGGAATTAGCACAAATGTAGTATTTCTTACAACATTTGTTGCGTTATCACAACATTTGTTGCAGTAATTATCGAAATACGCTACACTAGCTATGAGCCTATGCTGTTATCGGCGTTTCATAAAAGGGGATTATAAAAAATGTCACGAATCGTCTTCATCGCTCCTGATAAATATCTATTTTTACAAGGCAAAAAAATCATCGAGGAACTTGGCTTACATAATAATGTTGATATTTATTTAGCCAGATTAAATCGTGCCGTCCGGCTGACTAAGCGGTTGCAGAATGAAGCCGTCGATGTAATCGTTTGCCGGGGCGGTACCGCTCATGTCATTATCAAATCCGGAGTACGCATTCCGGTTGTTGAAATTGTAATAACCGGCCAGGACCTGGCGCAGGTTTTTTATGAAGCCAAAAAACTGACCAATCTTCCCCGTCCCAAAGTGGCCATTCTGGCTTTTAAAAACATGGTCTACAACATTGAAAACCTGTCAAAGATCCTGAATATTGATCTGACGATCTATCCGCTGGAAGAAACAGACGATATTCCGGCCAAAGTTGCTGAAGTTGTCAAAACCGACACCGATGTTGTTGTCGGCGGCATTAAAACACTCATTTTAGCCAAACAGGCCGGGGTAAAGGTCTTGCCGATTCGTTCCAGTGAGTTCGCCATACGCAACGCTTTTATCGAAGCACGGAAAATCGCCCTGGCCCGTAAAATAGAAAAAGAGCAGGCGCAGGAATTTAAAGCATTGATCGATTATTCAATTGAAGGAATTATCAGCATCAATCAGGATAAAATTATCAAAGTGTTCAACCCGGCTGCCGAACGCCTTTTAAAAAGGCCGGCTAAACAGGTCTTGGGGCAGCGAATTGATTCCATTCTCACCATTATCGATGTGGAACCTTGTTTAGCAAACGGCCGGGAGATTATCGGTCAAACCATTCAGCTTGGCCCTGTATGGCTCAGTTTTAATGTCGCCCCTATTATTGTCGACCACAGAATCATTGGCGCTATCCTCACCTTTCAGGATATTACCCGCATTCAGGAAATTGAGGCGAAAATCCGCAACAACGTATTGGCCAGAAGAATGGCGGCAAAATATACCTTTACGGATATCCTGGGAACTTCCGAACAACTGGCCGAAGCAAAAAGAATCTCGCGGGAAATTGCTTTGGTTGATGCCACAGTCTTAATTTCCGGCGAATCGGGAACAGGCAAAGAACTGTTTGCCCAAAGTATCCATAATCAAAGCAGGCGCTGTAACGGCCCCTTTGTGGCCATCAACTGCGCCGCACTGCCGGCCAATTTGCTGGAAAGCGAATTATTCGGCTACGTGGAGGGCGCCTTCACCGGCGCTACCAAGAAAGGAAAACAGGGCTTATTTGAAATGGCCCACCGGGGCACAATTTTCCTCGATGAAATTTCCGAAATGGATAAATACGGTCAAAGCCGCTTGCTCCGTGTATTGCAGGAAAAACAGGTTATGCGTTTAGGCGATGATAAATATATCCCGATTGACGTCAGGATCATTGCGGCCACAAACAGGAATTTACAACAGCTGGTTAATCAGGGTGAATTCAGGCAGGACCTATTCTACCGGCTCAAAGTGCTTACCATCCACTTACCGCCACTGCGCAAACGCATCGGCGATGTAAAAATCCTGATTGAACACTTTTTAGCACTCTACAACCGGCAATATTTTAAAGATGTTGCTATGACCGCCGATGCCTATGCCTATCTGACTGCTTATCACTGGCCGGGTAACGTGAGAGAACTGCGCTATTTCATTGAAAGACTGGTGGTCATTTCCAGAGAAGCCGTTGTCAGCCAAGAGGTAATTCAAAAGTATTGGGAAGATAGGGAATTAATTGGGGAAACACCCACTCAGCAAATGGACATACTCCCGCCGCAGTCTGAAGAAGCAAACATCAAAGCAGCCCTTGTCCAAAGCCATGCCAATATAACCAAAGCTGCCGCATTGCTTGGTATAGACAGAAGTACACTATACCGAAAACTTAAAACCTATAAAATCGCGATAAAGAAAACATATTAAAGCCTCTGCAGCTTCTCCACCGCAGAGGCTTTCCTCGCATCGACCATATTACGGACCATAACACTTTCCTAAGTTACGTGCTTTTATATCGATTAAGCCGGCAATACTTATTTACCTTGAATCAATAACCACTAGACCAAACTGCCACCTCACGGTGGCAGTTTTTTCTTAACACTAGTTATAAAATTTAAGTGACATAAATGACTTCCCTATAGTATAGTGTAACTATATAATAGACACTTGATAAGGAGTTGGTTATTTTGTCACTTTCAAAATATGAAATATTCAGTACGATTGTTGAAGTTGGCAGCCTAACCAAAGCCGCGGAAAAACTCAATTTAACCCAATCAGGAGTCAGCTATGCCATTTCCACACTGGAATCAGAATTTGGATTTTCCCTACTTAAGCGTGATCGTTCAGGAATTAGCCTAACAAGTAACGGCGAACGCATTCTTAAACATGTCCACAGAATTTTACATGAAGAAGATCTTCTGCGGCAAGAAGCAGCTGCAATTAAAGGTTTTGAAATCGGAACGGTTCGCATCGGAACATTGTCCAGTGTCTCCACAAAATGGCTGCCCGGCATTTTAGCGCAATTTAACGAGATATACCCCAATATTGAAGTAAAAACATACTTAGGCTGCTATGATGAGATGAATGATTGGATTGCCAACGGGACGGTAGACTTTGGCTTTGTATCGCTGCCCATCTCCAAACCCTTTGAGACCATTCCCTTAAAAAAGGACAAGCTAATGGCCATCTTGCCGGCCACTCACCCACTTAGCCGGCAAAGATCAATTTCTTATTCGCAAATCAAAGAAGAATCCTTCATCATGCCGCAGTGGGGCAGTGACGATAATATCAAACGCATTCTCAATGAAAATAAGTTAAATTTACAGATTAAATATGAATTAATGGAAGAACGGACCATTTTAGCCATGGTGCAACGCGGCTTGGGTATCAGCATTCTGCCTGAATTAATTTTAGACAATATCCCCGAGGGTGTGCGTGTCGTCGACATAAAAGAAGCCGACTGCCGCGTCCTGGGAATAGCGGCTCTCTCCTGGAAGCACATTTCCCCTGCCGCTAAAAAATTTCTTACATGTGTCCGCTCCTGGCTGCGTGAAAATAATCTTCTCGACTTCGAATGATATATACAACGTGCTAAAGATTTATGCAGGCGGGTGGTGTGTTGGCAAAAGCGGAAGTCAAACGCCAGTGGTGGAGCGTTGTCAATGCACCGCCCACCTGCGCCTGCAGTATTCTTTAATGCGGAATATATAGAAGGGGCTGCCTTTAGAAACAACTCATACATTATGATAATCAGCAAAAGGTGTACTATTTAGCTGAAGTTTTTCCGGTCTTGCACCGGTGATTTTTTCTTTGTTAATTTCTTTCCAGAGATCTACGTTCTTAATACCGACCTTATCAGGATCAAAGAAGGGTACCTGATCTTTCTTACGTTGTTCCTCATAGTCATTCAGTATAGCAACGACCTTCGGGAACAAAAACCACAGCATTAACACATTCAGCCATACCATCATACCGCATGCCAGATCAGCTGCCGCCCAGGCAACGGACGAAGTGGTGGTGGAAAAATAAATATACACCATTAGTACCATAACCTTCATAACCAAATAAACATTTTTACGTGTGCTCTCGCTGGCATTGCCTAAGATATAAGACATACCGGTTTCAGCTTGATAATAATAGCTGAGTATTGTCGTAAAAGCGAACAATACTACCACCACACCCATAACGAATTCGCCCAGACCAGGCATGAGTGTACCAACAGCCTCCTGGGGAAATACGATACCATTCTTACCGGCAGCAGCTAATTCCGCCATTTTAACAGAACCGGAACCGATATAGCCGGAAGCCGTATTGAAGCAGTCAGTAACCAGAATCATGAGTCCTGAACAGGTACATATTATGATGTCCATATAGATACCGAAGGAATTAGCCAAACCCTGACCGGCAGGATGTGCCGCCTCAGCCGCAGCCGCAGCCGGAGTTTCTTCACCCATACCGGCACCGGATGCGAAGGTGGAGCGTCTAATACCCATAGCAACCGCACTGCCCATCATCCCGCCGAATACCGAGCCTTGATCAAATGCAGATAAAAAAATCCAACTAAACATGGTCGGAATTCTATCATAATTAGCAATTAGTACAACTGCCGTCAACAGTAAAAAAAGACCTACCTTTATGGGAACAAGAACCCCAGCAAAGCTGCTGATACGTTTGATACCACCGAGGATGATGATGCCCAGAAATATTGCACCAACTATGCCGGTCATCAACGGGGAAACCCCCAAGCTGTGATTTAAGCCTTCGCCGATCATATTGGCCTGAATGCCAGGCATACCGAATAACATTCCCACAACCGTGACCATAGCAAACAGCTTGCCAAACCATTTCCAGCCCAAGCCTATTTCTGCACAATAGTATGCACCGCCGCGGTACTCACCATCAACCCGAATTTTATATAACTGTCCCAGTGAGCATTCTGCAAATGATATGGCGGCAAGCAAAATAGATGTAACCCACATCCAGAAGATTGTACCCGGACCTCCCAAATAAACAGCCACTGCCACACCGGCGATATTACCGACACCAACACGGGCAGCCATGGTAGTCCAAAATGAATTGAAGGTGGAGATGCCGCTTTCCGAGCTTTGGTTACTTACCAGATTTCTCACCATATCCTTTAAATTACGGACTTGGGTAAGGCGGAGTCTGATGGAAAAATATACGCCTGATACAACAACAAATACCAACATAGCTGATGACCAAACATAGCCATTTAAGAGGCTAAGTATATTTCCAATATATTCCATATTAAAAATTCCCCCTTATCATTAAATAGGATGATTAATGGTATAAGGATTCCTTTTGTTTACTAGAAATAGTAATCCAATTCGCAGCGGAACCAATTCGTACGACTACCGGCAGGGACAGCAGTCTGATAATCTACTGCATCATTGTCGGCAAAATATTTGGCATCATAGTAGCGCAAAGACAACAGCATATTCTTGGCAGGAACATAGGTAAAGCGATAAACCAACCCTTTCATCCCTGCGCCAACCCAATATGTAGTATAAATAACGGAATTCTTCTGCAAAGCCTCATAGTCAAGAATAAAATTATATGTTCCGGGTACTTTCTTATCATATTGTTTATAAGATACACCAAAGACATAGGCCTTGTTTGCTGTATCAGCGCTAGTTTGTCCATAAGTGCCAAATAAAGTAACATCCTTATTTAACCTTGTAGTTACATTTACGTCATAAACCCGCATAGGGTCAATCCCGTCACTCTTGGAATACCATTTTTGATAGGAAGCCTCCATACTGGTAGCTTTACTCAAACCGTAGTTGAAATCAACAGCGGCGGCTTTAGCATATTTCGAAAGATAACTGCCCGCCGTAGTACATCCAAGAACATTTTCATCGGCTTCCGCATAAATGATCCTGGTTTTCAATTCTTTACCAAAGTCAAATCTAACACCACTGACGACATCATCAAACAATATACCGGAGCCAAAAACATGATCAAATTTACCGGCAGTCATGATTGCGCCGGCCACAGGCCCGGTGACATAGGCACGGGTCACGTCAAAAGCGCCTTGATATCCCGCAGATCCCCAGCTACTGTTATTAGTACCGCCGGTACCTTTATCCTTGTAAAGACTTTTGAAATTTTCCCAACTTACACCAAGAGTCCAATCATCGTTGATTTGGGTTTTAGCGTTCAATCTTAGCGAACTTTTTAAGGTATGATAATCCGCAGCAGGGTTACCATGATTTTTGCCATGCTCATAACGAAGATAGTAATATCCGGAAACACTCGGTACAATCGGTTTATTATCCGGCTTATTTTTTACTATAGTTGAACTGGAATTAACCCCGAGATGATCCAATTCATCTTTAAACTCTGTTGCTAATTTCTCAATTTCTGCTTTTTGTTCTATATTGGCATTGTCGGCATTCGCCATCGCTTCGGCCACAATCATCGCCATGGCATAGCGAGTCAGCGTTTTCTTACCGTGGGAAGTACTGTCGTCATAGCTGTCCACAATACCGGCCTGAGCCAATTTCGCTATGGAATCATAGGCCCAATGCCCGGCAGGGACCTTAACAAAAGGACTAGCGGCAAACGCAGTACCGACAATACCCAGAATAAATACGGAAACGATAAGCGAAATTAACCTTTTTCTCATTTTTTCACTGAATCCCCTTCTCCATATCAATATTATTAAGATAATTCTGTCAGTTTATGGTGTGAACACTCCTTGACCATCTCCCAGATAAAGCAGACTTAGCTTCAGGTGGGGTTTTAACCCCATCTGAAAGTTAGTCACCCTTATCCAGGGACTTAGCCGCTCGCCTGTGCCCTTTAGGGTATAACTCTCACTTTTAGCAGATGAGAGTCTTAGAAGCGGATCAGTCTCAGAATAAATTAGGTTCGCCCTAACACAAATTATAAGCCTGCCAGGCATAGTCACCCATAGTTGGCCAGGCATAGCAACCTACAGCTCTATCAGGTCATGCGTAGTACTGATCATATTTTCATAGCCGTCAGCCGTAATGAGAATTTGATCTTCTATGCGAATACCGCCCCAGTTGGGAATATAAATCCCCGGTTCAATGGTACGAACATTGCCTGCTGCTAAAACCTCGTCGCTGTTCGGACTCATAAAGGGAATTTCGTGGACAAAAAGACCAATGCCATGGCCGATTCCGGTGTAATGATAACCGTAATATTCAGTGCCCTCAATAGCCCTGACAGATTCCTTATACACATCGCGCAGCGGCACACCGGCTTTCATCGCGGCCAGCGAATCTTCGAGCATCCGTTTTTCTAATTCATATACTTCCCGCTGCTTGGCACTGGGCTTACCAACAACCACCGTTCTGGTCATATCCGACATATAGCCGTTAAACTGGCAGCCAAAATCCATGAGTACCAAATCGCCGTACTCAACTGCTTTGTTTGACGGAATACCATGCAATAGGGAAGTCCTGGCCCCTGAAATCAGGATATTGCCATAGGGCTGCGTATCCGCCCCTTCCACAACCATATACATAGACAGCTTGGCCGCAAGCTCTTTTTCAGTAACTCCCACCCTGATATCTTTCACTATCCGGGAAAAAGCACGACAGGCAATTTCACAAGCGGCCCGCAGATACTCAATTTCCTGCGGAGTTTTGATGGAGCGCATTTTTTCAATAACACCGGTAGCCGGAACAAGTTCAGCCCGAACATTCTTGCTGAAATCATGGTACTGGTCGTAACTTATTGTGCCGCCTTCAAAGCCGATCGCTTTAAGATTATGTTTTTCCGCAAGATAATTAAGGGCATCACCTATCGTTTTGCCCGGTGTCCGCCAAACATATTGCTCATAAGCCGGACATTCGATTCCAGCCTGTTCGGTATAGCGGAGATCAGTGATAAAATAGCATTTTTCCCTGGTAAGCAAAAGGTACGAATCGGCGCCTGTAAAGCCGCTGATATAACGCACATTTTCTCTCGCTGCGATGAAAAATCCGTCCAGTCCCGCCTTTTCCATATAAGCAAGCAATTGTTTTTCCATAGTAGAAATCTCCTTTTTTGTATTAACGCTGATATACTATTTTACCGCCAAGATAGACGCATTTGACATGATTGAGGGCAGTGATATCCTTGGCGGCATCACCCTCAACAACCAAAACATCGGCTTCCAGTCCCTTGACCAATTGACCTGTGACCCCGTCCAAGCCGAGCACCCTGGCAGGATTAGCAGTTGCCGTACGGATGGCCTCCAGCGGCGTGATCCCATACTCCACCATATAAGCCAGTTCCCGGTTAATTGGCAGCGGCGGCGCCCCATAGAGAACCATATCACTTCCGGCCAGTACCGTAACACCCGTGTCATATAGTTTTTTGAAATTGTCCCGGTAGGCGAAGGCGGCAGGCCCAAAATAGTCACAATCACGGGCTGCGGCCGCGGCGACCGGATTAGACAGATCCCCGCCCTCTTCTTTAATTTTCAGGCAATACTCGTACAGATACGTGTAGGCGGTGATGGTCGGTGTCCAGGCCTGCCCCTTTTGGGCCATTTTTTCGGCCTGCTCTACGGTCATGAATGTCCCATGCTCAATGGTGTCAAAACCCGCATTGATACACATTTCAATCGACGGCTGCGTACCGGCGTGCACAGCCGTTTTGATATTGCGGCGATGGCATTCATCCACTGCCGCCTCCAGTTCCTCCTGCGTAAATTCCGGGATATTGGAACGGTGGCTGGTCAATAACTTAATCCAGTCAGCTCCATCCCGGCGTTGACGGCGAATGGCAGCACGAATATTATCCGCCCCATCCACCTGTTCAATCCCATCGGTATGGCCGTGCCCACCGCTCATGCAAATACCGGCATCGGTATGAATAATCCGCGGCACCGCAACATACCCTTTTTCCCCGGCCAGCCGGAGTTGTTTGCAGAGGTTATGGGGTGAACTAAGATCCCTAACGGTGGTTATCCCCAGAGTAAGGGCAATTTCGGCCTGCTTGGCCGCATAGTAGGCGATAAGAAAATCATCATAATTAGCCAGATCAGGCTGGCTGTAATAATAGCCCAAATGGACATGCATATCGAACAAACCGGGAAGAATTGTGGCGTCGCCGTAATCCACTACGCTTTCGCCCGGATACCGGCCTACGACTTCCCGGGCCGGTCCCACATCCCGGATTTTCCCCTTGTCCACCACGACTGCGCCATCTTTCAGCAAGGTAGCACCATCGCCGGTAATCAGATTTCGCGCTAAAATAATCATGTGACTTCCTCCTCATATCGTAAATTTTGAAAAAATTAAACAAAACTAATTAGGAAGCTTGAGCGTTTGAACCGGTAAGAATAGCAGTTGCCTTTTTATCGAAAATCCAAAGCAAAAGCCCCACAAAGCAGGTCGCCAAACCAATCCCCGTAAAATACTGAGCTTCTTGACCAACATGATAGAAATTAACCGCCAATGAGCTTAATCCGGCCCCGGTAGACTGACTCAGCTGCCATACAGTCATCATTTGCGCAGTAAATGCCTTGGGAGCTACGGCACTGGCGGCAGCCATACCAACCGGCGATGTCAATGCCTCGCCCCAGATAATCAGGGCGTAGAATATAATCAGCCATAGGGGACTTACTTTAACATCCGCCGCGTAGAGAAGAAACGGAATAACCATAAATAGCGGGCCTAATCCCCAAAAAATTGTACCAATACCGAATTTCAACGGAGTAGATGGCTGTCTGTTGCCCATTTTTATCCACAGCCAGCTGCACACGCTGCCAAAGATGACGGCCATGACTGCCGGTATCGTCTGAAAAGAGGCCGGCGTCAGCGTGATTCCCATAAAATTGAGGTCTACGCGCTCGGCCGCATAGATGGCCAGAATAGAAGTAGACTGCCACCAAATCATCTGGGCAAAACAGTTGCAGATAAATATCCCGATAAACGGGCCGATGCGTCTTGCTTCTTCCCGGGAAGTCTTTTTGCTGGTAATGATGATGTATAAATAACACATGGGAATAAAGATACTGATAGCGCTCACGCTGTTGCAAAATAAGGTCGGGGTCAGAATACCGCTGGCAAACAGGCCGCCGATAACGGCTACCAACAGCACGATAACGGCCACTATTCTTAAAATAAATCCTGTCCGCTTATCGGCCGGAGCAGGATCATCCGGTTCCAAGCCAGCGGTGCCAAATACTTTGTTAGCAGTCAACATATAGACGATAAGACCGAGGCACTGAACGCCCGCCGCAAACAAAAAGCCGGCATGATAATTCAGCAATAGGGCGATGGTGCCGGTAATTACAGGGGCAACGGCACCTACATTGTTCATTATATACATAATGCTGAACCCGCTGTCCCGCCGGCCGTCGCTTTTGCTGTAAAGCTTACCGGCTAAAGCATACAGGCTGGTGCCTGCGCACATCGACGCCACCAAAAGGCAGCACTGACTGGCAAAGTACAACACCGGTCCACCCGGATATGCCAGCATAAGGTAACCAAGGGTCTTTACTGCAAAGTTAATATATAAAGCCTTGCGAATGCCAATAAGGCGGTCAGCCACATAGCCGCCGACAATGCCGGCGATAAATGACAATGAGCCATAGATACTAACAAACTGTGCGGCGTTGGCCTGGCTAAAATCCAGTCCCCCTTTTGCCGCCGTAGCATATAAATAGTAGATTAGAATAGCGCTCATGCCATAGTTGCCAAACGCCTGCGCCAGTGCCATAAAGGACGTAGTCCCCATTCCTTTGGGATGCCCTAAGAATCTTTTATCCTGTAAAAAATCAACTGCAACTACGTTTTCCCGACTGCTCATTATGCCAAGTCACCTCTTTGTATTTTATTTTTAAAAACAAAATTCTTATACACCGCCCGCCTGCGCCGGCCGTATTCTTTAATGCGGAATATATAGCAATCAATAACTCAGGCATTTTCTGACATTTCCGTACTGGATACATCCCCGTCACCATGAATCATGCGACGCAACGACGCTACTCCTAGAAACATCAAAGCCGCCGCAGCGGCACTCATACCGCCAATTTGTAAAAATACCTGGGAATAAATTGATAAGGTTTGCACAGGATCCGTAACCCCTTGCGGTGCAGCCGTCAAAGTTGCTACCCAGCCGCCTGTAACCCCGGAAATCGCGGTAGTCAAAAAGTAAGCCCCCATGGTAAACCCAATCATATGCTGAGGCATCAGTTTGGAAATCATCGACAACCCCAGGCCACTGATTAACAGTTCGCCAATACTGATGAGCAAATAAGCAAGCACCAGCCACCAGGGAGAAACAAGGGCCTCAGAATTAGCAAAATAACGGGCGGCAGCCGCTAAAATCAAAAAGCTGGCAGCACAAAAGGACATACCTGTCGCGAACTTAGCCGGCATTGATAAATCCCGGCCCTGATTGCCGTAATAATTATAGAGAAAGGCCAGTACCGGACTCACCGCCAAAACCCAGAACGGGCTTAAGGACTGGAACACTTCAGGGTTTTGAACCTCCATCCCCAAAAAGACATGCTCGACATTCTTAATGGCAAAAAAGTTCAGGGAAGTGAATACTTGCTGGAAAAGAGTGAAGAACACAACCGCCTCGGCCATCAAAACAACGGCAACAATCATTTTGCTGCGCTCAATCCCCTGGCTTTTAAAGATTTCTTTAAATATGATTAAAAAAACAGTCACAACAACGAAAAACAGTATCCAGTGGGCTACTGTCAGGTTGCTGAGCATCCAGGTCGAGGCGGCAATTAATACAGCCAAACTCGCAATAACCACGGCGAATTTTGTATAATTCAGCGGCTGCAGCCCTACCGGTGAGTCTACCCCTTTAAGTAAATGCCGGAAGAAAACAAATGTCACGATTGCCAGAATTAAGCCAATAGCACAAAGATAAAAACCAACACTCAATCCGTATTTCCCACCAATAATCGGTACAAACAGCATGGAAAAAAATGAGCCGATATTGACAGCCATATAGTATAACGTAAAGGCCCCATCCAGCCGGGAATCATCCTGCGCATACATCTTCGACATCAGGCTGCCCGGATTGGCTTTGAACAGGCCGCAACCCACAGCCACAAAAGCAAGGGCGGCAAAGACAATCTGTTTATTCGCACCGGCTATAGCCATCAGCACATAACCGATCATCAAGGTTAAAGCTCCTAAAATAACGGTACGCTGAGTTCCCAAAACCTTATCGCCCACATAGCCGCCAATGGCAACAAAGCCATATACCATTGAACTAAAAGCGCCAAAAACTACAAAAGATTCCGCATCAGACATACCCAAACTTTTGACAAAAAATACGGCTAATACCGACTGTAACCCGTAATAACCCCAGCGTTCCCAAATCTCCAGAAAGAAAATAATGCTAAATGCTCGTGGTTGACTAAAAAGGCCCGGACTTTTAACGTCCTCACTCATACAGTTACTCCTCCTTATTTTTTTGAATACTTAGAATTGCATAACCTACCAAACCGCGAGCAGATTTGGCCTCTCCTGCCACCATGCAGCCAGGGCCACTCAGAGAAAACATATACCTCACCCCTGACTGCACAGCTTACGGAGATTCTAGCTACATCCGGTCAATTCCCGGACAGACCGTAAAGATTGCCCTAAAAACCAGCATGTTCTGTCCGTTCGATGATTTCGTCCTGTAAGGCCTTTGTAAGATTATTGAAGTAATCGCTGTAACCGGCAACCCGCACAATCAGATTGGTATACTTTTCCGGACTTTTTTGCGCATCCCGTAAGGTAGCGGCATCAACGATATTAAATTGAATATGGTGACCGTCCATTTTGAAATAGGCGCGAATCAAATCCTTGAGATTTCTTAAACCGGTTTCCCCTTGGACTACCTGAGGTGTAAATTTCTGGTTCAATAACGCTCCGCCGGTTCTTAACTGATCCATTTTGGCCGCCGATTTAATAACCGCCGTAGGTCCGTGTTTATCCGCGCCCTGCACGGGGGAAATACCTTCGGACAAAGGACGCCCGGCCTTCCTGCCATCCGGCATGGCGCCAATGACTGCCCCAAAATACACATGGCAGGTAGTCGGCAGCATCTCGATTCGATAAGTCCCGCCATTCGGCGTTTTACGGCCATTGACAACTTCATGGAAAATTTCGAAGACTTTTAGCATAATACGGTCCGCGTAGTCGTCGTCATTACCGTATTTCGGCGTTTTGTTCAAAAACAACTGACGCTCTTTTTCATGCCCCTCAAAGTCGGCCTGTAATACAGCCAGCAATTCAGCCATGGAAATATTCTTATTATCATACACATGATAGTTAATTGCCGATAGGCAATCAGTAATACTGCCGATACCAACGCCTTGGATATAGCGGGAGTTGTACCTGGCCCCACCGGCATTATAATCCCTGGCATTTTCGATGCAATCCTCAATAATGATTGACATAAAAGGAGCAGGCATATACTTGGCATACAATCTTTCAATAACGTTATTGCCTCTGATCTTAATATCGGCAAAATGTTTGACTTGTTGCTTAAATGCCGCCAGCAGTTCGTCCAAAGAACCGAATTGGGTTGCATCGCCTGTTTCCAGGCCGATCTTTTTGCCTGTTTGCGGATCAATGCCATTATGCAAGGTAATCTCTAAAATTTTTACAAGATTGAAATACCCTGTTAAAATATAGGCCTCTTTACCGAAGCAGCCAACCTCCACACAGCCGCTGGTGCCGCCGCCGCGGGCGTCTTCCAGGCTTTTTCCCTGGCGGAGCAGTTCTTCCAGTACGGCGTCGGTATTGAATACGGAGGGAAAACCCATTCCTTCCCGGATAACCTCAGCCGCTCTGATCACAAACTGGTCGGGATTCTTCCTGCTGACCTGCACATTGGTGCTGGGCTGCAGGATTCTCATCTCCTGAACAACATCTAACAGCAAATAAGATACTTCATTGACGCCGTTGGTGCCGTCCGGCTTGATACCGCCAATATTAATATTGCAAAAATCCGTATAAGTGGCACTCTCCTGCAGAGTTATGCCCACCTTGGGCGGCGCGGGCTGATTATTGACTTTTACCCAAAAACATTTTAGCAATTCTTTCGCCGCTTCCCGTGTCAGGGTACCGGCCTTGGTTTCCCGTTCATAAAACGGATATAAATGAATATCCAGTTTGCCGGGGCAGAAAGAATCCCATGTATTTAACTCTGTAATGACGCCCAGATGGACAAACCAGTACATCTGCAAAGCTTCCCGGAAAGTTCTTGGCGCATAGGCCGGAACATGACTGCAAATTTCCGCAATTTCTTCCAGTTCCCGCTTTCTCACCGGACTTTCTTCTTTGCCGGCCAACTCTTTGGCCATGGCTGCATGACGGTGGGCAAACGTAATGATTGCGTCACAGCAAATCGCCATGGCCGTCAATTCCTCTTGCTTGTCATAGGCCTCTGGATCCTGTTGGAAATCCAGCGTTTGCAGCCTTTTTTCAATCTTCTTTTTAAAGTCCAGGAAGCCGTTTTGATAAATATTGCCGCCCGCAACCGTATGCCCCGGCGAGCGTTGTTCCATAAACTCGGTATAAATTCCGGCTTCATAGCAGTCTTTCCAGGCCGGTGTCATTTGCGCGAACATTAGGTCACGTATGGCTTTGCCACGCCAGAATGGGATAATCTCTTCTTTTTGAATATGTTTGGTTTCCTCATCGACGCGAAAAAAAATTTTATCGCGTTTATCGATAACATCAAAATCTTCAACCGTATGACAGCATAATTCCGGATACGTCGGTGTCTCCTGCGGACCGGTTCCCCGCTCCCCGACAATCAACTCCCCCTCATTGATGCAGATCGTCTTGTTTTCCATCAGATGCTTGAACGTTAGCGCCCTTAGCACCGGCACAGAAACCTTGCCGGCATGTTTTTGATACGCTTCTGTTACCAACCTAGCTCTTTCAATGGATAAGCGCGGAACCGTATTCAGGCTCTGCTCCCTTAATTTTGCGATTCTGTCGTTAACATTAATCCCTGTCGTCATTTTGTTATCATCCTCCTATATTTATATGTAAGCCAAATGCTTTCAGGATTTGTGTAACGGCATCCATTTGTTGATCGGCAAGCGATGGCAGATCAGCTAACGGATACGGTTTCCCCAGCCTGTCATATTTGCCCATAGCAATATTGTGATAAGGCAATAGATAAACATCCCGCAGGTTCAGCGACGTTAGCAACTCACCCATGCTTTTCAGGTTGTCCTCATCGTCATTAATGCCCGGGATAACAGGCACACGAATCCAGATGTTACTCTGGGTGGCTGCAAGCTTTTTAAGATTCTCCAAGATTAATTGATTGGATACCCCTGTGTATTTTCTATGCTTTACTTCGTCCATAAGCTTAATATCATAGAGAAACAAATCTACATTGCCCGCTATCCGCGCCAGGGAATCCCAGGATGCGTAACCGGATGTATCCAGAGCTGTATGAATCCGCCTGGCTTTACATGCCACAAGTAACGCTTCCAGAAATTCTATCTGCCGTAAGGCTTCCCCACCTGAAAACGTAACCCCGCCGCCGGATTCTTCATAAAAAATGCTGTCTTTCTCGATTTCCTGCATAACATCGTCTGCGGTTCTTATCTGTCCAACTCTCTCCATTGCACCGGTAGGGCAGGCGTCCACACAACTTTCACACAAAGTGCATTTTTCCGGATTTCTGGTTAAACCATGACCGGAAAATGCAATTGCCGCATGCGGACAACTTTTTACACAGTCTCCACAGCCAATACATTTATCCTGCCAATAAACGATTTCCTGTTTTGCCGCCAGACTTTCAGGGTTGTGGCACCACCAACAGGCTAACGGACAGCCTTTAAAAAAAATCGTGGTGCGGATACCCGGACCATCATGAATGGAATACTTTTGAACATTGAACACCATACCTGTAGCCAAATAATCACCCACTAATCGTACCTTATTGTTTACATATAAAATTGTTACTTGGTTTAACCTGTTTGCCATACTATATTGCAAAAAACCTGCCAAATATTGCTTACTCGCAACAAATCCAGCAAGCCCGTGCTTTTCTGACCATTTGTTATATTAAGAAAATTTTTAAAACGTCCCATAAACGGTACATTGTCTTACGGCAATGTACCGTTTATGGGACGTTTTGCATTAATAACAAATTACGAAAAATTATTATTTACGACAACCTGCCAATCAATATTATACTTCTTGATTTTGTTATGCAGGGTTTGACGTGGAATATTCAGTATTCGTGCCGCTTTGGCGCCATTGCCGTTAGCCTGCCTGATAGCCTTGCGAATTAATTTTTTCTCATACGCATTTAGATTTTCCACCAGCGAGGCAACCGGCAGACCTTCCGACGTATCCTCCGCTTTTGGTTGGGCTATGTCGGCAGAATGAATAATATGGGCAGGGATATCCTGGATATCCAGTCTGTTGCCCTCAACAAAGTTCATCATACTCTCAATTGTACATTTCAACTCCCGGATGTTGCCCGGCCAGGGATACGTCTGTAAAACATTTAAAGCAGCCGGCGTAATTGTTTCCACGTTTTTCTGCACTTTTTCATTATAGAGGTTAATGAAGAAAGCGGTAAGCGGCGCAATATCCTCTTTTCTTTCCCGGAGCGGCGGAAGGTTCAAGGCGATAACGTTCAACCGATAATACAAATCTCTCCGTAAAATATGCTTCTCGACAATTGCGGCAGGGTGCTCATTGGTGCAGGCTATGATTCTTACATCGACATGCACCGTGCTAATGCCGCCGACCCGCCGAACAATGCCGTCCTGCAGAACGCGCAGCAACTTGCCTTGCAATTCCATATCCATGGAGTTAATTTCATCTAGAAAAAGCGTGCCCCCGTCGGCAAGTTCAAACAGTCCCGGTCTATCCTTCGCGCCGGTAAAACTCCCTGCTGTCGTGCCAAACAGGATACTGTCCAACAGCGTAGTCGGCAGCGCGGCACAATTTTGCGCAATAAAAGGCTTATTTCTCCGCTTGCTGCTTGCACTATGAATAGCCTGCACCAGAACTTCTTTGCCTGTCCCGGTTTCTCCGTACACTAATACGGGAGAACTGCTGTCCACAATTTTCCTGGCTTGTTCTTTTATTCTCCTAATTGCGGTACTATTGCCGATAATGTCATCAAACGTATACACGACACCATTGCCTCGATAGGGCTTCTCATTGCTTTTTTTCTTAAATAACTCTGACTGCAAATTTATAATTTTTTCCGATAGTTCTTTGACTTGGGTTAAATCCCGATAAATCTCAAGGGCACCGATGATCTCCCCCTGTTCGATCAGAGGGATCGTTGAGGTCAGGGTGGACACTCTCCGCCCCTGATAATTCATATACGACTGAACATGATCAATAATCGGCTGCTTATTTCTCAGTACCTGGTAAAAAGTACTGGTTTCCGGTGATAGATCGGGAAAGATCTCTAATATATTTTTACCAATAGCCTTCTGTTGGGTAATACCTGCTATACTTGTTGCCGGCTCATTATAAAAAGTTACCTTTGCATTTCTGTCCACCACTATAATTCCTTCGTCCAAATGTTCCAGCATAGATTCTAAAAGGAATTTATAGTCCACTATGTTCATCCTCTCTGTAAAGATATTAGTATATACACCTAACTTATTTACCATGAAAATACAAAGTCCTGCCATAGGGAAGCATCAAAAGATTTGAAGCTTTCTATTAAATAATTCAATTTATATATACCCGCCATAATACCCATGCACTAAGAATGCTGCTAGGCAATAAAAACCACTCATCCGCGATGTATCAGTTTTTTTGATATAACACTAAAAAAAATCCCGTTTGTCATTTCACCGTAACTCATTTATAGTGTAATTAAGAAAAATCGCTATGCCTAAACAAATGAGTTACCGAAAAAAAGGTATAGTTGTTCTCAAACTATAAACATAAACTGTTTATGACCAAACTCGGATGGTAAAAAAGTTACAAGGAGGAATAATCAACATGAGCAATGGCTATTATCAAATTAAGTTTCCCGAAAATGAACCTGTAAAAGGCTATATGCCGGGATCACCGGAACGGGCTGCCTTAAAGGCGGAGCTGGACAGACAACTAGCGAATCCGGTAGAAGTGCCGCTTATTATCGGCGGCAAGGAAATCCGTACTGCGAATAAAGGAAAGATCATTTGCCCGCATGATCACCAAAAGATACTTGGTGAATATTATATAGCCGGCGAGAAAGAGCTGCTTATGGCGATTGAAGCCGCTGAAGCCGCCAAAAAAGAATGGGAAAACATGCCCTGGGAACATCGTGCTACCATCTTCTTAAAAGCTGCCGATTTGTTGACAGGAAAATACAGGGCAAACTTAGCGGCTTCCTGTATGCTTGGACAAAGCAAAAATCCATTTCAGGCGGAAATTGACATTATCTGCGAATTAGCGGATTTTCTGCGGTTTAACCCGTACTATGTCCAGGAAATTTACAAACAGCAGCCCAATAACACCGATGGTGTCTGGAACCGTGTAGAGTATCGTCCGCTGGATGGTTTCGTTGCCGCCATCACGCCGTTCAACTTTACCTCGATTGGCGGTAACCTGCCCACAGCCCCGGCAATGGTTGGCAACACCGTATTATGGAAACCTTCCTCAACTGCCGTATTGTCCAATTACTACTTCATGCAAATCCTGATAGAAGCCGGCCTGCCGGCCGGAGTTATCAACTTTGTTCCCTGCAAAGGCAGTGATTTCGGCAAAGTTGTTGTCAGCCATCCGCAGATGGCCGGATTCCACTTTACCGGCTCTACCGGCGTATTCAATGGCATTTGGAAACAAGTCGGCGAAAATATCAGTAAGTATGTTTCCTACCCGCGGCTTGTTGGCGAAACCGGCGGTAAAGACTTTATTTTTGCGCATGAATCCGCAGACATCGAAGCCCTGACCTGCGCAATTGTGCTTGGCGCTTTCGAGTACCAGGGACAAAAATGTTCGGCAGCATCCCGCGCTTACATTCCGGAAAGTCTCTGGGGTAAGCTTAAAGGACGCCTGACAGAAGAAATCAGCAAAATTAAGATGGGCGACGTCCGTGACTTCACCAACTTGATGAATGCCGTTATCGACCAGAAATCCTTCAATAATATCAAAAGCTATCTTGATTATGCCCGGCAGTCCGCTGACGCCGAAATCATCATTGGCGGTAAATGCGATGACAGCGTGGGCTACTTTGTAGAACCTACTGTAATCCTGGCGAAAAAACCCACCTTCAAAACGATGGTGGAAGAAATCTTCGGACCGGTAATGACCATTTATGTATACCCGGATGATCAATTGGATGAAACATTAAAACTTTGCGACACGGCAACCGTCTATGGGCTGACCGGCGCCGTATTCGCTCAGGACAGAGCCGCCATCATCAAAATTGCCAAAGCACTTGATCATGCCGCCGGCAACTTCTACATCAATGATAAACCGACCGGTGCGGTTGTTGGCCAACAACCATTCGGCGGCAGCCGCGCGTCCGGCACCAATGATAAGGCCGGCAGTGCCGTTAACCTCAATCGTTGGATCAGCCAGCGCGCCATTAAGGAAACACTGGTTCCCCGCACAGTCGTCAATTATCCGTACATGTCAGAAAAATAAATGTAAAATGCCAGCCAAAAAACAGGCAGGAGAGACTTATAGCCTCCCTTGCCTGCTTTTTTAATAGCCTTTTATGATATCACGGATGATTTTCTTCTTTTTTACATAAAATAGTTAGTTACAGAATAGTAATATTTATTCTGTAAAAAACAAAAAGTTACAAAAATAAAGGGAAAATACAGAATATTGTAGAAATAATGTAAAAAACATCAATTCATGGAGGTGTATCAATGAATAGCCTACGTACAAAAGTAGTTGTGGCCATATGCTCGATCTGCTTTTTCGTAGTAACTGTTTTGGTTGGGTATAATTTATACCGCATGAAAATGGATGCGGCAGCCAACATAGCCGTCATGCGCCAAACTATGATGGAACAGTTTGAAAGAAGTCTGAAGCTGCAGGTCGAAGGCGCAGTCAGTATCATCGACTCCATCTATAAAGAGCAGCAAAAGGGGCTCTTAACCGAACAGGAGGCTAAGAAAAAGGCGACCGATATTGTTCGTGAAATCAGGTATGACAATGGCAATTATTTGTGGATTGATACGTACGAGGGCTTTAATTTAGTCTTGCTAGGCAATAAAAACTTTGAAGGCAAATCACGTTGGGACTTTAAGGATGCTAAGGGCAATCTGGTATTGCAGGATCTGTTTAACGCGGCCAAAGCAAACGGCGGCGGCGGATTCAGCGATTATTGGTTCCCGAAACCGGGTCAAAACGATCCTCTGCCCAAACGGGGCTATATCAAATTCTTTGAACCTTATCGTTGGACAGTCGGAACAGGCGCCTGGTATGACGCCATTGATGCGGAGGTCGTCAAACGGCAGCACCAATATGAAAGTGATGTAAGCCAGGCAATGAGAACGCAGGGAATCATCGGCATAATTTCATTACTTATCGCGTGCGGCTTTACCTTATTGTTAGTTCGTTCGTTAATTAATCCCCTGGCCCACACGCAGCAAATCGTGCATGAAATGGCAGCTGGTAAATTAACCGTCGCTGTTCATGATAATGTTGCCGGACGCAAAGATGAAATCGGCAGCCTGGCAGCCGCGTTTAACCATATGAATGCGAATTTCCGCAAGCTGATCACCCAAGTCGCCCAGTCGGCAGAACAGATTGCGGCTTCCTCCCAGCAGTTTACGGCAAATGCCGACCAGTCCGCGCAGGCGGCCAACCAAGTAGCTTCCTCGATTGTCAACGTTACCAGCGGCGCGGAACAGCAAAGGGCCGCGGCCGGCGATACCTGCACCATGGTTGAAGATATGGCGGCGAGCATTGGCAATATTGCCGCCAATGCGACCCAGGTGTCCTCCCAGTCCGCTATGGCTGCAGGCAAAGCACAGGATGGCAAAAAGTCGGTTGACCAGGCGGTTAATCAAATGAATCAAATTGAACAGACAGTCAATACTTCCGCCACCGTTGTTGCCAAACTTGGCGAGCGTTCCAAAGAAATCGGCCAGATTATCGACACCATTTCCGGCATCGCCGGCCAGACAAACCTGTTGGCGCTGAATGCTGCGATTGAGGCCGCCCGGGCCGGTGAACAGGGAAGAGGCTTTGCCGTTGTGGCGGAAGAAGTACGGAAATTAGCCGAACAGTCTCAGGAAGCCGCCAAGCAAATCGGCACGCTGATCACAGAGATTAAAGCCGATACGGATAAGGCCGTGATCGCCATGAATGAAGGTACCCGCGAAGTGCAGGCGGGAACCGACGCCGTCAATACTGCCGGGCAAACCTTTAGCGAAATTGCCGCCATGGTCACCGCTGTATCCAGCCAGGTAAAAGAAATATCGGCCGCCATTGAACAAATGTCCGGCGTTAGCCAGACCATCGTTACTGCCGTGCAAAAAATTGATGAATTCAGCAAATCTGCTGTTGCGGAAGCGCAGACCGTTTCGGCGGCTACCGAAGAACAATCAGCCTCCATGGAAGAAATCGCTTCCTCAAGTCAGGCCCTCGCCAAAATGGCGCAAGATCTTCAAAATACCATTCGGCAATTTGAAATTTAATCAATCACATATACATAAATAAGGGCAAGATCAATTTTGAAAGTTGATCTTGCCCTTATTTCGTTAAGAAGCTATCTTATCCGCGATAGCCGGCCGCTTTCCCGCCGGCTGTCATGACTGGCTGCTCTGCCGGCAATAGGCGAAAGAGCACTAAATTAAACAGCAAACATCCCAGCACCGTTACCAGCGTATCACCAATATAATGCTGCCCACGCAAAATTTGATATACCGCCATAAAGATGCCGACAGACAAACCGGTACCTCCCAGCAAAAGCCGGGTCCTTAGCTGCCTGGACACAAAAAACAAGGAAAAAAGGGCAAATCCGCCGGCAGCATGACCGGCCGGGAACCCCTGCCCCCTTTTCTCCTGTTTAAAATCGGCAGGATAGGGAGATAAAGGCTTAACATAAGGCATTTTACCGCCATAGCGTTCAATTTGATACGGACAATACACATTGGTTACCTGTTTTCCCGTACTGACAATGAGTGGACAAAACATCATGCTGATAATTACACAGGCCAAAGGCCGGCGATAGCGTTGCAGATAAGCAAATGAAGCTTTGTAAGATAAGGCAAGCAGAACGATAAGCGTTATTGCAAACAGTGTCAGGAGCACTTTAATACCGGTATACAACAACCAGCCATAGTGGGTATGAACGTCCTCCAACAACCATTTGCCGGTCTGAAAATTAAAAGCATAGTCCTGCACAAACAAATCAAAATTCGTATATTGGATAATAAGCAGATTTAAAATAAACAGCACCAGCGTCACCAAAATAGCGCGGTATTGCCGAAAAAAAGTCATTGGCATCACTCCTTATGTGCAGCACCCAAGCCAAAAGGCCACCTGTGAGCTGCCTCTCAGGGGAGCGAATGGTACTTGCCTTCTTTATACAACATGCTGGCCCCCTGGTACCAGGTTATAGCCTCTTTGAGCAGCTCAGGGTCTGGAGACTGCTCCTGATATTCCCCTGTCTGATAGTTAATTTGATAAAAAGAAACCTGATTTTTAGGTTTTAAAATAACCAGATGATCGCCCTTGGCATAAGCAATATTCTGATAGGTGCTAATAAAAATACGTTCCCGGCCGGCCGGCAGTTTCATTATATCATAACCCATAAATTTTGAGGTATAGGAGAAATTGAGTAATCCCAAAAGAGTTGGCGCAACATCCATTTGGCTCATTAACCGGTCAACCCGCCCCGGAGCAATCAAATTAGGCGCATAGACAAAGAGCGGAATGTGATATTTTTTGATCGGGACTTCGGTTTTGCCGGCGCTCGAAGCCTGGTGGTCGGCAACAATGACAAATACGGTATCATTAAACCAGGGGTGTTTCTTGGCTTCTGCCAAAAAATTGCCAATCGCCCAGTCCGTGTACTTAACGGCCCCGTCACGATTAGGTGAAGGTTTGTCAATCCTCCCGTCCGGGTAAATATAGGGCCGGTGATTCGAAGTAGTCATAATCATTTGAAATACTTTTTCACCCTTGGCATACGCCTGATCAAGATTTTCGACCGCCTCGCCGAAAATAACCTCATCCGCCACTCCCCATATTGTTTCCGTCATAATTTTTTCTTTAGGAATGCTGGTACGGTCAAGAACCTGGTAATTATTTTTTTGATAAAAATCATTCATATTATCAAAATACCCATAGCCGCCGTAAATAAACCAGCTTTTATAATTGCGGCTGTTTAGAACCGAACCTAACGTAAACAAATCATCATTATCAGGACGCCGCACAATCGATTGTCCGGGAGTCGGCGGAATCGACAGCGTAAGGGCCTCCAAGCCCCGTACCGTTCTGGTTCCGGTAGCATATACATTCGTAAAAAACAGGGATTCCTGAGCCAGTTTATCCAAATTAGGCGTCAGCCCCTTGGTATTGCCAAACACTCCAAGATAATCAGAGCTGAGACTTTCCACGGTTATAAAAACAATATTCGGATGCTTTTCCGGACCGGCAGTTGTGATTATTTTCGTGAAATCGGCCGGATCGTTGCTTTCATATTGACTGTTGGCTTCCTGCAAAAGCTGTCTAAGCTCCGGCATAAGCTCATCATTCGAAATGGTCTTATAATAGCGGACATAATCAAGTTCGTTGTTGCGGAAAGCCGACAAAAATTCATAGATGCCGTTACCGGCCAATTCGTTATTGATAATATTGCTACTGACGTTCTTCAGGTTGCCGCTAAGTGAGAAAAATACAATAACCGGAAATAACAGCGTTGCGGCTACTATCCCCAGCCGCCGTTTGAAGGAAAGTGTCGTATTCCAACATATACCTTTTCTTCTGATAATATAAGTCAGAATACTGGCTCCCAGGCCAATCCCAATAAATAGCTTTTTAAGCGGATACCCCTCTGAAATCATGCCCGCGACCTCTTGCGTATAAACAAGATAATCAACAGCAATAAAATTGAACCGGGCCTGGAACTCATCCCAAAAATAGTACTCTGTGACCGTTAATAACAGTATGATTGCTGTTGCCAGCCAAATCAGGCCGGTCACTACAACCTTATTGCCGGCACCGGCAAAAAAGCGACGTGGAACCAACGCTAGAAAAATGAGCAAGGGCAGTAAGGCCTGGCCGATAACTGCGATATCATAGATGCCGCCAATCGTAAAGACCTTAATCATTTCCCAAGGTGTCGCCATAATCTGATTATGTGAGAACATGGCCAGCCGTCCCCGCAGCAGCATATCGATAATGAACCATACTGCCCCCAGGGCAGCAGCCGCGGAAAACCGGCCGAAAAACTGCTTATTCAACCTCATCGCACTACTCCTCATACTATGTAATCAAAAACATCCAATTGTAAAACAGTTTATTATAACATCCTATTATGAAAATAAAATGAAAATCGTATCGATTTCCTTTCTTTTTAGCACCACTCCGATAAATATATCATCTTTTTAAATCACTTTCTATCGAAATTTTAAAAAAAATGAAGATTGTTGTCTTATATATAAGAATCCTATCGTTACAGGTTCATCATTTAAAAATGCACAGTTCTTTCTCAAAACAAAGAAGCCGCCCGACAAACTATTTGCCGGGACGGCTTACTTTAGTTACTTCTATAATTTTTCCGCCTGGGCAGGTGTTCCGTCACAGGAGTCAAATAGTTTTCTAACACTGTTGGACGCAATCAGAAGTGCCAGCGTAATCAGCGCGATAGCCACCACTAACTGCAGTCCATCTGTCAGGAAAGAGAATCCGCCGGTATAGATGATCTTATTGACAATACCGTAAATTGACATAAGCAAAGCAATCAGGGTAACGACAAACATGAAGCCCATCGGGATATAGAGCATTTTCCCCTGACGCCCTGTGACTTTCAGGAAAACAGCCAACGCAATCAAAACCAAGGCTGAGCACAGTTGATTAGCGGCGCCAAATAACGGCCAAACATTCATATAACCGCCGAGGCAAAGCAAATAACCAAAAAACAGCGTAATTAACGTCGCAAAATACTTATTGGTTAACACCCGCTGCACAGGAGACATTTTTGCCGGATCGGTTGTGGCATCGGTAAACAGCTCCTGAAAGCACATCCGCCCAATCCGGCCGACAGAATCCAGAGTAGTCAAAGCCAGGGCCGAAACGCACATAGTAATTACACAGGTTGCTACATGACGGGATAAACCGAACATGGACAAAAAGTTAGCCACCGAACCCGAGAATATCTGAAAAGGCGTACCCTTCGGCATGACACCGCCGGTAGCGGCCGCGCCGACCACAACCAAGGAAACAACTGCTAATACGGTCTCGACCATCATAGAACCGTAGCCCACAAACAGCATATCTTTTTCATTGGAAATCGTTTTAGAAGAAGTGCCGGAAGATACCAAGCTGTGGAATCCGGAAACGGCGCCGCACGCGATGGTTATAAACAGAATCGGAAACAAGGGTTTGCCATTCACCTCAAACCCGACAAAAGCAGGAAGCTCAATCGTAGGATTGGTAAAAACAACGCCAATAACGCCACTGGCGATCATCCCCAGCAGTAAAAACGAGCTTAAATAATCGCGCGGCTCCATTAAGAGCCACATTGGCAAAATGGCCGCCATAAACATATAAGCAAAAACAACATAAATCCAGGTAGTTTTATCAAAATAAAGCGGATAAGCAATTCCTGCCGTCAGCATGCCGAGAATCAGGATAATCCCTACTGCCAGTTTAGTCTTTTCGGAGAGCGGATGATTTTTTAAGAACCAACCGAAAAAAATAGCTACAACAATATACAACATAGAAATAGAGGCGGCTGCCGCATTGGGTGTGGCAAGTGTGCCATTGGCAGCAAAACCATTAAATGTGCTGGCCACAATATCGGCAAAAGCAGCGATAACCAATAAGGTAAACAGCCAGGAAAAGAGCAGAAACATCCTTTTGCCGGTTTTGCCGATGTATTTTTCGATCAGCATCCCCACCGACTTGCCTTCATCTTTAACCGAAGCATATAAGGCCGTAAAATCCTGCACAGCCCCAAAAAAAATGCCGCCAACCATTAACCACAGCATGACCGGCAGCCAGCCGAACATGGCGGCGATAATCGGACCGGTTACCGGGCCCGCACCGGTAATAGAAGAGAATTGATGAGCAAAAACAGTAAACTTAGAAGACGGAACATAATCATTGCCATCTTCAAAACGATAAGCCGGTGTTGTGGCCTGAGGGTCAATCCCCCATATTTTGGTCAGCCAGCGGCCATAGATGAAATAGCCGGCTGCGCAAACAACTAATGCAATCCCCAATAATGTTAAACCTGTCATAATAGCAGAAACTTCCTTTCTTTTTTATGGCTGCGCCCTACCTTCTCATGTCGCGATCATGGAACAGCATGGCAGCAGTGCTTAAAATATATACAACGTGCTAAAGATTTTTGCAGGCGGGTGGGGTGTTGGCAAAAGCGGAAGTCAAACGCCAGTGGTGGAGCGTTGTCAATACACCATCCGCCTGCGCCTGCGAAATTCTTTAATTTACGGAATATATAGTTTGAACAAAATAAAAAATTCTTCATCTTCTTCACGTATTACCGTGTCGAAGACGAAGAATGATTCTCCGCGTTACCACTTCATTTGCTGATTACTCAGCCGCCTCTGTCATATCAGAAATAGCTAATATGCTTCCTTTTAACGGTAGAAAACCGGCTCCTGCCTACTTACCTTTCAGCATGCTGCTCACAGAGGAGAGAATATGAATTTTTTCCACCGTCTTCCACCTCTCGACGGCTCTCTGTAGGAAAAAGATTTCACTTTTTTAGTTCTGATCATTGCATTTAAGATATTCTATTGTTGAATAATATAACACCATCAATATTTTTTGTCAATTAAATTGAATTTTTTATCTTTTTGTCCGTTTCATGAAAATCTTTGTGCGTTCAACAAATACTACTCGTCGATTGGCTGGTCTCCGTAGTTTTGCAATTGAATAGCTAAAAAGCACCTCTCTAGCCCAGATATTTCGGGCTATTTTTGTGTCAATATTTTTGGATTTTAATGTTGTGGATTATCGTGGATTATGGTATAATATAAGGAAGTGGAGGTGTTTGACATGTTTCTCAAGCAAAGCATTAGCAACGGCAAAATATATTTGTCCTTCGTCCAAGGTTATCGCGCCGACGGCAAGGTTAAGCAAAAAACCATTGAAAAATTGGGCTACCTTGATGATCTGAAAAAATCATATGATGATCCCATTGCCCACTTTAAGTCGATTGCCAAAGAACG